>CAMBBS010000001.1 GCA_945863875.1 Desulfopila aestuarii DSM 18488
ATTATCCAAGTTTCAATGAAATAGCCGACCCAAACAGGGGAGCCATTATGAGGCTACAAAGCTTTTGGGGTTCAAGCCCCAAAGGCTTTGTCGTGTCAAAATAAATTAGTGCATTCAATAAGTTATCCGTTAGCTTGACGGCTATGCCCTACAGGGGACCTCCAACAAAAGGGTTGGGCGCTTGGAATAGTTTTCCTAAGGCGTCTCTTCCGAACATATATTGCGCGTTCATCCAGAGTGAAAAGGAGGCCTTTAATTGAAGAGCATTGTAGCTAGAATCAGTGAGGTTGTCGTTTTTTTATTGTTTGTTTTTGTTAATTCCGCCTCTTGCGAGGAAAGTTCTTTCTATATTGCAGATGATATAGATGCAGCCCCCTATATCTTTGCAAACTCGGAAAAAAGACCAGATGGAATTTTCTACGACATTATCGAAAATGCATTCAGACGCATGGGTATTCCTCTTAAATATGAAGTTTTTCCTTGGAGAAGGGCGCAGGTGATTGTGGAAACGAAACAGGCTGATGCGCTGATTACAATCCCCACATCAACTCGCCTTAAATATCTGGTGCCGACCCGGGAACCTGTGTTCGTGATGAAATATAAAATATTTACACAACGAGACAACCCGAACATTGAAAAAATCAAATCAATTCGATCCTTGTCTGATCTCAAAGGATTGAAAATCATAGACTATATCGGTGACGGATGGGCAGAAAAAAATCTAACCCAATATGGAGTTGAATGGGCGCCGACTCTCACTTCAGCATGTAGAATGATTGCCTCGCACAGGGGGGATGTTTTTTTGCAGGATGAAGCCATGGTGTTGTATGCAATAAAAAACACAAGAAAAAAAAGAGAGAAACCTGATCTTAATTACGACCATCTTGTATCATTTGACACTCCCGTCCCTCACGTCGGATTTCATCTTCTTATTCGAAAAGATTCTCAATATCTGAAACTCATTCCGAAATTCGACGAAACAATCAGATCGATGCACGAAGATGGCGAAATAGAAAAGATTAAAAATAAATGGATAAATTAGGCTGCCAAAACAAGCAGGATAAAACTTCTTGTCAGGGTGTCGTTGACTTCTCCATGACCTTCATGTTTGCATGCTCAACAGGAGAAAGTCTTGTCCTAAATAACTGACGGGTCTCTCTAGATACTTATTCAAAATAAATATTACCGGAAAATCACTAAAATATGACGGAAGCATTTATAAAGGATTTTGTAGCTCTCCTTGGGGGTATGATACCAATCCTATTGGCAGTAGGAATGTTCGACCTTTGAGATGTTCAAGGACTGTACTTCCAGGCGAGGGCAGTAAATATGTCAAATTCGCCAAAAATAAAAATGATAAAGATTCGACCCGGCGGTGCTAACGAATGACTAATAAACTAACGGTGAATCATTGCCTAGTCAATCAAAAGCCAATTCGCAAGGCACAGCCAGCGAATATTGATCAAGTCTTTGTTAATAATAAAGCCCCAGTACAATCATTGCAGTACCAGTAGCCCCGTTCATTTTATCCTGAGCGCTTGCACTCTTGAACAACTCCTTGGTTCGTGAAGCTGTGTAAGCATAAAACAACATGACAGAACCCAGAACAAGAAAAACAACTGAGGCAACACTAACAACGTCAATGGTCGGAAGTTACTCTAGATGGACGAAAGTTGGTAAAAAACTTAGATAGAAAATAATTACTTTTGGGTTACCAAGGGTGATGGCTAATCCATCCAAGAAACTGGCTCGGCCAGATTGTGGTATTATTGCTGCAATGTCAAGACGTTCAGCAGAAGATCGCCATGACTTCATGCCAAGCCATACCAAATAAGCGCTGCCAAGGTACCTGATAGTTAGAAATATTGTGTTGAAGGTTTCGGCAATTGCTGATAGGCCGTAAATGGGAAAAAGGAGAAAAATCTAATCGCCAATTACTATGCCAAAAACCACAGGTACTGTGCTTTTGAAGCCAGACGATAGGGCACTGAGATACCGTCTTGACATTCTCCCCGGCCTGAAGGCCGAGGATTCCACCACCACCTGCGCATGAGCATACGCTTCTGAGCAGTTGCCTTGGTGGATTCCTGCTGCTGGCGGCATGACGGCGCCGCCCACTGCACCGGCAAACCGGGCAGGTCCTGCCCTTTTGATATGTATGGCGCCAACCGCCATTCCCGGCCAGCTTGTCCTCAAGTTGCCTGCGAAACTCGAGCCATCCCTGGCCGAGGAGGGAGCTGTTCAATCGGGACTTGGCCGGGACCTTCTTACCTGTTGCCCCGATCTCCCGGCTGTTGATAAACCGAACCCATCCTCTTTTGGGCAGGAAAACCCGAGCCCCATCCAGCTTGAAACCTTGCGGGTATCCCAAGAAATCGAGGGCCTGGCCGTTTTTCTTGACCCAGGGAAACCGCTGCGGAATCTTTTTATCGAACGCCTCCTGAAGAGACACTCCTTCTGTAAAGCAAGGGCTTTGTTCCAGACGAACCGGCAGCACCCGGCCTGTTGCCGGAACAATTGCTGCCGATCCTGTTCGACCTTCAGTCTCTATTTATATGCCTTGCGTATCTTCATAAATTAAATTATACTTTGGTCTATGGAGACAAATAACGAGATCCGAACAGGAAGACATTGCGTTTTCAATATGCACGTCCATCTGGTGTTTGTGACCAAATACCGGAAAAAAGTATTGGACGGAAATGCTATCGCAATACTCCGGGAATCTTTTGCCGGGATCTGCCGGAAGTCTGCAGCTGAACTGATCGAGATGAACGGAGAAGAGGACCATGTTCATCTGCTCGTTTTTTATCCGCCCAAGGTGGCCGTCTCTGCTCTGGTGAACAGTCTGAAAGGCGCTTCGTCCAGGATATTGAGGAAGCGTTATCCCGAGATAGCCGAAAGGTATTACAAAGATGTTCTGTGGAGTCCGAGCTACTTTGCGGCTTCCTGCGGCGGTGCGCCGATCTCCATTATCCGGCAGTATGTCGAACAGCAACAGACACCGGAGTAACAGCTTACGCCTTGTCGCCCCGGCCAGAAGGACCGGGCTTTACGGCGCGTTATTGGTAAACCTCTGCATTCCCTCCTGCATCAATAGCATGAACTCTCCAATTGGCGGTGACATTTCCAATTCTTTTGGAATGCCCCTCGTGTAACTGAATTGGCCGTTTTTTTCACCCAGCAGTGTATACACTGCTTCCTTTTGACGGTGCTTCTGAAAACGGGCAAAGACGATTTCACCCTTCTTAAAAAAGATAACCGCTCTCCCATCTCTAAGTGACAGATGAACCGCCCCGGTTTTCCGTGCGGCATTGATCATATGCAAAAGATCCGCAGAGTTTATGTCGGCTAATTTCCCGGTCATGCCGGAGGTAATATTTCCTGACCGCAAGGCTATTATCTGCGCCCTGTCGACCAGCATCTTTAAGAGAAAAAGCTGCAGCGTCTGGTACCCTTTCAGGATATTCCGGAAATTCTTCATACTAAGCATAGCCACTTGGGTGTCTTCGGTAGTATGTATAGAATTGGACACCGGTTCGCCGGAAAGAAGGCTCATCTCACCGAATATCTCTCCTGCCTTAATCTCGGCGACCTTTGAGCCATAGTCATTTGTGACCGTGACCAGTCCCTTCAAGATGATATACAGATCATTGCCTGGCGCCCCCTTCTTCACAACTCTCTTGTCTCTGGGGATCGTGTTGAACTCAAGCAGCAGTGTCAGGTCAATTAAAGAATGATCATCAAGAGGTTTAAATATATCAAGTTGCCGGAGTACTCCGAAATGTTGTTCAATAAGCTTCCTCCGGCGCCGATCTTTTGCCTCCTGGAGCATTTTCATCTGCAGCGTGGCAAAATCTTTTTCCTTTTTGTATTCAAAGTGAATCATGCCTTCACAGCCACCGCAGTCAAATTGAGACTTTTGCCCACCACTTTGGGGAAGCCCACCGATATTATGTTTTACAGTGACGATATTGGCAATTTTCTGGGCCAGATGGAGGCAGCTTGGTTTATAGGACGGTGTCAGCAGGTTGAAATTTTGCACCTTCAGCTCCTCACCTGTATTGTAAGTGGGACAGGAACGCTCTTCTGTGATGAGAAAAACTGCATCACGGTATTTTTCCTCTGGCTTGTTCAAAAATTACCCTCCAATACTGCCTGGACCCTGGGACAATAGGAAGATTTTTCGGACATTTCTTCCCTTACATGTCACCGGCCGTTTTTTTATTTACGACGACGGAGAATTTTTCTCTCCAACTGTTGCTCACCAGGGCCAGATCCCTGCTTTCACGAATGGGACCGGAATTGTTCCAACCAACAGGTAACGTTGATTCTTTCAAACCGGTGTGTCTGATGTATCATTACGATTATACGCCTTAATCGAAAAAAATGTAAACAGGGGATGACAACTTATTCCATCCAGTTATCTTTTATCTACTTCTTCCGGACCCTTCCGTTTGACCTGAGACCCGGTCATTGCAGCCGGAATTACCAGACATTCATTTTACTGGGCAAGCTTCGTTTTTTGAACATACCGCACAGTTGAGATTCCTGATTTCGTCAATGCATTAAAAAAGTCTGGGAGGTTGACCCGCTTCTTTGCAGCCACTGCGGTGGGAAAATGAAGATTGTGAGTTTCGTTTACGAACAACGGGTGATTAAGAAAATCTTGGTTCGTCTTTGTTTGTAATCAATTGTTATTGATGGGAAAAATATTGGAAACCTGGCCCAGGGCCGGTTATTGCCTTCATCTTCAAAATACTTGCTAAAGCTGTTTTGAAGAGGTAGTTATTGATGCATCGAATCGGATGGCCCTTCGTTGGCGTGGCTTTTTTAGGACCTCCGGAAAAGGCGACTGCTAATGATCCTAACGCTCGTAAGAGGTTGACCATGTCAGACACGAATATTTTTGTCACGGCCTTGTCCCGGGTTTTTCCCACCTTTGTTGGCAAAATCCAGGGTGCTGTTTTCTCACTTCTTGTTTTACATCTGGCCTGTGCGGGTTCGATCATCCTTGCCATCGTCTACCCTGATTATCTTGCACCATTTGTCGGCTTGGGGCTCGGCCTGCTGGTGCTGGCGCTCATTGCCGGCATGGTTTGCATCGAGATGCTTAAATGTGGTCAGAACGAAATTGTCGCCGAGATAATGTCACTTTTTGCCAATATCGAGCGAGGCAGAGCCGATCTGTCAAAGGTGAATAGAAGATTTGGCAACCCCGATGTCCAGAGGATCAATGACAGTTATGGTTGTTTTCTCGATACGGTGAGAAAACTCATCGACGAGATACGCAGGATCGGCATTGATATCGCCGTAGATTCGACCAGGGTTGCCTCAACGGTTTTTGGTACCGCTCGCAAGACGGCGGAGCAGCGAGAGTTGTCGGAGCTGGTCTCTGCGGCAAGCAATGAGGCAAACAGTGCAATCGCAGAGGTCTCTGAAAATACGCAATATGTGTCTGGAAAGACCACAAACAACCTGGAGATGGCGCGCAGTTCACTCAACGAACTCGTGAGTGTCACTGAAAAAATATCGCAGATAAACAGGACGGTGTCTTCCTTTATCGCTACAGTGGATGATCTGGACAAAAGTTCCGGAAATATTCTTGGCATAGTCAGTACCATTAACAGCATATCCGAGCAGACCAATCTCTTGTCGCTCAATGCCACAATAGAGGCGGCGCGGGCGGCTGAACACGGCAAAGGTTTTGCTGTGGTCGCAGCGGAAGTCCGCGAGCTGGCTAAAAGGATAAAACCGGCCACCGAGGAGATTACTGCAAACATCAACTCCATGATTGCCATTGTTGATAAGACCAAGAGTGAGACGGAAAAAATTCTGCAATACTCCAGGGAAACAGACGAAGTCGTCGGCCATACAACGGAGAATTTCAAGACACTGATCACCGATTTCGAGATAACCGATGATCAGCTGATGAAGATAGCCGCGGCAATCGAAGAATTGTCGACCAATAATACCGAGATCACCAGGAAGGTCGACTCCATCAATTTGCTCAGCGGCGATATTGCTCAAGAGATGGGTCTCTCAGAAAATTCCATAAGCGCCCTGAACAGGATCACGGAAAAGATGCTGGAGATGGTGTCGACGTTTAAAACCGGCGAGGGTAAATTTGACTGGCTGATAACCACCGCCCAGTCGATAAAAGTTGACTTTGAGAAAAGTATTCAGCAGTTAAAAGATAAGGGTATCAATGTCTTTGATGCCAATTATAAAAAAGTGCCAAATACCGAACCGCAAAAATATACAGCCGCATTTACCACGGCTTTTGAGAAAGAGTTGATGCCCCTTTTTGATGCGGCTAGAAAGCGGATCTCCAATTCCATATATGTTCTCGCCATTGATAAAAATGGCTACCTTGCCTCCCACCACGCCGAGTTTTCGAAACCGATGACCGGTGATCCCAAGCGCGACCTGCTGGAGAGTCGTCACCAGAGAATCTTTTTTAATGTTGATTCGGAAAAGAAACGCTGCAGACACACAGAGCCGATGCTCATGCAGACCTATATGCGCGACACAGGTCAGATCCTCAATGACCTTTCCATGCCGATATATATAGATGGCAAACACTGGGGGGCGATGATCATCGGTTTTGATCCCAAGGTGATGTTTGCCGACTGACGCCTCCCGCAGCCATTCGTCAAAACCCATAGAAGGAAATCTATAGTTCCGAGATGCTTCGCGCTTCCGTTTGTCAGGTTTTATTAACTATGGCGATAGGTAAAATTGATGCTGAGGAGTAAGGCGAAAAAGAGGTAACCCGTCAGGTCGATTTCTGAATCAAAGAGAGGAACGGGTAGGAAAGGTGTTCCTTCAGTGGCAGCTGTAATAGAATCAAGGATATTTCGGCCCGGTTTTCTTGCTGTGGAGGGATAGCTTCTGCTGTGGGCAAAATGTTCCGCTCCTTGCACCGTCCGAAAACAGGCCGATATTTTCAGCCGGACTTTGATCATGCGAATGTCTTGTCCGGCAAGATTGTTGGTGAACGTTTAAATAGCGATAAACAACCAACACAAAACATAAAACTCGCTAGCACCTGGAAGAACATCAGGTTAAAAACAAGACAATGACATATTGTTATCTTTCTAATCCTGAAATTCTTCTTTGCTCAATGCAAACTTTCGCTGTTTTTTGTTTTGACATACATAAACGTCATTAAGTGCAATTAAGGGCATGGGAGATGCCAACTTTTTCACCAAACCAGTCGACAAATGGCAGCGCAAGTACGAAGCGTTACGGGCTTCCTTTGTTGAGCGTCGACCCGACCGCATTGTTGCCGGACGTTTTGGGCGAGCATCGGCCACCTCCGTGTTCTCCGGCATCAGTTTCGTCATGAAAAAATCGACTTCTCGGAAGCAGTGGCCGAAGCCGGCCATCCACGACGGAGAATCGATGCGACAACCCGGCAGAAAAATGTTGAATGGCGGCAGCGCGAAATCTCGGCGGGCGATATCGCCCAACTGCTCAACCGGGAGGCGATAGACATTTCCGTGCGCACCATCGAACGTATCCAGGCGGAAGAAGGATTTAAAAAGCTTCCTCGGCGAACCCACCTTCAAGCATCTCCATGATCGCCACCCATGCCATTATCATCCCGGTTTTAAATTGGTTGAAAGCGATGGCCGGGACATTGCCAAGCCGGAGATCAAGAGACAGGCGAGCCTTATCACCGGAATCAAGAACGGACTCAACACGCTTTACAAGAAGCTGACAACTGCCAATGCTGCCACGAAGAAGGACGGTGCCCCGCGCCGGAACAGTGTCAGGCGACACCTGGAAGGTACCATCGCCGGACAAGAGTCCGCGCTCGCTGTTCTCCAGGAAGAAATGAAGCGGTCGCCGGAGCGTGTGGATGCCTCAAGTCTTGAGGATTACCAATCGATCCAGCGGGTTGACGACGAGGGGAAATACCTGTTTGCTTTTGTGACAGCTTCTGTCTGGAATGCCCGCAGGCAGATGGTAGACTGGCTGCAACCGCACTTTGATGAGGAAAATGAGCTGGTGGATCTGTTTTATGCCATCACCAATGGCCATGGCTGGATCAAGTCAACCAGGGCAGTGGTCACGGTACGGCTTGAGCCATTGCAGCAGCCGAGACGGCGGCTTGCCCAGGAGCAACTACGCCGTAAACAAACCTTGGCGCACGCACTCCTGGCGGGAAGTGGCTGGCCGTTGAAGGAGCTGAGGAGCCAGTTTGAAGCCCGGATGTCCAAAAAAAAAAGACCGGTTTTGTCGGCCTGTTAACGAGGAGTGGGTCTGTCAGATGCACTGTCTTTGTTTGCAATTAGGCGTAATTGATACTGTCCTGGAGTTGCATGATAAGACCTGAACTCAATTAAACCGTCATACCCCGCTTCCGGGGCATGACGGAATAGCAGCATAACAAGTCATGGTTTGGACATGACCTGTTGAACTGATCTCTCAGTTCGACGTTGAATCAGTCGTAATATTCAGGTGCCTGCTTAAATTCCTTCCATGCCGCGGGATCGTGGCCGGTGACCACCTTCACACCCTGGGTTTCCTGGAGGAGGCGCATGCGGTTGACCGAACGAACTGTTTCTCCGGCATTCCACATCAGGCCTGGCAAGGTCCCGTTTTTTAGATTTTCTGTCGTGTAACAGGAATCAGCGGCAAAAAACATCGGTCCGCTGTTAGGTAGGTTCACCAAAATCGACTGATGGCCAGGAGTATGGCCCGGTGTAAAATAGATTTTGATTGCTCCATCGCCGAACAGATCGAATCCGTCTGTATTCCAGCCTTCCAGAATATACCAGTCGACATCTTTATCGAAGTCTTTGCGGATGTAAGCAAGTTTCATATATGGGTCGGGGACATAGGCAAAGTGCAACTCATCACGCTGGACAATGTACTGCGCGTTGGGAAAATGGCCCACGCAACCTGCATGGTCCAGATGAAGGTGAGACAATATGACATAGCGGATATCTTCCGGAGCAACACCTACCTTCTTGATGGCGTTGACACACCACTGCTCCTCGGTCATCACCGGGTCATAGGCACCCAGAATATCTCCCCAGTGTTTTTTCTTCTCATGGATAATTTCATAGGCATTGCCCGTATCAAAAAGCACCTTCCCTTTAGGGTGGTCTATCAGCAGAAATGGCACCGGCACATCAAAATTTTCGCCTACACCCTGATTCAGGGTAAAGAAATGCCTCTGGCTCTTTAAAATACCCGCTTCAAACAAATACAGTTTCATAGGGTCACTCCTCTATGGATGAATTACCAATTCTTTATCGATTGCCTGAAAATTTCAGTCAGATCCTGCGGAGTCGGTTTTCGGGGTGAGATGGTCAGGAGTCTCTGCTGCTTCCAGGCCCCTTCCGTCAACCCTGGAATATCCTTCTCTTCATACCCCAATTCTCCGATTCCATTTGGAAAACCAATATCCTTCATCAAATCTATCAAGGCCTGTGCAAGACAGTCACCCGCTTCCTGCAAGGGTATCCCTTCTGTGTCATAGCCAAGTGCCGCTGCCGCCATAAGATGACGTTTCCGTTGTGCCGGGGCGGTGAACCTGAAACAAGCGGGAGCGGTCACGGTAACAGAAATGCCGTGTGGTACCATGGGTTCAGAAGCATTGTAATCCGGTGGAGAGTAGTTTTTAACCATGCCGGCAATGGGGTAACCGAGCGCGTGGGGGAGATGGACTCCGGCATTGCCAAAACCAATTCCGGCAAAGGTTGAAGCAGCCATCATATGGTAACGGGCGTCGAGGTCACAGGGAGAAATCATAGCCCTTCTTAAGTAGGCTCCCCCAAGTTCAATCGCCTTATGACTCCACAGGTCGGCGATGGGGTTCGACCCGATGTATGGCGGCCTTTGTTGCGGTGTTGCCGGTTTGAATCTGGTGTTGTACGGTACTGCGGTAAAAGATTCGATTGCATGGGTCAACACATCCATTCCGGAGGATGCGGTCACCATAGGCGGCATGGTGAGGGTATTCAGGGGATCGATTATGGCCATGGTCGGCCTGATATAGAAATGAGAGATTCCTGTTTTTAAATGCAAATCCAAAAGGTCCAGGACGATCACCGTTGTTGCCTCACTGCCCGTTCCTGCAGTTGTTGGAACGGCTATCAGGGGTTTTAACGGTCCCGGCACGGGAGTTCCTCTGCCGATGGGCGGGTTAATATACTCCAATAGATCTGCGGGGTATGTTCCATACAAATTCATAGCTTTGGCTGTGTCAATGACCGACCCGCCGCCAACAGCAACTAATCCGTCAAAAGTCTTGCCGCCAAGAAAAGAGATCGCCTCTCTGAAACTGACGTCGGTAGGTTCAACGCCGACTGTGTAATACGGCACCGATTCGATTCCTGCATCAGCCATAATTTTCTCAATTTTTGTGAGCAAACCCGTTGCAACAAGCTGTTGATCACTCACAACCACAACCCGCTTCAGCTTTAGTCGATTGAGTTCATAGCCCAATTCCACGGTGGCACCATAACCAAATTTCGTCGGTGTCGTGGACATTGGAATTATCGTTTCAGTGGGTAAATCATAACTTGATAGTGCTTCCAAAGTATCACCTCCTTGTAAAAGTTCGCCTGAAAATCGGTTTCAAGTTCTTTATAGCAAGTTGGCTGCCAATTTTACCGGCAAAGCTGCAACTTATGTCAAATGCTGACTAACAGCGCTTAATCATTGATGAAGAAAGTTGTAAGAAAAGCCGAACCAACAAGTTGACAGGGAGATTCACGCAGTCTTCCCTGCAATCCTGCAGGCAAAACTGCAGGATTGCAGATTTAGATAGTTTTTTTCAGTTTACGAAACAAAGTGGTGGGATCAATACCGAGGATTTTTGCTGCATCGGAAGCATTACCATATTTTTCCAGAGCTTCCTCAATGAGTTGTTTTTCAAATCTTTGTACCATGATTTTCAACGTTAAGCCGTCCGGTAACGAAGTATCCTCCGTTTTTGGCCTCTCTGATGAACAATTGAGAAATTCATCGGGAAGGTCTAGGACTGATACCTGATTTGTTGAAGAATAGATCATTAACTGGTCAACAACATTACGAAGCTCACGGACATTGCCAGGCCAGTCATAAGTCAATAAAATTTCCTGGACTTCCGGGGAGAAAAATCTTGTCATGCCATATACAGCAGACAGTCGGGCCATAAAGTGATGCACGAGAGGCAGTATATCCTTCCTCCTCTCTCTAAGAGGGCTCATCTTGATAGTAAGAACTTTGATGCGGTAATAGAGATCACTGCGAAAATATCCGTTTTGAATGCAGGTTTGCAGGTCCCTGTTTGTTGCACAAATAATACGAGTTTGAATTTTTCTGGTTTTGTTGCTACCAAGGGGTCGAATGCAGCCTTCATCCAGTGCTGTCAGGAGCTTCGCCTGCAGACCAAGTGGAATTTCACTGATTTCATTAAGAAAAAGAACCCCTCCATCCGCCGCGGCAAAAAGGCCTGTCTTGCCACCTCTGCATGCACCGGAAAATGCACCTTCTTCGTACCCAAAGAGTTCAGATTCAAGCAATTCTCCGGGAATGGCCGAGCAGTTAACCGCAATAAACGGCACGGTTGTCTTTGTTGTCTGCAAGAGATGGATATACTTGGCCATTAGATCCTTACCAACCCCTGTCTCGCCGGTAAGAAGAATTGGGGCGTCATATTTGGACGCCCGAACTACTTGCCTGAAAGTGGTAATTGTAAGCGGATCTCTGGCGACAACGGGTAACTCAGCAAATTGCGGCAACTCGCTGTCAGGAGCCTTCTGTTCGCTTTTTCCTGCTGCATTCCGCAACATTATCAGGTCGGCACCGTAATTCTTTATCCGTTTATCACGTTCCAGGCATTTACGGGCAATTGTATCGACAAACAGCAGATCCTGGACATATGTCAGAATGTAGGCGAGTTTGTTCTGTTTCGAAAAGATGGGTTTCCCGGTAACAAGAACATTTTTCCCGCAAAGGAGTGTCTGAAAGAACGTTTGCTGCGAGAAATTATTATCTTTTAAACCGTTTAAAACCGACAAAGTGACGCTTTTTGAGAAAAAGCCTTTTTCAACAAGCTCAGCAAGATTTCTCCCAACCAGGTCGTTTTCGGACAAAAAGGCGATTTTCTCATAGGATGGATTCACCTTAACAGTGTCCGCCTGAGGGTTGGCAACATACAGGCCGGCATAGGAATCGATAAAATCGGGATGATCATCAACGGAGACAATTGTGTGTAAATCTTTCTTGTTTACGTGCGAAATATCTTTTTTGAATGAAACAAGCAGATGTCCCAACGGTTTGCCATAACTTGTTGATCGCAAGTTGACAACCTTAAAGGCTCTGTCCTCTCCCTCCTCCGATCCCTTGAATCGTTTCCATAAAGCAGGCAGTGATTCACGAATAGAAGTACGGAACCCGTATTTATGATCAAACGTATGTTCCTGCAGGAATGCTCGATTGCAATAGATTAGACGGCCATCGCCGGAAATAGCCGAGAGGGAAACATATGCCGTATCCAGAACTGCTAATGGCAGTTCGGTGCTAATGCGAATATCATTTTGACAATTGTGTAGATCCAGGAGTCGATACATTGTCAGGCTCCGCACAATAAGCAGTGAATAGAGGAAAAACCTTTTCAGTTAGAGTCGAAAAAGACTTTCGAGTAATGCTGATATGGCTATCCTACGTTACTCTTTTGAATGAATTATTTCAATTAAATTCAAAAAAGAAGAGAGGGGGTCTGGAAAGACAATTGAGCTGATAAGTTTTTAATATCACATAAATATTTCCATTCACAGCTGTCCATGGCTACTGCGAGTAAGGAATTTCACTAAAAAGTAGTGGTATGCCGGTTGAGCCAATTTAAGTCTATCTCACCTTCCAAATTTACATTAGAAGCGGCAGCAATAATCAAATGAAAAATGGATTGAGAAAAGATTTTTCCAGCGTGCTTCATTCATATTGTTTAGGTGCATAGATCGGCTTCCGAGCTCCCACCGCCACCACCCTCCTTTCTGATGTTGTTTCCGGCGTTTTCTGCTGCGCTACAAGCCCTGCCTGTAAATTACAACGGGTGCGTTGGAGCAAGAGGTGAAAAAGCCAACTGCATTGACTGATAAAGTGGCAAGTAAAGGCGCTTGCCGAGTGGACTAAGACAGCACAAGGATCGAAAGGGCAGGGGGGGGGATGTTTTTCTAGGGAAGCATCAAAAATGTTTTACACCTGTATTCAGATTCTACAATAAGACACATTATAAAAATAATAATTACAGACCTCGTAAATGGAGGTAGAGAACCAACTTTTTTTGGGACATTTTTTGTCGGCTCTTCACCGACCGCAACTACAAGCCATTTGCCGGTGGGGGTACGCGCTCCGAGATTGGTCAGCTTACGACAAAGTTGCTCTTGGACAATTCGGCGGCTGTTTTGTCTCAGGGGTTCACGCCTAACCGTGACATCTGTCTTGTTTGACTTGATCCAGCCTTGGCAGCTTGTAATTGCATGAAATAGATCCACCGGCTCATTCTCTTCATTGAAATGAGGTCGAAGCCAGTCCACCATTGCTTTCGCGCATTCCAAACAGAAGATGTTACAAAATCCAGACCTCGTAAATAAGAGCTCAACGAGGTGGTCAGAATGCCCAACTGACGTTATTCCGCTTTCGTCCGTACTGGAGTCGGGCCATCATCTACACCCTTATTGAAACCGGGATGCGCCGGAGTGCGATAACCAACCTCAACCTGGTCGACATCGATTTTGACCGGCGGATTTTGTCAGTGGTCGAGAAGGGTGGGAGCGTCCAGCCTTATACGATCAGCCGGCAGGGGGTGGCGGCGGTCAGCGACTACCTGGAACAGGAGAGGGCAGGGGATCATGAGAACTGTAACAAGTGGCAGGCCCACGCCCTGTTACTCTCGATCCTATGCAATCCCCATGGCGGCGGTCGATTAACTGCCCGACCTGTCCCGTCTGCCCCCAGAACCGTGCGCACGGGTCCGTACACGGCTCCTCATGGAACACGTATCCATTGACGTAAATGAAACCAATGCTTGAGCAGACTATCTGATCTCAGCTTTTGTCCCAACGCACCGGTAAACCAGCGGTTGGGATAAGCCTTAGGCAGTGCCCATGTCCGCGATAAGACCCATCGTCCATTATTCGAGTATACTGTCTGGGCGGATTGCTTCTGGGAGACCCCGCGCTTGATAAGTTTCCGGTACAGATGGCGACGTTTCTTCTGCTGGTCGACGATTCGAGAACGGAGTCTTCTTCTGACATGCGCCTCAACATGCGCGAGCTGTGATGGATACTGGGTCATCAGGTAAGAGTCCGACCATCCCATATACCATTCATTCGCTTCATCGTCATTTCCAGCGTCAAATGGGTACCCGGAGGGATCAGTTCCTTGACCTTCTGCATGGCCCGTTTCATCGACTGCCGGGAAATTACTACAGCCCCGTCGACGGTGGTCATGCCCAGAAACTTCACCTCCTCACTGCGACCAACCTTGCTTTCCTCGCGGTTGATCTTCAGTTTAGAGTTTCTGCTCGATAAATTTGCTGATGTAGGCCATCACCCGGTTCGCCGCCTTAGGCGACCGCACGAAGACATTACAGTCATCGGCGTATCTGCAGAATTCAAGTCCCCGTCGTTGCAGTTTCTTATCCAACTCGTCGAGCACCACGTTGCTCAGCCGGATTCTCTTGGGATTGATAAAAGTTGGGATTAAAATATAGCTATCTTGGCTTTGCAGATTTGAGTCTGCAGCATCTTCCGGGTCAAATGATTGAACAATCTTCCGAAGAGACTCTGGAACAATCTGGGGATTGAGGATGTCGTTATCGTGTCAGGAAAAACGTGCTTTTCGAAAGCTCAAGATGACCTTCTGATGTTGCTAGGCATTAGAGTTATCTTCTTGTCTCCCGATACAGTAGACACCTTTACCAAAAACGCGCCGTAAAGCCCGGTCCTTCAGGTCAGGGCTACAGGGGGTAAGCTGTTACTCCGGTGTTTGTTGCTGTTCGACAGAGTGCCGGATAATGGAGATCGGCACACCGTTGCAGGAAGCTGCAAAGCAGCTCGGACTCCACAGAACATCATACCTTTCGGCTATCGCGGGATAACGCTCCCTCAATATCCTGGACGAAACGCCTTTCGGACTGTTCACCAGGGCAGAGACGGCCACCTTGGGCGGATAAAAAACGAGCAGAGGCACATGGTCCTTTTCTCCTTTCGTCTCGATCAGTTCAGCTGCAGACTTCCGGCAGATCCCAGCAAAAGATTCCCGGGGTATTTCGATAGCTTTTCCATCCAACACTTTTTTCCGGTATCTGGGCACAAAGACCAGATGGACGTGCATATTGAAAACGCAATGTCCTCCAGTTCCAATCTCGTTGTCTTTCTCAATAGGCCAAAGTATAATTTATCTTATGCAGATACGCAAGGCATAGAAATAGAGACTGAAGGTCAAACAAGGCCGGCAGCAATTTTTCCGGCAACAGGCCGGGTGCTGCCGGTTCGTCTGGAACAAACCATGAGGTTTCTCGACAAGGCTCCCAGGGAGGCGTTCGATAAAAAGAATCCGCAGCGGTTTCCCTGGGTCAAGAAAAAAGGCCAGGGCATCGATTCCTGCCGATACCCGCAAGGTTTCAAGCTGGATGGGCACCGGGTTTTCCTGCCCAAGAGAGGATGGGTTCGGTTTATCAACAGCCGGGAGATCGGGGCAACAGGTAAGAAGGTCAGGGAAAAGTCCCTATTGAGCAGCTCCCTCCTCGGCCAGGGATGGCTCGAGTTTCGCAGGCAACTTGAGGACAAGCTGGCCGGGAATGGCGGTTGGCGCCATACATGTCAAAAGGGGCAGGACCTGCCAGGTTCGCCGGTGCAGTGGGTGGCGCCGTCATGCCGCCAGCAGCAGGGACCCACCAGGGCAACTGCTCTGAAGCCTATGCTCATGCCTCGGTGGTGGTGGAATCCTCGGTCTTCAGGCCGGTGAGAATGTCAATGTATCGGGGGGCTCATCGATGCTGTCCGTTGCAAATATTGTCCAGTGAGACGCTTTAGGTTTCTGAAAAAGATTTTTTAACAGCAGGAGATAGGCGAGATTTCCTCATCTCCCGGGCCGAGGTATTGACCATGAGATTGAAAAAGGCTGATGTGGTTGTATACCTACTCCACTTGACTTACCGAAGTCACAAAAAAATCGTCTCCTCTCTTTTTTAACCCATGTTGTCACAGATGCGGCATTTCAATGGTCTATGCAACGATTTTCACTTTCTCAATGTTGCAAAAATGACACCAAGTCAATGAGCACATGGTTGGGCGGTTGAGTGTAGTGCCATGATGATGATTTTGGCTATTGGTTTTTTGCTGGAAACATGGTTGCCATCCCGCCATGTACCTTCGACAAATAAAAATCAGCGGCCGCAGATCGGGGGATGCCTGCACCACCTTTCGCCTGGTCGCCTCGGAGCGGATCGGTGGCCGTATCAAACAGCGAACCCCCTCTTGAACCTGGGTACGAACTTCAGCCTGGCGAAAGAGAAATGGCCGGAGCTGTGTGCCCGGATCGAGCAGATCCTTGCCGGGCGGGGGGCGTTGTTCCCTTTGGCGGGAGATATTGAGCAGGAGGCACATCGCTATGCTGCACTTTTGATCGGTAAGGGTGGTGCAGAGGACAGGCGAGACGAAAATGGGAGCAGCTTTGACTAGCAGGAAGTGGCTGTCAATTCCTGATAGTTGGTTCGTTCCTCGGCCAATTGGTGTTGAACATGTCGCCCTTGGTGCCTTGCAAGAGCTGCATGTACCGCAAATTCTGGCGGCTTCCGGGCTGAACAAGGTGCAGCATTATCGGCAGGATGGCAGCGCCAGGCAGTGAACTTGCGACCTATGGCGGGCTGACCGAGCGGAGCGGCCTGGGCGGAGCTTTTGGGTTGTGCTGATGCCGGGATGTCATTGCTTCGCCTGTATCGAACGCCGGATCTTTTGGTAAAGAACCGGCAAACAATTGAGTCGCTGTTCTCTGCCAGGATCGGTGCACTGTTTGCCCTGGAGGCATCGGTGACTCTGTACGATCTGACCAACACCTCTTTCAAAGGAGACGCCGCCGGCAATCATAAGGGGCAACGTGGTCATTCCAAGGAAAAACGATCCGCTTGCCCCCCCCTGGTGACTCTCGGCCTGCAGACCCCTGAAGGGGCACTGGTGATCATGGATCGAGGTATCGCTCCCGAGAGCAATATAGCCTGGTTGGCCGGCCACCGTTATCGGTATCTGGTGGTGAGTCGGGAAGGGAATCGCCGGTTCGATACGGAGCGGCCGGTCGAGGTGGTGAACAAATCGGGGGGATCCATCCTGGTGCAGCGGATAGTCAACGAAGCGGCCACCGAAGCGCGGTTGTCCTGTTCTTCCTCCGAGCGCCAGGAAAAAGAGGCGGGGATATCCAGCCGTTTTATCGAAAAGTTTGAGAAGGGACTGGCCAAACCGGCCGCTGGGCTGACCACGCCGCGCCGGGAAAAACGTCACGACAGGATTCTTCAGAGGATCGGCCGTCTGCAGGAAAAAAGTCACGGCATCGGCCGGCACTGTCGCATCGACGTCACTCGGCATGCAGCCGGCGATGAAGCCGTAGCTCTGTCCTGGGAAAAAGTCCCGGTTGCCGGGACGATGGTGACCCATCCCGGGGTCTGCTGTTTGAGAACCAATGAGCTGAGGTGGGATGAAAAAATGTTCTGGCAAGCCTAGACCATGCTGGCCGATCTCGAGGCGGTTTTCCGGAGCTTGAAATCGGAGTTGGGGTTACGCCCTACCTGCCACCACAAGGAAGACCGGGCCGGGGGGCATCTCTTTATCACCGTGCTGGCATATCAAGCTGTTCAGGTTCTGCGGTATAAATTATGCGGCCAGGTTGCAGGTCCGTAAATATTGTGCCAGAGATAACCACAATTTTACAGCGGATGCGATGCATAATGAGGTTGAGGATGCAATGTTTCCCGCCCAATGGCCGCAAATGGAGAAATCGCGTCTTTTTTCCTTTGAATATCACCTGGGTGTTTTTGCAACATGGAAATGATCTTATTGAGTCACCAATCTCTGCTTTGAAGATGATCTTATTGCCAAGGTATCGGGTAGAGCGATATTCCACATTTTTAATATTAAAGGCATGGTATAGTCATGACGTAGACATGCCATGATTGCCTTTGTGGAGAGGTTGTATGTTCATATCAGAGGTCTGGTTTAATGCTGGACCGGCAGGGAAAGTTAGAAAAAAGTGTAATTCTGCATGAAAGGCTAACCCAATATCATTGCATAAGATGGGTCAGGGCAGGCGTGTGTTTAAGAGGGCTGCCCTAAAAAACAGTTGCGTATCAGTTCCAGCTAAATTCAGCATTGGGGAGGGAATAAAATGATATACTACAAAGAAGCACTCCGGTATCACAGGGAACCGCGACCGGGCAAGACCGAGGTCGTTCCCACCAAGCCGTTTATAAGCCAGGCTGATTTGAGTCTTGCCTATACACCCGGGGTGGCAGCACCCTGCCTGGAGATTGAAAAGGATCCCCAAAAATCGTTTGAATACACCAACAGGGCTAACTTGATTGCGGTTATAACTAATGGCACCGCGGTGCTCGGTCTTGGAGCTATTGGTGCACTGGCCAGCAAACCGGTTATGGAAGGAAAGGCGGTACTGTTTAAACGGTTTGCCAATATCGATGTTTTTGATCTGGAAATCGATACGACTGACCCGGATGAATTCATTCGCACGGTCAAGCTGTTGGAACCGACCTTTGGCGGCATTAATCTGGAAGATATTAAAGCCCCCCAGTGTTTTTACATTGAAGAACAGCTGAAAAAGCAGATGTCCATTCCCGTTTTCCATGACGACCAGCACGGCACGGCTATCATCTCGGCGGCGGCAATGATCAATGCGGCGGCGCTTACCAAGAGGAAGCTGGCGGACCTGCGCGTGGTCATCAATGGGGCGGGAGCGGCAGCCATAGCCTGCGCCCGGTTGTATGTCCTGCTCGGGGTATCGAGAGCAAATGTGATGATGGTGGATACGAGAGGCATCATCTATAAAGGTCGGACTGATGGGATGAATCCGTACAAGGAGGAATTTGCCAGTGATACCGGCCGTCGAACCTTGGCGGATGCGGTACGGGGGGCGGATATGCTGGTTGGGCTTTCGGCGAAAGGTGCCTTTACTTCGGAACTGTTGATGCAGATGAGCCCCTCACCGATCATTTTCGCCCTGGCTAACCCGGATCCGGAGATCGATTATGACGAGGCGAAGGCAGCACGACCCGATGCCATTGTCGCCACCGGGCGATCCGATTTTCCCAACCAGGTCAACAATGTTCTTGGTTTCCCCTATATTTTCCGCGGGGCTCTCGATGTTGGAGCTACCTCGATCAACGAGGCCATGAAGGTTGCCGCCGTGCATGCCTTGTCTGAGCTCGCCAGGGAAGATGTCCCCGACGCGGTGATCCGTGCCTATGGTGACAAACCGATCCGCTTCGGCGCCGATTATATAATACCGAAACCGTTTGACAGTCGTGTCCTGCTGAAGGTGGTGCCGGCAGTGGCCGAGGCGGCGGTGGAAAGCGGCGTAGCCAGGGTCGCCCTGCCCGAGCGTACAATATATGTGAATAAATTGGAGGCCACCCTCGGTCCTGAACGTGAACTCATTCGCAAGATCATTATGCGTGCACAGCAGGATCCCAAGCGTATCGTTCTACCCGAAGGGAGTTTGTCAGTGATCATCCGTGCGGCCTACCATACTCTTCATGACGGAATTGCCATGCCGGTGCTGCTGGGGAATGAAGAAAAAATCTCAGCCATTGCCGACAGTCTGCAAATTCCGCTTACGGGCATCGAAATCATCGACCCTGAGCGAAATCCTTACCTGGAATCATTTGCTGAGAAACTTTTTCAACTGCGCCAACGCCGAGGCTGGCCCATGAGAGAAGTACAGCGGCAACTCCGGAACCCCTACGTCTTTGGCGCCATGCTGGTACGTGAAGGGCTGGTGGATGGTCAGGTCCACGGTGTAGCCGATTCCTATCCGAATGCCATCCGTCCAGTGCTCCAGGTCATCGACCGGCGGCCGGGGGTAGCCAAAGTTTCCGGTCTTTACCTGATGATCTCGAAAAACCGGACCCTGCTGTTTGCCGATGCCACGGTCAACATCCAACCCAATGCCGAAGAGCTGGCCGAGATTGCGATCCTGGCCAGTGAAGTGGCGCACTTCTTCGATATGGAGCCTCGAGTGGCCATGCTCTCCTTCTCAAACTTCGGCAGTGTCCACCATCCTGAGGTGGACAAGGTGACTGCGGCAATGAATATCGTCAGACGCCGCAGGCCTGATCTGATCATCGACGGTGAAATGCAGGCGGATACGGCTGTGGTCGATACGATCTTGAACGGGCAATTCCCGTTCAACCGGTTGGGGCAGTCGGCAAATGTCCTGATCTTTCCTGATCTGACCTCGGGTAACGTCTCTTACAAGCTGCTTGATCGGCTGGGTGGGGCCAAGGCCATTGGACCGCTCCTTATGGGCCTAAGCAGACCTTTCAACGTGGTCCAACGTAACAGCGATATGGAAAACGTCTCCACCATCATCGCCCTTACTGTCGCCCAGGCGAAGAATCAGAAGAATCTGGGAAGCATGGAAGAGTAGGCTGGCTTTTGGCTGCAGAATATGTGCAAAAAGAAGGCTTGTCGCAATACATGAGGTCAATCTTGTAACAAAAGACAGGTGAACCACCGGCTCTGCCGGTGGACTCCTAAAGTTTGACAACACTTCTGCGCACGAAGATAAGCGTCTTGAGCAACTGAAGCTGTTCTCAAGGGCACCTTTAGGTGGCTCCCGGTTTTCAAACGTTTTGAGCGGTTCAGATTTTTATAGGGTATCTCCTCGCAACCAGAATCCATTGAATAGCTTTCTCAGACATCGTCCCTACCTGGGGGGGCAACGCCATTCTCCCGCCGAGTTACCAGCACTTTCCGGAGATAATCGATGGTGAAAATGATCACAATCCCTAGCCAGGCCAGACCATATGTCTCAGCCGCCACTGGCCCGGTGTTCAGCGCCCGGGCCAGTGGCGGCCAGTAGAGAATGGCCCAGGAAAAGATGATCTGGATGAGAATACCGGCGAAGATCAGCCGGTTGCTGAACAGGCCGGGGTCCAGACCGGACCTGAACTCGTAGCGGCGCCCCACCAGGTTGCCGATTTGCATCAAGAGAATGGTGGAGAGGGTAATGCCGGTGGCCGATTGGTGGAGGGGTGAGGAGGCGTCAAGGACGGCGCCGTAATGCCAGCCGCCGCTGAAGAGGACGAAAAAAAAGAGAAAGAGAGCCCAAAGAGCCTCGATCAGGCCGAGGAAACAGTAGCTGCGGACCATCAGTTGCCTGGTCAGCAGATTCTGGGAGGGGTTGCGCGGCGGCTTGCGCATGACCTCCGGATCGACGGGTTCCTGGCCCAGCCCCATGGAAGGCACAAGGTCCGTGCCTAAATCGATGGAAAGGATGTGGATGATATTCAGCGCCAGCGGCACCGGCAGGACGATGTAAAGCAGATAGGGCAGGATCTCCGGACCATTGCTCACCAGGACATAGCTGGTGAACTTTTTCATATTCTCGAACACGGTCCGCCCTTCCTCGATGCCGTCGACTATGGAGGCGAAATTGTCATCAAGCAGGATAATCTGGGCCGACTCTCGAGCCACGTCCGTGCCATGTTTGCCCATGGCTATGCCGATGTCCGCAGCGCGCATGGCCGGGGCATCATTGACACCGTCGCCGGTCATGGCCACTACCCGGTCCATATGTTTCAGCGCTGTGACGATCTTCATCTTTTGCTCCGGTGTGGTCCGGGCAAAGACACGCACCCCCTGTTGTAATTGCTCGACCAGGGCCTCCACCGTCAATCGTTTAAGCGCCTCACCGGTAAGATAAGTGGTGGAGCCGGGTGCAACGATCCCCGCCTTGGTCGCCACGGCCAACGCCGTCGCAGGATGATCACCGGTGATCATCACTACCTCGATACCGGCAGTGTGACATTTTACCACCGCCGGGGCCACCTCGGGCCGGACCGGGTCCTCGATGCCGAGAAATCCGGCCAGAATGAGATCATGCTCCAGGCTATCGGCACCCGCCTCATCCGGTATCGTCTCGCTCTCTTCCACTGTCAGCTGCCGATAGGCAACGGCAATTACCCGTAAGCCCTGGGCCGCCATCTGCTGCATGACGGTCTCACTGGCCGCCAGCTGCTCAGCAAGCAGCATTTTTTCCTCAATGTTTTTGTCCGGACCGACCACGCTCACCATGGGCCGGATCGCCTCAAACGCACCTTTGACGACAAAGAGGCGCCTGCCGGCGAGGTTGACAATGCCTCCGGATCGCCGTTTTTCGACATCAAAGGCAAAGGACCGCACCACCTGCTGCTGTACTGTCGCCAGTGTGCCCAGACCCAGGTTGGACCATTTGTACGCCACGGCAACATCCAGGGGATCTCCGAGCAACTGATCAGCCGTTTGATGGATATCAGAGGCGGCTATGGCCAGGGTGGCCAGTTCCTGTTCACGCTCCGGCAGCATCGCCACCCCGGAGCGCGGCTCCACCATCCGGGTGATGGTAAGTTGATTCAGGGTCAAGGTGCCGGTCTTGTCAGTGCAAATCACATGAACAGCGCCCAGGGCTTCCACCGCGTTGAGACTGGTCACCAGCACATTCTTTTTGGCCATGCGCAGGCTGCCCATCACCAGGGCCAAGGTCAGGGTGGGCAGGAGTCCCTCCGGCACATTGGCGACAATGATGCCCATCATGAACACCAAATTCATCCACAACGGCTTGCCGCTGACCACCCCATAGAAAAAAAACGAGAACCCCATGGTGCAGGCGATGGTGGTGAGGATGCGGATCATCCGTGAAATTTCGCGTTCCAGTGGCGAACCGGTACGGCGGATGGTTTGGGACAACTGGGCGATGTGGCCGAAACGGGTACGCAGGCCGGTGGCAAAGACCACCCCCCGGCCGGTCCCCTTGACCACGGCGCAGCCGGCAAATCCGATGTTTTCGCACTCCTCCAGGCCCCTGTCCTGCATTTGCGAGGTGAGCCGGATGGCCTCGGATTCACCGGTGAGCGGCGCATTGTCGATCATCAGCCCATCCGAGGCGACAATCCGCAGATCGGCGGCAATCTTGTCACCCTCGGAGAGCACCACCACGTCACCGGGAACGATCCCGGACGCTGGTATCCGGCTGATTCGATTGTCTCGGCAGACCTCTACCAGATGGGGCAGGAATTTCTTCAGGGCTTCCATGGCTTTTTCAGCCCGGGATTCCTGGATAAAACTGAACAGAGCGTTGAGCAGCGCCACCACGATCAAGGCCCAGCCGAGCACACCCATGCCTTCGTTGGGGTTGATCCGGTGGGCGATAAAACAGATCATCGCCGAAACAATCAGGAGAATTGCAAAGAAGTTGGTGAACTGGCGACCCATCGTGCGCGCCAGTTTCCAGCGGTCGACCACTTCAAAGAGGTTGGGGCCTACATGAATGAGCCGCTCGGTCACCTCGGACGACGTCAACCCTTGGGGCGAGGAGTGCAGCGAGGCATAGACCTCTTCCGGCGGGATCTGGCCTATATGAGCGGATCGCGGATTCATATTTTGCGGTAGGTGCCGACATCGCAAGGGGTGGTGCGAAGGATCTGCTCAGTACGGCTGCTATAGAAAAAGCGGGAGGGTAGATTGCGTTCCGTGGCCCCCAGCAGGATCATGGCCGCATTGATTTTTCCCGCCTGGACCACGATTTCCTTGGCCCAGTCGTCGGAAAGCACTACATGGCAATCAAGATGCCAGGAGACGCCAGCGGTCTTTTGCCGTATCTCACTCACAATCCGATTGAGATAGTCATAGCCCGTGGCGATTCTCTTTTTAGTGGCTACGTCGGAGATGTAACGGAAATGGAGGGGGTTGACCATCATCACCCGCAGGAGATAGAGCCGTTTGACCGAGGCGGCCAGCATTTGCAGAAAGGGCCGTGCTGCTTCGAAACCACGAGGATGGCCAGCCAGGGGGAAGAGCAGAGTGCGCGGACAACCGAGTAAACCGGGGCTGACCACACGGATGGCCATGACGTTGAAACGCGCGCAGCGCAGCAATCGCTCCGCGATGGTGCCGACGAGAAATCCTCTTCCCTTGGGATTAACGCGCGTGCCGCACAGGCAATAGCTTTGTTTGCCTGAGGGAATTGCATGGAGCAGGCTGGTAAAAACATCACCTTTTGGCTCCAGTATCAGGCTCTGGCAGGTGGCACCGTGTTGCTGGCATTCCGCGGCGATGGAGGCGAATTTAGCCTCAATTCGATTGCGGGTGAGAGAACCGTCGAGAATGTGGAGCAGGAGAAGTCGCTGAGAGGGAAGAGCTACCGCCATCTGCACTGCGTAACGGGCAACCCAGTCCGCGTTGATCGATCCATCGTGTGCCAGAACAATCCGCCGGTCCATCGCACCTCCGGGATGTGTGGTCTTACCGTTGGGGAAATCGTACTCGATTGGCAATAAACGTTAACTTGAGATCATTGATATTCTCCCCGGTTTGAAGACCGAGGATTCCACCAGCACCGACGCATGGGCATACGCTTCTGAGCAGTTGCCCCGGTGGATTTCTGCTGCAGGCGGCATGACGGCACCACTCACTGCACAGGCGAACCGGGCAGGTCCTGCCCCTTTTGATATGCATGGCGCCAACCAGGCCAGCTTGTCCTCAAGTTGCCTGCGAAACTCGAACCATCCCCGGTCGAGGAGGGAGCTGTTCCACCGGGACCTGGCCCGGACCTTCTTGCCTGGTGCCTCGCTTGTCGCCGATGCCGGTCTGGATATATCCCTTCTCTTTGCATTCTCGAAACACACTACCGCGTGGTTTTTGCTGATAGTCGACGAGGCGTTATGAAGAGAGTCGTTACGGGCGCCGGCAATACGCATAGGCGGCCGGGTTATTTTTTGTTGCTGCTTTTTCCAGTTGGCTGAGAGTTTTTTCTTTCCAGCCAAACGCCGCTGCTCCTTGGTAAGGAGCAGTTCAATAATTAAATATACTTTTGGGGAGTGATAGAATAATTCCACTCGCCATGAAAAGACTCAGGGTGATGGTTAAGTTCCTTCATTTCGACATCACTGATTTTAATCCCCCCTGGAGAGGAATTGGTGTCCAGAGTTGCTCTTGCCTTTAGGCCGGTCCTGGTCTTGGTGGCCTCAATAAGATTTACTGTCACTTCATGACTTATGAGTGGGCGGCCAAGCCAATTCAGGTTGATAGCACTGAACAATCGATGCTCTATCTTATTCCATTTACTGGTTCCTGGAGGAAAATGGCTGACCTGAATCTCCATTCCTGTTTCGTTGGCTAATTGCTGTAGTTCGGTTTTCCAAAGTCTAACCCTGGATCCGTTACTGCCACCGCTATCTGCCGTGATCATAAGCCGAGTGGCATTCGAATACCTCTGCTTACCCATCACGTGCCACCATCTCCGAATGCTCTCGACGGCAAAGGCTGACGTATCATGATCAATGCCAACGTTCACCCAGCCTTCATTATGTTGCAAATCATAAACTCCATAAGGAGAGACCTCCCCAAGCTCTTTGTCAGCCAAATCGTGTCTCTTTACCTTGACAGGGTCGCCTTTGGAACGATATGATTTTCCGGCATTCTTGAAAAGACCGACCAGCTCTTTCTTCCTTGTGTCCACAGAGATTACTGGCTGCCCAAGATCTTGATTGGCCTTCACGCGTTCCGAAATATATTGAAATTGCTCGTCTCGATCGACGTGAGAATCGCCTTCCAGCGTTTTTTTGTTCCCTTGCAGACTATACCCCTGCTCTGAAAGAAGGGTTCCGACTGTTACATGACCAATCTTGTGGCCTTTGCCCTGGAGTGCAGCGGCGAGGGTGCGAAGGCTTTTTGTAGTCCACAAAAGCGGAGATTCAGGATCACCCATTGTGTTATCTTCAACAAGAAGTTTCAAGTCGTTGATTAAAGTGTCGTTGCTGGTTTTAAGTGATTTTCTACCCGCCCCAACCCGCCGCAAGCGACCATCAGGGAGCGGGATGTCTCCTGTAACTTCCTGGATTCCCCTTAAAATAGCGCTCCTTGCCATTCCTGTTATTTCATGAACCGCTTTGAGCCCGCCGCGGCCAAAGGCTTTCACCTCCGAGGCAACCCAAAGCCTACGCCCTTTCTCATCAAGGTGAGGCCATATAAATCGAAAACGTGTACGTATGGGGTCAAGATTCGTTGTTGTCATCTCAAGATAATGACAGAACTGACATTAAAAGTCTAGTTTATTTTTGAACAGTCCCTAGGCTTTTTTCCATCTTTTTGAAACTGTTGAGCGGTTCCCGGCTGTTGATAAACCGAACCCATCCTCCTTGGGGCAGGAAAACCCGATCCCCCTCCAGCTTGAAACCTTGCGGGTATCGAAAGGTATGATGTTCTGTGCAGTCCGAGTTACTTTGCGGCTTCCTGCGGCGGTGCGCCGATCTCCATTATCCGGCAGTATGTCGAACAGCAACAGGCACCGGGGTAACAGCGTACGCCTTGTCGCCCCGACCTGAAGGACCGGGCTTAACGGCGCGTTTTTGGTAACCTTTCAGAGTCCAATGAATATTTGCCAGCGCCAACACAATGAGGGTTTTTTACAGCAGATCCATTTCCGCAAATTGAGAGTAACTCCATAGAGCGGCTCCCAGTCCTTCAGGGATAACCGCCAATTCTGCCTGCTGAATAACGATGAGATCGTTAGTTGCAGAATCAGAGGATATAAAGGAGACATGACCGTCTTGAGATACAACAATGGCAACTGCCCCTGGTTGAGCATTGGCAAAATGGGCCGCTGACTGGTGTCTGGTACCTCCCAAATCCATGAGGTTCGCCGTTGTGCCGTTGTCTCCCTCGACCGGTTTATATACGCGTATATTTGCCGGAGGAGTCTGGTTCTGGGCAGGGGTTATTTTCGCGCCAAAACAATAGACAAATCGGTCAAAAGACATGATCAGTGCGCCATCTACGGCAGTCAGTCTGGCGATATGTTTACATTGCTGGTCTAACTGGTGGCCCAGACGTTCGAGATGCTCCCTTTCCGCAGTTGTTTTGTTCTGGGACGCTGCGCCGAAGAAATTTTTAACGGTAGTTATCAAGGAAGGCTTTTTGGTCACATCGTAATCACTTTCAAGAAAGATTGCTCCACCGGTATAGGGGACAGGGGTATCAATCGAACGCTGCCATTCGCCATCCTCAGGTACCACCAGCAGGGTTCCTCCTCTAGCATGTGCACGCATTTGTCTTGCGGTGTTCAAGAGCGACATATAACGCATTAGATAGAGTATCCTGTCTTTCTGTTTGTCTTTTGGTGATGTTAGCTTAGGTATGATTGTTCTCATCAAAGAAGAGTGATCAATAAAAAACGCCTCATTGCCAGACAGTGCCGCAAGGCTTTTTCCTCCAAAAGTTATCAGCACACCCCCTGGTGCCATGGCTTCAACACAGAGGTTGGGGGTAAGTGTGTTGACAGAACGTGTTCTGAATCCCCAGACAACTAATTTCTCGTCTTCGTTTGGCCAGACAGAGATATCAGCCCGTGGATTTTCGAGCGCTGCACCTAATTTTACGAGGTTGTTGACATCAAAGCTGATTGGCTTGTCGAAGATGAACGTATCGAATGAGTCTTCTGCTGGACTGAGGATAATCGATATGGTCACAGAATTACCTTCGTCGGTGGCAAAGCTTGTCCATACGGCAGCGTCGATGATTTGCGAAATAAGTTGTTGCGATGGAATGAGGGAAATATTCTGGAAGAGGCTGCCAACGATTGTGGTTGACACGGTTGACGCAATCAGCAGATTGATTCGTCTTGATAATTCTTCAATGAATCCTGGATGTAAGGTGTAGGCGGTGTGGATCATAGGGGGATATCGCTAATATTGCTTGTTTGAGAAAGGTTACTGCATCCATGGAATATGCGATACAGAAAAACGCCAAATTTTTATGGTCGCGAATAACCGAGCGGGTAAAGGACAGCGTTGGAGATATCGCCGATAAAGACTGCATCTGTCGGCCTGCCTCCAGCGGCGGAAAGCACCAGCTTGCGGTAGGTTTGTTGTTCATAATATCAGTTTAGCAGATAGATATAGCTTGGTCCGACCCCAAATGCAATAATATCAAATTGATAATTTGAAACAATGAGTAGTGTGTCATCAGATTAACGGTCAATGCCAAGTACTGTTGCCGTTGGGCATCATTGAAGTCCGGCAAGCCATACAGAGCGTATTGCCCAGCTTCCGATAGTCCTGTCGGCGGCTTGTTTTTCCCAGCTCTTGTTAGACGGGTTGTATCGGACCAGGATATCTGGCCACCTGTATATCGGCCGTTAGCAGTGTTATCCCCTCAACAATGGCCTGCGCGACGAGCAGGCGATCGAAGGGATCCTGGTGGATTGGCGGCAAGGTACTGATGGCTACCGCATGCTCACTGAGGATCGGCAGTTCATGGTAGCCGTTGTCCAACAGGCTACGCCGCAATACGCGTGGATCGACCTTGAAATCTTCGCGGCCCAAACCGCATTTGATGACGATTTCCCACAAGCTGGCGACGCTGAAGAACAATTCGTTTTCAGGTTCACTCATCAGCGTCTGGGCATCCGATGGCAGATGTTCAAAGCCTTGAGCTGCCCATAGCAGCAGGTGAGTGTCCAGTAGCAGCTTCATATGCCCTCTTCGAACATCTTCACAATCTCTGCTTCGGCCATCTGGTCGAAGTCATCCGGCACGCTTATTTGTCCTGCCATAAAGCCAAACCGTTTCATCTGGGAAGGTCCCGGCGCATTGAGCGGAACAACTTTGACCAACGGCTTTCCGGCCTTGGCGATGACGAACGGCTCACCCTTGGCGGCTTGTTCCACCAGTCGAGATAAATGGGTTTTCGCCTCGTGAATGTTGTATGTCTTCATAATGGCACCTCGTCTAGACTTGGTTCGTTGAACTTAGTTTGTAATGCGATTCGCCACCATGTCAAGTTCGAATAGAGTGCCCCCTTGTGGAACAGGCGAAAACGTGGCCGCACTATCCTGGATCAGTAATGCAATTACTTCTTCATGAGTTAAAGAATACTTTGGCCTATGGAGAAAGACAACGAGATTCGAACAGGAAGACATTGGGTTTTCAATATGCACGTCCATCGGTCTTTGTGACCTAATACCGGAAAAAAGTGTTGGACGGAAAAGCTATCGAAATACTTCGGGAATCTTTTGGTGGGATCTGCCGGATGTTTGGAGCTGAACTGATCGAGACGAGCGGAGCAGAGGACCATGCTCCTCTGCTCGTTTTTTACCCGCCCAAGGTGGCCGTCTCTGCCCTGGTGAACAGTCTGAACGGCGCTTCGTCGTTCCCTTTGAGCTTGGCCTCGGGCTGAATTTGGAAGTCCTTGACCGGCAGGGCAAGCGTGCCATTCATCTCCTCCCGGCAAGGGGTTTTCATCAAGAAAGTCGATCTTGCGGATGCAGTGGCCAGGCGGCTTTTCAGTGTTGAGACAATTGCGTTGGGTGCCGGCAAATCGCGGTTGGCCACGGCGCTGGGCATCAGCCGTCAGACCATCCATAACCAAATTGACATCAAGAAGCATTTCGGTCCGGAAGGGGTGATCCAGGGCGACAATCCTGAGGCGAGCAAAAGCAAGCGCCAGCAGCGCCACTTGCATCGGCCGGAGCGCAACCGTGGCAACAGGTCTGCAGAGGTTGCAAAGGTCCGGGCACAAGAGCGCCAGGAGAAGGAGGCCAAGCAAGTCAAGCTTGCCTTCTCCTTCCCCTCTGGTCAGCAGCGGGTGCAGGGGGCTGAGCAGCTCTTTTTAGAGGAGCATGATAGGGAAAAGAGGTGTTGCCCCGGGACTTTTCCGTCTATGATGACCTTGGCCAGGCAATGGAATTGGCTTGAGCTGGTGATGGGCTCTTTTGGGTCGGCCTGCAGGCTCTTCATGGTCTTTGTCTTGATGACAGCAGGCAATATCGGTTCCAGCGAGCTGTTGAAAAATGTGCGGTCGCGCGAAGCCGGGATTGTGCTGGGGAGAAAGCGGATTCCGTGCAGGCCTGAGGTCCGGGAGTGGTTGTACAGCGCGGCCCGGCAACGGGTGGCACGGTTTTTACTGGAGGATTTTTTCGCTGTCAGAGGCGCGGGGTTTGTCTTCAATGACAAGCACTGCGGTGTCTTTGAGGAGGAAAAGACATTCACCGTTGACTCGGAACCTGATCGGCATAATGTGACGCCCAGGCGTATCTTTGTGTGGAACAAAACCAGCAGACGCAGGGCAAGTGGACTTGCCTGGAGCGGCGGCATGGAGATGAACACGCAGGGATGTGCCACCGCGATCCTCAGCCGCCGGGGGGCGTCTGAAAACACCTTCGAGCCTCTCCATGATCGCCACCCATTCCATTATCATCCCGGTTTTAAATTGGTTGAAAACGATCTTGAGGATTACCAATCGATCCAGCGGGTTGACGACGAGGGGAAGTGCCTGTTTGATTTTGTGAAATGCTCGATAAAAAATATAATAAAAAAAAGAAACTTCTTGAACCATTTATGTTAGCATCGTTCGATGCGTATTTTTCAAAACTTTTGTTTGAGAACTTTTTTGGGGAGGTGCAGTGCATGAAAATCGGCATGGTAATCTGCCAGAATACCCCTGAAGTCATCTGGAATGCTTTCAGACTGGCAAACATGATGCTCGAAGGAATGGACGATGTAACCATTTTCCTGAACGGACCGGCAGTGGAGTATGAGAAGTCCGACTCGGAGTACTTCCCTTTGCAAATCTTGGCAAAGACTTTCACCCTGTCGGAAGGTGTTCTACTCGCCTGAGGCAAACTGATGGACCTTCACGGTGTGGAGGAAGGATATCATAAGCGGGGAACACAGAAGGACCTCTATACTTTGGTAAAGGAAAGCGATAGACTTCTTTCCCTGTAGATGCAAAAGCAAGTGACGTCATGCATAATTCGCCGCGGGCGGGGCCTTGGATGACCCCTTTTCAGTCATGTTGTATTTCATCTCTGGCGTTCTTGAAAATCGAAAGATTCGACCTGGCAAGATTGAATAACGATTTGGCCCATGAAGTAAACCTTCTTCCTGACACCCGTTCGTCACTTCAGTTGCGAAAGAGCCCCCTATGGTATACTCATAGCTATGAGCGCCTGCTCCGTCTCGGCATCCCCGCCCGGTCTTTGCCGATGGTCTTGTTTGTGTAGGTCGATTAAGAGTGTGTACTTATCCATAGCCTAAGCTCTTCCTTGTTTCGGGCGAATAAGGAATTCAATTATACAGAACTGTTTATTTTGCCAGCATGAACGATGATCAGTACATTTTTTTCAAAGAATGGGTGAAGCAACATATCCGAACTTTCCGAGAAGTTGACCCCTTGCATCAGCAATGTCTCGACCTGAAGGAGGCTCATACTTTCCGTGTTTGTGAAGCCATTGAACGGATTGCATCAGGTATTGGTCTTTTGGAAAACAATACCCGGATAGCTTGCGTGACAGCCTTATTTCACGACATCGGTCGTTTTCCCCAATATCAAAAGTACCGGACCTTTCGTGATCCTGATTCGGATAATCATGCCAAACTTTCCATTTGGGAGTTGAATCGTCATCACGTCCTCCATACGTTGAATTTTGCCGAACGCCAGATGATTAGGCGAGCTGTTTTTTTTCATAACTGGCTCCAAATCCCTAAAAATCTTGATCCGGAAACCTTGCTTCATTGCCAACTCATCCGTGATGCCGACAAGGTTGATATCTTACGGGTCATGTCCGAGCACTTCCAGATGGACGAATCTTTGCGAAATCCTGTGGTTACCCTCGGATTGGGGTCAGACAGCCTGGTACGGGAAGAGGTCTATCGCATGTTGCTCGATGGACAGATCATGAACTACACAAAGCTAAAAACAATCAATGAGTTAAAAGTACTGCAGATGAGTTGGGTGTTTGATATAAATTTTCGGCCAACTTTTGAGATCTTAAAGGAACAAGATAATATCGGCTTACTCGCCGCATCTCTGCCCTGTACACCACTGCTGCGGGAAGCGATTGATTTCGTCAATAGCCATATAGAGAAGCGTTTGAAGTGCTAATGGCTCTAAGTTTGGCAAAATATGCAGTGCAATTGACATTCTCCCCGGCCTGAGGGCCGAGGAATCCACCAGCAGCTACGCCTGAGCAGGCGCTTCTGGGCAGTTGCCTTGGTGGATTCCTGCTGCTGGCGGCAGGACGGCACCACTCACTGCACCGGCGAACCGGGCAGGTCCTGCCCTTTTGCTCTCTATGGCGCCAACCGGCTCGGCGTGTTCTCCGAAACCGCATGCCAACCACCTGAACCGTGTTTGTCTCTTGCGGTTTTCTTTTACGATGCGTGCACAGGCCGGACACGTCCTGCTGGTATTCTGCGGCACCACGCAGAGGAGCCAACCGCCATTCCAGGCCGGCTTGTCCTCAGGTTGCCGGCGAAACTCGAACCATCCCCGGTCAGAGAGCAGGACGCTGTTCCACCGGGGCCTGGCCCGGGCCTTCTTACCTGGTGCCTCGCTTGTTGCCGGTGCCGGTCTGGACATATCCCTTCTCTTGAAATGCTCAGCTTGCCGCGCGGTCTGAAGCGAGACAGACCAATGATCCCCCCGCCTGGACACGGTGACATTTCCTGGTGTTGCCTCGATCTCCCGGCTGTTGATAAACCGAACCCATCCTCTTTGGGGCAGGAAAACCCGGTGCCCATCCAGCTTGAAACCTTGCGGGTATCGACAGGAATCGATGCCCTGGCCTTTTTTCTTGAACCGGGGAAACCGCTGCGGATTCTTTTTATCGAGTGCCTCCTGGAGAGCCTTGTCGGGAAAGTTCATAAGGTAAAACACTCATTAGTAGAGAAGGAAGAGGGGAGCTCCGGCACGAGCAAGAACCGGGGCCGATGGGTGCCTGTCGCTCAAAGGGTGTCCCTGTCAAACTCCTTGATTTCAAGTTCCTTGCCCTCGGAAACGATAACGGTAATCTCCTTTGCTGCCCCTACCTCTATAACCGGAGTAGCCTGCTTGGCAAGGCTCAGATAAAACTCCTGCAAACTGGCAGCCCCATCTGACAGGCCGCCGCCGATGGAATATTTTGCCACCTGACTGGAATCAATAGTGGTCGTTGTGCCGAGTGCGGAAGTGGAGTGGGTAGTGGCAGCCGATTTCAGCATGTCGCCCATGCCGCCGAAAAATCCGGCTACGATGGTTCTGGCCGTGGCCGAACCCATTCTTGAGACCACCCGGCCTGACAAGCCGACTTTACTGTCAGAGTCTGTAACAAAACCTTTGACCTGTGTATCAATGATGGCCTTGCCCTCGTTACTGAGGCACGACAGGGACACCAGCCGTACATCTGCCCGCTCTTTATCCAGCCTGCCGACCGCTTCGGCAATGACGAAGCAACCGGCCATGTTTGCCTTGATGTCATTTGGTAGAACCGCCGGGGTTTGAATTCTGAGCAGCAGCGGTTCCGGGTTGCTCGTTCCTTTCCCAGATGTAGAAGCGTCGAATCCGGTGAGCAGCTTCGCCTCCATAAAGGAAGGGGGCAGATAGACTGTTCTTGCTTTTTTTTTTCCATTTTGGGGTTCCAGTTCTCCTGTAGCAGTTGCCGGGTTCGACAACACACTGATTTCCCCGATCATCCTGGGTTCGGGCTTGGGATGCTGTGGTAAATTTGCCGGTCCTGTTCTTTCTGGTGAAAGTGGCCATGGCCGCCCTTCAGGTGATGGCGTGGGGAAGTGTTGTTTTTCAGCAACCTCGTCGGCAGTGGGGAGTGCGGGAAGCAGCTGCTCAAGATTTGATTGTTCAGTTTTCTTTTGTTCCTGTGTTATTTTGTCTACGGCATCCTGGAGAGATTCAAGCTGTCGTCTCTGTTCCCGGAGCATTGTTTTTTGGATGAGGTCAGGCTCCAGCTGAATCTCCCTGGTGTTTTTCTGGCTGAAAAAACCTTCGGATGTATCAGTCTGGGATGCTTTGTAGCCGGTTGAGACCAAAACCAAAAAAATGATCCCGATGCACGACCAGATAACGATCTTCTTCATCCTTGGTTCAAGATCATCGAATCTTTTTTTAAGACTCATTTTTCCCGCTCCTTCTGGTCAACGACAAAAGCTTCTGTGGACTGACCGGGATGTAAACGGTGATCTTCAACGGCTATCGCAATGATCGATTCGCTGAAAGATGATGATAAAAAAACTTTTTCATCCACCTCAATTGGGTCTTGGGCGTGGGATTTGACGAGGTATTTACTCAGGCGCAATCCAACCCCGTCTACATCGACAATCTGGATGAGTTTTGCCTCCAGTCCAGGGGCAAGGGGTACTGTTCTGGTTGGCTGGCTTATCCGGTAACTGGCCGGGTAGGTGCCGTTGTAGGCTTCTCTGATGATCTGCAGGGCCTGTTTCTCCAGAGGCATTTTTTTGAAATGGTCGATGTTCTGCTTGAAAGATTCTCCTATGGGAGAAGCCAGGCGGAGGGTGACGGAGGGAATGTCGCTGGGGGTGACGAGCAGGGTATAGACAACATTGTTACAGACGACAAAAAGCTCACTTTGGCGCTCTGCATAGATAAATTCATCGCCGTCGTCCTCGATTTGAAATTTTATAAAGGCATTGTTGCCGGAAAAATGGCCGGTCATGCCCTTTTCCTGGGAAAAAATGAGATCGTTCATCGGTCCGGGGCAAACAATGCGATTTATATCCATGTTGGACAGCTCTACAGCTGTCGGGATTTCTGCCTGGATCATGGGATCCGCCAGGCAGGTACCGATTGTCGCCGAGATCAGGGAAGCTGTTGCTGCAATGATTTTAACCACGCTCTTCCTCCTGCCTTTGGGAAAGTTTCTCTTTGAACGATACGATATAGAATTTACCGTCCTGCAAGCGATAGTTGATGAGATATGTTTTGCTTGAATTTTCCAGCAGGGTATCGCCGGCAAACTGTTTGAGATTTCCGAAAACCTCGATAATGTTCTCATCAAGTTTGATTGTCTGCAGATAGAAAACCGAACTGACCTGGGACTCTTCAATCCTGCTTGCCAGGGAATACCAGGCCTGCGACGCTTCCGGGTATGCCTCCGGCGCATAATAGGAAAGCAGTCCTTCAAATTGCATCCGGGCGGTCGGTGGGGAGTAGGTGGCAGCCAGATTGACAATCCTTCGGCTCAGGTCTTTTGTATAGCTGTCAGTGGGTCTCCCCTGGACAAATTCGACCGTTCCGGTCATTTGGGGCGGGATTAACACAACCCTCTGGTATTTAACCGCCCGATACACCATGAAAGAATTGAAGATCACCGCCAGAGCGAGGACAACGATGATGAATTTGAGCAATCTGTTTTCAACGTAAAGGTTGCTGGTTTTCTGGAGAAAAATGTTTGTCTTCATTCATGAAACTCCCGTTGAAAATATTCGGGATAATTCTTCATCTGGATAAAACCGAACATGTAGAGGATATGTTTTAGAAAGCCCCGGGCCTTTAATCTCTTGGTGCGGCTATAAAAAAATTGAGTCACCAGAAAGACGGGCCACATGATCTTGCCGTAGATCAGGGCCAGCGTGAGAGTGAATACAAAGAGGATTAATTCATCCGTCTCAAACCAGAGCACCTGGATCGGCTTTGACAGGTATTGGGGAAATCTGTGGGTGAAATTATTTTCCTTCATTGAAAGGCCTGCTCTTCAAGGGGTGCGGCTACATGATCATTGCGCCTACGGTCTGCACAACCGCATCGGCCTTTAACAAGAATGCGCCGCCAAGTACAACACCTGCCGCAGGTAAAATCATTTGTCGAATGGCCAGAATCGCCGCAAAAACCATACAGGCGACGCCGGCAACAAAACCGATAGGGCCGAGCAGGATCTGATTGACGCCGATATCGTAGAGATCATAGGCAAAAGAGCCTGCTGCCGGGACGGCCATGGCCATGGCATGAGCCGATATAAAGCAGGCGGCAAATAGTACGGCCAGGCCTGTGGTGATTTTTGCCTGGCGACTGTTCTTTGCATGGTTTGTGGGGCTCAGGTTCATAGGTTTTTCTCCTTTTCAATGAATAAAATCAACACGGTTTTAGGACCCTGGAACAGCATGGTGGTTGTTGTGGGGACGTTGACTTTCTCCGTGCCAGGCCTGCAGGTAGGGCCGGTTACCGTCAAAGGTCTCTTGCCCGTGATGCCATATTGTTGCAGGCCGGACAGGATAGTTTCGGCTCCTGCTGGAGACGGCACGGTGCTGTTCAGTTCAAAATGTACCAGGGGCAGCCATAGACCGATTGATGGTTTTTCTTGTAATTGCCGCTGGTCAGAGATCAGAAAGGTTGCGCTGGTCACATCCTGGGTCATTGTCATTGGAAACCCGTACAATTCCTGCCGAACCTCCATTGCTTCCGGTCTGGTCGATGTCAGCATAAGGGTGAGCAGGGCCGAACTCATTATTTGATGTTTGCTCTTCATCTCTGTTTTCTTTTTTCGGAAGGTGTGACCTGCGATTCATTTCTTTTCTTGGCATTTTTCAAGCGCCAAGTACTTTTTAAGAGCCAGTAAATGTTGCGTATTACTCATTTGTTTGTGCTCTGTAAGAGAGTGTTTTTCTTTATGGATCGCAGCATTTTTTTTCCGGTGCTTGGCAACCTGTGCCCGGTTTCTGATTTGATACAGGCGGGCTATCTGTTGTTTTTTAAGAAGAAAGCGGAAAGTGGTCTGGATTTCCTCGATGACCGAGCGCATGGGTAGTTTTGTTCCCGGTTGCAGATTATGATACCGGCTGTAAGCGTATCGTTCCCATTTGGTTGATAAGCCGGCAGTTTTCAGAAAGCTGAGCCGCGTTTTCATGGAAAGGCGGTTCAGTTGTGCCCGCATCAGTTCTTTGTCACCCCAGACCTGTTCAAAAAAGTGTAGAGCTGTCAGGTCTTCCTGCCGGAGAGGATCCTGGATGATACCTTTGCGAGACAAATAGCTGAGAGTGCGTTTGGGGATGGAAGTGGTTTTTGCATATTCAGTGACTGAAATCATGGCAAGGCTCCAGATATTCGTTGAATGCTGGTGCTGACCAGGCGGCAGGCCTGACGGCGGCTGACCTTGAATTCCCTGGCAATGTCCGGCGTACCGACAGGGGTTTGCTGCTGAAGAAGCCAGAGGCAGATTTGCCGCTGTCGTGTGCTGACCACTTGCAATACCTCATTGATCCTGTTGGTTTCTGGTTCGGTAACCTCTCCTGCTTCCTCCTGAAGAGGGAGAAAGTATTCTTCCAGGCAGTGAACTGTCTGAATGCCGGAGGACAGCTTGAGGCAGTTTGTTTTGAAAATCACCCGAAAGAACGCTACGAATCGATCTGCCTCGTCTTTGTTTTTGCAGCTGATAAGGGCTTTGTACGCGGCAATGGTCGCTTCCTGGTAGAGATCTTCACGGTCACCGGCCATGAACTTGAAATAGGGTGAGGCCATCTGGCGAACGAGTTTTCTGTTGGCGTGGACCCATTGCAAGGCAGTAGTCCATGTCTTCTGGTTGGCAAGCTGTTGATTATCTTGTCTCGGACCTGTCATTTTGTCACCGACCTCCCTGCGGATGATTTTTCCTAAAAGATTAAAAGAGGATTAAAGATGATTAAGCGTTTTTGGCCACCTGGCCGAACCTCTCTCTTCATTGGTGTTTCAGAAGAGTAAGGTTTTGCAAAGTGTGCGTGGTGTGCCCCTTCTGCATGGGTGCTGTGCCCCTTTCTGTGTGCACACCGTGCCCCCCTCTGTGAGTGCTCTGCCCCCTAGGTGCGACTGTTCTGCCTCCCCTGTGTGAGTGCTCCGCCCCGCTGGAGATCCGTTGTTGAGTTGGTAATCTTTGGGGGTCGTTGTACATGCATCTTGTCCTGTGTATCTATTCGCCAGGCGAGAATCGCCGCTACCTTGACCAGCTCGTCCATTGCCATACGCAGGCTTCTTCGGAAATCGACAAGTCGGTGGCAGTTGGAACCGCAGAGGATTTTTAAGGTGATGACTTTCACTGAGTACGGTTCCTTGTGACTGGCGTAGAAGCCGTGTAACCATTTGGCCAGGTCCGTTTTTAAACGGAGGCGCTGGTGCCACTGTATTTGGGTCCAGCCGGCATTGAAGAGTTCTGCGAGTCTGGGGTTTATCTTTAACGAATAGGTTTGCTCTCTTTCGCTGTGTATGAATTCATCGATTAGTGGTCCGGCATAGGCAAAAGCCTCATTCGTGAGTGTGTGGCGGATTTCGATATCGATTTCTATGGCGGTCGCCGTTAGACGACGAAAACTCTCTTTCAGCCATTCTCGGCCGGATTTTCCCGGTTGGCGGCCAATTGAACGAAGAAAGCTCTTGATCCTGAAGTTGATATATTCCAGGTAAATTTTTTCCATATGCCTTTGGCTGGATTGCAGATGGAACGCCTGCGCCAGGACATCGAAATCCCCCTGGTCGAGCTGCCAGCCGGTATATCGGATATTTAACCCTGCAACAGAGGCAATGGTTTCTCCCACTACGGCTCTTCGTGCACCACGCCTGACTACTCTGAAAAGGGCGGAGCGCAGGCAAAGGTTTGGTACTCCCCGTGTCGTTCCCGGCCATTCAGGAAGAAGCGGTATTTGGTTTAGTTTCCGGATTTTGTCTTGTAGCTCCGGCGATAGTCTTTTGAGATAGCGCTCCTCGGCGGCATCGACAGCATATGCGCCGAAAGGTTTTTCCTCAGATGGCATAATGTCTGACTTTGTTGACGGCTTTTTGGTTAATGGCCATTTTTCAGTGCTCTGTTATTCGCACCTGTGAACCTCTGCACGGTGACGTGTTTGGCCGATTTTCACGGATCTGTTTGCTTTGTCATGGGTGTCTCGTCCCTCTTCGGCATACCTCATCAAGCGATGCGCTATTTCCTTCTTTGCTAACCTGTTGCCGGATCACCCTGTTGATGTCGATTGTCTCCATGGCAAAGCCCGCTCGAAGGGGTAACCCGGTCATTATCCGTGTCGAAAACACCTGTGAAGCTCTGACTGTCAAGTTTACTGAAGCTGAGTTGCTCTTTAAAATGCCAAAGTCTGTAAAGTTTAATAGTGCTTTTTCTTGAGCGGCCCTGTATGGTTTATGCTTAACTGAGTGAAGGGACAAAGTCAAATAAATTATGTTATAACAATATTATAAGATAGATTAGGTTGTTGACCGTGAGGGGCGATTAGGCCCATTTTAGGCATTTTTATTGTACAACAATAAAAACAGTAGATGTCGATATAAAGTGCCAAGTTGTTATTCAATTTGCCTATTACGGCGTAACTTGTATTCGCAGAGCGACAAGCTGCAATGAAATGGAGCATAAGGATTACCAAGAGAAATTATTTTTAATTATAGTCCCGGTGCTATTGGAAATTTTTCGAAAATATTTATGGAGGAGGCTTTATGAAACTTGAGTGGCGGCTCAAACAGGTATTGGAACAGTACAATCTCTATAGGTACGGTGTGGAATCGCATATTGCGAAGGATTGTGGCTTCCACCGGCATACGGTAGGAAAGTTTCTTCGAAATCAAGTTCAGAGTTCCAAGCTAGAAGTCCTGGAAAAACTCTGTGGCTGGCTTATTGAAAGGGGCGTGCCCGCGGAAACACTGCCGGCCGCCTTGTTCGGTGTTAGGCCTTCTGGCTTATGGCGGGCGTTGGGGCATTCAAAGAAAATTTTGATCTTCCTGGGGGAGTATCACCTTAAAGGAAGGACGATTACAACACCACAGGCTTCTCCGCCTGTTTCAATTTCCCGGCATGATTCGGTTGTTTCTTCGAAGATAATCCATTTTCTTTCCACAGAAGCCGATCTTCGTGACACGAGACCTTCGGTGAAAATGCTCTATGTTCCTTTTTATTTTACCCCCGGTGTTTTTGATGTCAGGGGGGATGGATTAACGGAGGACAAAAATCGAGCCAGCCGAATCTTCAACAATATGCGAAAAGATACAGGAAAAGGACGTTCCACTATCTTGATTGGCAGTCAGAGGGTCAATTATTTGGTTGAGTACATGGTGGCGGATCTTTTCAACTGTGAACCGTTTGTTCCAGCGGATGAAGCACCAAAGGTTCCCATTTACCTTTGCTACCGGAAGTTTGACCGGCTCGTTCCAAGCTGTTTTGGCGGAGAGGGGAACCCCCCAGGGAAAAATGGTGAAATCGGTCATGGCACCTATTATCTGGATGAGAATTTTGAGTGGCAATTTCTTGAGTGGCAAAGGAAGATAATTGATGCCGGGATTGTGATTGTAATTCGTGAAGCGGACAGTGTTGAGATGGCGGCATTTGGCTTTTCCGGTCGATCGACCAATGCCATTGGTAATGCCTTGCTGCAAAAAGCTGAAAATTTCTGGCCTGAAAACGGTAACGGATCTTGCAATACGGTAGTTTCTGGAGGAAGAGAAATCGGTATTTATATCTGCCAGGTTGAATTTAGCGAACAGAATACCAAAAGAGAGGACTGGGCTTATGAAAATTTTGAAAACGATGTGGTCAAGGTCATACCTCTGAGTCGCAAGGTGCTGGAAAAATTTCTGGTTAGAAAATAACCATTAGGTTCCGTCGCCCGCTGCAACTGATCTTGTTTTCAGGCGGTGTTTTTATAGACATTTCTAGCCTGGCCACATGCAACAGGATATCGAAAAGCAGAAACGGGAAAGATACGACACCAGGTCAGCTCAGACGCAAACTGACTCCGAGTGTCAAAGCAATCCCAACGCAAGAAGGGCCGGCAGGGCGAGAAGCACACCACCGGCCGCTACGTCCTGGCAGACAGTGGAGGTTGCCGGCAGGAACCGCTTGGCGCAGGGTATCCGTCAGGAGATCCATCCGGGTGGCGATCTCAGCCAGCTCTTTCCCCTGATGCAGATATCTCTGGACCTCTACAAGTGCCGGTGGTGTCAGAACTGCAGCTCCGCGCCTGCGCGGTTCTTCGTAAAATCCTGCGATGCCCTGCTCGCCATAGAGCTTTACGCCTCGCTTCACATTGATTGCGGTATTTGGTCGGCCCCTGGTTCTTACGGGAATATTCGTAGCATAAACCAATTGCTGCTTCTTTCTCGAGAACATGCGTTGAGAAGTTAGGAGAGAAGGTAAGGTCAAGGTTCAGGAGCGGAAATGAAAGTTCATGGAACTGCATCGTTGTCTGACCATTAGAGCCTTCGTCCACCGTCGACAACAGGATACGTATATTCAAGTTTATGGTATTGTTCCTGAAAACTTTAGTTCGCTGCTTTGCGCTCTCAGGAAAGGTTATAGATCGCTAAAAATAATATGGAAAATATAGCCATAAAATGGTAGACTGTTGCCAGTTGGTAATTAATATTTTCAGTATGGATAATGTTAGGTATTACCTGCGGAGCACTCCCTGTTGTCGCCGAGTTCCTCCAGGGACTAGCCCAGATCCTCCACAACGCCATGCCGTAAAGAACCGAATCGATGCCCTGGGGCATCGAGCCGGTCAAAAAATGAGGAGGACCAGCATGAACGAAATTGCGTCGCAATCCCCTCCCTTTTGGCAGGGGGGCAAGACGCACCTTTGGGCATTCATTCCACAAGATCTCGAAAAGCAGCAACGGGATAGATATGCTACCAGGTCAGCTCAGGCTCAAACTGACTAAAAAGCAGCAAACCGCAGTCATCGAGCGGCTTCCACTGCCCACGTCTCTATGGAATTGGGCTATCCGTAAAAAAGAATTGGAGGCCAAGGGAGGGATCTGTCACACCCCGAAGGGATTTCAGAATCTTGCTTTCAGTCAAGATACTATCCGTGGCCTGTTCAGAGCAGGCCTTGGCAGGTCCGTTGCTGCAGCCGCGCACGGACAGCTTCGATCAATGCTTTCCTGCCGGAGCCGTCTAGGCGGTATGCCGTACATCGAGGTTGCCAGCGAAGGTTCCACCAGGGTCTGTTCTTCTTGCTGCGCCGGTACGGCACCGCACGGAAGGGCAGGACAGTCGGCAAGGCAAGGGGCGTGTCCGGCGTGTGCAGCGCACCATGACCGCGACGAAAACGCCGCGATCACCCCCCCCTTGCAGCGGTTGGAATAACCGTCGACAGGGCCGCTTGAGGTCCGTCAGGAATCCCCTGGATTCATCCATGGGGAGGTTCAAACACGGGCTTGTTCAAGCCATCCCGCCGGCGGGATTCTTCATCGCGTTTCAGGTGATCATTTGCACTAAAAAAGACGAAACATGAAGAATATGCCTGTACCAAAAGGAATGCTGCCGCCCCAACCCGAAGGCTATAAACACCGCTTTCATGCGATGGTCAAGCCCGTCGGAGCGCGATGCAATCTCAATTGCACCTATTGTTATTATCTGCATAAAAAAGATCTGCTGCACCAGACGGCCACCCCGCGGATGTCCGATGAAATTCTCGAACAGCATATCCGCCAGTATATCGAGGCCCAGACGGGCGACGAGGTGGTGTTCTCCTGGCAGGGAGGCGAGCCGACCCTGCTCGGCCGCGATTTCTTCTATAAGGTCGTCGAGTTGCAGGCTCGGTACAAAAAGCCATCCCAGCGAATCGAAAACGACCTGCAGACCAACGGCACCCTGCTCGATACAGAGTGGGCCGCTTTCCTGAAACGATATAATTTTCTCGTCGGCCTGAGTTGTGACGGTCCGGCCCGTTTGCATGACCTTTACAGAACCGGCAAAGGCGGTGGATCGACCCATGAAAAGGTCATGGCGGCGGCCCGCCTGCTTCGCCGCTACGAGGTGCCTTTTAACGCTCTCTGCGTCGTCAACCGGGAAAACGTCAAATATCCACTCGATGTCTACCGGTTCCTGACCCGGGAATTAGGGGTGTGGCGGGTGCAGTTTCTCTCCTGCGTGGAGCCCGGGGTTTTCTGCGATACAGCTCCCCAGCATTGGCATGCCGCCAGTCTGCCGATTGTCGGAACAGCCCAGGCCAGACCGGGCATGGCCGACTCAGTCGTCACCCCCTGGTCGGTCGATCCTGACGAGTGGGGGCGGTTTCTCTGCAGGGTTTGGGATGACTGGTACAGGAGGGATTACGGCAAGGTGCATGTCGACCTGTTTGAGACCGCAGTCGTGCAATCGCTGGGCTGGCCGTCGCAGCGCTGCATTACCGCGGAGTTCTGTGGTAAAGGCATGGCGATTGAACACAACGGCGATGTCTTCGCCTGCGACCACTATGTCTATCCGGAGTATAAAGCCGGAAACATCCTGGAAACGCATTGGAGCACGCTGGCTTACTCGCAGACCCAGAAACAGTTTGCATTCTCCAAGCGTCACAGCCTGCCGAAATATTGCCTGCAGTGCCGGCATCTGCGCCTCTGCTGGGGTGAGTGCCCGAAAAACCGGCTGGTGCGCACCCCGGACGGTGAAGTCGGGTTGAATTACCTGTGCTCCGGCCTGAAGCAGTTTTATACCCATATACAGCGGGACATGCCGGAAATCATGCGCCGGGTCAAGAGGGGCCGGATAAGGCAGGGCTAAGACCTTAAGATAATGCGGCTATATATCAACAAACAGCAGGACAAAATCAGCAGAGCAAAGGAGTGGCGAAGAAAAAAAATTAATCAGCTGTACCAAAAGGAGAAATCTATGACTATCAGGAGGAAACCCTCGAAGTGGGATCTTGTAAAGGGATTGAGGAGATCCGGAAGCCTGTTGACCGGACTGTGTGTCGCGGGCGGGATGGTCCTTGCGGCCAGTGCCATGCCGTCGTGGGCGGAGGCGGCGCCTGCACCCCAGAAAAAACCGAATATTGTCATTATCTGGGGTGATGACATCGGCCAGTTCAATGTCAGCGCCTATAACATGGGCATGATGGGCTATAAGACGCCGAACATCGATCGTATTGCCGCCGAAGGTGCAATCTTTACCGACTGGTACGGCCAGCAGAGCTGCACCGCCGGCCGTGCAGCCTTCATCACCGGCCAGTCGCCCATACGCACCGGCCTCACCAAGGTCGGCCTGCCGGGCGCGGCCGAGGGCATGCAGAAAGAAGACCCGACCATCGCCACGATGCTCAAGGAGCAGGGCTACATGACCGGACAGTTCGGCAAGAACCATCTCGGCGACCGCGATGAGATGCTGCCCACCGCCCATGGCTTCGATGAGTTCTTCGGCAACCTCTACCACCTGAATGCCGAAGAGGAACCGGAGAATCCCGACTACCCGAAAGATCCCGAATTTAAAAAACGCTTCGGCCCGCGCGGAGTCATCAGCTCGTCTGTCGATGGCAAGATCGAGGACACCGGTCCGCTGACCAGAAAACGTATGGAGACGGTGGACGGGGAGGTCACTGCCAAGGCACTCGATTTCATGGAGCGGGCCAAAAAGGCGGACAAGCCGTTTTTCATGTGGTGGAATTCCACCCGCATGCACGTCTTCACCCACCTGAAAAAGGAGTCGCAGGGTAAGACTGGTTTTGGCATATACGCCGACGGCATGGCTGAGCATGACGGCATGGTAGGCCAGCTGCTGGATAAACTGAAAGAACTGGGACTTGAAGAGAACACCATCGTCATGTACTCCACCGATAACGGCTCAGAATCTTTCTCCTGGCCCGATGGCGGCACCACGATGTTTCGCGGCGAGAAGGCATCGCAGTGGGAAGGCGGCTATCGTGTACCCTGTGTCATTCGCTGGCCCGGGGTCATCAAACCCGGCACGGTCGTCAACGAAATCGGTGCGCACGAAGACCTCTTCCCCACTTTGTTGGCAGCGGCGGGAGATACAACGGTCAAGGAAGACCTGCTGCAGGGGAGAAAGGCCGACAACATGACCTACAAGGTCCATCTCGACGGCTACAATCTGTTACCCGCCTTGAGTGGTGAAGGTCCATGGCCGCGCCAGGAGTTCCTTTACTGGACCGACGACGGCAGTGTCGCGGCGTTGCGGTACGGCAACTGGAAAGTGACCTTCCTGCGGCAGGATGCCGGTGGTCTGAAGGTCTGGCAGGAACCGTTTACGAAACTCCGAGCCCCGATGCCGACCAATCTGCGCATGGATCCGTTTGAACTGGCACGGGATATCGGCATGGACTATGACCGTTGGGCTCTCGAACACATGTTCGTGATCGCCCCGACTGCCGTTTACGTCGGTAAGTGGCTGCAGAGTTTCCAGGAGTTTCCGCCGCGCCAGAAACCGGCGACTTATAACCTGGATCATGTCATGGAAGCGGTGGCCAGAGGCGCAGGTGACAAGTAATATAGCGCCGGGGGAATCACCATATAATTCGACCGGCAGTATCAGCCGCACATCGGTACTGCCCTTCGCATCGAAACAGATCAATCTTCTTCGGAATCAAACATGAAACCCCGCGAAGCGTTTCAAGACATTGCCGCTGCGATGAATGCGGCCATTATCGGCCAGGCAACAGTGGTCGAGCGCCTCCTCATCGCCTTTCTTGCCGATGGCCATGTCCTCATGGAAGGTCTGCCCGGGGTGGCCAAGACGCGCTCGATCAAGACCCTTGGTAAACTGGTCGAAAGCGAATTCCGTCGCGTACAGTTTACCCCGGACCTGCTGCCATCGGACATCACCGGCTCGGAGATATACCGGGAACAGACCGGTATCTTTGATTTCCAGCCCGGGCCAATTTTCGGCAACCTGGTGCTTGCCGACGAAATCAACCGCGCACCAGCCAAGGTGCAGGCCGCTCTGCTCGAGGCGATGGAAGAACGGCAGGTCACCGTCGCCGGCACGACCCATCAACTGCCTGCGCTCTTTCTTGTCCTTGCCACCCAGAACCCGATCGAGCAGGAAGGCACCTATCCGTTACCCGAGGCGCAAATGGACCGTTTTCTCCTCTATGTCAATGTGCCGTATCCGCCGGCGGAAAACGAGGCGGCGATCCTGCGCCTGGTGCGTGGCGAGAAGGCCGGCGGCTCCGCCGAAGCCGGGCCGAAGATTTCCCAGGATGTCGTCTTTGCCGCCCGCCGGGAAGTGAGTGCCATCCATGTCGCCGAAGCGGCGGAGCGCTACATTGTCGATCTGGTCATCGGCACCCGTGAACCGAAGCGTCACGGTGGCGAACTGGCCGGATGGATTCGTCTCGGGGCCAGTCCGCGGGCAACTCTCGCCCTTGATTCCGCAGCCCGCGCCCATGCCTGGCTGCGGGGTCAGGACTTCGTCTCGCCCGACAACATCCGGGCCGTCGCTCCGGCCTGTCTTGCCCACCGGATTCACCTCTCCTACGAAGCAGAAGCCGCCGGCAAGACCCGCACCGATGTGATCGAGGCTTTGCTGCAGGCTGTAGTCTCAATTTAGCAAGAAGGTGACGGTCATGAAAAACGCCACATCACCCCCCGCGATTGCCAGCGGCATTCAGACCTCGCTGGAGGCACTGCTGATGCTGCGCGCCGAGGCCCGCGGTTTCAGCTTTCTGCCGCGCCAGCCGGTGACCTCGCTGCTTGCCGGCCGCCATGGCTCACGGCTGCGCGGCCGCGGCCTGGCCTTTGAGGAACTGCGCCATTATCAGCAGGGTGATGACATTCGTACCATTGACTGGCGGGCCACCGCCCGGCTGCGCTCGCCGCACGTACGGGTCTACCGTGAGGAGCGCGAGCGTCCGGTCCTGCTGGTTGTCGATCAACGTCGCACCATGTTTTTCGGCAGTCGCCGTGCCATGAAATCGGTCGTAGCCGCCGAGGTTGCCGCCCTTGTCGCCTGGCGTACCCTTGCCGCCGGTGACCGGCTTGGCGGTATCGTTTTCAATGAGTTTGAGATGGTCGATCTGGCCCCGCATCGCAGCCAGACCAGGATCCTGCGCCTGTTGCACGAAGTGGTACGGCTGAACCAGCTGCTGGCAGAGGAACCAGCGGAACCGGTCGCGGGATCGGTAACCCTGAATCACGTCCTCGAGGCGGCACAGCGGCGCGCCGTCCATGATTATCTGGTGGTATTGATCGGCGATCTCGACGGGGCGGATGAAACCACCCAGCGGCTTGTCACCGGCCTGTCTGCCCATAACGACGTCCTTCTGGTCGGCATCTATGATCCTCTTGGCGCCTCTCTCCAGGTCCAGCCGGGCATGACCGCGGTTGACCGGGGCATTTCCTGCGAACTGCCGGTGGGCTCCGCCTTCGCCGATTCTTTCCGGAAGGCCTTCGAGCACCGACTTGACCACTGGATGGGGATTGCCCGCAGCCTGCGTGTGCCGGTCATTCCCCTTTCGGCCGCCGCTTCACCGGCCCGGCAACTGCGTGACCTTTTTGGCACCCATCTGCAGCGGAGGACCGACGGCGCATGAACCCGGATCCCACCAGTCTCGACAATCTGCATGATCTCGTCATTCCGCCCCCAATGCCGTGGTGGCCGCCGGCGCCGGGCTGGTATGTGCTGAGCGCGCTGCTGGCAGTGGCGGCAGCCTGGCTGGCATGGCGTTCCTGGAAACGATGGTGTGCCAACGGGTATCGACGGGCCGCACTGCGTGAACTGGCCAAGGCGCAGGACGTTACCGCCATAGCTGAACTGCTCCGCCGCACTGCACTCGCCATCATGCCGCGATCTGTCGTTGCGTCCATGAGCGGCCCCGACTGGGCGGACTGGCTGGCCGCCCATTGTTCCGACCCCATGCCCGGCCCTGTGCGCACGCAACTCACCTCCGGCGTCTATGGCCGCCGGGCAGCAGAACAGGAGATCCCCGCCCTGCGCAACTATGCCGCCCGCTGGATCGCCCGCCACTGCCTGTTGCCGTCCAACCGGATACCTCCATGCCATGAAAAAAACATTCAAAAAAAGGAGATGAAACAATCATGAAAATTTCCTGCCGTCACCGGTTCATTGCACTTGTGTCTGTTTGCGTACTGGCCTGCTCGGCGAATATCGTGCCGGCCGCTGACGATCCGCTCCCTTCCTGGCAGGACGGCAAGACCAGGCAGGCCATCATGGACTTCGTCAGGAAGGTCACCGAGGCAGAGTCTCCGGATTTCGTTGTCGAAGCAAAGCGGATTGCCACCTTTGATAACGACGGCACCTTGTGGGCGGAGCAGCCAATGTATTTCCAGGCATGCTTTGTTTTTGACCGGATCAAGGCCCTTGCCCGGCAGCACCCGGAATGGGAGACGAAGGAACCTTTTGCCTCGGTGCTCAAAGGCGACCTGAAAGCGGCTCTGGCGGGCGGGGAGCGGGGAGTGCTGGAAATGGTCATGGCCACGCATGCGGGTATGACCACCGGAGAGTTCGAGCAGATCGTACGAGACTGGATCGCCAGCGCAAAGCATCCTGTAACCAGAAGACCATTTGCCGGGATGGTCTATCAACCTATGCTTGAGTTGCTCGACTACCTGCGGGCAAACGGTTTCAAGACCTTCATCTTTTCCGGTGGCGGTATTGAGTTCATGCGTCCGTGGACGGAAAAAGTGTATGGCATCCCGCCCGAGCAGGTTTTCGGCAGCAGCGTGAAGACCAGGTTTGAGCTGCGTTACGATAAACCCGTGCTCGTGCGCCTGCCGGAAATCAACTTCATTGACGACAAGGCAGGAAAAGCCGTCGCCATCCAGCAGCATATCGGCCGTCGTCCCATTGCCGCCTTCGGCAATTCCGACGGAGACCTGCAGATGCTGCAATGGACAGCCGCCGGCCCCGGCCCCGGTTTCTGCCTTCTTGTTCACCATACCGATGCAGAACGTGAGTGGGCCTATGATCGACAGAGCGACATCGGCCGTCTCGACCAAGGACTCGACGAGGCCAAGGCCAAGGGCTGGACGGTTGTCGACATGAAAAACGACTGGAAAGAGATATATCCGAAATAAGACCGGAACTCGACTGCTATGGTGAATCTTGCCTATCCTTGGATTTTCATCCTGCTGCCGTTACCCTGGCTGCTGCGTTATCTCCTGCCGCCGCGGCAGACGGTACAGGTGGCGGTGCGGGTACCGTTCGGGGATCGGATTCTGGCCGCAAGTACCGGAAGAATTGCCGCGCGCAAACTCAAACGACGATGGGGGCCGACCGTGGCGCCGTCCCTCGTCTGGCTGCTGATTGTCACCGCCCTGGCCCGCCCGCACTGGCTGGAGCCACCGGTGACGCATGAGCAGCCGACCCGTGATCTGTTGCTGCTGGTTGATATCTCAGGCTCCATGCGCCAAGAGGATTTTACCAACTCCGCAGGCGTGAAGGTCGATCGCCTCCATGCGGTGAAGGAGGTGCTGGGTGATTTTCTTTCGCGCCGCAAGGGTGATCGCGTGGGACTGGTGGTGTTTGGCGATGCGCCGTTTCTGCAGGCGCCATTTTCCACCGATCTCGACCTTTCCCGAAAACTGCTTGATGAGACCGAGATCGGAATGGCTGGGCCACGGACCGCCTTTGGCGATGCCATCGGTCTTGGCGTGACCCTCTTTGACAACAGTGAAGCCCCCGCCAGGACCATCATTGCCCTGACCGACGGTAATGACACCACCAGCCAGGTGCCGCCGGTCGAGGCTGCCCGGGTGGCAAAAGAACGGGGTATCCGCATTCATGCGGTGGCAATCGGCGACCCGGTGACGGTCGGCGAGGAAAGGCTGGATGAGGCCGTACTCCGCCTCGTTGCAAAGACCGGCGGCGGATCCTATTTTTTTGCCGGTGATCGCAGACAGCTTGCGGGCATTTATGAGCAACTGGACAGGATCGAGACGAACCAGGTGAAGGTCGTCAGTTACCGTCCCCGTCGCGATCTCTATTATTGGCCGCTTATTGCAGCACTGATGCTGTCTCTGGCAACAAAGGCCCAGGTCATTCTGCGCGGCTTTCGGTGCCCGGCCCCCGCACAGATGCCTGGCACCGTTCGTGTCGATCCCCTCAGCGGACGGCTGGAGGTGCGGAAATGACAACAAGCCTCACCGACTTCCATTTCATCCGGCCCGGCTGGCTGCTGCTTGTGCCGCTGGTCGTCGGTCTGTGGTGGGTTTGGTTGAGATACTCCGACCCGCTGCGCGGCTGGCGGCAACAGATTGCGCCTGAACTCCTGAAGGCGCTGACCGTTGGGGGCGGGCCGGGGCAGCGTCGGTCGGCACAGAGGCTGCTGGTCGTGTGGTTGTTGGCTGTAGTGGCCATAGCCGGCCCAACCTGGCAGCTCGAGCCCAGCCCTTTCGCCGATGACGCCTCGCCACTGATGATCGTGCTGAAAGCCGATGCCGGCATGGAACAACCCGATCCCGCCCCCTCCCGGCTTGAACGTGCCCGCCTGAAAATCGCCGATCTGGCCGAAGCTCGTAAAGGTCAGCCACTCGGCCTGATCGCCTATGCGGGTTCCGCCCATCTCGTTCTGCCGCCGACCCGCGATACCGCCGTGGTCGCCGTTATGGCCGCGGAGGTCGGTCCGGACATCATGCCTGTCGCCGGTGACCGCCTCGATCTCGCCCTGGGTGAGGCCGGACGTGTGCTTGATGCCGGCGGACAGGGTGGCAGTATCCTTGTCCTGGCCGACTCGGTGCATGTCGATTCCGTCCTGCTGCAGGCTGTGGCTGCCGACTTGTCCCCGTCTGTCCAGTTCCTGGCCATCAATAGTTCCGATTCTTCCGAAGACCATGCCCTTCGCAGCGCTGCCCGTACACTCCGAGCCCATGTCGAACCGTTCGATATGGGCGGCAGGGATGTCGCGGCCGTTGTCCGTCGAGCTGCGCATGCACCGGTCGCGCAGGTGGGTGGACAAGGCGGGCATTGGCAGGAGGCGGGCTACTGGCTGGTGCCGCTGCTGGCCCTGGCCGTTCTCGTATCTTTTCGCCGTGGGGCAGCTGGGGGGACAAGGTGAGAGAAATCCTGGCCATGATGGCGGCTGTCTGGATGAGCCTGTGGTTCACCCCCGATGAGCGGGGGTGGCGGCTTTTCGAGCGCGGGGAGTTCAGCGAAGCGGCAGATGCATTCAACGATCCGCTGTGGCGGGGAACGGCCCTGTATCGCGCCGGTGAATTCGAAAAAGCGGCCCGGGCCTTTGCCCGTTGCGACTCCGCCGAGGCCTTTTATAATCAAGGCAATGCCTTGCTGATGCATGGCGATTACCAGAGCGCCGTCAGCCGTTACGACCAGGCCCTGGAAAAACGGCCGGACTGGAGAGAGGCGGTTGAAAACAGGGAGATCGCCAGAGCCAGGGGGAAAGCGACCGAGACACCGGGCGGTGAGATGGGCGAGCAGCAAATCGGTGCCGATAAGATCATCTTCGACAAGAAGGCCAGGCAGTCCGGCCAGGACACCGAGACAGCAGGAGGGAAAGCCCTTTCCGACCAGGAAATGCAAGCCCTTTGGTTACGCCGGGTACAGACGCGGCCGGCGGATTTTTTGAAGGCCAAGTTTTCCTGTCAGCAGGCTGCCCGGAAAGAAGGGGGCGATATATGAAAATCCGCATCTGGTTGATCGTCTGCTGCTGTATATATGCCGTCGAGGTGTGGGCGGAGATTCCTGCCGTAACGGTGCATGTGCCGGAAACGAAGGCCTGGATTGGTCAGCGCGTACAGATCTTTGTCGAATTGAGGGCCTCCGGTACCTTTGCAGGCACCGCGGGCTTTGACCTGCCGCAACTTCCTGGGGTGTTGTTGATGAAAATAGGCAATCCCGTGGTTGGATCAGAGGAGATCGGAGATCAAAGCTGGTTTGTCCAGACGCATGAATTTGCGTTATTTTCACAAAAGCCGGGAGTGCTCGAAGTGCCTGCGTTTGCCGTGCGCTTTTCCCACCGGCAAGATTTTGCCGGGCCTGTTACCGAGGTGCAGGCAGAGGCTCCCGGCTGGAACCTGGCGATCGAACGCCCGCCCGGCACCGAGCGGATCGGCTTTCTTATTGTCACCGAATCGCTCGAGGTCACCGAGACATGGGAGCCACGGCCAGGTCCCGTCCGGGCAGGAGCGATGTTCAAACGCACCATCGTTCAGCAGGCCCCGCAGATTCCCGGCATGGCCCTTGCCCCGATGCCTGCCGCCGCACCGAAGGGTGTCCGCATTTATACCGGCGAATCGACCACCGAGGACCGGTTCGAGCGCGGCGATTTTCTTGGCAGGCGTCGTGATACGTTCACCTACCTGTTCACGGAACCGGGCACGGTGACACTTCCGGCCCTCAGCTCTATGTGGTGGAACCCAAGGTCAAAGACGCTTCAGGCAACCACTCTGCCGGCGGTAGTCGTCCAGGTGGCACCGGCGCCTGCCGCGCCGCCTTCCACGGCAAGGCCTGTCTGGCCATATCTGTCGGCGGGGGCTCTGGCCATCGGCCTGATTGCCTGGCAAAGACGCCGTTTGGCGGCATGGCTGGAACAATACCGTCTATGGTTGAATCCGCCGGAACGTGCAGTCGAGCGCAATCTGCTCCGGGCCTGCGGGTGTGACGATGCCAAGTCCGCTGCCGCTGCCTGGTTCGCCTGGCGAAACAGGCAGCCCATCGACTTCAGGCCCGGTCCTGAGCTGGATTCAGCTGTTCTTCGTCTCCACAGAAACCTCTTTGGGCCGGAACCTGGCGATTCCTGGAGGGGTAACGCGCTCGCGTGCGCCCTCCGAAAAAACCTGGCAACCGGGAAAAAACATCGTTTTCAAAAAAAGCACTCTGCCTTGCCTTTGCTCAATGCATAACATACCTCTCGATACCGGGCAGCCGCGAGGTGCATGCAGCACTGTTAGCCCCAGTGCCGACAATCAGGAGACAACCACTTCATGGAAACGGTAAGGAAAAGCGACGGTGCCATTCTTGGCAGATGTCAATCCGTTAACGGCTTGGATGCCGTGAATTTTCCGGTCATGGAGAAGATCCCGAAAGACCATTATGGCGTAAAGGAGAACGACATGGAGAAAAAAACAACAACGATGAAGGTAAGAGTAACGAGCCTGGTTTTGTCGATCTGCGGACTCTCGGCGGGATCGGCCTGGGCAGCTCCTCACGGCTGGAAATTTGAGTTGACGCCGTATGTCTGGGCCGCAGGGATCGACGGCGATATCGAGGTGAATGGCAGGAAGGTCGATGCCGATATGGGATTTGAAGATTTGGTTGACAAGGTCGATATCGGCGGATCCTTTCTTGCGGTAATACAAAAGGGAAGGTGGGTGAACTGGCTTCAGGTGGATTACCTCGGGTTGAGTGATGACGAGAACGTCCCGTCGCCAGACGCAACCGAGGTGAACATTGAATCGGATACGCTCTATCTGACGGCGGCAACCGGTATTCAGGTTGGTCTCTGGCGGGAGGGTCAGACCCTCGACATCATGGGCGGTATCCGTTACGTGCGCATGGATAATGAGTTGACCATATCCGGCGTGGGTTCTTTCGACGAAACCATGGATATCTATGATGGAGTGCTGGTCCTACGGCCCAGTTGGCCTCTCAGCGAGCGCTGGAGATTTAATCCAACGCTGTCGATCGGTGCCGGCGACTCGGATCTGACTTATGAACTGCAGCCTCAGTTCCAGTTCAATTTTACAGAAACATGGGCGATGCGCATAGGTTACAGACGTCTCTATTATGATAGCGAGGGAAGCAGGGGGAATTCCTTCGACGGAGCTTTCCACGGATTTTTTATCGGTTTCGGCGGGATGTTTTAGTGGTGCACCGAATATGGGGGTCATCTGTCCCTTCCGGCATGTGAAGGAGGAAATCAGGGTATTGAAAGCACGGTTGGTTCTTGTGGAGGCGCGGTATTCGGTGGAGGAAAATGACAGCATAAATGCCTCGGTACTTTAGACTGCCAAGAGAATAAGTAGAGCAGAAATAGAAAACGTGATACAGTCGATCAGAAATCCGGTTCGCGATACATATCTGTTTTCCATGATCGACACAGCAAGCATCGTCAAGCCGATGATTGCCGTGGTCTTTTTGCCAAGAGCCGCAAATATCGATTTTAGGTGCTTACGAACGATGACTTTTTCCCAGGGAATTCTCAATATCCTCGTTGTCGATGACGAGAGGAATATCCGAAAAACGCTCTCCTATTGTCTGGAAACCGAAGGCCATGCAGTCGTTGCGGTCGCCAATTCCCAAGAGGCGTTGGTGGAGGCGAAGAGACGGTCTTTTGATATTGCTTTCATTGATCTCAGGTTGGAAAGGGAAAACGGGATGGATCTCATTCCGCCGTTACTGGCCGAATCCCCCTGGATTAAAGTTGTTGTTATAACAGCAAACGCAACAATCGAGACTGCCGTTGAGGCCATGCGCCGTGGGGCATCAGATTATATTGAAAAACCTTTTACCAGCGCCCAGGTGAAACTGCTGATCCGCACCTTGGGACACATCCGCGATCTCGAAAATGAAATAACCGTTTTAAAGGAAGACCAACGACGGTTTGCACCTGAGGCGCTGCTGCAGAGCAAAAATACCGACATGCTTCGGGTTATTGAGACATTGCATAAAGCGGCCACCTCCGAGGCAATAATCCTCATTCGCGGTGAAAGCGGCACTGGCAAAACAATGTTTGCCAGGACCATTCACGGCCTGAGCAGGCGGGCCAAAAAACCTATGATGGTTGTCTCCTGTCCTGCCGTGCCGACCGAACTGCTGGAGAGTGAATTGTTCGGACATGCCAAGGGCGCTTTTACCGGTGCGGTAAAAGAGATTCCAGGCCGTATCGCCGCCTGTGAAGGCGGGACGCTTTTCTTAGATGAAATCGGTGACATGGCCTTGTCAATACAGGCGAAATTGCTTCGGTTCATCCAGGACAAGGAATATGAGCGCCTAGGGGAAACCCTCTCCCGCAAGGCAAATGTGCGGATCATCACCGCCACCAATGTCAACCTCGAACAGCGTGTCGCTGAAGGCCGGTTTCGCGAAGACCTGTTTTACCGGATAAATGTCATCAGCATAAACGTTTTGCCGCTGCGTGAACGGCGGGAAGATATCCTGGCCATTGCCAAAGGTTTTTGCAGTTTCTTCTGTCTTACCAACCATAAAAGCATGAAGGAGTTTGATGCCGGAGCCGAACGGGCGCTTCTGGCATATTCCTGGCCCGGCAATGTCCGAGAACTGCGAAACGCCATTGAACGTGCGGTTATCTTAGGCAATGGTCAACAGATTACCGAGGAAGATTTGCCGGAAAGCATCGTTCCTTCGATCAGTTTTCCCGGTGTCGGCGATTTCGTCTCTCTCGCCGCCCTCGAAGAAATCCACATAAAAAAGATTCTGAAAAAGTCGCCTTCTATTCAGGAAGCCGCCGATATTCTAGGAATAGATCAAGCCACTTTGTGGCGAAGAAGGAAGGTTTACGGAATCTGAGCTGCTTCGCTGTTTTCTTCCTGTGTCATCCTTGCGATTTGCAAGGTCCCCTCCCGCCTTCCTTTCAATCTGCAACCTCCTTGTCCAGAGAACTTTAAAATAAACCACAATATCCAGTAATTATAGTATGGCACACCTTTTGCTTTATAGATAACAATTCGCTGGTTTGCCTACCCTGGCTAAAAAAAGGATCTGCTCCATGAAGCTGAAAAAAAAGATATTGATAGGCTATGCCTTTGCCTTCACTCTCATGGGCCTCGTTGCGACATGGGCGATAGTAAATTTATGGTCGCTGGGGAAAACAACCGATGAAATCCTCCGGAATTACTACCGGAGCATCCTGGCGGTGGAGAATATGGTGGATGCCTTGGGCAGGCAAGACAGCGGCATACTCCTCACGCTCATGGGGGACATAGAAAAGGGTATCTCCCAGTACCGGGAAAACGACGCGCTGTTTCTGGAATGGCTTGGCCGCTCCAGGGACAGCATTGCCGTAACCGGAGAGCTGGAAGTCATTCATGACATCGAACGAAGATACAAGAAATACTTTAATAAAATTAACGAGATATACGATTTCGAGAAAAAAGGATCGGCCGCTCCTTTAACCCTCGCCACCTATAAACAGTCGATTCTACCGGTTTACAGCGCTGTAAAGGCCAGCTGCCTGGAATTGCGGACCATGAATGAAAAGACGATGTATTCCGACAGTGAACAGGCGAGATCAACGGCCAAGCGGGCGATCTTCTCCACGGTGATCGTCGCATCGATCGCATCGATCGTCGCTTTTTTTTTCAGTCAGGTATTCTCCGAGCGGCTCGTCCTCCCTTTGCGGCGCTTTGTCGAGGCGGCCAAAAAAATTTCCGCGGGTGAATTCTCTGTCCAACTCGCAGTTGAGACCAGCGATGAGCTAGGTCTGCTCGCCACTGAATTCAATCGAATGACGGCCGAGCTTAGACGGTATCACCTGATGAATGTCGACCGGATCGTAGCCGAGAAAAACAAGGGCGATGCCATCCTTGCCAGCATCGAGGATGGCCTGGTGGTGTTTGATACGGATGGGAGGGTGACCGGCATCAATCCTGCCGGCTGCAGGATATTGAATGTCCATTTCGCCGAGGAGGAAACCCTCTACTGTCGACAGCTGCTTTCCACCCCCAGTGTCTGTGAAATAGTCGCAGAAACGGGACAAACCGGAATACAACCCGATCTCCCCGACGATCGCCGCATTATCACGCTCAGCAGCGGAGAAAACACGCGCCATTATCTCTTTTCAGCGACGGCTATCGGCCGGAAAGATCAAAAGCTGTTTGGGGTCGTCCTGCTCCTGAAGGATATAACCCAGTTACATGAGGTCGAGCGACTGAAGAGCGAGTTTGTCATGGCCGCTTCCCATGAACTGCGCACCCCTCTGACAAGTTTGGGCATGGGGGTCGATCTGCTCATCGAGCATGCCGCGCAATACCTCCCCGACCGGGAAAAAGAGTTGCTCCATGCCGCTTATGACGAAGTGCATCGCATGAAGTCAATGGTTCAAGACCTGCTCGATCTCTCGAAAATTGAAACGGGCCGGATCGACCTCGAATTTGAAAAAATCGCAGTGGGCACATTATTTGAACATGCTCGGGAGATCTTTAAAGGTCAGGTGAGCATGAAGCATATCAACCTCTCCATAGACGATACTGAATTTATGCCATTGGTCCGTGCCGATACCAATAAAATTGTCTGGGTCCTCTCCAATCTTATGTCCAACGCCTTGCGGTATGTCAATGAGGGAGGGCACATCCGGCTTTCAGCTGAGAAAAATGGTACGGATATCCGGATCGCAGTGCAGGATGATGGCTCCGGGATTCCGCAAGAATACCAAACCCGGATTTTTCAAAAATTCGTCCGGGTGAATAAACAGGAAAGGGGCAGGACGGGTCTTGGTCTTGCAATCTGTAAAGAGATTGTCCGGGCCCATGGCGGGACAATCTGGGTTGAGTCCGATCCAGGCCGGGGGAGTACTTTCTTCTTCACTCTGCCTGTTGTTCAATGACAAAAAACGTTCTGCAACAGAAAAGGAGTAAACATGTCAACGATCTTGGTGATAATCTTTGTGCTGGCTTACGCATCCATTGCCCTGGAGCATCCGCTCCAGGTCAATAAATCGGCGTCGGCTCTAATTGGTGCCGGTCTTTTGTGGACGGTCTATGCGGTGATGGGTGGAGACCATCATCTGATATCGGAGAACCTCAGCGAGTCGGTAGCCACGACTGCCCAGATCGTTTTCTTTCTTATGGGAGCGATGACTATCGTCGAGGTGGTCGATGCCCATAACGGTTTCTATGTAATCACCTCGCGCATCAAAACCACTAAGCTGAGCTCCCTGCTTTGGCTGGTTGGCCTCGTCAGCTTTTTTCTCAGCTGCATCCTTGATAATCTGACAACAACCATCGTTATGATTTCATTAATGAAAAAACTCCTTGACCGGCATGAGGACCGGCTTTTTTTCGCCGGAATCATCGTCATAGCCGCTAATGCCGGCGGGGCCTGGACGCCGATTGGCGATGTCACCACAACAATGCTGTGGATAGGAGGCCAGATCACCACTCTCAACATCATGAAGGGGGTGTTTCTGCCTTCACTGGTCTGTCTTGTTGTGCCGCTGGCTCTTCTCACATTTGTCCTGCGCGGCAAAAATGTCGTCAGTCCAAAAGCGGTTGAAAACAATGGCAACAAATTGCAGACAACCTCTTTCGAACAAAATCTGATGTTCTGCATGGGGGTCGGCACCCTGGTGGCCGTCCCGATCTTCAAGGGTATCACCCATCTGCCGCCGTTTATGGGCATTCTCTTTGGTCTTGGCATCCTCTGGCTGGTCGGTGAGATGCTGCACCGCACCAAGGATGATGATGACAAAGAGCATCTGACCCTGGTCGCCGCCCTCACACGCATCGATATGAGCTGTCTCGTTTTTTTCATCGGTATCCTGCTGGCGGTTGCCACACTTGAACATACCCATATTCTCACGGCTCTTGCACAATGGCTGGATATGGCCGTAGGCCGTCAGGATATCATTGTCATCCTGATCGGTCTGGCCAGTGCCGTGGTCGATAATGTGCCGTTGGTAGCCGCCTCGATGGGGATGTACGATATGGCCAAATATCCGACCGACAGTTTTCTGTGGGAGTTCCTGGCGTTCTGTGCCGGGACCGGCGGTTCCATCCTGATTATCGGTTCGGCTGCCGGTGTCGCCGCCATGGGTCTCGAGAAGATCCACTTCTTCTGGTATGCCAGGAAGATCGGCTGGTTAGCCGCTCTTGGCTATTTCTCGGGCGTTTTTACCTATGTGGTGCAGTATGCGTTGCTCCACGGCTGAAAAAGCTGGATTATGCCTTGGCCGTCACGGCCGCACGGTGTAACTGATAACATTACTGTAAGAGGAGAGATGATATGACGGAAGAATTGAAAGCCAAGGTTCTGTTGGTCGATGATGAGGTTGACTTTCTGACGATCCTGGCTGCGCGGCTGGAGTCCAGAGGACTGAAAGTCACCACCGTTACCCGGGGCGAGGATGCCGTTGCCAAAGTTGAGAACGAAGTTTTCGATCTCATCATACTCGACCTGTCGATGCCGGGCATCGACGGCCTGGAAACCCTGAAGAGAATCAAGGCCAAACAGCCCGATGCCGAAATCATCATGCTCACCGGCCAGGCTTCTATCAGGACGGGTATTGAAGCAATGAAGCTCGGGGCGGAGGACTTTTTGCAAAAGCCGGTGAATATCTCCACACTGATGGACAAAATCAGTGAGGCTAAAGACAAGCGAATGCTCGTCCTGCAGTCAAAAAACATTATGGAGATCGAGAAGATCCTGCAGACCAAAGGCTGGTGAAAACCAGAGCCAGAATCATTTTACCACAATGGTTTGGTTCGAAAATAGACGAAAATAAAGAAGGAGAAAACCTGTGAGTACTGACGGTCAGACGGTACGAGATATGATGATTTCCCTTTCCGGCTTTCCCTGCTTGAAGGGAAACGGAACGGTTCAGGAAGCTGTGCCGCAACTGCGGTCATTCTGTCCGGTCGGCAGTGGCGGCCCTGCGGCTTCAATGCATTGATGGTGGTGGCAGAAAACTGCAAGCTTATCGGCGTTGTCAATTTTTCCAAGATCTTCGGAGCCTTGGGCGATATGCTTATTTTAATGAACAGCAAATAAGAGGAAACGGACACAATGTCATCTGCATATAGCGAACCAACTGAGGTAAAGGCTCCGTTCGACTGGAAAAGGGTGTTTTTCCTCATCCTGGGAATTGTCCTGTTTGGTATCATCTACTATTCTCCGGCCTGGCCGGATGCCGTCGATCCGATGGGGAAGCACTTCACCTTGTCTGTCGAGGGAAAAGGAGCTTTGGCACTTTTTGCCCTGGCGGCTACCTGGTGGATCTTTGAGGTTCTGCCCATCGGCATCACCGGTATTGCCATCGGCGTGATCCAGGCCTTGTTTCTTATCCGTAAACCGGAAGTCGCCTTCAAGGATTTCATGGACCCCTCGGTTTTATTCATCTTCGGCTCCATCGTCATCGGCCTGGTGTTTACCAAGAGCGGTTTGACCAAGAGGATGGCTTACAAGATGCTTTCCATTGTCGGTGAAAGAACGAGCATGATCTATCTCGGCTGCTTTGTCATGACCGTGGCTTTAACGCACCTGATGGCGCATACCGCCGTTGCTGCCACCATGTTCCCCTTGCTGATGGCCATTCACACTTTCTATTCCGATGAGGATAAGCCGACCAGGTTTGGCAAAGGTCTTTTTATCGGCATGGCCTATGTTGCCGGCGCGGGGAGTATCATCACCCTCCTTGGGTCGGCCCGTGCGGCGGTGGGCATCTCCTTTTTCAAGGAAATGACCGGGCAAGAGATCAGTTTTTTTGAGCTCACCTATTATCTCTTTCCCTTGGGCTGGATTATGGTCGTCCTGATCTGGGGGATGATGATGCTCTTATGCAAACCGGAAAAGGCGGTTATTCCCGGCCTGAAGGGGAGAGCGAAAAGGATGTATGCAGAACTTGGCGGCTGGAGCAGGAACGAGATCATGACCCTGGTGATCGTTCTCTCCGTTATCATCATCATTGCCGCGAAAAACTGGGTCCCGGCCCTGAAATCCATTGATAAAACCGCCATTCTTCTGACTTCTACCCTGATGTTCTTCGCCCTTAACATCCTTAAGGTCGAAGATCTTGAGAATATTCCCTGGAATATTATCCTGCTCTTTGGCGGGGCGATGTCGATCGGCTTCTGCCTCTGGCAGACCCATGCCGCTGAATGGCTGGCGGTGAACTGGCTGGCCCTTTTTAAGGAAGCTCCGTCGGTCGTTTTTATCCTGGGTATCGCCTTCTTCGTCATGGTTATGACCAACTTTATCATGAACGTCGCCGCCATTGCCATCTCTTTGCCGGTGGCCCTGGTGATCGCGCCATATCTTGGTGTGGCCGGCCAGGTTATTTTCTACTCCTCTCTGGCGACTGCCGGTATGCCTTTTTTCCTGCTGATCGGCGCAGCGCCCAATGCCATTGCCTACGGCTCCAAGCAGTTTACCGCCGGTGAATTCTTCCGCTATGGCATGGCAGCGAGCGTGGTGCTGATGTTTGCAGTCTGGCTGATGGTAACGGTTGTCTGGCCGATTATGGGGATGCCGATTCTGCTGGCAAAATAGCTCAAAAGCAGGGCGCTTGACCCCATGGCTGAGGCGTGGGGCCGGCGAGCTATTTTCGGTCATTGATTTTTCCGCTTCTTGTTTTGTCGCGGCCTCTGTGTGCAGGTAATTTGAGCCTTAGGAGAATTGAGGCGAAAAATGTCTGCGCAGGTTTTGAGTTGACAGTCTCCCCGGCCTGAAGACCGAGGATTCCACCAGCACCGGCGCAGGCGCAGACGCTGCTGAGCAGTTGCCCTGGTGGATTCCGGCTGCTGGCGGCATGACGGCGCCACTCACTGCACCGGCGAACCGGGCATGTCCTGCCCTTTTGCTCTCTATGGCGCCAACCGGCTCGGCGTGTTCCTCGAAACCGCATGCCAACCACCTGAACCGTGTTTGTCTCTTGCGGTTTTCTTTTACAATGCGCGCACAGGCCGGACAGGTCCTGCCGGTATTCTGCGGCACCACGCAGAGGAGCCAACCGCCTTTCCAGGCCGGCTTGTCCTCAAGTTGCCTGGGAAACTCGAGCCATCCCCGGCCGAGGAGGGAGCTGTTCAACCGGGACCTGGCCCGGACCTTCTTCGCTGGTGCCTCGCTTGTTGCCGATCTCCATTATCCGCCAGCAGGAAAATCACCAGAAATGTCTTTGTATTTTTCATTGCAGCAGAAATCCACCGGTTCTGACTTACGCCAAATCTACCGAGCCGCCTTCCTTTGAAGGGGAGGTGTTTGGGTTCTGTGTTGACGAATGCAATTGGAAGCTATATACCTAGAAATACTTAAATTGGTTAATCATAGCTGATCGATGAGACTGTTTTTTTCAGGTCGCCAAAAGACGATGGGTTAAGCGACGTTCTGTCGCCTCCCCCGATGGGTGTAAGTATGACGGATAACGTAGCGGAGTATTATGGCAAAATTCTTAACGGCGGGTTTTCGACAGAGCTCTGCCGGCGGCTTACGGAGTGGCGAACTGCTCTGCTCGCCCTGGATAAAATGTGCTTGCCCATCATTCCTTATATTGCCGCCTGGCGCGGAGAGGGAGAAATTATCTGGTATGAACATGTCGGTAAACGTTTTCTGACCATCCTCAATTGTCAGCCATCGGAAGTTGCCGAGGTCTTTCGGCACCGTCTGGTCGATCGCCGGCTGTATCGCTATGTGGAACAGGAAGCCAGTGTTGAAGAAGAGATTGTCACCAAGGACGAGCTGTGGGGCGATCAATGTGCCCTGCGCGCGATGGTGCAAAATGAGGGTGCGGTGGAATGTATTTACCAATTGGCCCTGCCGACGGGTAAAAAAACGATATGGTTGAAGGATCAGGCGACGATCGAAATATTTTCCCGCGACGAGATCTGTCTCTCCATTGGCTGCCTGACCGAGGTCACCAAAGAGATGGAACAAAAAGGCTTGCTTGAAAAATTCGGCTATTTTGATGAACTGACCAAGTTACCGAAACGATCTATCATGCAACGCATTATCGAAATGAATATCGGCAATCTGTATCGGGATTACATCAAAGACTTCATTTTTGTGCTGCTCGATATTGATCATTTCAAAGAAGTGAACGACACCTATGGCCATCAGGCGGGAGATCAGCTGCTGCAGAGTTTAGCGGAAGTAATGTGCGCCACCAAACGGCATGAAGATGAGATTGGTCGCTATGGCGGGGATGAATTTTATGCTTTCTCCATTGGTGGCTTGCAGAATGGGTTACACTTTGCTGAACGTTTGCGGCTGGCGGTAGAGGCCACCGATTTTGTTTACAACCGGCAGCCGATTCCGGTGACAATCTCCATCGGCCTGGTGGCTGCCAGTCAGCTGGTGGAGGCCGGCAAGATTACCGTGGAGGACCTGGTCCGGGTAGCGGATCGGCGGTTATATATTGCCAAGCAAGGCGGAAGGAACCGGGTGGTTTGCGAAGATCCACAATAGGTAATGCCGTCCCCCCCCTCCCGACAGACGCAGGATCAAGCCGTATGCCGTTTTATCCAGGCCACATAGCGGTCGATCCAACCCTGGAAAAAGGCTTTGCTTTCCATGCCAATGTTACCGGACTCGTCAAATAAACCGTCCTTTGCCTGGACGAAGGCCTCCGGCTGGCCAAGTGTCGGTACATCCAGATAAGCGAGGATAGTACGCAAATGTTGCTGCGCGATGGCCGTGCCGATAGTCCCCACGGAAACTCCCAGTACCCCCGCCGGTTTGCCGGTCCAGGCACTCTGGCCGTAGGGGCGGGAGGCATGATCAAGCGCATTTTTCAACACACCGGGCAGAGAACGGTTGTATTCCGGGGTTACAAAAAGCAAGCCCTGCGCCGCACGGACGTCACTCTTTAACCGTTTGACCGAATCGGCCGGATTACCGTCATCGTCCTGATTGTAGAGTGGCAAATCACCAATGTCCAGGTGCTTGAAAGTGAATTCCGAAGGTGCCAGCTTAATAATGGCGCTGGCCAGGGAACGGTTAAAGGAAGCCTTGCGCAGGCTGCCAACGATGACGGCAATGTGATAATGACGCATGATTTTCTCCTGTAATCGATATTTTTTCTGTGCGGCGAAGTGCGGTTGTGCCTATCGGTGCTGCAGCCCATTTAGGCCGGTGCTACGAAAACTCCAGGGTTGCGAGGAGCTTTCTGATGCTCGGCTTTAAGCCGCTACACCCGCATGTTCCGCCCGACCATCAAGTACTTTCCTGATCAGAGCGGCAATGCTGTCTTTGGTCAGAGGTTTCAGGGCGAATCCTTTGATGCCTAAAAGCCTGGTTTTTTCTTCGGAGATGAGATTGCTGTAGCCGGTGCAGAGAATTATCGGCAGCTGGGGACGGACCTGCAGCAAACGTCGGGCCAGATCGAAGCCGGTCATGCCCGGCATGGTCTGATCGGTGATGACCAGATCGAAGGCTTCGGGCTGGTTTTTGAAGGTGTTCAGGGCTTCCAGGCTGCTGGTCCGCACCGTGACGGTATAGCCGAGCCTCTGCAGCATGGTCTGGGCCATCTCGCACAACATTTTTTCATCATCAACAAAGAGAATACTCTCGGTACCGACGGGGAGCAGCTCGAAGGGTTTGGCCTCCGGTACCGGATGGTCGGCGAGGGCCGGCAGCATGATATGGAAAACACTGCCCTCGCCGGGGTGACTTTCGCAGCGGATAAGGCCGCCGTAACTCTTTACTATGCCGTGGACAATCGACAGGCCCAGACCGGTTCCTTTGCCGGTTTCCTTGGTGGTGAAATAGGGATCAAATATTTTGTCGCGTATCTCCGCGGCAATCCCTCCACCGGTGTCGCTGATGGCCAGATGGACAAATTCTCCCGGCTGGACATGGGGCGCGCCGATCAGATCATCCTCGGTGAGAAGTTTCGTGGCCACGGCCACCGACAGGGTTCCTCCGGTTGTCTCCATGGCGTGGTAGGCGTTGGTGCAGATATTCATGAGGATCTGATGGATCTGCGTCGGATCGGCAAAGATCACTCCGGTGTCCGGTGCCAGATCGACTTCGATGGCAATGGTTGACGGCAGGGAAGAGCGGAGCATTTTCAGGGTTTCCTTGACGATGACCGCAGGCTGCAGGTGAATCTGTTCGGCTTCCGCCTGGCGGCTGAAGGCGAGAATCTGCTTGACCAGATCCTTGGCCCGATTACCCGCCTTGATGACCTGGTCGAGATCGCGCGCGACCATTGTATGCGCCGGGCTGTCTTCGCGGGCCATTTCCGCATAGCCGAGGATTGCCCCGAGGATGTTGTTGAAATCATGGGCAATCCCGCCGGCCAGCCTGCCGATGGCCTCCATTTTCTGGGCATGGAGCAACTGGGACTGCAGTTTTTTCTTCTCTTCTTCCGCCTGCTTGCGGGCGGTGATATCAACAGCAAAGCCGTCGATGAGCGGCCCGTCAGGCTGTTCGTCACTTTCGTCGGGTGCAACCAGCCTGGCATTCACGGCAATCCACAGGGTTTCGCCGTTTTTTCTGCGCGCCTCGTATTCAAAGTGCTGCACTGCCCCGTTGGCCTGGAGCAGATCGATAAACTGCCGCCGCCGATCGGGGTCGACATAGAGCTGGTCGGCAAGGCTGCTGAAACTGGTGATAGCCTCTTCGGCTGTGGTGCAGCCGACAATTTTGGCCATCTCGTTGTTTAGCGCCAGGGCTTTGCCGTCGAGGGTAGTGCGAAAAATACCCAGGGGCGAGTTCTCAAAAAGGTTGCGGTATTTCGCCTCGCTCCTGGCCAGGGCGAGACGGCTTTCCTGTAACTGTCGGTCGAGGCTGTGGCGATGCAGGGCCATTTCGATGGTGGCTGCCAGTTCCCGTTCGGGCACCGGTTTGATCAGATAGCCATAGGGGGCGGCAATTTTGGCCTGCTCAAGCAGGGGATCCTGGGAGAAGCCGGTAAGAAAAATGATCGGCACACTCGTGGTCTTGTGTAACTGTTCTGCGGCGGTAATACCGTTTATTCGCCCGGCGAGTTCAATATCCATAAGGACCAGATCTACCGGATGCTCCGCGGTAAAAGCCAGGGCCTCTTCCCCGGATGCCAGCGTGCCGGCGACCGTGTGGCCCATTCGCGACAGCATATCCTCAATATGCATGGCCAGGATGCCATCGTCTTCGACCAGCAGGATAATCGCATTACTCATGGTACTTTCTCCCGTTACGGACTGAAAAAATAAGGGTAAAGGTGGTTCCCCCGGTATTATCGACCTGGTATCGGCCGCCTAGCTGATGTTGGCCGAGCATGCGCACGAGGGTCAGGCCCATGGTTTTGGCGGTGCTCCAGTCGTAGCCGGGAGGAAGGCCGACCCCGTTATCGGCCACCGTCAGGGTGAATATGTCGTCTTGGTGCTCAAGAGAGACGAGGATACGGTACGTCGTACGGCCGGAATCGCCCTTGCAATCGTTTTTATGGTTTTGAATATTGTCGGGGAAGGCGTACTTCAGGGCATTGGTCACCAGTTCGTTGATGATTATGCCGCAGGGCACGGCCAGGTCAAGCGGCAGGGTGACCTCGAGGGCGGCAATTTCACAGCGGATAAATAACGAGCCGAAAGAGTTGCGCAGATGGGATATCAACGAGTGGCAATAATCCTGAAAATCAACACGGGCAAGAGACGTGGAACGGTAGAGTTTTTCATGCACCAGGCTCATGGCCCGCACCCTGCTGCTCAGTTCGGCCAGAATAGTTCTGGCGCCGGGATCATCAATGGCCTGGCGCTGCATCTCGAAGAGACCGATAATCGCCGCCATATTGTTTTTCACCCGGTGGTGCACCTCCCGCAACAGTACCTCCTTTTCCGCCAGGGAATCGCGCAGGGCATCTTCCGCCCGTTTGCGGAGGACGATATCCCAGGCTAAATTAGCCAGTGTCGTCACCAGATCGATATCCTCTTGATTATAATCGGTATCCTTGTTGCCGACAGCCATGAGCGCGACAATTTTACCGTGGCGAATAACCGGCACGGTCAGTTCCCTGACCAGCACCACATGGTTGGCCGGCATTCCTCGGCGGTGGTTCAGTGCCGCGTAGTCGTTATGGATAATCGCCCGGCCCTGCCGGATACAATCGGCCCATACCCCGGCCTTGTCCAGGGGGGAATGTGTTCTTTGGTTATTTCCGGTACAGATGGATGTGGTGGCGGTGGACCAGGCTTGCAGGGACATGGCCTGCTGGTCGTCATTGAAAAAATGAAACAAGCCGATGCAGCTGCCGGTGAGAAGTTCCGCCTCGTCGATGATCTTTTGCAGAAGAGATTTAAGGTCGTGCGTTGCTGCGGCCTCGCTTAAGCGCAGCCGGGCCCTGAGCAGTTCTTCATTTTTTTTTCGTTTGGTGATGTCGGTGATAAAGTTCAGTGAGGCCGCTTTACCCTGCCAGTCAATCAGTGATGCATGCAGATCCAGCCACTTCACTGTACCGTCCTGACAGACGAGCCTGAAACTGTAGGCATGCGGCGCATCTTCTCCGCGCATACGCTTCCGATAATACGTCATGACCGTCTGCCGGTCTGCCGGATGAATGAATTCGATGAAGGGGGAGCGCAGTAATTGCTCTGTCGAATAGCCGGTGAGCCTTGCCGTAGCCGGGTTTACCAGACAGAGGTGCTCGTTCTGGGTGATAATGATCGCTTCCGGACTGTTTTCCACAAGATGGCGGTAGTTCTTCTCGGAAGCGCGTAATTCTTCATCAGCCCGGTGCCTGGCCAGGGCGGTCGCCGCAGAGGCAACAAGGTTTTCGAGCAGGTCGATTTTTCCAGGTGAAAAGCGGTCTTTTTCCCTGTCGTTGCACTGTAAAAGGCCGATGGTCGTGTCCCGGTAATGTAACGGGAGCAGGGCCACGGATTGGTAGCCTGCACTGATGCAGAGGTCGCACCTGCCGTTCGGGTGGTCGGTCGCCGTGGATGCAGCCGACAGTCCCGCAGCGCTGTTCGTCCAGAAACCGCCGCCTGCGGTAAAAAATGGTTGTGCCGGATCAAAGCGCCCGGAAAGAATATCGCCGCACAGACTCGCCGCTGCGGCGTTATGCGCTCGATCGGCGACCAGGCCACCTGCTTGGTGACATGCGCCAAGAGATTTTTCGGCGGTAAGAAAGCTTTGCGGGAAGCCCCTGGTGGCGCAATAGGGGAAATGGTCGCCCTGGCGCAGGCGCAGGCCGACCGCCTGACAATTGGTGAACCGCTGCAGGAAAGGGAGCAGTAGATTTATGAGTTCATGCCGGTTGGTAGCGACATTGCAGATGTGCAGCACCTGCCGCGCCGCCGCATATTGTTCTTCCGACTGCCATGCTTCCAGTTGGTCAATTCTTTTTCGGAGAAAGGCCATCTCTATGTCGTCCGGGGGCTTCCGATCATCTAAAATCCTTTCCCCTTGAAAAGGGTACTCGCCTGGGCGGTGAAAAACTGGTATCGCCGTTACCATGTATCTCCCAGGCAGTAGTGGTACTCAATTGTGCTCAATTTTGCAATTTTTTACTTTTCAACCTACTTTTTGAAAGAATTCCATAGGGCAGAGACGAGAGTCTCAGCTAACGTCAGAGGTCAGGGGGGCGGTACTTGTTTTGGAGATATTGTCCGGCAGATTCCGGCGGCGGGTGTTCATAAAGGCAGGATTTTCTGTCGTGCTGGGAGAATCAGCGCTCTTTGCCAGAAGGGGACATACTCTTTATGCAGTTTATCCTGTTATCCAGGATCTTTTCCGGAAAAGCAGGATAAACTGCGGGTTTTTATTTTTTTGCTGCCCTGCTTGTTTTACATCGCCGAAAATACAGTCTTTATCCTTTCTTGCCGGGTATAATCAGGGTTGGTATCGGAGAATACCTGATGACGTTCTCGGCCACTGATCCGATCATTAAATGAGACAGGCCGGTGCGGCCGTGGGTCGACATGATAATCAGATCAATCTTTTTTTCCTTGGCGAATTCAATGATGACATCCGCGGCCCTGCCGATGAGAATAGAGGCCTCAACCACTATATTGCCCGGAACTTTTTTGGCGAGCGTCTCTTCCAGTGACTTGCGCGCTGATTGCATGAGATCCTGTTCATATTGCTGGATATCGAGGCCGCTCATTGACGGAATGGTATCGGTGTAGGTTGGGATTTCGGAAACGACCTGCAGTCCATACAGTTTCGCGCCGAATTGTTTCGCCATTTCGGTGGCGACTTCCAAAGCTTGATTGGCAGCTTCGCTTGCATCGGATGGCCAGAGAATCGATTGAACGGGTAGCAGCATATTGTCCTCCTTCTGTTGTCTATTAGTTGCCGAAAGGTACGGGAAATCTTTTTCTGCCGAGCCATTCTCAGCTTGGTATCGTCAGCTGTTCACGGTCCATTTCCTTTTGCTGATTCAACAAATATACCATCAGGAAAAAAAATGATGGAATGTCTGTGGTTGCCATATGATTCCAGTAAATTATAATATTTTCCGCTTGATTGCGGCACGTCCTGTTGAGGAGGAATAGTCCTGCTCAACAGGAATTTACATTTGCCGGCTATTCCAGAAAAATATCATGGGATTAGTCGGTATTGTTCTTGACCATTTGGTTCTGCTGATAAAAATTGTTTGCGCAGCTTGGCCAGATTCTCACTGTGGGTGAGAATGACCACTTCATCCTGCGGCTGGATAGTGTACTCCCCGTCAACCAGATGAAACGTTTCGCCCCGATAATAACAGACGACTCGTGCCGATTTGGGCAAGGCAAGGTCATCGACCGGCCCTGCCTGGTTCTTGCCGGCAACGAAGGTGAAAAAACGCGCCTCGTCCTTGATGACCGTCGAAAGCTCGAGGATGTCTATACCTTTGACAATATTGGCCAGGTAGCGGCCGATGGTCCGTGACGGACTGATGATATCGTGCAGGCCCAATTCCCTGCAGATTGTTTCAAAATCATGATCTTCAATGCGGGTTACCACCCGGCTGAAGCCCAGCGCGCGTCCTACCATGCTGGTGATGATGTTATTCTGATCGACATCGGACAGGCAAAACAGCACATCGGTCTGTTTCGGTGCCGCCTCGCGCAGAATTGGTGGTTTACTGCCGTCCCCCCGCAGAAAACGGCAATCGAGGTCATCGGCGAGTGTTTCGATCTTCTCTCTATCGGATTCGATGATGACAACTTCATGGCCCCGCTTGATCAGCAGCCGGGCCGTTTCCACGCTTAGTTCACCCGCACCGATGAAAACAATCCGCATCTATGCCTCCGCTCGCTTGCCGATCCAGGTTTTTAGATAAAAAGGGATGATCCAGGCGACTGTTTCCAGGCGGACCGGGCCATGCCGTTTAATGTCAGGCAGGGCAGGCCGGAATATCTGCCTGTTGTCCGGAAGCGGATAGCGTAACTCAGCTCTATTGCCTGTCGACCCCTGGCCGGATAAACATCGCCGAACAGCAAGGAAAAAACAGTACCTGTTGCGTAGGTACAAATGTTCACTGCTGTCCTGTTCCGCCGGACTCACGCAACTGGGATCGGACGTCGGGTGAAAGAGAACGGATGAAGAGCAGTGGTTCTTCTCGGTCAATTGCGGGTGCACGCCGGATAGCGCAGGCATGTATAGCCCCCTATTTTGCCATGGGGCGACATCACCACCTGCCAGACCTGGAGAGCTCTGGCCCGGAAACAACCGGCAACGGAAAGGAGGTAGTAACGCCACATACGATAAAACCTTTCACTGTAGCGATTCTTCAGGCTGGGCCAGCTGCGCTCGAAATTTTCATGCCAGGCGAGCAGGGTACGATCGTAATCTACGCCGATATTGTGCCAGTCTTCCATGATAAACTGCTGTTCCATGGAGGCGCCGAGCTGTTTGATGGACGGGAGCATGCTGTTGGGAAAGATATATTTATCAAACCAGGGATCACAATGGCGAACGGTATTATTTGAGGCGATGGTATGCAGGAGGAAAAGGCCGTCATCTTTCAGGCAGTTGCGGGCCACCTCCATGAAGGTGCGATGGTTCTTGTACCCGACGTGTTCGAACATGCCCACCGAAACGACGGCGTCAAAAGTCCCTTGCGTCTCGCGGTAATCCTGCAGACGTATTTCCACCGGTAGATCTTCGCAGCGTCTTTCGGCCAGCGCGGCCTGTTCCCTGGAGATGGTCAGCCCGACCGCCGAAACGCCGTAATGGCGCGCCGCATACCGTACCAGGCTTCCCCAGCCGCAGCCGATGTCGAGCAGCTTCATGCCCGGCGAGAGCATCAGTTTACGGCAGATGAGCTCCAGCTTGGCCTCCTGGGCCTGGTGCAGATCCGCCGCTTCGTTCCAGTAGGCGCAACTGTAAACCATATGGGGATCAAGCATTTTTTCAAAAAGATCATTGCCGGCATCATAGTGTTTTTCGCCGACTTCAAAAGCCTTTCGCCGACTTTGACGATTGAAGATCATTGCTTTGATCGCATTGGTGACGACGGGTGGGCTGTTGCGGAACTTCTGTTCGATGCCATGCAGCATGAGTTTGTAAAAAAACTCATCCAAACTTTCGCATTCCCACCAGTCATCCATATACGCTTCCCCGAGGCCAAGGGAACCAGAGGCGGAGACACGCTCAAACAGTTCGCTGTTTTTTATCCGGATATCCCATGGTCTTGTCCCGTTGACCTGTATATCTGCCGTTGCCAGCAGATCGGTCATGTGCCGCTCGGCTGATTTTCGCATGAATGCCAGCATATCTCCTCCACGTCGGTGTTAAGAGTCAAATGCGGTCGTTCACTATGCAATACCTAGCAGTCTACAAAATGTATGCCAGTCGTCCGGGAAAAGTGCATGTCGTGCGTGCCGAACGGATTTTCTTTAACAGGAAAGAGAGTTGCTCCGTCCCTGGTGATCACTGTGGCGTTGCCGTATCGGCGGGGTTACCCCCGAAAATCGCCGGCTGCATCTTTTGTGCAGGGAACAATTGCGGTTGGCCTCGCGTCGATTCCTGTCGCACAGGACAGAACACACCGCATCGGCCAGTCTCCCCTTTCTCTCGTATCGTTCCCCGGGATCTTGCCGTGGCCAAGAGCCTGCAGCGCCATATTTTGCCCAGGATTAACGGCACTTTTTTTGCAGGATTTTATCCTATGAAACTCTATATGGAAAATATTGCCGCCTGCATCCTCGATATCGACGGTGTGGTTATGGAAGAAAAGGGGGAGGCTTTTGCTTCGACAATCTCCTTTATCAAAAAAGGCCGCGCCGCCGGGCTGCGTTTTGCGTTGATTTCCGCCCGCCGCAATGGCCGGGCGATGCTCGAAACTGCCGGCGTGAGCCCTCTTTTCCAGGTGGTCATTGACGCACAGTGCGACGAGGCAATGGGTCTGGCCGCCAAACCTGCTCCTGATATCTTTCTTGAAGCCGCCGACAGGCTCGATGTCGCGGCGGCCAGGACCCTGGTCGTCGCAGATGGTCCGGCCGGAGTGCAGGCGGCAAAAGCCGGGGGTTTTGCCAAACTTATCGGTCTTGACCTGCACCATCAGGGCACGAAATTGAAAAACTCCGGCGCCGATCTGCTGGTGCAGAATCTTGCTGAACTGAGCCTGGACAGCGGTGCCGAGCCGGGTAAAAAAGAGAAAAAACTGCGGTCGGCCCTGGAGAAGACCGAGAGGATCTTCAAACGGCTGCAACAGGGGCTGCCGGCAATTTTTCTTGATTATGACGGGACGCTGACGCCCATTGTCGATGATCCCGCCGAGGCCAGGCTTGATGAAAAAACCAGGCGGGTACTGCAGCGGCTGGCCAGACATATGTTCGTCGCCGTCATCAGCGGCCGGAGCCTGGCCGACGTCGAGCAGATGGTCGGTATCGAGGAGCTGGCCTATGCCGGCAGCCATGGCTTTGAGATACGTTCCGGCATCGGTTACTTCGATGACGACAAGTCGAGGCAGCGGTACCTGTCGATCCTGCAGCGGGCGGAAGACGAACTCACCGGAACCACTCGGCATCTGTTGGGGGTGCGTATCGAACGAAAGCCATTTGCCATCGCCGTGCACTATCGCGGCGTGGAAGAGTCGCTCATTCCCGCGGTTGAAGGCCAGGTCGACAGCCTGGTCGAACGGTTTGCCGAACTGGTGAAAAGTTCCGGCAAGAAAATATTTGAGCTGCGTCCGGCGGTGGACTGGGATAAGGGTAAGGCCCTGCAGGCGATGCTTGACCAGTTTCATGTCGATTGTTCCCGGATGACGCCGCTCTATATCGGCGATGATACCACGGACGAAGATGCCTTTCGCAGCATCGGTGACAGGGGCATTGGTATTCTCGTCAGCGAGCAGCCCCGCCGGACCCATGCCCGCTTTATCCTGCGCGATCCCGCCGGAGTAACCATCTTTCTCGAAAAGCTGGCGGAACTGGCCGAACAAGAGATAATTAAAGGCATCTGGTCATTGACCTATGATGGCTTTGATCCGGCACAGGAAAAACTGCGGGAATCGCTCTGTACCCTCGGGAACGGCTCTTTTGCCAGCCGCGGTGCCGCTCCGGAATCAACAGCCGGCAGGAAACATTATCCAGGCACCTATATCGCCGGCTGCTACAACCGCTTGCAGAGCAGTATCGCCGGGCAGACTATTGAAAATGAAAGCCTGGTCAACATCCCCAACTGGCTGCCTTTGAGCTTTCGTCTTGAAGATGGACCCTGGTTCGGCGGCGACTTGCCGGAACCTGTCGCCTATCACCAGGAACTGGATATGGCCTCCGGTATCCTGCACAGGAATATCCGCATCGTCGATGATAAAAGGAGAGAAATTCACCTGAGCGAGCGCCGTTTCGTCAATATGGACATGGCCCATCTGGCCGGACTGGAAACCGTTATTACCGTGAAAAACTGGTCCGGCAACCTGTATCTTCGCTCGGCACTCGACGGGCGGGTAGCCAATACCCTGGTCGCCCGCTACCGAGAACTGAACAATGATCATCTGCTGGCCGGCAGCCTCGGGGGCAGTGACGATGGCGAGGTCATCTGGCTGCAGGCTGAGACCAGGCAGTCGCACATCCGTATTGCCGAAGCGGCCCGCACGCGGTTTTTTCGGGAGGGGAAACCGCTGGCCGGTCTAAAGCGCCGCCTGGTACAGGAACCGGCTTATATCGCCCAGGAAGTGACTGTGCCGATCAGGGCCGGTGAAAAATTACGCCTGGAAAAGATTGTCGCCATTTATAATTCGCGAGACCGGGGTATCTCGGAAAGTCTCGAGGAGGCGCGCCTGCAGGTGGCGAAGGTTCCTGGGTTTCATGTTCTGCTGCAGCGGCATCATCGGGCCTGGCGTCATCTCTGGCAGCGTTGCGGCTTTGATCTGCAGGCTTGCAGCCCGCGTATCGCGCAGATCCTCAATCTGCATATCTTTCATCTGCTGCAGACGGTATCGGTGCACTCCATCGATCTTGACGCGGGGATTCCTCCCCGGGGCCTGCACGGCGAAGCCTACCGCGGCCTGATCATGTGGGACGAACTGTTCGTCTTTCCTTTCTTGAATCTGCGTATTCCGGATCTGACCCGGGCGCTGCTCAAATACCGCTATCGACGGCTGCCCCAGGCCAGGCTGGCGGCTGCGGCGGCAGGGTGTGACGGCGCCATGTTTCCCTGGCAGAGCGGCAGTAACGGCCGGGAGGAAGCCCAGACGCTGCATCTCAATCCGCAGTCGGGCCATTGGGTGCCGGATACGACGCACATTCAGCGCCATATCAATATCGCCGTCGCCTACAATGTCTGGCTCTATTACCAGGTAACCGGCGACCGTCACTTCATGTCCTATTACGGCGCTGAAATGATCATAGAAACAGCCAGGCTTTTTGCCGGCCTGGCCACCTACAACAGGTCCCTCGATCGCTACGAGATACAAGGTGTCATGGGGCCGGATGAGTTCCACACCGGCTATCCCGACGTACAAGAACCCGGCCTGGCCAATAACGCCTATACCAATATCATGGCGGCCTGGCTTTTCTGCCGGGCCATTGACGCCCTGGAGATGCTGCCGGAGGAACGGCGGCAGGCGACCTGGGAAAATCTTCACCTGCAGGACAGGGAACTGCAGCGCTGGCAGGATATGAGCTGCAAGATGCGGGTCGTTTTTCATGATGACGGCATCATCAGTCAGTTCGAGGGGTATGACCGCCTCGAAGAGTTCGACTGGGAGGGGTACAGGCAAAAATACGATCATATTCACCGTCTCGACCGCATCCTCGAGGCCGAGGGTGACAGTCCCAATCGCTATAAGCTCTCCAAACAGGCCGACGTGCTCATGCTCTTTTATCTGCTGTCGGCCGATGAACTGGATCAGCTGTTCATGCGCCTTGGCTATCCCTTTGCCTTCGATACCATTCCGAAAAATATCGACTACTATCTCAAGCGCACGGCCCACGGCTCAACGCTCAGCCGGGTGGTGCACGCCTGGGTGCTGGCCAGGTCCAGACGGCAGCAATCCTGGCACCTGTTCTGTGACGCCCTGAGAAGCGATGTGCTGGATATCCAAGGCACCACCACCCATGAAGGCATCCATCTCGGCGCCATGGCCGGGACGGTCGATCTGATACAGCGCTGTTACAGCGGCCTGGAAACCAGGCAGGACACGCTCTGGTTAAACCCGGCCCTGCCCGAAGAGCTGAAGAGCCTGGCTTTCAACATCCTCTATCGTGACCATTGGCTGCGGGTGATCATACAAAAGAAAAGCATACGTGTTGTCAGCCGGGACGGGACTTCCGCCCCGATCAACCTGGGCTTGCGGGGAAAACTCTATGAACTGCAACCGGGTCGGGCCATTGAAGTGGACGTGAACCGCTGAGGCTGTGCGTGAGGTACCTGTGCCCCTTGTATGGGTATTGAAAAGAATTTCGGCTTATTGACCGTTTACCGGGGTTGGGGAGGTGTTCCTATGGATGCAGACAAAAAACGCACAAAAAAAAGCACAATAGAAGACAAGCTCAGAGAGCGGCGGAAAGAACTTCTTGTCAAGCGCCTCGGTATTGAGGAGTCCTGGCGGAACCTGCATTTGAGCGAAATCGAATTAACGGAAAAGGCCACCAATGAGTATCTGGCTGCCGGTCTTTCCCAGCTCGATGCACAGGACAAAGAAAAGATAGAGGCCATAGACCGTGCCCTAGCCAGGCTGCAGGCGGATATCTACGATATCTGCGAAAGCTGCGGCGAAGTCATTTCGGCAAGGCGGCTTGAGGCAGTGCCCTGGACAACCCTTTGTCGTGACTGTGCCGAGGAGAGGGAGCAAGGCGCAAGATTGACAGGGCCTGGGGCGGAAATCGAGGAAGAAACTGAGTAATCGATGGTGACGGGCGGGCAGGGCGGTAAAGTTTGGCCACGGAGCGAACGTCCTGCTGTAAGAGGAAGGGGAAAAACGATCTTTTACGGTTGGACAGGCCATGTCGATCTAAAAATGACTACAAGGTGGTGGCAATATGGCAACGATAGAAAAACGCGATATCGAATCTCTGCTGCAGCATGAGGGATGGCCGGCAATATCGATCTATATGCCGGTCAGTCGCATTGGCGATCAACAGGATCCTCTGCGGTATAAAAAAATTATCACCGAGGTGACCAACAGGCTGATAAACGAGGGCATGCGCGCGCCGGAGGCCCGCAGCCTGCTGGAGCCGGAGTTCGCGCTGATGAGCGATGCCGATTACTGGAAGCATCTCGGCGCGGACGGCCTGGCGGTCTTTCTGGCCGGACAGGCCGTCTGGCGCTACCCGCTGCCCCACTCCTTTGCCGAGCTGGTCATGGTGGGACGCCGTCTGCATATCCGGCCTCTGCTGCCCTTGCTGACCGGTGGGCCGTATCTGGTGCTGGCCCTCAGCCGCAAAAAGATGCAGCTTTTTCGCGGAGATCGCTATCAGCTGGAGGAAATCGCCCTGCCCGAGGGGACACCAAAAAGTATGGATGACGCCCTGCAGTACGATGATCCGCAGCGACACCTGCAGTTTCATACCAAAACCGGTACGTCCAGGGGGCAGAGAGACGCGATGTTCCACGGGCACGGGATGGGCTTTGATGATCAGAACGAAGACCTGGTGCGCTATCTTCAGGCAATCGATCGCGTGCTTTTCCCCCGGCTGGAAGAGGAAAAGATGCCGATCATCCTCGCCGGCACTGAAGAACTGCATGCCGGTTACCGAAATATCACGAAAAGCCGCACCGTTTTGTCCCGTGGCATTGCCGGCAACGTGGGCGAGCTGTCGCCGGAAACGCTGCACCGGAAGGCCTGGGCCATCGCCCTGGACTATTTTACAGAAGAAGAACGGCAGGCGGTCGGCACGTATCAGGATAATCTCGGTGGCGACAGGGTGGTTGATGAGCTGCAGTCGGTCATGACGGCGGCCTTTGATGGGCGGGTGGACCACCTCTTCGTCGCGGAAAATGCGCAAATCTGGGGCCGGTTTGATCCGGACAAACGACAGGTGAGTGTCCAGAAGCCGGATGAATATGACGGTGCCCTCGTCGATCTGCTCGATGAGGCGGTGTACTGGACCTTGCAGAAAAAAGGAACGGTCTTCATCAAAACAAGAGACGCCATGCCGGTGGACAGGGTTGTCTGCGCGCTATTGCGTTATTGATCCGGGGCAGCTTTCCCCGGCTGGCGGCAAGCGGAAGCGGCAATGGCCTGGTTCGCCGTTGCCGCTTCCGCGCCGGGGGGCGTTGATTCGTCTAGATACGGACAACGTTTGTCGCCATCTGGCCCTTTTGGCCTTCGGCGATATCAAAGATGACCCGTTCTCCTTCATTTAAGGAACGAAATCCCTCCGACTGGATTGATGTATAGTGCACAAAAATATCCTTTCCGCCTTCCTGCTCGATAAAACCATAGCCTTTTGCCTCGTTAAACCATTTTACTGTTCCTTCAGCCATTTCCCTGCTCCTGTGTAATGTCGGTTGTTATGTACCTTGGAAATCCATGGGTAAGAGAAGTTCGTCAAGGTACCTTCCTTCTTTCTTCCGTGGCGGCCTTGCCCCATTATCCATTAGCGGGACAGGCCGCTAAACCGTTCGTTTGCAACAATTTTCACCTCCCTAATAAAAGTACTGCCCGAGATTGTAGTCAGGTCTTTTGACCTTCGCCGTTGTCGAGAAATAACATGGCCAACGGTAATCCTGGTACGGCGTGAGAAGCGGTAACGAAATGGGCGAAAATGGCCGGGTTATTTCGTGACGGCTTCTAAACAGATTTCGGTGCAATACTCGACACCAAAACCAATACTGTTTTGCACATGAACTGTTCCGCCAAACAATCCGGCGATAATGCCGGCATAATAGAGGTTTGCCGAGGCCTGGCTGCCGCTCGATTTATTTCGTTTCCTGTCGGCGGGGAGAAAAAGGGCCTTCTCTTTTTCCAGAGGGATACCAAGGCCCGGGACGGTAAGAACAAAATAGATGGAACACCAGTTGCCGCTGAATGGCTCCCATTCCACCTCCAGCCCGGCCCCTGCCGAACCGAGATAGGCCTGACTGTAACTGGCGATATCCCAGAGGAGAAACCCAAGCATCAACGGCTTGCCCTGGAAAAATCTCGGCAGATCAGGGCTGATGGTCGTGGTCAGACAGTATCCTGTGCGATCGATGGTCCTGTCGTACCAATGGCAGAATTCGTCAAGGAACTTATGGAGATCGAATGGTCCTTTGCTGTCGGCAAGACGCCAGCATGCCTGGGCCGGTTCACAGGGCCTTTTGCAGGAGGAATACCGGGGTTCATTGCCATACGACTCCGGCATGCGGGAGAGGGCATCGAGGGTCTCCGCCGAATACATGGCCTGCCGATTGTCACAATTTGCTAAGTTTTGGATAGAGAGCAATTTTTCCTCCATACAATGAATGGGTACTGTTTTAAAATCATCCTGGGCAACTTCTTACAGATTCCACTCAACCTTGAGCCTTTCAAGACAGGCCGGGCAGCAGCCGTGTGAAAGGATTATGCCTGTTTTGCATGTCAGATAGTCTTCCCATTGTATCCACTGCACATTTTCTTTATCCCCGCTGTCATCTTTGACATCTCGACAATAAGCGCAGAGGGTAAGAACTTTTTTGGGGAAGGTGATTTTCTGTCGTTCTTCCTGCCTTTCAAGAAGTTCCGTCAGTCGAAGCAGCAAATCTTCGGTATCAAGAGGTTTCAGGAGATAATCGTCGGCGCCGAGGCGCAGCGCCTCAACCGCCGATGTCATGTCACCATAGCCGGTGAGAACCAGGGCGCAGATCGCCGGATTGCGTTTTTTTGCCTGGCGCAATACCTCGATGCCGCTGGGACCGGGCATGACCAGGTCGGTAATGAGCATATTGAAGTTGTCTTCCCAGAGGGCGCGTATGGCCTCTTCTCCATTGGATGCGGTGGTGACGTGATAGTGTTCCGCCCGAAGATCCCGTGCGTACGAGCGCAGGATGCTCATCTCGTCGTCCACCAGCAGGAGGGTTTTGTTGGACATGTGCTACTCCTTCGTAGCTTCCAGAGGGCAGTGTGCCATCTGCCGACTTCTTCTTCGTTTGGGACCGTATGCGGGCGTCGTCAATTATGCTTATGTGGCGGTATTCTGCCATGGATAGCACTGCTTGCCTAGGTCATAAAATCAGGAATAGAATGGTGAGGCAGACTACCCATTGGTCGTGGGCCGGGTAGGGGGGGTGGATTTCTGGTCAAGCCCGGAATGACCGTAACGTATCGGTATCACTGCGGTATCGGTAAGACTGTGCTGGGGGATGGCTGCGGTGTTGCAATGATGGCGGGGTGGTGCCGGCGGCGGATGTCTCTTTATCTGGCGCGGTCCGGTCCCCTTATGGGCAGGTTTATGCGAAATTCCGAACCGTTGCCCGGGCTGCTGTGCACCGTGATGGTGCCGTTGTGATGCCTGATGATGCCATAACTGACGGACAGGCCGAGTCCGGTCCCTTTGACCTCGGACTTGGTGGAAAAAAACGGCTCGAAGATACGGTCCTGGTGCAGTGGGTTGATACCGACCCCGTTATCCTTGATGATGAGCGTGATGCATGCCTGGTCCGCCTGCGTGCTGATGCGGATAATGCCGCCGCCTTCACAGGCATCAACGGCGTTGGCGAGAATATTCATGGCAACCTGTTTGATCTGGTCGGCGATCGCATACAGGATGGGTATCTGCTCCCCATAGTGTTTCTCGACCCTGATGTTTTTTGTGTCAAACTTCTTTTTGTAGAGCAGCAGGACGCTGTCCAGCGTGCTGTGCAGGTCAAGAGGCGCACGGGTGCCGGATGTCGGCCGGTTGAAATCCTGCAGTGCCTTGAGCAGGTTGCGCATGCGCTTGCATTCATCGACCGCGATGTCCATCAGTTCGCTGTCTTCCGGGTCGAGAGAAACCCGGCGCCTGACGCCCTTGAGGACATTGAGCACGCCCTGCAGCGGATTGTTCAGCTCATGGGCAATTGAGGCGGCGAGGGTGCCGATGGCGGCGAGTTTTTCTGAGTGCAGCAACTGGCTCTGCGTTTCCTGCAATTTGATGGTGCGTTGCCGGACGTGCCGCTGCAGTTCTTTATTGAGGGCGGTAATCTCTGTTTTTGCCTGTTCCAGTGCGGTAATGTCGGTCATGGTCATCAGCACCTGCCCGGCGACCTCTTCGTGCTCAAGTCGAAGGGCGCTCGCCAGCTGGACGTAGAGGGGCGAACCGTTATCGGTTTTCAGGCGCAGGTGGATGGATTGGCGCTGTCCTGAATCGCGCAACTGCTGTTTATGCAGGTGAAAGATATCCTGGTCGTTAACATGGATAAATGCGGCGAATTTCCGGTTGAGAAGTTGCCCTTTGGACATGTTCAGCATCTGCGCGGCCCGTCGGTTCGTGTCGACGATGCGGCAATCGCCGTCAAGCGTCAGATAGCCCACCGGGGCAAATTCATAGAGCTCATTGTAGTTCAGCCGGGAGATTTCGATTTCCGTCTGGGCAATGCGCAGATCCTCGTTCTGCAGCTCGAGTTCGATTCTGTTGGTGTCGAGTTCGACGATTAATTTTTTGATATTGCCGTTAAAGATCTCCGGATCCGTCTGCTCGTAATGGTCAAGCAGGTCGAGGGCCCGCCGGCGTAAATCGGCAAATCTTTCATTGGCTGCCTTTTTATGCATATATGCCTGCCGTCCATGGATCAAGACGACGCCTCCTTGGAATGAACTCCGGCATAGACGACCGCGCCTTGCTTGCCCTTATAGACAATCGGGGCGACGGAAACGTCACACTGAATGGTGCTGCCATCCAGACGGAGATATTTTTCCTTGCTGGCCGGCAATAATTTCCGTTCGTTTTGCATGCTTTTCAGCTGTTCAAGCCATCGCTCCCGTGTTTCTTCAGGCACCCGGTGAATAATGGATGTGCCGAGAAGCTGCCGAGGGGAGGAGGCGCCAAGCATCTCGCAGCCGGTTGGATTGACATAGCTGAAGTTCTCCTCGGTGAGGACAAAGATGCCCACCGGCGTGTGTTCGACCAGCTCCTGCCACGAGGCTTCACTCTCGGCCAGGGCATCGACCATTTTCTGGAAATCCGTCACGTTTTCAAAGGTGACGACGACGCCTTCGATGACATTGCCCACGGTTCGAAAAGGTCTGACCCGCATGCGATACTGCTGCCCCCGGTTATCGACCACCAGTGACTCGTATTTCTCCAGACTGCGCAGCACCTGCGTGGCGTGGCTTTTTATGTCCACGTCTTTCAGGGTTGTGGCAAAATGCTCGATGGACCGGCCGATGTCCGAGGGAGTCAGATGAAAGAAACTGGCAATCAGCGGGGTGAATCGCCTGATGTTCAGATTGATATCGAGAAAAATTGTCGCTACGTCGGTTGAGTCGAGCAGGTTCTTGATGTCGTCGTTGGCCGAAACAAGTTCATCTATCCGGCCCTGCAGTTCGGCGTTGACCGTCGACGCCTCCTCGTTCAATGACTGCAGTTCCTCCTTGGATGTCTCCAGCTCTTCATTGGTGCTCTGCAGCTCCTCGTTGGCCGACTGCAGTTCTTCATTGGTCGACTTTAATTCCTCGTTGGAGGTCTCCAGCTCCTCAATGGTCGTCTGTAAATTTTCTCTGGTATAACGCAGTTCATCCTCGAGCCTTTTGGTATCCTGGACTGTCGCATCCTGATGCTTCTCCCTGATGTAACCTTTTGCCCTGGGGGCGACCTTTTTTTCCTTTTCGTGGGGCGTTTCGTCAAAGATGATCAGCATCAAACCCCGGTGACCACTTTGGATATCCGGTAACGGTCTGACGATCAGGCTGATGTCCTGGGCATCGCCGTTATTCTGCACCCGGAGGTTTTTGATGGTAATTTCCGCCCGTTCCGCGGACATCTTGCGGATGGCGTGGGTCAGGCCGGCCCTCAGGCCCGGCCGCGCCATCTGCAAGATATTGCTGCTGGCCTCGCCTTCAGCCGGTTCCAGGAAGCGGCCGGTCCGTCCATGGGCATACATCAAATCCGCCTTGTCGTCGACGACCACACAAACCGGCAGGTCGCTTTGCGAAAGGATCGCTTTTAACAATCGGATGGTGGCGACATCTCTGGACGTCCTGCCGGTCATGGCCGTGTCTTCGATCTGCACCCGGTCGACGGGTTGGAGTGTTGGTAATGTGATCGATGCCGTGTTGCCGTCGTGGGTGGTGCGCCTCTCGAATATCTTCCATTTTTTATCGAGCAGGGTGAACTGATCGGTCGCCCGGCCAATGTTTTCCGAGGTGCCGAGCAAGAGAATGCCGCCCTGCTTGAGACTATAGTGAAAGGTCGGCAGTAATTTTTCCTGGAGTTCCGGCCCGAAGTAAATCATCAGGTTCCGGCAGCTCAACATATCCAGTTTGGTGAACGGCGGATCCTTGATGACGTTCTGTTCGGCGAAGACGGCCATGGCGCGGATATTTTTCTTGATCTGGTAGTGACCGTTCACCTTGTTAAAAAACCTTTCAAGGCGTTCCGGGCTGACATCAATGGAGATGGAATCGGGGTAGATACCCGCCCGTGCCACACGTATGGCCTCTTCGTCGAGATCGGTGCCAAAGAGCTGGACATTGATATTGCGGCCGAGATTTTCCAGGCATTCCTTGACAATGATGGCCAGGGAATAGACCTCCTCACCGCTGCTGCAGCCCGGGACCCAGATGCGAAAGTCATAGCCGTCCGGTTTGTGCTGCAGCAGATTGAGCAGGTATTTTTCTTTCAGCAATCGAAAGGTTTCGCCGTCCCGGAAGAAACTGGTAACACCGATCAGCAGTTCCTTGAACAAAATGACCACTTCCCGTTCAGACTCCTGCAGATACCCGACATATTGATCAATGGTGTCGATCTGGTGCACGTACATGCGCCTCTCGATGCGCCGGGAGATGGTGTTTTTTTTGTACTGCGAAAAATCATGGCCGGTCACGGAACGAATAAGGACAAAGATTTTCTGCAGGGCGTGGTTTATTTTGTCTTCTTCTATGTGCTCCATCGCTTTTTCTACTTTATCGTAATGATGGAGAAAGTGCACCAGCTGCTCGGGCATCTTCTCCGGCGGGAGGATGTGGTCGGCCAGCCCGGTGGCGGCGGCATTGGACGGCATGCCGTCAAATTTCGCCGAGTCCTTGTCCTGGACGATTATCAATCCGGCACAGGCCTTGATGGCCTTGATGCCCAGGGTACCGTCGGTGCCGGTGCCGGAAAGAATGATGCCGACTGCCTTATTGCCCTGATCCTCGGCAAGAGATCGAAAGAAGGTATCAATTGGCCGGTGCAGACTCTCCGCCTGTTTTCTGTCGAGCAATTGCAGGCGGCCATGTAACATGGCCAGCTCCTTGTCCGGCGGGATGACGTAAATCCGGTTGGCGGCAACACGCATGTTGTCTGTAATCTGGTGGACCGGCATCTTTGTCTTGTTCTGGATAAGCTCCGGCAGCATGCTGGTGTGTTTTGGATCAAGATGGGAAACCAGGACGAAAGCCAGACCTGAATCCTCGGGCATGGCGGTAAAGAACTGTGTCAAGGCCTCAAGCCCGCCGGCGGAAGAACCAATGCCGACCACCCCGGCCATCGGCGAGGGTTTGTTCTGCCTGGTGCATGGCTGCTGATCCTTCGCTGCAGCGGGGGACTGTTTTTCGTCGGCCATATCCTTTCCTTTTGTCTGCCAATATCTCCCAGGGACTGAAAAGCGTTGCAGCGTGTTGCCCTTCTGCCGGGGTCGGAAACAATAGCGTATAAAGTATCCTGAATTATAGTACTGTATTACGCACGGATAGACAATCCCAAAAATAGCCTTTCACACACTTTCACTTAGCCACACTTCAACACTGTTTTTCATTGCACAAACAAATACATATCGTGTATAATGCTTCATATATCGTAATTTGCTTTAATTCGATTTAACACCATTAGAGCGGTACAGGAGCGGTACAGGAGCGGTACAGAATTTCAAGATTAGCTACACACGGACTATTTGAACGGATTTTTTGAAGGTTGCCCCACCTTTGTACCGCTTTTGTACCGCTTGTCGCATCTATCAAATTGATTTCTAAAACAAAAAAAAGAGGCTACCCATGGCGATATGGACAAAATGCAAGACAACCGGCATAAGGTTTCGTTTGCACCCTACCCGGAAACATGGCGTTAATTTTGACAGGTATTTCACCATTCGATACAAGGTTGACGGTAAAGAGAAATCCGAGGCGCTTGGATGGTCGAGCAATGGATGGACGGAAACGAAAGCGGCAGCGGCACTTGCCGAGCTGAGGGCAAACCATACCATGGGTGAAGGTCCGCGAAGCCTTGCAGAGAAAAGAGATATCCGGGTACAGGCAGAGATAGAAGCAACTGAGCGCGAGCAGGAAGAGAAGGCCCGGAATATTACTTACGGTGAGATCTTCACAGATCATTACTATCCACATGTGCAGCATAACCGGAGAAATCAGAGGAGTATCAGGCGGGAAGAGGATTTACATCGCCTGTGGATTGCCCCTGTTCTCGCTGACAGGCCAATCAGGGAAGTAATGCCCATTCACCTGGAGAGAATAAAAAAGAACATGCTGAAGGCAGGAAGGGCACCCCGAACCGTTCAATACTGCCTTGCCGTTGTCCGGCAGTTATTCAACTACGCATTAAACAACAATCTCTTTGAAGGGAAGAACCCGGCAGGCGCAACAGGTGGAGTAAAGCGCCCAAAGGTTGATAATCGCCGAACACGTTTCCTGTCCAGGGAAGAGGCGGCGGACATATTAAAAATATTGTCAGATCGGACACCTAATGTTCACGATATCGCGCTATTTGCTCTCTACACAGGCGCAAGAGCAGGGGAGGTTTTCAATCTGAAATGGGGCGATGTTGATCTGTTCCAGGGCGTGGCGATGCTGAAGGACACAAAGAGCGGAAAAAACAGGGCGGTATACCTCACTAAAGAGGTGAAGAATATGCTGGCCCACAGACGACCGGAAAACGCACAGGGGGGGGCTCTCGTATTCACAGGGCGGGACGGTATAAAGATAATGAGGATATCGAATAGTTTTACCAATGTGATAAACGAGCTGAAACTTAATGAAGGCGTTACGGACCCGCGACAAAGGGTAATGTTCCACACTCTGAGACATACCTTTGCAAGCTGGCTGGCGATGGACGGTATAAATCCTTTTCACCTCAAAGAATTAATGGGACACTCTGATTTAAAACTGACAGAGCGGTATAGTCACTTGTCGGAATCGACATTGAAACAGGCGGCGATGAGAATAAGCCAAGGATAAAAATATTTTCACCGGGATAGGTTCGCTACCGAAAAGCCGTGAACCCTGACGGCCTGCCCGGTGATTCTTTCAGGGTATCTTTATGGGTGAGATATGAAAAATGTTCGAGAGTATTTTCAAAACTTGTGTGATGGATCTAAGCCTGTTGACCTAGATCTCTATTTTGACCAAAAAGCAAATATTCTGGAATCTGTCATGCAACACTATTCCACAGAATATGGTTCTTCTCTGCGGGAGGAAGAACCCGACGAAGAATCTATTTTGCCGGTTCATCAAGAACCAATTTTCACATCTAACGGCGAACTACTGATTGCATTATACGACGAAATTCTTTCAGACAACTATGTTCCACCGTTCGACAATCTCACCGGGTTACAATTTCACCTGTACGCATTATGGACATTTTACAATGTCGTCAGACCTGAAGAAATCACACTCGAGACCCTTCTTAAATTAGACTTGGCAACAATCAGACTGATTAGCATTGCAGCACCTGCAGCGGTATTAATGAAACCCATTACAGCGAAAAAAAAGCAACGACGAGGTGTACAGGGAGGCAAGGCTCGTCAAAAAGAAACGACACGGCAAGATGTTTTTGATGCCTATAAATCAATGGGTGCCTATTGGACTGATGGAATAAAACCAATTACCGTTGGAGAGGAATCTTTTTCGATAAGCGGCTTTGCTTTGAAACAGATAATAATCCAGGCGGGGGTGAATTTGGATCAAAAAACCGTTATCGGTCATTTAAAAGAACTCAAAAAAGATGGAATTATATAATATAATTCCGAACTGAATAATATAAGTCGGAAGTATATAATATGCTGTAATTGCAGCATATTTCACAAGGCCGTAAAGTGTCTCACATAGCAAGCCGATAACCGGCGGGCATGGATTTAAAGAGGCACTTTATGGAATCATCTCTTAGACAATCTGCAGCAAAAGTCATTCAGGAATCAGCAGCAAATTACCCCACAAGGTTTATTGCCCGGTCGGAAGTAAAGAGATTCACCGGCGGCGTATATTCGTCGGGCTATCTTGCGAACCACGATTCAATGGGCACTGGCCCTAAAGGCGCTTTCAAAATTGGTCGGCAAAAATGTTATCCAGTCGATAGCCTGTGTGATTGGCTTGTCGAACGGCTGGAGGCGTAGCCGATGACCCAAGAACAAAAAATCAGCGCAATCAACAGCCTTTGCCTGACCAATCAATTCGGGTTACTCGCTCAATTAATGACATCGATGCCGGGTAGCCTTGCAATTCTTTTGAGCGATCGACCTGCGGAACAGAAACGGCGCGACCTGCTAAAATTGTTGAAGGAGGGCGCGAAATGACGGCAAAAAGAAACCCTGGCCAGGTGGTGACACACCCGGCGCAGGGCAAAAACAAAAGCAATCGACGTTTGTATAATAAGCCCCCAATCCGCAAACAGCAAGTTTTTTTACGGCGCGGGGGTAGACGATGACCGCACCCTATACAGCAATATATTCCTCAGTTGGTAATCTTGATTTTCTGGACAGCAGCTTCAGCGATGAGATGACCACCTGTGACCAGTATGCCAATGTTCCGGATGAACTCCGCGGCAAAAGCAATTGGCTTGTCTGGAAGCTTATCCCAAATGAAGACCCGACCAAAAAACCGCGAAAAGTACCCTTCAACCCACGAACAGGGGGGCTTGCAAGTAGCACGAACCCGACAGATTGGACAACGCTCGGTGAGGCCCTGGCGGCTGTTAATGGCGGCTCATACACAGGGGTGGGGTTTGTGTTCGATGGAACCGGCATCGTCGGTGTTGACCTTGATAATGTCCGCGATCCTGCAACAGGGACGGTCGAACCATGGGCGGAAGATGAGATAAACTACTTTGGATCATATACGGAAGTCTCCCCCAGCGGGACCGGCTTTCATATCCTGTGTAGGTCCGACCTCCAGCACATTGGCGTGAACAATGGACAGGTAGAAATCTATTCCAGCGGGCGATTCTTCACAGTCACAGGCAATCTGTACGATGAAGGCCTGAACACCCTGGAGGATTGTTCCGAGCAACACCGGCGGCTGTACACTGAATATGCACCGAAAAACAAACAGACCGATGCGCAACCGGCAGCAACCTGTGACCGCTCAGTAATGACCGCTGAAGACAAAACACTGTGTGACCGGATAGGCGCCAGCAAGCAAGGCGAGAAATTCACCGACCTGTTTACTGGCCAGTGGTCAGAGAAATATCCGTCACAGTCTGAGGCGGACATGGCGATGTTGTTTATGCTCGCTTTCTGGACCGGCAAGGATAGCAAGCAGATGGATAGAATTTTCCGATCTTCGAGGCTACACCGCGACAAATGGGACAGTATGCGCGGTGACACCACTTATGGGCAAATCTGCCTGGGGCGGGCGATATCCGGCACAGGTGATGCTATCGGCAGCAAGAGCCCTACCCATTACAGCGCTGAAGATCTGAGCCCGGCACCACCGGCGGCGAAGGTTAACAAGTTTCAATTTGTTCCTGCTGCTTCGTTACAGTGTAACACTCAGATAGAATGGCAAATCGAAGGTGTCATGGAGTATTGCGCTTTCTCTTTGATGTTTGGCGATAGCGGCACAATGAAAAGTTTTGTGGCGCTGGACATGGGGCTGTGCATCGCCACCGGAATTGATTACCACGGCAGGAAAGTCAGGCAAGGTCCTGTTGTAATCATCATAGGCGAAGGTTTGGCCGGATATGGTCGCAGGATAGCAGCATGGTCAAAATATCACGGCATCGACCTGACAGACCACCCGGTATTCGTTTCGACCATGGCGGCGCAATTTCTGGACGATAACAGCGCAGGAGAAGTTGAAGAGGCTGTCAACGCTATATCCATGAAATACGGAGAGGTCCGGCTGGTAATCGTTGACACTTTGAATCGAAATTTTGGACCAGGCGATGAGAGCAGCACCGCCGATATGACAAAGTTCATTGGAGCGCTTGACATGCGCCTGGGGAACAGAGTCACGAAAATGATAGTTCACCATACAGGCCATGGGGACAAGACCAGGGCGCGAGGAGCATATGCACTCAAGGCAGCGCTTGATTGTGAGATCCAGATAAGCCGTTTGCTTGGAAAAATAGTTCTGACCAACACGAAACAAAAAGATGCACCGGAATTTTCTCCTATCACATTTGATTCACAGGTAGTCGACCTGGACCACGAAGGCGAGATTGATTTACTCGACCCCATGACATCTTTGGTCTTGACCGAGAACGACGAAACACCACACGAGAAGCATCCGTCACTGTCTCCCAAAATGGGAATGGCGCTCTCATTATTGGACTTAATGAACAGAAAAAGCGGTCCTACTTGCCTCTCTCATTGGATGCACATGTGCGGTGAGGAAAAGGTGTATAGCAAGTCGCCTTTCTACACAGCTACTAAGACCATGGAGGACAAGAAGGTTATTGTAATATCAAATGGTTATGTAATGCGGTCCTAGAGTCCTAATGCGGTCCTAATGCGGTCCTAGTACCAAGGTGCAGGTCGGTAGTCCTAGTCCTACCCCCCTTTAGGGGTAGGACAACTAGGACTGCACAGAAAATGAAAAAAATCAGTCAAAAACAAACGAGAGGCTAAAAATGACAAAACCGAAATCACCAATTTTCAAACACGACCACCCGACAGTACCTGATGCATGCCGTCTTTGTTGGGCGCTCCAGGTCCGAAAAATCGGCGGCAGGTGTCAGAGTGGATGCACCCCACAACACTGTGAATGGCAGGCACATCCTGCGAACTTTACCGGACGACCATGCGATCCGTCGAGAGTTGAAAATATGCTTCCCACAATGGAGAATCTATGACCACAAACCTTTTTTATCCAAATGACGTTTCACGGCAAAAGATGCTGGCAGACTTCGATATATTGATTGACGCTATCGCCGCTCGAGATCAGGCCGCAATTCCGACCGAAACGACTTTACCCGAAAATAACGATGACATTATGTCGTCAGAACCAGAGGAAATATAATATGAGCGGCAAATTGAAAATCTCTGAGAGTTTGATTGTCTGTGCTGATTTTATCAAATCGGCGGAAACGGCACGACCTGACGTTGTTGTCAACAGCCTGCTTGATTTGGCCCTGCAATTGGTACGCGCAACGTGTTTACCAGGGACCGACGAAGAGACTATTACCGTGCTTGCGGTCTATACAGCCACTCAGGTATTGGAGCGATCCGAGGTGAATCTTGAAAAAATGATATCCGATGCAGAGTACGAGGCGGCGCATGCTGAAGACATCGCACGTTCAGGCGGAACCCTTCAGTAACCATGCAGAGAATCAAACATTTACTCTCGGTTTTGGCGACGATAAACAAACACGGCGACCGGGCGGCGGCGGAATGGTTTTCTAAGGGATGCCGTCAATATCTTACCGGCGCACAGGACACACTCGACAAGGCTTGTGGGCTAACATCGACCTCTGGCAAGTACAAGGCCAGAACACTTTGGGCGCGGCAAGAACGGGACCGTCTTATCAGGCAGGCAATGACCTTCATCGACCCTGACCTTGGACATACCAGGCGCTGTGAGTTGTTGGCCGATCAGATACGCAGTTTTGAGGCTCGCATATGGCCGAGGCTGAGAGATCTTGATGAGCTGCCGGCGGAGGTATCGGAGTTGAGAAAATCGCTATGGTTGGCGAAGAGAACCGGCGCGAGCCTTCCGGCTACCTGGCGCGGAGTATATCGCTCTGTTTATGGGTATTAGTGACTGAATTTATGTCAGGAGCCTACCTGCTCTTGTCAGGAAAAAAGTGGTCTAATGATTTTATCAGCAGGACAAAACAGGGTATTCACCATGAAGGCGATACCACAAATCAAATTTACGAGGCTTTAAAAATGAAAGAGAGAGAGAATTTAGATTACACCGATCAGAAATGTTATGACGCTTGTAAACTTCGCTGGGAAAGAGAGCCTAAATTAAAAGAGGAATATCTCGAATTCGATAACTTTTTTGCATTCCAACGTGCAGACGAAAAAGGCCGGATCAGGATTGCCGGGAGACGCTAATGCTGTTCGATAAAGGCCTGCAGAAACTTAAGGAAAGCATAGGGATCTTTGCTACCGAGGCGGAGAAAATCAAGCGTGACCTGAGCGAAAAGCTGGACCGGCGCAGTGACTTGATGACCTTGCCATTACCTCAGCATGACTTTGCCGATTCAGTTTGTGAAGCGATCGACAGCGGCCTGGGAACCGACTTCAGCAGGCGTTTGCGCCATACGATGGACCTTGCCATAAGCCAACCTCTTCAGCCAATTGGAAACGAGCGATTTAATCCGCTCACCACGTTCGATGCTACCAAGCTTGACCATGCGGGGATATTGTTCTGTATGAAGGACAGTATCAAGGCAGGAGTCCGCGAAACTATCATGAGCTGGACCGACTGGGCGAAGGAGTGCGGACCAACCAGGGCGGAACGGCTGAAGGAATTAGCAGCACTGGACAAACAGATTGAAGCACTGCAGGAGAAGCTTACAAAGATCCATGGCATTGCAAGCGATCAAGGCGTTAACCTATCAGGCCTTGGTCGATGAAGTATCACCCCTGTGTGCAAATGTCGGGTAAGGCAGGGGTATTGCTCCACCCTCACAGAACCTCATGGGCTTATCGCTTCTCGACTTGGCGGCAGGCTGTGCACTGTGAGGAGATCCACCCCATATAGTGTGGGACCTCAAACCTGCAGGCGGCGCGAAAGTGTTTGCTTGCAGGTTTTTTTATTGAATTAGGTTATGTGATTGATATTGTTAAAACATTTGGGTCCTTACGGGCGTTTCCGAATGAGGGTATTTCGGCAGCTCGATATATCTCTAATTACAAAAATGTAATTCAAAAACTACTACTTTAAAAAAAAATGATAGCCAATCGATCAGAGACAGCAGATATTTTTGGAGTAGCCAAAAGCACATTAGACACATGGCGGCGCGATGGATGCCCCGTGATAGAAACGGGCGGCAAAGGTTTTCCGTCGAAGTATGATTCCGTAGCCGTTTTCAAGTGGCTGTTGGCACGAAACGAGATTGAAGATTATTCAGTGTTGCTCGACAAAGAAAGATACCTGAAGTTGAAACGAGAAAACGAAATCGAGGATAAACTTGTCGCTCCAATCGAATTGCTTACCGATGCACTTCAGCAAGTGGCGGCTCAAATGGTGCCGCTACTCGAATCCTTGCCCTTGAAGATGAAACGGAACAATCCTTCCTTGACTGGCCACGACATAACGCTTGTTAAAAAGGCAGTGTGCGAGTGCCGGAATCTCATTGCAAAAATAAAACTCGACGCAGATGATTGACCGCGATCAGCTCGGAACCTTGATAAAGAATTTTTCCACAGATCAACAAGCGGTACTTTCGGAAATTGCCAAACGCCTGGCAATAATCAAAATTGAGCATTTTACCGGGCAGATCATTTTTGAAGTGGTTTACAGCAAGAGTGATATTGTCGATGCGTCCGTAACGACAAAAAGCAAAATCAGGATAATAGCGAAAAGGTAGAGATCCAATGGAAATTATACAGCAGAACCAACACGACCGACCGCGACCAACCCGGCAGCTATGCCGAGGAAAATCATATCGCCTGAAAATCGAAGACTTGCTTACTGATTGCGGAGAGCTCGACACATCGATGTCTAAATGGTGCGAGCACCGCCGGGATGATGGAGCCATTCTTTTCCTTTCGTCAGATCATGGCAAAGGTCATGCTCAGCTAGAAGCGCGGAGAATGGGCGTTGAGAGCCTTTTTTCGTGGTAGCCTGTAGTTTTCCCCTTTCCGGTGAATAACACCATATATTCGAAATTGCTCGTATTCATAAAATTATCATTAGTGATTCCTTGCCCTGGACCAACCACCTTTGGTCGAGCGTCAACGCGGGATTTTGGAGGCACAGGCTAAGGCTCGGCAGGTTGCAACACAGATAAAAGGTGGCTCTCCTCCGGTGGGGTCACAAGTGACCCCACCGGACGAAGGGAACGAAATCCCCGATGGGCCACAAGTGGCCACTCGGGACAAACATAAGGCTCGGAAGATTGCCACACAGAACAATAAGGCGGCTGGAGCTGCCCTCAAATCTGAGGGCAGCAACCCCTACAACGGCAAGACCCGACCCTTTACCGTAAATTTATGGAAAACCCAAGATCGACCAGCAACGGAGCCGAGCATATTTAAGGCGCTCAGAATCTCCGTTTAAACCGGCATTCCCGCAACAGAATATCCAATCACTGATACCATTATTAATTACACGCTCAGAACGTCAGAATAAGCCATTCTAAGAGCTTCCTTGCATGGCCCGGGCTCTGGCAAGCATTACCTGTGAAAACGCTGTCATGCGCCAATCAGGCAGCATAACACAGGACGGCACATGCACATCTACAATCAGTAAGCGGCCATTGTCAGGAATCGACATTTACGACGATACAGGCGATTATTTAGTTGTTCAGGTAGGTATTTCTTGATGGGCTATCCATTAGAAGGGATAATAATCCATTTTCAGTACAGGCAAGGTCGGCACCGGCGATGATATTTTACATGGGCGCGGCCAGGTTGGAGGGCATAGGCGGCTGGTAGCCAAATCTGGTAGCCAGGCTTGTGTCCACGGTTACGCACCGAAAAGCACCAAGCACGGCATCGAGTACCGGACAGAGCAGGCGGACATCTCAAATCGTGACGAAGCTGTTCTGTGGATCATCAAGAATCAGCTCGGACGACGAAATCTTCAGGCTATTGACCGGGTTCCATTGGTCGAACGCCAACGCGGGATTTTAGAGGCGCAGGCTAAATTGCGGAAAGAAGCAACACAGATGAAAGGTGGCTCGCCTCCGGTGGTAATAGAATCCCGACAACCGGAAAAAGGAAAAGTTGCAGACGCTTTAGCAAAAATCTTTTTTTATGTCCAGCGGGGAAACGTTTCCGGAAACGGAATTATGCAAGGGTGATTCTGGGAACCAGCCTGGATAATTATTTTCAGGGCATGAAATATTTTAGGGCGGTACAGGAGCGGTACAAAATGACCTGAACGCAAAAAAGCAATTAAAAAGAAGTGCTCTAAGTGCTTGATATAAGAGTTAAAGTAGAACAGATTACGACAATCGAATCACGGATAGACAATCCCTGAGCAGGGGTGACCGGCATCTTTGTTTTCTCGCCGGAATATCTCGGGATGATAGGCAGGATCAAACCGGACTGCTTAAGAGGCGGACCTTAATCTGGTACCGTGTACCAGAGCCGAAGCTGTTTTCCACACGGATAGCGCCGCCGAGAATGGTGGCAATCACCCCGGCATAATAGAGATTGGCCGAACGCGACGAAAAACCATCCCGGGTTGTTTGCCCTGCCTGTCCAGGCGGCGGCTGGAAAAGATCTTTTTCTTTGGCCGGCGGCATGCCTTTGCCGGGAGAAATTATGTTGAAGTGAATTGCGTAGCGGCGACCGGCGAGCTGCTCCGGTTCTATTTCCAGAAAGACCCCGCCGGCGCCTAGGTAGAGGAGGCTGTTTCTCGCCGTCGCAAAAATGAGGTGCCTGGTGAGCAGGGGATTGCCGAAGAAATATCGTGGTATTGCCCCGCTGATTTTCATTCTCAGTCGCAGGTTTCTTTCGGTCAGGACCTGTTTGTACCAGCTGCAGAAATTATTAATCAGGGCCAGGAGATCAAACTGCTGCCTGGCCAAACCAGCATCCAGTGATGGTGCAGAGGCCGGGTTTGTTTTTTCTCTGTATATCTGCACGCAAGTCATCTCCGTAGTTGTTACCGGGAGACTACAGGCACTGCCTGGCTCCCGGGCCGGTGGACGATTATGACCAACTCCTTTGTGCCTGGTACTATCATCGCAGACTTGATGCTGTTTGCAAAGGTCATATGTTTGGGTGCATAATGGTTACGAGAAATACCTAGTGTGCAGGGGGGGTCACTCCTCCGCCATGGCGCTGAGAAATGTCTGCAGGTTGACGGATTTGTTTCTGAGACCGAGTTTTTTGCGGATCTTTTTGCGGTGGACATTGATCGTATCCGGGGCGAGGCAGAGGATGTCGGCTATTTCTTTTGTCGGCTTTCCCTGCTTGACATGGGTGGCCACCTGTATCTCCATCGGCGTCAGACCGGCATACTGACTGGTAAGTTTTGTCACAAAAGAAGACGTGATGTCGCGCAGGTTATCTTCGATTTCCGCAAGGATCTGCGCCTGATCACCGGTGAGTGCGGTCCGGTGCAGTCTTTTGACCAGGGGCTCTATGAGATTGAGCACATTTTCACTGAGTCGCTGTTCTACCTCCCCTTTGTCCTGCTGCCGTTTTTTCAGCAGGACGGTCAATGCGGCGTTGGCTTCCGTCAGCTCTTCGTTGTGTCTGGCCAGTTCTGCGGTTTTTTTGGCAACATTTTGCTCCAGCAGTTTTTTATCACGAATAAAATTCTGCTGCAGCGCCTTGGGGCCGGCGATGTCGCTGAAAAGGCCGATCAAGCGCAGCGGGACACCGTTGCCATCCCGCTCCACCACCATGCCTCGGGAGTGAAACCACATCCAGCTGCCGTCGGCTTTTTGCAGACGCCACTCATGGTCATAGTCATCCTTCAGGCCGTCGACACAGTCCTGGATGGCGTTCAACACGGAGATTTTGTCGTCCGGATGGAGGAGCTCCAGAGGGCTTTTGCCCATTTCCTGCAAGGCGCCCGGGGCATAGCCAAGGAGTTTGTTCCAGTTGTCGCAATAAAAAATATTCCCGCTGGTGAGATCACAGTCCATAAAACCATTGGCGGACAGCGAGTGCACCATTCGCAGTCGTTCCTCACTCTGCTGCAGGTCGATGTTGTCGTGGAGGATATTCGTGACATCTTTCATGACTATTGCCGCCGATGTCACGGCCGCTGCATCGTCTTTGATCACCGGATAGTAGGAGACCACCATGCTGCGAACGCCGCGGCCGGCCAGTTTGAAGAGATCCAGGTGCTGCACGGCGGTCCGGGAAAAACAGCGGCCGAGCCATGGGCTGATTTTTGCCTCGAACAGTTCACGGCCGACAACATCGGCCATGGAGCAGCCGAGCAGCTCCGCGGTGCTTTTGTCGTAGGCGTCGAGATAGGCACGGTTCGCCGCCAGATAGGTGCCGTTTTCATCGACCAGGGCGATGAGATCCTCGGTCGCCCGGAAAATTTTATCACAGATCTTGATTTTCTTGAATAAATCCTGCCGCTCAAACGTTTTGTCGATACGCAGTAACAGCTCTTCAATATCGCAGGGTTTTAGTAAAAAATCATCTGCCCCCGCCCGCAGAGCCTCGATGACGGCGCCTATTTCGCCATAGGCGGTAATGATAATGACATACATCTCCGGGCTGTGCGTCTTGACGTTTTTCAGCAGTTCCAGGCCGTTCAAGCCGGGCATGACAAGATCGGTTATGAGAAGATCAAATTGTTTGTGCGACAGAAAGGCAAGTGCTTCCTGATAGCTGGAAGCCAGGGTGACGTCGTAATATTCCTGCAGCTCTCGCTTGAACGACAGCCTTATGACCTCTTCATCGTCAACCAGGAGTATTTTCTTGTTTTTTTGCATCAGGCCCTTTTTTCGGGAGCAGAATTTTCCGTGATACCGGTGTTGTCACTGTTACAAATGGGCAGGGTGATTTTAAAGACCGAACCTTTTTCGCGGTCGACGGCTGTCTCGATGGAGCCGCCATGCATGGTTATGATCGCATAACTTTTGGCAAGTCCCAGGCAGCCTGTCCATTTTTTCGGGTCTCTCGTGTTACATGGATCAAAGAGTTGTGAGATAACGGAAGGGTCGATGCCGCGGCCGTTATCTGTTATCTGTACAACGACCCTATCCTGGTCAAAGGAGGTTGCCAACCGAATGGTGCCCCCGTGGCCGCAGGCCTCGATACCATTATCGAGCAGGCTTTGAAACACGGTCCTGAGCTGCTCTGCCGCCGCATGAATCATCGGCACATCTTCAGCAAATTCACTGGCAATGACAATTCCTTTGCCGGCGAGCCGCGGCCTGTATCCGGCAATGATCTTTTCAAGCTCCAGCCGCACATCGAACAGGTCTGTTTTGCCGCGAATCGGCTGGTAAAATTCCCGCAGCTCCCTGACCATTTTGTTGAGTTTGATGGTCTCCCGATAGGCGAGATCCACCAGCGCCATGTCTTCCGGATCGATAAAACCGCGGCGATGAATGCCGCCCAGCACATTGGTTATTGCCTGCAGCGGATCGTTAAACTGCTGGACGATGGCCGCCGAGACCCGGCCGACCGCGGCGAGTTTTTCGCTGTGGAAAAGAAGGCGCTGGAGTTGTTGTGAGGTAACGGCGTCTGCACCCGCTGGTGCTTTTTTCGTCGATTCCGTCATGCCGGGAATTCCTTGGGCAATACGTATTCCACCTGTCTTTTCGACCTCGGGCAGACGTAAAACGGCATCGATCTGCGTGATATGAAGGGCATGGGTCGCGTAGCACTTCAATTTATTTAATTGATTTGCAAAACATTTGGAACCATTTTTACGGATAGCCAGGAAAAGAGGTGTGCCGCACCGGGGCGGACGGGGCATAACAGCAAGGATGGTTAATTATTGTCGATATCCTCGCGGCAGTCAGGGCATAGGGGCCTGATCACCTTTCTGCCGGCGGCCTGATGGACATATTCTTCCAGGGTCATCCAGTGGTGGTCCTGATGGAGGATTTTTTTACAGCCAAGGCAAATGGGCAGGAGGCTTTCCAGATGGTCTATTTTCTCCAGGGCGAGGACGAGGTCGCTGAGAATATCGTACTTTTCCTGGAGCACTCTCTTGCGGCCAATCGCATAATGTATCGATTTGCAGAGCAAGGCGGACGAAAGAAGATTTTTCTCCAGATAATCCTCGGCGCCATAGCGGACCGCCTGCTGGGCTATGGCATCATTTTCCCCATCGGCAAGAACGAGAATCGCCGTCTCTGCATATTCCGTGATGACGCGGCGGGCGGTATCCAGCCCCGAGGAATCCGGCAGGTCAAGATCCAGCAGGACAACGTCAAAGTCATGGTGAGCGAGGAGAGACAGCGCCGCCCGCAGGGAATCTGCCTCCATCAAGTCGTACAAAAAGGGAGGTCTGGCGGCGAGATACTCTTTTATAAGTGCCACATCAAGCGGATTGTCCTCAACTAAGAGCAGCAGATTTTTGTTCATCTTTCTTTCCTTGCATCGAATTGACCAGTGCCGTACCGGCGAAACTTTTTCAATCTGACTTGCAAAAAACATACCCAGTGGCAGCCGAGGCCGGATATGCCATTTTCTAATAAAATGGCGATGTTATTATGACCCTGACGGTTCGGCGCTGAAAATGTGATGCATCAATGCGCTGGGTAGACGGGAGTGCATAGCAAATTTAGTGAATTATTCCTTTATTTAGTGTTTACTGCATGGAGCGATACCTTTTGATTCGTCAACGGCACGAGAATGTTATACCGGCTTGCTTCCTTTTTACCGGGGGCAGGCGATGCTGTATGGAAGGGTACCTATGCCGGATGTTGATGCCACTGTCCTGATAATTGACAATGACCGTAACGTATTCGATATACTGCTGAAATGCACGGACAAAGGCGAGGTTCGCCTGAGCTACGCTGCCAGCCTCAGGGAAGGTCTGCAAAAAAATCAAAGAGAGTGTTTCCAGGTCATCCTGATGCGCGACTCCCTGCCGGACGGTGACGCCTGCTATGCCCTGCAGGATTTCCAGTGTGAGAGCGACTCGCCGGAGATTGTCATCTTGTCCACCCGGGGCGATTCGGAGCAGGCGGAAATCGCCTTGAAAAGCGGTGCCTGGGATTATGTCATCGACATCGAACCGGAAAAATCCCTGCCGCACCTCCTCCGGCGTGCACTGCGCTATCGGCACGGTAAACAGGATACAGCGCGGCTGCTGTCAAACGACATCGGGGTTCAGGTAAAACACCACGGCATAATCGGCCGGAGCAGGCTGACCCAGAAATGCATCAATTTTGCGGCAAAGATTGCCCAGACCGATGCAAACGTCCTCATCAGCGGAGAAACAGGCACCGGCAAGGAACTTTTTGCCACCATTATTCACAACCTGAGCGCTCGGGCCTCGAAAAATCTGACCATTGTCGATTGTGCCGCACTGCCGTCGACCCTGGTGGAAAGTATCCTCTTCGGCCATGTCAGAGGCTCTTTCACGGGAGCAGATAAAGCCCAGCCGGGTATTATCAAGCAGTCCGACGGTGGCACGCTCTTTCTCGATGAGGTTGCCGAGATGCCGCCTGAGATACAGAAAAAATTCCTGCGCGTCATCCAGGAACGAAAGTATCTTCCCGTCGGCGGCACCATCGAAACAAACAGCGATTTCCGGCTTATCGCGGCAACCAATAAAGATCTGTACGCCATGGTTGAGCAGGGCACCTTTCGCCAGGACCTGCTCTTTCGCCTGAAGACCTTTCATCTTGAGCTGCCCCCTCTGCGCCTGCGGACCGCGGATATCACCGAACTCGTCTATTATTATCGGGATGAGTACTGCAAGCGCACTCTGTTAAAAAAGAAAAAGCTCTCCCCCGACTATGTCATGTTTCTCACCCAATACTCCTGGCCGGGAAACGTTCGTGAGTTATTTCAGGCAATCGAATGTTCGATAGCCAATGCTGGGGACAGTGCCATTCTCTACTCGAAGCATCTGCCTTTAGGCATTAGAATCGAGATTACCAAAAACAAAATAAAAGAAATGGAAATGGCGACAGCCGGGTCGCGGCATGACCGGGATGACCCGGCGCAATGGAAACTCGAGGACCTGCCGATGCTGAAAGAGGCACGAGACCGGGCGATCGCAGATCAGGAGGAAAAATATCTGCACCGGCTGCTCACCCTGACCGAGGGAAATATCCAGAAATGCTGCGCAATCTCCGGGCTGTCCCGCTCAAGGCTGTACGATCTGCTGAAGAAATATCACCTTTCCAGCAAATAATCGGCAGGCAACCGTTCTCCTGTCTGAATGGACAAATCCTGTCTCTCAGGACAGCTTGCCACCATAGGCGCCTCCTTTGCCGCTCCTTTGATTCTCCGTAACCGTTGGTGCGGCCAGCCACCGGACCAGACGCTGTTGCTGGTCTGTAATTTGCAACGTCTTTTTCATGGAAAACAGCCATCAGGGATGTATCGTCCGAGTCAGAGGCAGTGTTGTCGATGTTTTTTTTGCCGAGGAACTGCCGCCGCTGCAGGCGGAGCTGCAGGTCGATCTGCCAGACAGGCGGATATGCATTATGGAGGTGATGGCCCACCTGAGCCGACAGGATGTCAGGGCCGTTGCGCTGACCCCGGCCAGGGGGCTGGCCCGGGGCATGGCGGTGACGGATACCGGCCATCCGCTGCAGATCCCCGTCGGCGAAAAGCTTGTCGGCCGGATGATCGATGTGTTTGGCCATCCTCTGGATAGAAAAGGTCCGCTCGAATTCGTGGAACAGCGGCCGCTGTTGCGCCACCCCTTGCCCCTGGACCGCCGCACTGCCCAGTCGGGACTGTTTCTTACCGGCATCAAGGCGATCGACGTTCTCGCGCCGCTGGAGAGGGGCGGCAAGGCCGGTCTTTTTGGCGGCGCCGGTGTCGGTAAAACGGTACTGATCACCGAGGTGATCAACAACACGGCCAGTCTCCATGAAGGGGTGAGCCTTTTCTGCGGCATAGGCGAACGTTGCCGGGAGGCGGAAGAACTGTACCGGGAAATTCACGATGCCGGGGGAGACAACAAAACGGTCATGGTCTTCGGCCAGATGAACGAACCGCCGGGCGCCCGGTTCCGCGTCGGCCATGCGGCCCTGACCATAGCTGAATATTTTCGCGATACCGTCGGCAAGGACGTGCTGTTGCTGATCGACAATATTTTTCGTTTCATCCAGGCCGGCTCGGAGGTTTCCGGACTGTTGGGCCGGTTGCCTTCCCGGGTGGGATATCAGCCGACCATGGCCACCGAGCTTGCCGAGCTGGAGGAGCGTATCAGTAACAGCGCCAGGGGTTCGATCACTTCGCTGCAGGCGGTCTATGTCCCGGCGGACGATTTCACCGACCCCTCGGCGGTGCATATCTTTTCGCATTTGTCCGCCTCGATAGTTTTATCGAGAAAACGAGCCGGTGAAGGGTTGTATCCGGCCATTGATCCGCTGCAGTCCGGTTCGAAAATGCTCATGGCCGAATTTGTCGGGCAGCACCACTACGATCTGGCCCGGGAGATCAGAAAAACACTGGCCGGCTATGAAGAGTTGAAAGACATTATCGCCATGCTGGGCATGGAAGAACTGTCGCAGGAGGATCGGCAGGTGGTGAACCGGGCCAGGCGCCTGGAACGGTTTCTGACCCAGCCGTTTTTCACCACGCAGCAGTTTACCGGTCTGGAAGGCCGCAGTGTCTCTCTGGAAGATGCCCTGGATGGCTGTGAGCGCATTCTCCACGATGAGTTCGCCGAGTGCTCGGAACGCGAACTGTATATGATCGGCACGGTGGCTGAGGTGAACAGAAAAAACAGCCGAGATGCCGCCCGAAAAGGAGTCGATGCATGCGGTTGAAGGTGCTGCTGCCGGCGGAAATACTGGTTGACGAGCCGGTGGAGAAAATCATAGCCGAGGCGGAAAACGGTTCTTTTTGCCTGCTGCCGCGGCATATTGATTTCGTCGCCGCGCTGGTGCCGGGAATCCTCCAGTTCGTCGGTGCCGGCGGCCGGGAAGAATTTCTCGCCGTGGATGAAGGGATCCTGGTCAAATGTGCGGAACAGGTGCTGGTTTCGGTACGTAACGGCATCAGGGGCGCATCCTTGGGGGATTTGCGCCTGACGGTGGAACAGCATTTTAAGAAGCTTGACGAACAGCAGAAAAAACACCGGGCGACCATGGCCCGGCTGGAGGTCGGCTTCGTCCGGCAATTTATCCAGTTGGAAGAAAACAGCCATGGCTGATCGGCGGAACAGCAGGCCAGCCATGCCGCAGGCGCAGCAGGATCTCGAAACATTCAAGAAAGAGGTCAGAAAGAGAGAAAAGCGAAAATTGGCCATGCTGCAAGACGGCAAGGAATCGGTCTGGTTCGGTCTGGGTATGTTCGGTTTGATCGGCTGGTCGATTGCCATCCCGACACTGCTTGGCATTGCCTTCGGTATCTGGCTTGATAAGCGCTGGCAGCAGGGACAGGTTTCCTGGACCCTGACCTTTCTCGTGGTAGGCCTGTGCCTCGGCTGTGTCAATGCCTGGTTCTGGATGGTCAGAGAGCGTGAAGCCCTCCATGCAAAGGATGGAAATAACACTAAAGAAGACCGCCGGAAAACAAAACAGCACAAACCGTTGTAACCGGGGCGGTCGCAACATGATCCGGCAGTGGAAAAGAGTAACGGCGCCAACAGGGAGATCGGGATGGAAGATACCATGGTAACGCAGGCAGCGGTTTTTATCGGCGGCCTGCTGACCGGCGGCAGCAACTACCTTGGTTTGTGGTTGACGGTCAAAAAAGTTGCCGGCAGCAGCCGGCCGACACGCCTCGTTTTGTCAAGTATGCTGCTGCGACTTGCTGCGTGTGTGGCACTCTTTTCTCTGCTTATGGACTCTCGCGGGGAAAGACTTGTGCCGGTTTTGGCGGGATTTTATCTGTCCCGGATTCTGGCATGCCGGCGATTCGGCGTTTCACCTGGCACATCTCGTCTTCGCTGAGGCGAAGATTTCATAAAATTTCGAGGGCCTATGCCTATCAGTCCGGACAAGGTCGTTTATCTGCAATGGGGAGGCGTCACAATCAATGCCACCATTGTCTTTACCTGGGCTGTCGTGCTCGTCTTGAGCCTCGGCTCGTGGCTCATCACCAGGCGCTTGTCGACCACGGAAGACTTGTCCCGCTGGCAGAACCTGCTCGAAGTGCTTGTCGACGGCATGCGTCAGCAGATTCGTCAGATCAGTCAGCAGGAACCGGACCAGTACCTGGAATTTATCGGCACCCTTTTTCTTTTTATCGCCTCTGCCAATATCCTGACCATCGTCCCCGGCTACCTGCCGCCGACCGGGTCCCTTTCCACCACCGCGGGCCTGGCCGCCTGCGTCTTTATTGCCGTACCTCTGTATGGTGTCATGCATCAGGGGCTGGCCGGTTATCTGCGACATTACCTGCAGCCGTCACTGTTTATGCTGCCGTTCAATGTCATCGGTGAATTTTCCCGCACCGTTGCCCTGGCGGTGCGGCTTTTCGGCAATGTCATGAGCGGCCATATGATCGTCGCCATTCTGGTTTCTATCGTACCGCTTCTCTTCCCCATAATCATGCAGGTTTTCGGCCTTCTGACCGGTCTCATTCAGGCCTACATCTTTGCGGTCCTGGCCATTGTCTACATCGCTTCCTCGGCACGGTCATTGAAAGAGAAACAGTCCCCGGATGAACATAACGATATGGAGCAAGAACACTATGGATAACCTGACCCTGATCGGCATGGTATCGATTGCCATCTCCGGTATCACCATGGCCATCGGTTCCATCGCCCCGGCACTCGGCGAAGGCCGGGCCGTGGCCAGCGCCCTTGCCGCACTGGCACAGCAGCCCGATGAAGCAAACACCATCACCCGGACGCTCTTTGTCAGCCTGGCGATGATTGAATCGACAGGCATTTACTGCTTTGTCGTGTCGATGATTCTGCTGTTTGCCAACCCTTTCTGGGAGTATTTTCTTCAACAGGCCGGTGGCTGATCATGCCCGTGGACTGGTTCACGACGATTGCCCAGACAGGTAATTTTCTTCTCCTGGTCTTTCTGCTGAGGCACTTCCTCTACGGCCCGATCATCAAGGCGATGGAGAAACGGGAACAGAAGATTGCCAGGCGTATCGAGGATGCCGAATCTGCCAGGCGGGAAGCGGAGGAGAACAAGAGGCAGTTTGAAGAAGAATCGGCACGGCTGCGGCAACAAAAGGAACTGGTCCTGGACGAGGCCAAAAAGCAGGCGGAAAGTGAGCGGCAGCAGAAGCGCCAGGAGATGGACGGTCACTTGGCCGAAATGGCAGAGCGCTGGCAAGGCGATCTGGCGAAACAGCAGCAGGCCTTTATCGACGAGCTGGCCCGCCGCACGGCGGAACAGGTTCTTTTGACGGCAAGCCGTGCCCTGCAGGATCTTGCCGGGCAGGATCTGCAGGAGCGGATGATCGAGGTCTTCATCAGCAGGCTGGTAAATCTTGATAAAAACAAGGTGCAGCGGCTTCGGCATTCCCTGGCAAAAGAAGATCCGTCGGTGACCATAACCGCTGTCTTCGCGCTGAATAGTGCCGCAAGGGAGCGACTGACGCGGGCCTTGCACGAGGTGTTCGGCAGCAGGGTCGCGGTCCTCTATGCGCGCGACGCAAAGCTGTTGGCCGGGGTGAAACTGGACAGCGGCAATGATGTCGTGGCCTGGAACCTGGAGGAATATATCGCCGGCTTGAGGAAAGAAACAGCTCGTATCATGGCGGGGCGGCAGCCCGCCGAGGACGATGACAGGGCCGAAAAAATAACGGCAGGCGGGTTTCGGTGATATATGAACGACGGGAAGAGAGAAACGAAAGATGCCGGAACAACGGTGGATCTCTCGACGGTCGTCGAACATATCTTTTCCTCGCTGCACAAGGCGACCAAGGCCTATACACCGCGCCTCGAAGTGCATGAGGTCGGCCGTGTTCTGGCCATAGCCGGCGGGGTGGCCACCGTCGGTGGATTGAGCCGGGTCCAGTCGGAGGAACTGCTTCACTTCCCCGATAATGTTTACGGTCTGGCCTTCAATCTCGATCCGGACGGGATCGGTGTCGTCATGCTTGGTGACGGTGACAACATCGGTGCCGGCTCCCGGGTGAGGCGAACCGGCCGGGTCATAGACATTCCCGTGGGTGAAGAACTGCTCGGCCGGGTGATAAATGTCCTCGGCCAGCCCCTGGATGGAAAAAACAGTCCGCGGGCATCAGATCGTTATCAGGTTGAGCGGGACGCCCCGGCCATCATGGATCGGGCGCCGGTCACCGTGCCGCTCGAAACCGGCATCAAGGTCATTGACGCCCTGATTCCCGTCGGTCGCGGCCAGCGGGAACTCATTCTCGGCGATCGCCAGACCGGAAAGACGGCCATCGCCCTTGATACCATTGTCAACCAGAAGGGCAAGGATGTCGTCTGTGTGTACTGCTCCATCGGCCGGCGCAGCTCGGCCACGGCGACGCTGACCAATGACCTGCGCAAAAAAGGCGCCATGGAGCATACCGTCATTGTCGTCGCCGCCGGGGAGCAGCCGCCGGGAGTGCGTTATATCGCACCCTATGCGGCAACCGCCATTGGTGAATATTTCATGGATCGAGGCCGTGACGTTCTGGTCGTCTACGACGACCTGACCCAGCATGCCGTTGCCTACCGGGAACTGTCGCTGCTGCTGCGGCGGCCGCCCGGCCGGGAGGCCTATCCCGGGGATATTTTTTATATCCACTCGCGTCTGCTCGAACGGTCAACCCATCTGCGTCCGGCCCTGGGCGGAGGTTCCCTGACCGCCCTGCCGATTATCGAAACCGAAGCGCAGAACGTCTCCGCCTATATCCCGACCAATCTGATTTCAATCACCGACGGCCAGATCTACCTGTCGCCGGACCTTTTTAAAAAAGGTGTTCTGCCGGCGGTCGACCCCGGCAAGTCGGTCTCTCGGGTCGGTGGAAAAACCCAGCTGCCGGCATACCAGGCGGTAGCCGGTACGCTGCGCCTGTCCTATGCACAGTTCGTCGAGCTGGAAAAATTCGCCCGGTTCAGTACCCGCCTCGATGCAGCGACGCAAAAGGATCTCGAGCGCGGGCGACGGGTTCGGGAAATCCTTAAACAGCACCGTTTTGCACCCCTGTCACCGACCCAGCAGGTTGTTAGCCTGCTGGCGGTCAATGCAGGAGTCTTTGACGATGTGGCGGTCGGTACGGTGCGCGGTGCCGAGGAGAAGATCATTGCCGCCGTTGATGACAAACTGGCCGGTGTCCGTGATCGTCTGCACCGGGGAGAAAAGCTTACCGCCGAGGACCGCGAGAAAATTCTCGCCGTGGCCCGGCAGGTTGTTGCCGAGCAGGTAAAATCCTCAACCGATTCTGCAGGTCAACAAGGATAAAAGATCATGCAGACCGCCGAACAGCTGACACGGCGTATCAACAGCGCCACCGACCTGCTTGACATCGTCAGGACCATGAAGGGCCTGGCGGCGGTGAGCATCAACCGGTATGAGCGGGCGGTCAATTCGATCGATGAATACTATCGCACCGTCCTCCTCGGGCTGCAGGCGGTGCTGCAGGCTGGGCCGACCGGTATGCGCCGCCGGCAGGAGCGGCGGACTGAAGCGAGGCGTTTGGGCATTGTTGTCTTCGGCTCCGACCAGGGCATGTGTGGCGGTTTTAATGACAGGATCGGCCATTTTGCCATCGGCAGGATCCCCCGGCTGCATGACAACCGGAGCCCGCCACGTCTTCTCTGTGTCGGTGCCAGAGTGGCTGCATTTCTCGAAGCGGCAGGGTTTCCTGTCGAAGAAGTGTACGCGGTTCCCGGTTCGCTGGACGGCATTGTCCCCCAGTCGCAGAATATTCTGGCGGCCATTGATGGATGGCGGGAACAGGATCAGGTGAATACCGTTAAACTGTTCCATAACAGCAAGGCCAAGGGTGTTTCCGCTCAACAGCAAGAGATCCACCTGCTGCCCCTGGCCGATGAGTGGTATGGCGATATCGTTGCCCGTCCATGGGCGTCCCGGTCCCTTCCGGTGTACACCCTCGGGCGCAACCGGCTTTTTTCGTCCCTGCTTCGCCAGTATCTTTTTGTCTCCCTGTACCGTGCCTTTGCCCAGTCCATGGCGACGGAAAATGCCGGTCGCCTCTCTGCCATGCAGGCGGCGGAAGAAAATATCGACGAACGGCTGGAAGATCTTTTCGCGGAATATCGCCGGCAACGGCAGTCGTCGATCACCTCGGAGCTGCTCGATATTGTTTCCGGCTTTGAGGCTATGTCTGTCGAAAAGTGATTGGCCTGGCTTTTATGTCGGGCAATGGTTTTGTTGCTCCTGGCAGGAGTCACAGTGAAAAAAACAGGCATGGAAATTGAATCCATAATCATAAAAAGCGAAGGACAACCGGTCTGATTATTGGGAAATATCAAAGGGATAAAAAAATGTCTCCAACACAGTTGAGTGATTTCCAGCGAGTCAGGGAAGCAATGGCTGATGTGCAGCTTGTCCGGCGGGGGATACGTGACCCGGCGGTCCTGGCCGCGATGCGAAAAATAGCGCGGCATCGCTTCGTCCCGGCGCATCTGCAGATGCTGGCCTACGAGGATCAACCCCTCCCGATTGATCGTCAGCAGACCATTTCACAGCCGTATATGGTGGCCTTGATGACTGAGGCACTGGTCTTGTCGAAAAATGACACGGTACTGGAAGTAGGCACCGGCAGCGGGTATCAGGCCGCTGTTCTGGCCGAACTCTGCCGCGCGGTGTACACGGTTGAAAAAATTCCCGAACTGGCGGAAAAGGCGGCGGCCGTTCTGCACCAGCTCGGCTACGGTAATATTACCATCAGCGTGGCCGACGGAACCCGAGGCTGGCCGGAACATCAGCCTTACAACGGGATTATCGTCACTGCCGGTGCACCCCATGTTCCCCAGCCGCTGCTCGATCAGCTCGCCGAGGGAGGCCGGCTGCTCATACCGGTCGGCGATCATGACCTGCAGCAGCTGCTGCGACTGACCCGCACCCCGGACGGAATAGTGAAGGAAGATCTGGGCGGATGCCGTTTCGTCCCTCTGCGTGGCGAGTACGGCTGGGCATAGGCTGTCTTCACGGAACGACCAGAACCGGGCAGTAAATAGTATTCAGTACCTTATGGGTGACACTGCCGAGAAAAAGTCCGGTAATATTCGAGTGGCCGTGCGAACCCATGATTATCAGGTCAAATTCTTTCGATCTGGCCAGGTCGGTAAGCACTTTTCCCGGCGAACCGAGAATACTTTTCGTGGTGAAATCGACTCCCGCCTCCTGCAGCTGCTGTGCTGCTTTCTCCAGGATTTTATTTGACTGATTTTCAACACTTTTGCTCACTTCCTTGGCAAAGATGCCGCTGACCTCCAGGCTGGCATCCAGCAATTCATAACAGTTTACCGCACAGATCCTGGCACTGGAAACCTTGGCCAGGTCAATGGCGCATTCTATTGCGTGGGCGGAGAAGCTGGAGCCGTCGACGGGAACAAGAATATTGGTGATATGCATGGGAATTCTCCTGCTGTTGAGGTTGATGGCATCGCAGCAACATTTTTTTACGCAGCCATCTTGACGTCCGACTTTCTACCAGTTCATCAGGATATACCGCCGTGACATCGCCGGGGGCCGGCACGGGGGACATGCGAAAATTATAAGTCGCTGCAGAGGTTCGGGCAAGGGTGGCGCCTGGCAAGATCCGCAGGAAGGAAGAAAGGACAGCAACTCCTCTTTAGTCTATGCTAAAAAAGAGCGAGCCGGTATAGTCGGACCGGGTGCATCTCTTTTTTCGTCCCGTAGCAACGGACAAATCCGGTCTTTTCGGACAAGAGCTATTCATGGGAAATTCAAATCACCGGGCGCAGATGCGATATGAAAGGGTGTATCGGCAATGGCACTATTTTTGCCTGTTCCTGGCGACCGTTGTTTTCTTAGCGTCGGCCCCGGCCTGGACCAAGGAACTGCTGGTCAGTGATTTTGCCCGTGAGGGCCTGGCAGGGTGGAATACGAAGATTTTTGCCGGGGAGACCGGTTATCAGTTGGCCGAGGATGGCGGACGTGTCGTTTTGCGGGCCGTCAGCCAGGCGGCGGCGTCCTGCCTGATCAAGGAGATAGAGTTTCAACCGGCGGAGTACCGATATCTGCGCTGGTCGTGGAAGATCGACCAGACGATCAGGGGAGGTGACGAAAAAACCAAGGCCGGAGATGATTATGCCGCCCGCCTCTATGTCGTTTTCCCCGGCCGTTTTTTCTGGCAGACCAGGGCCATCAATTATATCTGGGCCAATCAACTGGCCAAAAATGCTTCTATCGCCAATGCCTATACCGCCCAGGCGATGATGATCGCCATCGAGTCCGGCCCGGCGTCGGCCGGCAGGTGGTTGTCCGAAGAGCGAGATATCTGGGCGGATTACCAGCGTCTTTTTGGCGAAGAACCGAAAAAAGCCGCCGCCATTGCCATTATGACCGATACCGACAATACCGGCGGGAGTGCCGTGGCCTGGTATGGCGATATCATCCTGGCAACGTCGCCGCGATAACAGGCGACGTGCCTTCGACTGTCAATCAGCAGGGTCAGCAGGTCTTCCCGCCATAGACAACCTCCGCACAAAATCCCCGAACAAAACCTTGTCCATTGCCCGGTGATGATGCCACCGTTGCATCATCGCGGTTGGATTTTAACAAAAATGGCATATCACTTGCTCTGTTGTTTTATAGAAAAGAGAGGGTACCCGGAAACATCAGGAAGAACAGCCCCATGTCGAGGCGCGGTATCTTTTCTGGAGGGTGCAGGACCCTGCCCGACTATCACTGAACCCCTCCACGGCCGGTCTCGTCCTGCCGCACAGGACATGATCCATTATCGCAAGATCATGATCTTCTTCGGTACTCTTGCCGCCTCGATTGACCTGTCACGATTGACCAGTCACTCTTTGCAGGAGAAAGAACATGCAACAGGAACAGCCACAGCACCCGCTTGCCGAAGAAAAGGCCTGCCGGGTATGGATAGAGGCGATCACCCCGCGCATTGACTGCGGTCGTTTTCCAATCAAAAGGGTGGTGGGCGAGCAAGTCGAGGTTTCCGCCGCTATTTTTGCCGATGCCCACGATCTGCTGAAGGCGGTTCTGCAGTACCGGCATGGGAACAACGAATGGCGTGAGCTGCCCATGTGCAACAGGGGTAATGACTTATGGACTGTCGAATTTACCGTCGATACGCTCGGCATCTATCAGTACACCGTCGGGGCCTGGATCGATCATTTTTCCACCTGGCAGCGGGACCTGTTAAAAAAAATCCAGGCCGGTCAAGATGTTGCGAGTGAACTGCTCGAGGGGGCGGCGATGATTGAAACCACGGCCTCCAGGGCACTTTCTCCCGATGATGACTGGCTGTCGACCATGGCGGCCTTGCTGCGGGCGGTGGAACCGCAGGAACACATGGTGGCCAAGGCAACAGGGGCGGATATCACCGCCATGATGCACCGCTATCCGGAACGGTGCAGGGAAGCGGTCTTTGCCCCGGCCCTGTCGGTGATCGTCGAAGCACGGAGAGCCGGCTGCAGTGCCTGGTATGAAATATTTCCGCGTTCGGTCACCGCTGACCCGAAAAAGAGTGGGACATTCAAAGATGTCGAACAGCTCGTGCCGGAAATCGTCGGCATGGGCTTTGATGTCCTCTATCTGCCGCCCATCCACCCCATTGGCCGGACCAATCGCAAGGGCCGCAACAACAGCCTGGACCGAGCCTCCGGCGACCCCGGCAGCCCGTGGGCCATCGGGGCCGAAGAAGGCGGCCATAAGGCGGTCCATCCGGATCTCGGCACCCTGGAAGATTTTGAGCACCTGGTCACCGTCGCCCGGGCCCAGGGCCTTGAGACCGCCCTTGACATCGCCTTTCAATGTTCACCGGATCATCCCTATGTCCGGGAACATCCGGAATGGTTTCGCCACCGTCCCGACGGAACGATTAAATTTGCCGAAAATCCACCCAGGAAATATGAGGATATCTATCCGTTTTTCTTTGATTGCAGGGATTGGCAGGCTCTCTGGCATGAGCTGAAGAGCATCGTTCTCTTCTGGATCGAACGGGGGGTGCGTCTCTTCAGGGTCGACAATCCGCATACCAAGCCACTGCCTTTCTGGGAATGGCTGATAACCGAAATACGCAACGATTATCCGGACGTCGTCTTTCTTGCCGAGGCCTTTACCCGGTCCCGGGTCATGTACGGCCTGGCGAAAGTCGGCTTCAGCCAGTCGTACACCTACTTCACCTGGCGCAACAGCAAACATGAATTGACCAGCTATCTGCGCGAACTGGTGGAGACCGAAGTGCGGGAGTACTATCGGCCCAACTTTTTCGCCAATACCCCGGACATCCTGCCGGAATATCTGCAATTCGGCGGCCGCGGGGCCTTTATCAGCCGCCTGGTGCTGGCGGCGACACTTTCTTCCTGCTACGGCATCTACAGCGGTTACGAACTCACGGAAAACCAGGCGCTGCCCGGAACCGAAGAGTATCTCAACTCGGAAAAGTTTGAAATAAAACCGCGTAACTGGAAAAGCCCCGGCAATATCCGTGCCTTCATTACCCGGATAAACAGTATCCGGAAAAACAATATCGCGCTGGCATCGAACAGAAGGCTGGCCTTTTACCCGGTCGACAACGAACAGCTGCTGTTCTACGGCAAGAGCACGAAGGATCTCGACAATATCATCCTGGTGGCGGTGAACCTCGATCCTCACCATGTCCAGGCCGGCTGGCTGGAGGTCCCCCTCGAGGGGTTTCATATCGAGGAACAGGAGGTGTATCAGGTGCATGAACTGCTCTTTGACAATCGCTTTCTCTGGCAGGGCAGAAAAAATTACGTGCGCCTTGATCCAGCCGAAAGTCCGGCGCAGATCTTTCTGCTGCGCCGGAAGCTGCGGACGGAACGTGATTTTGATTATTTCATGTAGGGGGCAGGGGGGGCAATATGCTCAAAGGAAAAACGGGCGCCCTCTGGTATAAAGACGCCATTATCTATGAATTGCACGTCAAGGCCTTTAAAGACGGCAATGATGACGGTACCGGGGATTTCCGGGGCCTGATTGAAAAGCTCGATTATATAGAGGCCCTCGGCGTCAATGCCATCTGGCTCCTGCCTTTCTATCCTTCACCGTTCAGGGATGACGGCTACGATATATCTGATTATCGAGGCATACATCCCGGCTACGGCAGTCTTCGAGATTTCCGTACCTTTATCCGCGAGGCCCACCGCCGCCAGATAAAGGTTATCACCGAACTGGTCATCAACCATACATCGGATCAGCATCCCTGGTTTCAACTGGCCCGGAGGGCGAAAAAAAACTCGGCACGGCACAAATATTATGTCTGGAGTGACACCAGCAGCAAGTTCGCTGCAACACGGATAATATTCACCGACAGCGAGCTGTCCAACTGGGCCTGGGATCCGCTGGCCAAGGCCTACTACTGGCATCGTTTTTTTTCCCACCAGCCGGACCTGAATCACAACAATCCGAAAGTTGTGCAGGCTGTCCTGAAGGTAATGCGTTTTTGGCTCGAGATGGGGGTCGACGGCCTGCGTCTCGATGCCGTGCCCTATCTCTGTGTTCGGGAGGGAACCAATAATGAGAATCTGCCGGAAACCCTGGCGGTCCTGAAACAGTTCCGCAAACACCTCGATCAACATTATGCCGAGCGTATGTTTCTGGCCGAGGCCAATCAATGGCCGGAAGACGTCCTGCCCTATTTCGGTGATGGTGACGTCTGTCATATGGCCTATCATTTCCCGCTGATGCCGAGGATCTTCATGTCGCTGCGTCAGGAGGACCGGCACCCGATTACCGATATCCTCGATCGTACCCCGCCAATACCCGACACCTGTCAATGGGCGCTGTTTCTGCGCAACCATGACGAGCTGACGCTGGAAATGGTCACCGACGCCGAGCGCGATTATATGTACCGCGAATATGCCAAAGATGGCAGGATGCGACTGAATATCGGTATACGGCGGCGACTGGCGCCACTCATCGACAACAGCCGCCGCCGCATGGAACTGTTGAATTCCCTGCTCTTTTCCATGCCGGGATCCCCGGTCATCTATTACGGTGACGAACTGGGCATGGGTGATAATATCTTTCTCGGCGATCGGGACGGCGTCCGCACGCCGATGCAGTGGAGTATGGACAGAAACGGCGGCTTTTCCAGGGCGGATTCGGCCCGTCTCTATCTGCCGCTGATCATGGACCCGGTGTACGGTTATCAATCGGTCAATGTCGAAGCCCAGGAGCGCGACCCGTCGTCCATGCTGCATTTCATGCGCAGGATGATTGCCTTGCGCCGGCAGCATAAGGCCTTTGGCCGCGGCAGTCTGGAATTTATCAGGCCGGACAACCGGGCTATACTCGCCTTTATCCGCCGCTACAAGGGCGAGATACTCATGGTGATCGCCAATCTTTCCAGGTTCGTCCAGCCGGCAGAGCTCGACCTGTCGGAATTCAAGGGGCATATCCCCGTTGAGATGATCGGCAGAACTGATTTTCCGGCCATCGGCGAGCTGCCCTATTTCATCACCCTGGGACCGCACAGTTTTTACTGGTTCAGACTCGAATCGCCGGCGGAACCGATAAAAGTGGTCCGTGCCGGAACAATTGAATTGCAGAAGATTCCACAATTTACCCTTGATAAGATGTGGGACAGTCTGCTGGAACCGCACTATCTTTTTGCCCTCGGCAACGATATCCTGCCATCATATCTTGCCCGGCAGCGCTGGTTTGGCGGTAAGGCCAAAGGCATCACCTCCTGCGGTCTGGTCGACTGGTGCAAGATGGGCGCGTCCTTTTACAGCACCTTTCTCCGCCTGCAGTATGAATCAGGTGAGCAGGAAGACTATGCCGTACCGATGAAAATCGTCCAGGGGCAATTGGCGCTGACCCTTGCCGAAGAAATACCCGACAGCGTTCTCGCCTTTGTCAATAACCGCAAGGGTGGCGGGATTCTTTACGACGCGCTCATGGACAGAGCCTCCTACGATATTTTCTTAACCGCCATCGGGGATGGCCGACAGTACAGGACCGCCAAGGGTGGCATTATCAAGGCATTACCGACAAAAATCTATGATGCATTGATCGGGGCAGGCGATAGCTGCACCTCGGTGCGCAAGCTGCCCGCCGAACAGAGCAATACCTCAATCATCATTGGCGATACCTTCGTGCTGAAACTCTATCGAAAACTGGAAAAGGGGATAAACCCCGATGTCGAGATAAGCCTCTATCTGACCGGGAAAAGTAATTTCAGCTCAGTTGCCCGGGTTGCCGGGACATTGCAGTACCTCGACGCGGCGGGACAGGAGGCAACGATGGGCATGCTGCAGGAATTTATCCCGAACCTGGGTGACGGCTGGTCGTATAGCCTGTCGGCGTTGCAGGCTTATTACCAGCAGGCGAAAAAAGGCCTTGCCGCGGGAGAGTCTGCACCCGCAATGGAGCTGCCGGTCATGGAGGCCTCCCGGGAGGCTCCGCCCGCCGCTTTTACGGTCATGACCGATGCCTATCTTCAGGCCATCAGGACCGTTGGCCGTCGGACCGCGGAATTTCATCTGGCCCTGGCGGATGAGAAGAAAAATCCGGCCTTCAAGCCGGAAAAATCGACGGTCGCCTTTACGGCGCAGCTCGCCGAGTCGGTAACCCGGCAGATTCAGGACGCTCTGTTGAGTCTCAACGTGAGAATGAATGAGTTGCCGGCGGAGTTGCGAGACAATTGTGCCCTGGTCCTCGAGGAGGTCCCGGCATTGCTGGACGGGGTCGGTGAGATGACGGAAATGGGCGCGGCCCTGGGCCAATTGATCAGGCACCATGGGGACTATCATCTGGGGCAGATTTTACGGACCAAGGACCATGATTTCCTCCTGGTTGATTTTGAAGGCGAACCTCTGCGGCCGATGGCGGCCAGACGCCTGAAGGGGTCGCCTTTAAAAGACCTTGCCGGCATGATGCGCTCCTTCCAGTATGCAGCGGAAACCGCCCTGGTGGCGGCAATTGGCGAAGGTGACGGTGTCGACCAGGGTGACCCTGTCGCTAAAAGGAGGGGGCTTCTCCCCTGGGGCCGGGCCTGGTACCAGTGGGTGAGCAGTGTCTTCGTCGGGGCCTATTGGCAGACTGCCGCAGGCGCGCCGTTTTTGCCCACCGCGGATGCCGACTTCATCCTCGATGTCTTTCTCCTGGAGAAGGTGTTTTACGAGCTGAAGTACGAATTGAATAATCGGCCGGACTGGGTGCACATTCCGCTGACCGGTATCGTCGACATCATCGAGAGAAAAAGAACCAGTAAAAGGAAAAAGTGACACTATGAAAACAATGACAACCGCCAATGGACCCATAAGCGAATATGACCTGCACCTGCTCGCCGAGGGCACCCATTACCGGTCCTGGGAAAAACTCGGCGCGCACAGCATAAAAAATGACCGCATGCAGGGCACCTTCTTCACCCTCTGGGCGCCGAACGCCGAGGAAGTGGCGGTCATCGGGGACTTCAACGGCTGGCAGAGTACGGATAATCCCCTGGCCAGAATCAAGGATTCGGGCTACTGGCAGGGCTTTGTCGCAGGCGTTGAGCAGGGGGCACTGTACAAGTTCGCCATCACCTCAAAATTGAAGAGTTACCGGGTTGAAAAAACCGATCCCTATGCCTTCCACGGTGAAATACGCCCCGCCTCGGCCTCGGTCGTCTGGGACCTTGCCGGCTATGACTGGCAGGACAGTGGGTGGTTGGCTGCCCGGCGGGACCATCACCATGCGGCCCCGATCTCCGTTTACGAGCTGCATCTCGGCTCATGGATGCGGCGCGACGACGGCAGCTGGCTGACCTACCGGGAACTGGCGGGAAAGCTGGCCGACTATGCCAGCCATATGGGTTTTACCCATGTGGAACTGCTGCCGGTCAACGAACACCCGCTTGATGCCTCCTGGGGCTATCAGACCATCGGCTATTTTGCGCCGACCAGCCGCTTCGGCACGCCGCAGGATTTTATGTACCTGGTCGATACCCTGCACCAGGCCGGTGTCGGCGTCATCCTCGACTGGGTACCGGCGCATTTTCCGCGTGATGCCCACGGCCTCGCCTATTTTGACGGCTCGCATCTCTATGAACACGCCGACCCGCGCCAGGGAGAGCATCGGGACTGGGGGACGCTGATCTTTAATTACGGCCGGACCGAAGTCGCAGAATTCCTGCTGTCCAATGCCCTTTTCTGGCTGGACGTCTATCATGTTGATGGCCTGCGGGTCGATGCCGTCGCCTCGATGCTCTATCTGGATTATTCCCGTGGGGACGGGGAATGGATACCGAATCGCTACGGCGGCAGGGAAAATCTTGAGGCGATAGCCTTCCTCAAACGATTCAATGCGCTGGTCTACCAGGAACATCCCGATGTGATGACCTTTGCCGAGGAATCGACCGCCTATCCGATGGTGTCACGGCCGACCTATCTGGGCGGGCTGGGCTTTGGTTTCAAATGGAATATGGGCTGGATGCACGATACCCTGGCCTATATGAGCCATGACCCGGTACATCGTTCCTATCACCATCACCGGCTGACCTTCAGCCTGCTCTACGCCTATCATGAAAATTTCATGCTGCCCTTTTCCCACGATGAAGTAGTGCATGGCAAAGGCTCGATGATCGGCAAAATGCCCGGCGACTACTGGCGCAAGTTCGCCAATTTGCGTCTGCTCTACGGCTATATGTTTACCCATCCCGGCAAAAAACTGCTGTTCATGGGAGGGGAAATCGGCCAGTGGACCGAGTGGAATCATGAGGGGGCACTCGATTGGCCCCTGCTTGATTTTCCCTTTCACCAGGGGCTGCAGCGCTGGGTTCGCGACCTGAATACTTTTCTGCGCGGCGAACCGGCGCTGTATGAACTCGATAACGATCCAGCCGGATTTTCCTGGATCGACTGCAACGACAGCCAACAGTCCATCCTCAGCTATATTCGCCGGGGCAAAACTTCCGGCGACGTGGTGGTCTGCATCGGTAATTTCACCCCGGTGCCGCGGCACAATTATCGACTGGGTGTCCCGGCAATGGGCTATTGGCAGGAAGTGCTCAACAGTGACGCGGTGATCTACGGCGGCAGCGGCCAGGGCAATTTCGGCGGCAAGGAGGCGACGCCCTTATCGGTCCATGGCGAGAGCCATTCCCTCAACGTGACCCTGCCGCCCCTGGCCATGATGGTCTTTCGCCTGAAACGGGGAGACTGACAGTGCAGGAAAAGATAGGCCGGGCGCTTCAACTTCTCGGCATCCGCAACTTGCTGCTCGGGGTGCACGACGCGGCTTTTCCCAGCCTGCCGGAGGAGAACCTGGGCCGTGGTTCCCCCTATTCCGCCGGCGCCGCCGATTTTTTCGAGTTTGCCGCATCCCTCGGCTTCACCGGCATGCAGCTGGGGCCGCAGGGCATAACCACCGGGGCAAACCCTTCGCCCTATGACGGCAGCCTTTTTTCCAGGAATCCTCTGTCCCTGGCCCCACTCTCCCTGACCGGATCAACTTGTCCCCTGCTGGAACGAGACAGGCTGGCCGGGATCATCGACCAGTTCCATTTTGCACCTGACAGGGTGGATGATACCTTTGCCAGGCTGGCCATAGACGATATTTCCGCCGAAATATGCAGGCGGTTTCATCTGGAGGTGACGGCTGGGCGATCCGCCGCCTGCCGGGCGCTGAGGCATTCTCACGATGAATATCGCCGACACAATGCACCCTGGCTGGAACGAGACGCCCTGTATCAGCTTCTACGCCGCCATTACGCCGGCAAGAGCTGGAGACAATGGGCAGGCACCAAAGAGGCCCGGCTCGACAGGCATCTTTTCGCGCCGCCGGCAGGTCTGGCGGAAGCGGTGCGCCTGCGCCGGGAGGCTCTGGGGCGGGACTATCGGCAGGCGATTGACGACTATTGTTTCATCCAGTTCCTGCTGGCCAAGCAGCACCGGGAATTAAGAGAGCGATGCCGGGATCTCGGCCTGAAACTGTTCGGCGACTTTCAGATTGGCCTGTCAGGCCGCGACGCCTGGTATGGCCAGGCCTTCCTGCTGTCCGGGTATGTCATGGGGGCGCCGCCCAGCCGGACCAATCCCAGGGGACAGCCGTGGAACTATGCCGTGCTTGATCCCCACCGCTATTTTGTCGAGAGCGCTGATGGGTCCAGGCAACCGGGCCCCGCGGTGCAATTTCTCCAGGCACGGATAGAAAAAATGGCCGATGAATTCGATGGCCTGCGTCTGGACCATCCCCACGGCCTGATCTGCCCATGGGTTTACAGGTCGGATCAGGACGATCCCTTCCTGGCGGTGGAAAATGGCGCGCGTCTCTTTGCTTCGCCGATGCTGCCCGATCATCCGATGCTGGCGCAATTCGCCATAGTCCGGCCGGAGCAGGTCAATTTGCACAAGCACCGTTATGACGACACCTGGGTGACCAGCCTGGATGCAGAGCAGGTCGGGCGCTATGGTCAGCTCTTTGAGGTAATAATCAAGACGACCGGGAAACAATGGGCGAACCTGGGCACGATAGCCTGTGAAATTCTCAGCACCCAGCCCTATCCGGTTAAACGGGTCATGGACGTGCACGGGCTGGGCCGTTTCCGGGTGACGCAGAAGGCTGATTTGAACAATGCCCTCGACGTCTACCGCAGCGAGAACGCCCGGCCGGAGGATTGGCTGATGCTCGGCAGTCATGATACCCCGACCATTTGGCAGGCGGCGGAGCGATGGCTGGAAGAAGGCGTTGCACCCCGGCAGGCAGAATATCTGGCCATGCGTCTGCGTATCCCCGCAGCGGAACAGACGGGCTGGAAAGAACGTCTGGCCGTTGATGCCGGGGCGCTGGTCCAGGCCAAGTTTGCCGATTTATTTGTCGGCCCGGCGCAAAACATCATGGTGTATTTTACCGATCTTCTGGGCGGCATGGAAAGTTATAACCGGCCGGGTACCATAAGCAAGGATAACTGGATGCTGCGTATTCCCAGCGACTTTAAAAAAATCTACCGCGAAAAATTGGCCGTCGGCCATGCGCTGAACATTGCCAAGGCACTGGCCATGGCGCTGCGGTCAAAGGAGGATCACACCGGCCCGCCCCACCGTGAACTGATTGGCGGGCTGGAGGGATCGAGGTAAACATTCTACCCTGTGACGTGTATGTTTTCAGATAGATTCCCCCAAGGTCATTTTTCAATGCAATTCGGCACCTGCCTCGACCCTGCCGGTGGCGTTCTTTTTCGTTTGTGGGCGCCGCAGGCCCGGCAGGTCGACCTGTGTCTAAACCCTGGCGGGCCAGAAAGGCGGGTGTTGCCGATGGCAAGCCGGCGGGGTGGCTGGTTTACCGTGCAGCCCCGGGCGGCCCGGCCAGGCGATTGGTATCAATTTATCATTGATAATGATCTGCTCGTGCCCGATCCTGTCAGCCGCTGTCAGGCTTTGGATATCCACGGACCAAGTGTCGTCTGCAATCCCGGCGGATACACCTGGCATGACGGACACTGGCCGGGCAGACCCTGGGAGGAAACGGTTTTCTATGAGCTGCACGTTGGTGCCTTTTCCCCCGAGGGAACCTTTCAGGGCGTCACGAAACGACTCGATTACCTTGTGCAACTCGGCATAACCGCCATTGAACTGATGCCGGTCGCCCAGTTTCCCGGTCACTGTAACTGGGGCTATGACGGCGCGCTGCTCTTTGCCCCGTGCCGCAGGTATGGCGGACCGGATGGGCTGAAGGAACTGGTCGATGGTGCGCATCAGCGGGGCCTGATGGTCTTTCTTGATGTCGTCTACAATCATTTTGGCCCGGAAGGCAATTATTTGTACGTCTATGCCCGGGAGGCCTTTTTTACCGAGCGGTTCCACACCCCATGGGGCGCGGCGATTAATTATTCCGGACCAGACAGCAGCGTCGTCAGGGATTTCTATATTGCCAATGCCCTCTACTGGCTGGAAGAATTCCATATGGATGGCCTGCGCTTTGATGCCGTGCACTCGATTTTTGATCAGTCCCGGCCGGACATTCTCGAGGAAATAGCCCAGAGGGTGCGTGAGGGCCCGGGCAGCCGACGGCGGATTCATCTGATTCTGGAAAACGACCATAACTGTGCACGCTACCTTGCCCGGCAACCGAGCGGACAACCGCAATTTTTCACCGCGCAGTGGAACGATGACTTTCACCATGCCTGCCACATCCTGTTGACCGGGGAAAAAGAAGGGTACTACCAGGATTATAGTGATAAGCCGATAGACCATCTGGGCCGGTGCCTTACCGAAGGTTTTGCCTACCAGGGTGAAAAGTCTGTCTATCGCCAGGGGGAAACACGCGGGGAGCCGAGCGCCCATCTGCCGCCGTCGGCATTTGTCTCTTTCCTGCAAAATCATGATCAGATCGGCAACCGCGCCCTGGGAGAAAGACTCCCTGCGCTCTGTGATCAGCGGGATCTGCCAATAGTCATCGCGCTTTTCCTGCTTGCTCCCTCGCCGCCGCTGCTGTTCATGGGTGAGGAGTTCGGCGCGCAAACGCCTTTTTATTATTTCTGCGACTTTTCCGGCGAACTCGCCGCCGGTGTTACCGCCGGCAGGGGAAAGGAGTTTGCCCGGTTCGCCCAGTTCCGTTCCCCAAAAAACCGTGCGCGCATCCCCGATCCCAATTCGAGGGAAACGTTTCTCCAGTCAAGGCTCAACTGGCAGGCTGTTGAGCAAAATCCCGGCAGTTCTTTTTTGCTGTTGTACCGAAACCTGCTGCTTTTGCGTCAACAGCTCATTGTCCCCCGTGTGAAAGCCATGCGGGGAAATGGGGCGGGTTTTCAGGTCCTGGCAGAAAAATCGCTGAAAGCATGGTGGCAATCGGCAAAGGATGAGCGCCTCACGGTGATCTTCAATCTCCATGACCTGGCCATCAGCATCGATGCCCGATCAGCGGATATCTCGTCGGCACAGAGAGCCGACAGCATGGCCGGTGAACGTTCGCAGCTTGTCTACCAATACGGTTCACAACCCGGCCGGACCTGGCCGCAGAACGTTATTGCCCCAAAGAGTATTTATTGGATGATAACAAAGACAGGAGGCGAAAATGACTGAGAAGCTGCTGCGGGAAATCGCCTCTATCTATGGCATCAACGTTGAAACGGCGGCCGGGGAGGGCGACCGGGTGGAGATTGAAGAGTATCTTGTCGCCCTGTTACAGCGGGCGAATCTGCCGATCACCGTGGCCGCTGATGCGGCAACCCTGCTGCTGGAGTTGCAGGAACAACGGCTGCAGCGGATGCTCGATCCCGTGCGGGTAATAGAGGAAACGGAGAGGGCCCTGACTCTGCCCGTGCGGCTGTTGCTGGGCGATGACCGGCAGTACCGGTGGACCCTCACCGCCGAGAGTGGTGCACTCTCTCAGGGCAGTTTTCTGCAAAAGGATCTCGCTCTTTTGTCACAAACCGCAGTGAACGGCAGGATATATGCTGTCCATACTCTTCCCCTGGGGCTGACCCTGCCCCCCGGTTACCATGAGTTGACGGTAGAGGCCGCAGGGCAGAGGGAGGGGGAAGGCGAGGGCGCCCCAGCGGCGCAGCTCCTCATCGTCGCCCCGCGCCATTGTTATGTGTCCGCCGGACTTTCCGGCGATAACCGGGTCTGGGGCCTGAGTACCCATCTGCATGCCGTTAAATCGATGGAGAACTGGGGCATCGGCGATTTCTCTGATGTGCTGAAGATTCTCGGTATAAGTGCCGAGGCGGGAGCCGGTACCCTGCATGTCGCCCCTCTGGTCTCTTGTCTGCCGCATCATCCGGACCAGATGAGGTTGCCGAATCCTTACCGTCCCTCCTGCCGATCGCAGCTCAATGTCCTGTTTATCGATGTTCAGGCAATTGCCGATTTTGTCGAATGCGGCGCTGCCGGGGAGATCCTGCAGCAAACCGAATTCCATGCCCGGTTGGCGATGATAAGGGATCGGGATCGGATCGATTATGCAGAAATCGGCACCTTGAAAGACCAGGTGTTACGCCGGCTCTGGGAGCATTTCAACGCTGGCCACCTGCATCCAACGACGTCCCGGGGCAGAGAATTCCGCGATTTTCAGCAGAGAGGCGGGCCAACGCTGCGGCATTTTGCACTCTTTTCCGCACTGCACGAAAAGTTTGCCTCCGATGGGCAGTATGCAGCAGGCTGGCCCAGCTGGCCCGTTGCATTCAGAGATTGTCATTCTCCCGAGGCGGTCGACTTTGCCGGGCAGTACGAATATGAAATGGAATACTACCAGTACCTGCAGTGGCAGGCAGAAATACAGCTGGCAGCAATCGGCCGCCGTTCCATGGAGCTGGGCCTGCAAGTCGGCCTGCTGGGCGAATTTCCTTTTGCCGTCGACACACACGGCTTTGAATCCTGGCGCTACAAGGAGGCGTTGCTGGCTGGAGCAGTGGTGACCAGACGGCCCGATGATGGTCCTGGGCAGGATCCTGCTGTCGGTCTGCCGCTATTCTTACCGCATTGCCTGCAGAAGAATCGCTATCGACCGTTTATTGAAGGGCTGCGGCAGGGCATGCGATATTTCGGAGCGCTGACAATCGGCTCCATAGCGAACTATTACCGGACCTTTTTTACCCTTGGGGCAATGGACGAAAAGTTTCGCCCCTCTGTCTCTTTTCCTTTTGACGACATGCTTGGTATTATCACTCTGGAAAGCCAGCGAAATCGCTGCCTGATCATTGCCGATATGGTGCATTTACTGCCCGTAGAGCAGCAACAGCAGTTAGAGCAAAGGCACATATTTTCCAGCAGTGCCTTATTGACAGCGAAAAAAGATCAGGCCGAGTGGCTCGGTGCGGCAGACTATCCGGCACACGCGGTGCTGCGTTGTTCGGCGCCATTTCTCGTTACCGGGAAAGGATTCTGGAAGAGCAGCGACATCGCCCTTCTCGCCGAGGAACACCTTTTTGCCGATGATGCGGAAAAGGAAAAAACGATGGTTGCCAGGGCGGCTGATCGGGTCCATTTGCTGCTTACGCTTGATCACGAGGGGCTGCTCCCGGACGGCTGCACTGTGGAAAAGAGCATTTCGGCGGAACTGGACCAGTCTCTGCTGACCGGTCTGCAGGTGTTTTTGGCCAGGACGCCGGGGAAAATTCTCCTTGTGGCCATCAACGATCTCCTCGGCCTGGACCGCCAGGCGGAACCCCCGGCTTTCATCTGTCAGAAGTTCTGGGGAAAAACTTATCCACTCGATATTGAGGAGATTCTCGGCAGCCAGGAGGTTGCCTCGCTGTTCAAGGCCCTGTGCCGCGAACGGGGGGTCGGCAATGTTCGGCCATCGGCTTTGATCTCTGCTCGGAAAAAGAGACCGGGGCAGGCGCTGCCGCGATCTTTTTATCGTCTGCAGCTGCATAAGGGCTTTACCTTTCAGCAGGCGGCGGCAATTACCCCCTATCTCTCTCAACTCGGCATAAGTCATTGCTACGTTTCGCCCTTCTTGATGGCCCGCCCCGGCAGCTCCCACGGCTATGATATTATCGATCATTCGACAATAAATCCGGAAATCGGCAGCAGGGAGGATTTTGAAGGTTTTCTTGCCGTTCTCGAGGCACAGAACATGGCGCTGATCCTCGATGTCGTTCCCAATCACATGGGCATCGGCTCTGATAACCAATGGTGGATGGATGTGCTGGAAAACGGTGAGGCGTCGAAATATGCCCGGTTTTTTGATATAAACTGGCTGCCCCAGCAACCGGAGCTTGCCGGACGGCTTCTGTTGCCGGTTCTCGGCGATTATTACGGGAAAATTCTCGAAGAGGGGCAGCTGACGCTTTCTTTTGATGATGCCTCAGGAAGCTTTTTCGTGCGATACTACGACCATCAATTTCCCGTCAGTCCACGGTCCTGTCCCCTCCTGCTGAGCTATGATCTGCAGCGTCTTGAGAAACGACTGGGAGCAGCTCACCATAGTTTCCAGGAATTTCAGAACCTTATTCACGCCCTGGCCAACCTGCCGGGACACCGGAAAACGTCCTTGGAAATGATGCAGGTTCGTCACCGCAGCAAAGAAGTGAGCAAAAGAACACTTGTGCGACTGTGCCGGAAAAGTTCAGAACTCAAACAGTTTATTGAGGAAAATGTCATCCTTTTTAACGGGCTGCCAGGCAAGCCGGAAAGTTTTGATCTTCTTCATGCCCTGCTGGAAGAACAACCTTACCGCCTTGCTTTCTGGCGGGTCGCCGCCGACGAAATCAATTATCGCCGGTTTTTCGACATCAATGAACTGGCGGCCCTGCGTATGGAGGGAATTGAGGTTTTCCGCGAAACCCACCGGTTGATATTGGACCTTGTCGCCACCGGCAGGCTTGATGGCCTGCGCATCGATCATCCCGACGGACTGTATGATCCGTATGAATATTTTTGCCGGCTGCAGACCTTTGCCGCCGGCGAATCCGAGGCAGATTCTTCCCGGTGTCGACGAGAGAGAGGGGAAGGGGAGGGTGCGCCCCTGTATGTCGTTGTCGAAAAAATCCTCGCCGGCTTTGAGTCGCTGCCGGATAACTGGCCGATCAGCGGCACCACCGGATATGAGTTTTCCAACCTGCTCAACGGCCTTTTTGTCAATGCCGCCGCCGAAAAGAAAATGACCGCCATCTATCATCGATTCATTGGCGGGAAACGAGAGTACGACCAGCTGCTCTATGACAGCAAGAAATTGATTATCCGTTCGTTAATGGCCGGTGAACTCAACGTACTGGCCAGTTTGTTGTACCGGCTGGCCCAGGCGGATCGTCGAACCAGAGATTTGACCTTCAACAGCCTGCGCGATGGTTTGATTGAAGTTGTCTGCTTTTTTCCCGTCTACCGCACCTACACTTCTCAGGATAAAATAGCTGACCGGGATGCCCAGTTTATAAAGTGGGCACTGGCCAGGGCACAGATCAGACAACACCTGGACAACGCCAGTGTCTTTGGTTTTATCAGATCGGTGCTCCTGCTGGAAACCGAGGAAAACGCTGCCAGAAAGAGTAATTACCTTGATTTTGTCATGAAATTTCAGCAGTATACCGGTCCGGTGATGGCCAAAGGTCTCGAGGATACTTTCTTTTATCGCTACAATCGCCTCCTCTCCTTAAACGAGGTCGGTGGCAGTCCAAAGAACTTCGGCGTTTCCCTTGCCGCCTTTCATCAGACGAATCAAAACCGCAGGCACCATTGGCCGCACAGCATGTTGAACACCTCAACCCATGACTCGAAACGAAGCGAAGATGTGCGGGCGCGAATAAATGTCCTCACGGAAATGACCACGGAATGGCAAAACCGTCTCAAGCGCTGGAACATGCAGAACCGTTCCTATACAACAACCCTCGAAGCGAGTCCGGCCCCGTCAAAAAATGATGAATATGCTTTTTATCAAAATCTGCTCGGCGCATGGCCGCTCGCGCCGCTCAACGAAGAGACTCGGGGCATCTTTATTGAGCGCATGAAAAACATGTTCCTGAAAACCAGCCGGGAAGCAAAAGTGCATACCAGTTGGACGAACCCGAACATTTTGTATGAAAACGCCCTGATGCGCTTTGTCGAGGGGAGTCTTGGAACGTCGAACAAGCCGTTTCACAATGATTTTCTTGCTTTTCATGAGGATGTTGCCTGGTTTGGCATGTTGAACAGCCTGTCCCAGGTCTTGTTGAAACTGGTTGCTCCTGGTATTCCAGATATTTACCAGGGCAATGAAACCTGGCGTTTCTGCCTGGTTGACCCGGATAATCGCCGGCCGGTGGATTTTGCCAGGAGGGAGGCGATGTTGTTTGCTCTGCTGGAACGAATTCATGCCGAAAACGCCCGGCTGGAAACGCTGCACCAGGAGTTGCTGGCCAATCTGTCGGATGGACGGGCGAAAATGTACGTCATCGCGCAAACCCTGCGGTTGAGGCATGACCAGCATGATCTTTTTACCGGTGGCAGCTATCTGCCCCTTGATGTGACAGGCAGCAAGGGCCACCATGTCTGTGCCTTTGCCAGGAAAAAAAATGACCGGCTGCTGGTTGCTGTCGCACCGCGGCTTTATGTGACCCTCATGCAGGGCAAAAAGGATTTACCGCTGGCCGACTCCGTCTGGCATGATACCACGGTGCAGCTGCCGGAGGACTGCACCGGCGTACCGCTGCACAATATCTTCTCCGATGAACCGGAGTCCCTCGTTGAAACGGACAATCGTCCGCCGTCAATCAAGGTTGGCCGTCTGCTGCAGTCCTGGCCGGTTGCCCTGCTGCAGGGGGCTGCTGGATAAAATCACCCCTGGGCACACGACAGCCGCACGCTCTGCCGCACCGATCGGTGACGGCCATTATCCCCTGAGGACCTGCTCAAGGGCGCTGTCGAGGTCGCCGTACATAAAGTGGAAGCCAGCCTTCTGCAAACGAGCCGGTTGCGTCCTTTGGCTGCAGAGCAGGGCTTTGCCGAAACCACCGAGGACCGTGGTCAGTACAAAAGCCGGTGCCGGCAGCATCACCGGGCGGTTGAGCTTGCCTGCCAGGGTTTTGGTCAGCTCGATGTTGCGTACCGGAAGGGGCGCACACCAGTTGGCCGGCCCGCTGATTTCCGTGTTCTTGATGGCGAAGCGATAGGCGGCGATCAGGTCCTGCAGGTGTATCCAGGGAAACCATTGCCGGCCGCTGCCGAGGCGTCCGCCCAGAAACAGCTTGAAGGCGGGGATCATCGAGGCGAGGGCTCCGCCGTTGCGGTCGAACACGATGCCAAAGCGGGTTATGACGACGCGGATGCGATCCGTCTGCGCCTTCAAGGCTTCGCCTTCCCAGTCCCGGCAGACGCTGGCGAGGAAATCGTCGCCCGGTGGCTCGTCTTCGGTGAGCACATCCTCGCCGCGGTCACCATAATAGCCGGGGGCGGAGGTACTGAAAAATATGGTATCACCCGCGCCCGTGAGACTGGCGGCAAGAAGACGCGTGGTCAGAACGCGGCTGTTGTAGATCTGCTCTTTTACCTTTTTCGTCCAGTAAGTGAAAATCGATTTTCCGGCCAGGTTGATGACAATATCGTGTCCAGCGACGCGGTTCTGCCAGTTCCCTGGTTTGGTGGTATCAGCCGGCAGGAAGGTAAATGATCGGCGCTGCCTGAGGGCGGTCGGCTTGCCGCTCCGTCCAGCAGCGGTGATCTGGTGGCCATCTTCCAGCAGGGCCACGGCGAGATGGTGGCCGATAAAGCCTGATCCGCCGGTCATGAATATTTTCATATCGTCCCCCCTTGTTACCTTTACTTTGAGCCGTTGTCCTGTTTCGCAGGACGAACGCCTTGCTGCCGACAGGTGCTTGCTGCGAAAGTGAAAAGATTATGCAGCATATTAGTGCCGGGCCATGGAGATTTGCTCGCCAGGCAAGCGGTAAAATGTGTCACCATTCTCCTCTCCAGTCTGACTTGCAAGATCTTTACCGGGACATCCTTCGCCGCCCCCTTCGACTCTTTTTTTATTACTGCCGCAAAAAAAAGAGCCCGGCATGATATTTGAATTAAATAAGTAGGTGTTGACCACGAGACCGGTGTGGGTCGCTTCTTCATTGAAAAAAGGTCTGCAGCTATGGGAGCCGTCCCGTTCCAACCTACCACTATGGTGCAGCTATGAGAAACGAAGAATATGTCGTCTGGTTTGAAAATCTTTCTGTGCAGGATATCTCCCGAGTCGGTGGGAAAAACGCCTCCCTTGGGGAGATGATCAGGGAACTTGATGGGCAGGGAGTGCGGGTTCCCGGCGGCTTTGCGACGACGTCGAAGGCCTATTGGGAGTTTGTCCAGGCCAATGATTTGCAGGAACCTCTCAAAAAAGCGCTGGCCAGGTTCCAGGGGGACAAGCTGTCGCTGGAAAAGACCGGGCGGGCAATACGCAGGCTCTTTCTGAACAGCGAATTTCCGCAGCCGATTTCCAAGGCGATCAGGGATGCCTATCGAGAACTTTCAAGGCGTTACGGCACCGAGAGTCACGACGAAGACGAGGGGGTTGACGTCGCCGTACGCAGCAGCGCGACTGCCGAAGACCTGCCGGAAGCGAGTTTTGCCGGACAGCAGGAGACCTTTCTGAATATCGCCGGCGAGCGAGAACTGCTTGACGCCTGCCGTAAATGCTACGCCTCGCTGTTCACCGACCGGGCAATTTCTTACCGCGAGGAAAAAAAATTCCATCATCTCGATGTTGCCCTTTCGGTGGGCGTACAGAAAATGGTCCGTTCAGACAAGGCCGGTTCGGGGGTAATGTTTTCCTTGGACACGGAAACAGGTTTTCCGGATGTGGCGATGATCGATGCCGTCTGGGGCCTCGGGGAGAACCTCGTCAAGGGTGCTGTCAATCCCGATGAGTATCGGGTCTATAAGCCGCTGCTGAAAAAAAAGGGGGTGGCGCCGATCATCGAAAAACGCCTCGGGACCAAAGAAAAGACCATGGTCTATGCCGGGGGAGATTCGAAGACGGTGAGAAATACTCCGACCACGAAAAAGAAACGCGACAGTTTCGTCCTTACCGACGAAGAGATCCTCACCCTGGCCAGGTGGGCCTGCCTCATCGAAGACCATTACGACAAACCGATGGACATGGAATGGGCTAAGGATGGGGATACCGGCGAGCTGTTTATCGTCCAGGCCCGGCCCGAGACCGTGCAGTCACGCAAAGAAAGCGGCTCACTGCGGCAATATCGCCTGCAGGAAAAAGGAGAGGAGCTGGTCAGCGGCATGGCGGTGGGGGATGCCATCGCCGTCGGCAGGATCAGCATTCTGCATGACCTCAAGGAAATGGAGCATTTCGAGGACGGATCGATACTGGTCACCGAAAGGACGGATCCGGACTGGGGGCCGATTATGAAGCGGGCGGCGGCAATTGTCACCGAGCATGGGGGGCGGACAAGCCATGCCGCCATCGTCAGCCGTGAGTTGGGTATTCCCGCGGTTGTCGGGGCGGAAAAGGCCCTGGAGAAGTTGCTCGGCCACGACCTGGTTACGGTCTGCTGTGCCGAAGGCGCTAAGGGAAAGGTGTACAAGGGGAGGCTGGCCTATGTCGAGGAGGATATCGATCTGGAGGCAATCCCCAAGGTCGATGTGCAGATCATGTTGAATATCGCGACGCCCGATGCGGCGTTTCGCTGGTGGCGTCTGCCAGCCGATGGCATCGGGTTGGCACGCATGGAATTTATTATTAATAATATCATAAAGATTCACCCGATGGCCCTTGTCCATCCGGAGAAGATTGAAGATAAAAACGTGCGCCGGCAGGTGGAGGAGCTGACCCGTGGCTATGAGGCTTATCCGGAATACTTTGTCGATAATCTGGCCCGGGCTATCGGCAAGATAGCCGCTTCGCAATATCCCAAACCGGTCATCGTCCGCATGAGTGACCTGAAAACCAACGAGTACGCCAATCTTATCGGCGGAAGTTATTTCGAGCCGCCGGAAGAGAATCCGATGCTTGGTTTTCGCGGTGCCTGCCGCTATTACAGTGAACGATATCGGGCGGGATTCGATCTCGAGTGTCGAGCCATTCACCAGGTCCGGGAAAAGCTGGGCTTTGACAACGTCATCGTCATGATCCCTTTCTGCCGCACCGTGGAGGAAGCCGACAAGGTCCTTGCGGTGATGGCCGATAACGATTTAGAGCGCGGCAGCAACGGGCTTGAGGTCTATGTCATGTGTGAGATTCCGTCGAATGTCATACTCGCCGAGGATTTTGCCGACCGGTTCGATGGCTTTTCAATCGGCTCAAACGATCTGACCCAGCTGGTGCTTGGCGTCGATCGCGATCTGGCCGAACTTGCCGGGCTGTTTGACGAACGTAACGAAGCGGTGCTGCGGATGATCGAGATGGTCATCAAACGGGCGCATCAGCAAGGGAAAAAAATCGGTATCTGCGGCCAGGCGCCAAGTGACTATCCTGATTTTGCCCAGTTTCTTGTCAATGCCGGTATTGATTCCATCTCGCTGAATCCGGATTCGGTCAATACTGTCAGGCAGAGCCTGGCCGGACATGCGCGGCAAAGGAAAAAGGCGGATGATTTGACCTGAACGAAATTGCGTGCGGCTGCCGTTTCCTTTATGCCGCTCGCTCGGGCTGAAGGGTGGTTTGCCGTCAATCTTCGCGATCGGGGTATGTCGATGCGGTACAGCGATGTGATGGCCAGCACGTGGATGCGGGGGGCGTGGATCCTGTGTCGGGTGGTATTACATGCCGCTGTTCTGGGTGGTGTTCTTCCGGGCATTCGTTTTTATTCTGCAAAAACACGGCACTCTGGAGAGCAGGAGAACCCAGGCGTTGGCTGAGGCCAAGAGCTGTAAAAAAGAGGTGCGCTTCGAGGACGTTTTCTCGCCGGATAAACGGTGAAAAAAAATAAGAAAAGCGGACAAATGACTGATCAAAATACCTCAACTCCTCCCGAGCCGGCCGGGGAATCACCATTGTTGGAACGATTGCTGATGTTTTTTATATTCTGGGGGATTCTTTCCTTTGGCTATATGTTCTTGAAAATTGACAAAACCATTGAGGAGATCCCCTATTCTGTTTTCAAAACCCGGGTGGAAAAGGGTCAAGTTGCGGAAATTGAGGTGAAAGGCCAGGAAGTCAAGGGCGAGTACCGGGGCGATGCCATTGGATCGGAGATGAGATCCGATGCGGCCGCTCGACAGGGTGTTGCATATTTTAAAACTGTTCTCCCCTCATTTGCCGACCCGGACCTTGTCAAGCTCCTTGAGCAGCAGGGGGTCGTCGTCAGCGCCACTCCGGATAAAATGAACTGGTTCGCAACGCTGGTCATCACCCTGCTGCCGTGGGCACTTATCGTTGGGTATTTTGTCTATATGAATAAACGAATCGGCGAGCAGCTGGGAGGCGGCGCCACCGGACCGTTTGGTTTTGCCAGGTCAAAAGCGAAAAGATTTACTCTGAAAGAGGTGCACATCACCTTCAACGATGTGGCCGGGCTGGAAAACGCCAAGAATGAGTTGATAGAGGTTGTCGATTACCTGAAAAATCCACAGAAGTTCCAGCGGATCGGCGCTGAACTGCCGAGGGGCATTCTGCTGGCCGGGCCGCCGGGTACCGGTAAGACCCTCATGGCCAAGGCCATGGCCGGAGAGGCGGGGGTGCCTTTCTTCTCCATCAGCGGCTCGGAATTTATAGAAATGTTTGTCGGTGTCGGTGCGTCGCGGGTAAGAGATCTTTTTGACACGGCGAAAAAGGCGGCACCTTCGTTGATCTTTATCGATGAGCTTGATTCCATCGGCAGAGTTCGCGGTACCGGGGTCGGTGGCGGCCACGACGAACGGGAGCAGACCTTGAATCAGATACTGTCGGAAATTGATGGCTTCAGTCCCCATGAGTCGGTGATTGTCATAGCTGCAACCAATCGTCCCGATGTGCTCGATCCGGCGCTGATACGGCCGGGACGCTTTGATCGTCAGGTCATTCTCGATTTGCCCCGAAGAAATGCCCGCAAGGAAATCCTCAAGGTGCATGCGAAAAAAAGGATCATGGCGCAAGACATTGATTTTAATGTACTGGCCGGCGAAACGGTGGGTTTCTCCGGAGCGGATTTGAAAAATCTGGTCAATGAAGCGGCGCTTCTTGCAGTGAAAAAAGCCAAAGAGCAGGTTGAAATGGACGATTTCACTGAGAGTCGCGATAAAATACTCCTGGGGGTGAAAAGAGAAGAGAGGCTTTCCGATGCGGAGAAGAAAATGGTTGCCTGCCATGAGGCAGGTCACGCGCTGACCGCCTTGCTGCTGCCGGGCACGGATCCGCTGCGCAAGGTGACTATTATTCCCCGTGGAAGATCGTTGGGGGCAACGGAACAGGTGCCCGGGGAAGACCGTCATAATCTTGGGAAAAAGTATCTGTTGGATCGGATTGCCGTCATGCTTGGCGGCCGCGCCGCCGAAGAGGAGGTCTTTGGCGACATTACCTCGGGTGCCGGCGACGATTTGAAACAAGCGACACAGATGGCACGGCATATGGTCTGCCAGTGGGGGATGAGCAAGAAGGTGGGGCTTGTCGTTTTTAAAAAAGGCGAACCGCACCCATTTCTTGGCCGTGAACTGACCGAAGATCGCGATTACAGTGAAGCAACCGCCACGTTAATAGATGAGGAGGTTCGCTCCATTCTGGAAGAATGCCACTTGAAGGCCCAGACTCTTTTACGGGAAAACAGAGAAAAACTTGATGAACTGGCAGGAGAGTTACTGATACAGGAAACCCTGTCTTTAGCTGAAATAGAAAAACTTCTCCATCTTGAAAAGGCGGCAACGGGCTGAAAGGGCTATTGGCGAAAACCCTTCTTTTATGGCGCTGAAAACCGCGGTAGAGTTTGCCCGGGAACTCAAGGCCGGTTTCTATGGTCTGCGGGTGGTCAATCACGTCCCTCCACGTGTTCCCGGAACAGCGTATGTCCCGATGGATATCAAGGTATTTAATGTGCCGATGTCGAAGCAGGATTGCCAGCCGAGGTGATAAATGCGTTCGACGGTCGGACAATGACTTTATACTATTGCCGGGATGGACAGGAGGGGGTCATGAACGACAAAGAAGAATTATGCAGAAAACTCACCGAAATTTATCCGGAAATAGAAGAGTGCGGCATAGAAATAGATTTCTATTTTGACGGTGAAAAAAAGGCCTGGGTGGTTGACCTGGTAAAAGACGCCCACGAATTCATACACTATCTTGATGCCCCTGAGGCCAAGGATTGCCTGGAAGGAACCAAATCTGCTTCACTTGGTCTTGAGATAGCCCAGTTGAAAAAAAACATTGAAGAAAACCAGTGTTAACAAGGGTCGCAAGCAGCAATTTTCGCCTCTCCTCCTGCCACTCTCCTCTTGTCCTGTCGATCTGGACAAAGTCCTCTGGAAGAGGACAAAAAATAGCCGGGCAGGGGGGCGCATCGCTCGTAAGGCGCTTATTTCAGGGTGAGATGATTTATTTGACTGGCGGCAAAGGCGGCGCCAAAGCCATTGTCGATATTGACCACTGTGACACCATTGGCGCATGACGTAAGCATCGCCAGCAGTGCCGACAGACCGCCGAAGCTGGCACCATAGCCGACACTGGTGGGAACGGCAATGACAGGAATTTCTACCAGCCCGGCAACGACCGAAGCCAGTGCGCCTTCCATGCCGGCTATGACTATCACGACTCGCGCCCGGCGAATGACATCGAGACAGGCAAACAAGCGGTGAATTCCGGCCACGCCGACATCAGCGATAAGGTCCACCTTGTTGCCAAGGGCCTGGGCTGTCACTTTGGCCTCTTCGGCCACCGGCAGGTCGGCCGTGCCGGCGGTGACGATGACTATGGTCGATGCGGTTTCAGGCAGAGGGGTGTGTGCAAAAAAGAGGGTGCGGGCCATGGCATTGTAGCTTACCGGGGGGCAGATCTCGGTGATCCCGGCGGCCATCTCGGCGCTGACTCGAGTGGCGAGAATGTTACTCTGCTTTTGCAGCATGGCCTGAAAAATATCAATCACCTGCTGGGGTGTTTTGTGTTCTCCGTAAATAACCTCGGGAGAGCCGTTTCGCAGTGACCGGTGGTTGTCGATTTTCGTATGACCGATATCGGTAAAGGGCAGATCCTGCAGGGTGAGCAAGGCATCCTGCGCGGTCATTTCTCCTTTTTCGATTGCTTCTAAAATGTGCCGGATGGTCGATTTATTCATGGGAGTCTTCAATGACCAGTGTTTTGTTCAGGCTTCCTGTCTGGTATCCTTCCAGATCAAGGGTGACGTACGTATAGCCACAAACTTTTATTTTTTCAATCAGTTGTCCGCGCAGGCCGGTGAGCAGCAGGTCGGTGAAGCTTTCGACGGGGACTTCAATGCGGGCGATGTCGCCATGGCTTCGTACTCTTGAGCCAGAAATGTTTAATTGGCGAAGTGCCGTCTCGGCCCGGGCTATCCGTTTAAGTTCCGCCGGGGTGATTCCGGTATGGTATGGGATACGTGATAACAGGCATGCCGAGGCCGGCCTGTTCCATGTCTCGAGACCAAGCGCACGGGAGAGCGAACGGATGGTGTCTTTGCTCAGGCCCAGTTCGAGCATGGGGCTGGCAATATTCAGCTCGCCCAGGGCCCGCATTCCGGGGCGGTAATCGCTCAGATCATCGATGTTCGACCCGTCAATGATAGTATCGATACACATCTTTTCCGCCCGGCGCCGGAGTGCCGAAAAAAGCTCTTTTTTGCACAGATAGCATCGGTCCGGCGGGTTGTGCAGGATGGTGGCCGGTATCGACAGCTGGATGATTTCATGTCCAATGTTGTGTTGCTTGGCAAACAACCGTGCCGCGTCAATCTCCCACTCCGGGATATACGGTGTGGTTATGGTAATTGCCACCATGCCGTCGCCGAGTGCCTGGTGGGTGACGTAGGCGAGCAGGCTGCTGTCGACGCCGCCGGAAAAGGCCACAACCGCACGGCCCATTGCCTTGATATGCTGCAGGAGGCGTTGATAGGGAGAAGTCTTCACGTAGGATGTCTTACGGTAGATGGTAAAAGATATTTCCAAGCGAACAGTTTATTGTTCTTGATACCACAAAATGCGTCGGAAAGCAGGCGCCTTTTGCTTTTATTGTCCTCATGGGGAAAATGCAAAGAGCTCGAAGTGCAAAGACATCGTATTATCGGAAAAGACGGTGTATTATTGGAACCAGCTCCTTTGCGATGGTTCAACTTTGCCGCTCTGGTTTACCCATGTCAAGGGACTTGCAGGGACGCTTCGACAAGCTCTTTTCGTGCACACTGAGAGAGGATAATCATGATTCTGGACGTACTGGAAAATGCGCATAAATATTTAGCCCTGCACGGGGGCTTTGCCCAGGCTTTTGACTTTCTTGCGCGTGCTGATCTGACGGAACTGCCCGTCGGCAAATACCCGATAGACGGAGAGCGCATCTATGCCATTGTCGCTATTGATCAGGGCCGGAACAAGGAAGATGCCCTGCTGGAAACCCATGACAAATACATCGATATTCAATGTATCTTGACGGGAACCGACTCTATGGGCTGGAGGCCTAAAACTTCTTGTGTCAAACCATCGGGAGGACATGATCTGGAAACGGATCTGCGGTTTTATGCGGACGAGCCGGACGCCTGGCTGGCCGTAAAAAGTGGCGCTTTTGCCATTTTTTATCCGGAAGACGCGCATCTGCCCCTGATCTCTTCCGACATGATTCATAAAGTTATCGTCAAGGTTGCGGTGAACCCCTCGGTGAACCCGTAACGGAGCAGGCGTGACCTCCGGTACTGCATATTGTTTGGCACAGTCAGGAAAATCATTGTCGGAGATATATGAACCGGATATGCTGCATTTCCCAGGGGGATGTCCCGTCCCATGACCATCCCATCTGCTGGCTGCGGCCAGATGTTACACAGAGGCCCGAGAAGGCAGGCCGTATCATCATGCTGAGCCTCCCGATACAAAACTTTGCACCTCAATCCGACAGAAGACACTATGTATACAGCACATTATAACTTAAAGCGCAAGCCCTTTCAGATATCCTCGGATGCCGGATTTATCTGGCTTGGGGAAAAACATAAAGAGGCGTTGGCGACACTGCGATACGGCATCCTCGACAATAAAGGTTTCCTGCTTTTGACCGGGGATGTGGGCACCGGAAAAACAACATTGATTAATGCCTTGATCGGCAGTTTAAGCAACGATGTCATCTATGCCTCGGTGCCTGATCCGAGCCTGGATAAGATGGATTTCTTTAATTATATCGGGGCAGCTTTTGGTATTCAGGATGAATTTACCAGCAAGGGGAAATTTTTAGCGAGTTTTGCAAAGTTTTTGCACAAGGCATATGAAAACAAGAGGAAAGTCCTGCTCATTATCGATGAATCGCAACTTATGACGCAGGAATTGTTGGAAGAAATACGACTCCTGTCAAATATCGTTACCAGGGACAGCAGCCCTCTTCTGAACATATTTTTTGTGGGGCAATATGAATTCAACGAAATAATAAGGCGTCCGGAGAATAGAGCCGTTGCCCAGCGACTGACCTTAAATTACTATATTGAGCCGCTGACGGTTGAAGAGACCGGCGCATATATACGGCACCGCTTGAAAATCGCCGGGACGACGGAAGAAATATTTCACCCTGCCGCCGTGAAAATAATTTATGATTATTCAGAAGGCTTTCCTCGAAAGATCAACATAATCTGCGATCATTGCCTGATGAGCGGTTACTCGGAAGACAAAAGAATCATAACTGATGTAATTGTCAGGGATTCGGCCAGAGAGCTGCAGATACCGGTGCGCAAGCCGGAAAAAAGACCGGCCAGGCCTTTTCCAGTGCAGCTGCCCGGCCCGTCGCTGCCTCCTTCCCTGGCGCGGCCGCCTGAGGTGCCGGAGCGGCCACGTGAGCAGCGGCGTGAGCAGCCACGGCAGGAGGCGGCGCCAGTCAGTCAGCCGATCAAGTCAAAAAAGACGTCCCTGTCCCGCCTGGCGACGGGGATTTTTTTGGTGCTTCTCGTCTTGGTCGCTCTTGGTTTTTTCTTGCTGTATTTCACCGGGACAACCTCTCAAGAGGTCTTTACCTCCATTAATTCTGTGCAGGAACAAATTCGTCTGCGTGTTTCTCCGTTAACCGGAGAAAAAAAACAACCGGAGGTCAGCGGCAAAACGGCTGCCATTGAAATTAAACAGGCTGCGGCATTGCTTCCTGCTCCGGATATTCCGCCGTCTGCGCCGGCAAACGGCCCGATAGAGAAAAACGACCAGGTGGCGCCCGTTCCGGTGGGGAGCCGGCAGGGGACTGCACTATTAATGGACATAGCAAAGGTGGGTGGAAAAGAGCCTCAACCCCTGCCCGCCACGGTGACACAAATACCTCCGGCTACGACCGAAAGAAAACCCACTGCCCCAGGGACGGCAGAGCCGGTATCCGGGCAGGCGGTTGAGCCATCGGGGTCCCCGGCGGAAAGTGCCCGCCCCCCACTGCCCGAACAAGCCCTTGTGATCCGATTTAAGTATGATTCCAACGAATTCAGTGGAAGCGACCTTGAAAAGATGAAAGAATTCGCCAGGATTGTCAAGCTGCACCCTGGGGCAATTATCAACGTCTCCGGGTATACCGATGCCATCGGTGATGCCGCGTACAACCGGAAACTCTCTGAATTCCGGGCGAATATGGTAAAGAGTTTTCTGATGGGACAGGATTTGCTTCCTGGGCAAATCAGAGTTCAAGGGCTTGGTAACAAAAATCCGCTAGCCAGCAATGGTACGGCGGAAGGCCGCACCATGAACAGGCGTGTTGAAATCACTGCAGGCACTGACATGTGATCGATAGGCAGCTTGTTCCAGTTCTCTTCATGCCGTCTTGGTGGACTAATCTGTCAGGATCTGTTTTCTGTCCTTGATCTTCCCGCAAATTTCTCTTAAAAGAGAGGATGTTACTACCTTACAGCTTGTTTTCTTGTTTTTTTGCCAGAAAATATTCTGCGAAAGGCACTTAACCCGGCTTATTATACGGTAACCGGGCTTAGCTAGAGATTATCCATTGAACCCTTGAGGTGCAGCATATGAGTAAATGGGAGTGCAGTGTTTGTGGGTATGTCCACAGGGAAGAGGCGCCTCCGGAGCAGTGCCCTGTCTGTGAGGCGCCGGCGAAAATGTTCAAGGAAGTGCTCGAAGAAAAACCGGAAACGGTTGCTCCGCCGGCAGCTGTGGAACCGCAGGCCACGGTCAGTAAAAGATGGCGGTGTACCGTCTGCGGCTATGTCCATACCGGAGACGAACCACCGGAGAAATGCCCGGTTTGTGATGCCCCGAAAAAGATGTTTGTCGAAATTGATGCGGAAGGCAAGGCCTTAAGCGAGCCGGTGACGGAAGAGGCCGCGCCGGCCATGGCGCCTCTTGCCGGGAAAGAGCACAAAAAGTCCAGCTTTTTTTTGGCGAAGATAGCCGCGCTGTCATTAAAATTTCATCTTCATCCGATTACCGTGCACTTTCCCAACGGTATACTGCCAGCGGTCGTGGCCTTTCTCGCCATTTCCGTCTATTTCAATATCGTCAGCCTGGAGACTGCCGCTTATTATAATCTGATCTTTGTGCTGCTGATGCTGCCGGTAGTTCTATTGACCGGCTTTATCGAATGGCAGAAGCGGTATAAGGGTATCAAAACAGCGATTTTTATAATCAAGATCGTCTGCAGCCTGATTGTGCTGGCGTTGGTCAATGTCCTGGTCTTCTGGCGGCTCATTGATCCTGCTGTTGTTGCGGAAGGGTCGCCGTCCAGATTGATCTATCTGGGCATTGCCGGCCTTATGCTGGCGGTTGTCGGCCTGGCCGGCCACCTCGGTGGAAAACTGGTTTTCGGCGCGCGGGGCAATTGAGTCTTGCCCAATCGTTGCCCCCGTCCAGGACAGGGGCAACGATTGGCTCCTTTTTCTTGAGGCTGTCAGGCCGGTAAAAAAGGTCTGATATCTTTTTCGTATTGATTCTTTACCTTGAATCCCTTAGCCGCCAGGGCGGCAATTGCCTTGTTGCCATCCTGGCTGGCCACGCGGAGGACCATCTGGGTTATCCCCTCATACTGGGTCTCCGGCCAGCTGAACAGACTCTGGATATTGATTGCCGCATCGCGCAGGGTCTCGGCGACCTCGGCGAGCTTGCCGATGCTGTCCTTGACAAAGATGCTAAGTCGAACGCTGTCGTCGCTGATACCGATCGCCTGGAGCAGGACGCCCATGACATCGGTACTGGTGATGATACCGGCCAGTTCGCCATTCTCCATGACCGGCAGGGCGCTGATTCTGTTTTGCTGCATGACCAGTGCGGCCCGTTCTATTGTCGTGTTTACGGGTACCGTCACCACTGTTTTGATCATGATCATCGACACCAGAACCTTTTGCAGCAGATAGCTGAGTTCGTGGGTGGACAGCGAGGTGGCCGGAGAGGCCCAGTATTGCTTGAGATCCCGGTCGGAGACAATGCCGACGAGCTTTTTTTTGTCATTGACGACGAGAAGGTGATCTATCTGTTTTTCTTCCAGCAGCTCTTTTGCCTCAACAAGAGTGGTTGTCGGTGATACGGTGATAAGATCTGTATGCATTATTCTGCCGATATACATGGTGGTCTCCCTATGAAAATAGCCTGAAAATGAGCTTGCAGCCGTATGGTTTTTATGCAGTAAAAATGAAATAGCCATTAAAAATTTCCATATTATACGGTAGTTGTACCAGTTGTCAAAGTAAAGGCGAAAGGGAGCTGCCGCTCTTTTTATTCAGGAGCAGGCAGTACGACGGCAAACCGACACCGGGGCGGGTTGGCGGAAGTTTTGGCGCGGACGAAAAAAAACTTGCCTGTTCATCGGGATTCAGAGTAGTTTGGTCTGTTATTCTCGGCCAGCCTGCGAGGGGCCTTGGCTGTGGGCTGTTGATAATCCACGGGGTATGATTTTACTTTATCAGGAGAAACTGTGACAAAAATAAATGACAACGCACTCTGGATGTCGGGCAATGAGGCTATTGCCCTTGGGGTCTATGAGGCGGGGGTGAAGGTCGCTTCCGGCTATCCCGGAACGCCCTCGACGGAGATCATGGAAAATCTCTGCCGATATGACGGGGTGTATACCGAATGGGCGCCGAATGAAAAGGTTGGCCTGGAAGTGGCCATCGGTGCCTCTTTTGCCGGGGCCAGGGCCCTGGCCACCATGAAACATGTCGGTGTCAACGTGGCGGCGGATCCGCTGTTCACCGCCTCGTATACCGGAGTTTGCGGCGGCCTGGTGGTGGTCACTGCCGATGATCCGGAAATGCACTCCTCGCAAAATGAACAGGATAACCGGAATTATGCCTTTGCCGCCAAGCTGCCGATGCTCGAGCCTTCTGATCCAAGTGAGGCCAAGGAGTTCGTCAAACTGGCCTTTGAGCTCAGTGAGGATCTGGATTCCCCGGTCATGCTGCGCATTACCACCCGCGTTTCCCATGTCAAAGGTGTTGTGCTAAGGGGAGAAAAACGTCAGTCGCATGCGGCCTGCGGGATCAACAAGATCCCCGGCAAACTGGTCATGCTCCCGGCCATTGCCCGGAAACGCCGGGTGGTGGTCGAAGAACGGATGCAGAAATGCCGGGAACTGGCTGAAACTGCTGCTTTTAACCGCTTGGAAGAAGGGGATGCCCAAAAAGGCTTTATCACCTCCGGGGTTTCCTATCTCTATGTCAAGGAAGCCTTTCCCGAGGCTGCTGTGCTGAAACTGGGCATGTGCTGGCCGCTGCCGGAGAAAAAGATTCGGCAATTTGCCGCCTCGGTCGATGAGCTCTATATTGTCGAGGAACTTGACCCCTTTCTGGAGACCCATATCAAGGCGATGGGCATTCAGTGCCACGGCAAGGACTGTATCCCCAGTCAGGGCGAGTTGAACACCGCCATCGTTCGCCAGGCGATCGATCCGGGTTCCGGCCCGGAGTTGTTTGCGCCGGTCGAACTGCCGAACCGGCCGCCGAATATGTGTGCCGGCTGCCCGCATCGCGGCATTTTCTACAATCTGTCGCGCATGAAGGTCTTTGTCTCCGGGGATATCGGCTGTTATACCCTTGGTTTCCTGCCGCCGCTGTCGGCTATGGATTCCTGTGTCTGCATGGGGGCTTCGGTATCGATTGCCCACGGCATGGCCAAGGCTCTCGGCGAGGATGGCTATAACCAGGTGGTTTCGGTCATCGGCGATTCGACCTTCATCCATTCCGGTATTACCGGTCTGATCAACACGGTGTACAATAATTCCGCGTCAACGCTGATTATCCTCGACAACAGGATCACCGCCATGACCGGCCAGCAGCAGAATCCGGCCAGCGGTTATAACATGAAAGGGGAGGCGGCAACCGCCCTTGATCTGGAAGTTTTGTGTCGGGCGGTAGGGGTAAGGCATGTCTACAGGGTCAATCCCCACGACATCGTCGAAACCCGGAAAATATTGAAGGAAGCGGTTGAGCTGCGGGAACCGTCCGTCGTTATCTCCGAGGCGCCCTGTGTGCTGTTGCCGGAGATGAAAGAGCGCAAACCGGTGTCTTATTTTACCAATCAGGAAAACTGTGTCGGCTGCATGTCCTGCATCCGTCTCGGCTGTCCGGCCATCAGCTGGACTTCTTTTGCTGAAGGGGAGGCGGAGCGGCGCGGTTACCGCAAGAACCAGAAAGGAATTTCCAAAATCGATGAGATTCTCTGTAACGACTGCGGTCAGTGCGCATCGCTCTGTAAATTCAACGCCATCACCAGGGGAGAGGGAAAGTAATGGAAGATACGGGGAATATCCTCTTTTCAGGGGTGGGTGGCCAGGGGATCCTGCTGGCCAGTGAAATAACGGTCTACGCCTTGCTGTCGGCAGGCTACGACGCCAAGAAGAGCGAAGTCCATGGCATGGCCCAGCGCGGCGGCTCGGTTACCGCTCAGCTGCGTTATGGTAAAAAAGTCTATTCGCCGTTGATTGAGCCGGGCTGCGCCGATATCCAGATGGCTTTTGAGATGATGGAGGCGGTTCGCTATCTGCCTTTTCTGCACAAGGGGAGCACGGTGATCGTCAATACCCAGAAGATTTTGCCGCCGTCGGTGGCCACCGGCCAGGCGGAATATCCCCGGGACGTTCTGCGCCATCTGACCGAGCGGGACATCGTCGTGGTGCCGGTGGATGCCTTTGATATTGCCCGGGAGGTCGGGGAGACCAAAACCGCCAATGTGGTCATGGTCGGGGCGCTGTCAGCCTTTTTACCCATCGATGCGGCTATATATGAAGAGGTTATCCGCGCCCGGGTGCCGGAGAGATTCCGGGACGTAAATCTGCAGGCATTTGCGGCGGGACGCCAAGTGAGCACCGTCAGCAAGATCGGCGAATAAGCAGGGGGAGAAGACATGTCGGTAATATATTGGGAAGAAGAGATGGAAACATTGCCGCGGGTGGGGCTGGAATCCATCCAGCTGCGTCGCCTGCAGCATCTGGTCGCCCGGGTCTACAGGACGGTTGAACCCTATCGGCGCAAGATGGATGCGGCCGGCGTGAAGCCTGATGACATCAAGACACTTGCCGATCTGACCAGGCTGCCTTTTACGGTGAAAAAGGACCTGCGGGACAACTATCCGTTCGGGCTGTTCACCGTGCCGCTGGAAGAGGTGGTGCGCGTGCACGCCTCTTCCGGTACCACCGGTAAACCTACCGTCGTCGGTTACACGGCCAACGACATCAAAACCTGGTCCAATGTCATGGCCAGAGCGCTCTGTTGTGCCGGCGCGACGAAAGGCGACATGGTGCATAACGCCTACGGTTATGGACTGTTTACCGGCGGCCTCGGGGCGCATTACGGCATCGAGCGCCTGGGGGCAACGGTGATTCCGGTATCCGGCGGGAACTCCAAGCGGCAGATCAACATCATGAAGGATTTCGGCTCCACCGTTTTGCTGTCGACCCCGTCCTATGCCCTCAATCTCGCCGAAGCGATGGATTCGATGGATATTGACCCGAAATCGCTTTCCCTGCGGGTCGGTATTTTCGGCGCCGAACCGTGGAGCGAAAATATGCGCGAGGAGGTGGAGCGTAAGCTGAACCTGAAGGCAACGGATATCTATGGCCTGTCCGAGGTGATGGGGCCGGGGGTCGCCCAGGAATGTCTGCACACCACCCGGGGCATGCATATCTTCGAAGATCATTTCCTGCCGGAGATCATTGATCCGGAGACGGGAGAGGTCCTGCCGCCGGGTGAAAAGGGCGAGCTGGTCTTTACCACCCTGACCAAGGAGGCCTTCCCGATCATTCGTTACCGGACGAAAGATATTTCCAGGCTGTATTACGAACCTTGTGAATGCGGCCGGACCCTCGTGCGCATGGAGAAAGTGACCGGCCGGACCGATGATATGCTGATCATCCGCGGGGTCAATGTTTTTCCCTCCCAGGTCGAGCATGTGCTGATGGGTGTTGACGGGGTCGAGCCGCATTATCAGATCGTGGTCGACCGGGAGGGCAACCTCGATACCATGCAGGTACAGGTCGAGGTCAGTGAAGGCGTCTTCTCCGATGAAATCCGGGTGCTCGAAAATCTGACCAAATATATTCAGACAGAGATTAAAGATCTGCTCGGGGTGACCTGCAGGGTGAAACTGGTGGAACCGAAGACTATCCAGCGCAGTGAAGGTAAGGCGCAGCGGGTTATCGATAAGCGTAAAATCTGAGGGAGGTTGACATGCTGGTAGAACAAATTGCCGTATTTCTCGAAAATAAATCGGGACGACTGGCGGAGATTACCGCAGTCCTGGCGGAAAACAATATTAATATCCGCGCTCTTTCCGTGGCCGATACCGCTGATTTCGGCATCCTGCGACTGATCGTCGACAAGGTGGAAGAAGCGAAAACCGTCCTCAAGGAAAACGGTTTTACGGTTGGCAAGACCACTGTTATTGCCGTTGAGGTAGCGGATAAAACCGGCGGGCTGGCAAACGTACTGAAGTGTATTCATAATGCTAACATCAACGTTGAATACATGTACGCATTTGTCAATAAAACCGGTGAGAATGCGGTGCTGATCTTCCGTTTTGAAAAGATGGAGGAAGCAATTACCGCTCTGAAAAAGGATGGGTTTACTATTTTAACCAGAGAGCAGATCTGCGAGCTCTGAAGCAAGCCGGCTTTTTACGAGATTATCAACCGTCAATCTTAACCACAAGCGACGAATGTATTGGCAAAAAGAAGAAGAGTGTCTGCCGCGGGCGGATCTTGCACAACTGCAGCTTCTGCGGTTGAAAAACACCCTGAAAAGAGTGGCAACCAATGTGCCGTTCTACAGGAACAAATTCAACGAATTACATCTCGATCCTGAGAGGATTACCTCGCTTGACGGGCTGCGGGACTATCCGTTTACCTTGAAGCAGGATCTGCGCGACAACTACCCCTACGGCCTTTTTGCCGTTCCGCTGCGCGATGTCGTCCGTGTCCATTCTTCTTCCGGCACCACCGGCATGGCCACGGTTGTCGGCTACAGCAAAAACGATATCATAACCTGGTCGGATCTTGTCGCCAGGATTCTCTGTGCTGCCGGTGTGACCCCCGATGATGTCATCCAGATCGCCTTTGGCTACGGCCTGTTTACCGGTGGTTTTGGCCTGCACTACGGGGCGGAGCGGTTAGGGGCCTCGGTTATCCCCATTTCCGCCGGCAACACCAAAAGACAAATCCAGATCATGCAGGATTTCAAAACCACCGCGCTTGTCTGTACCCCTTCCTATGCCCTGAAGATGGCCGATGTGATGATGGACATGGGTGTTAATCCCAATGGGCTGTCCCTGCGTTATGGCCTGTTCGGCGCCGAGCCCTGGTCCGAGGCCATGCGGCTGGAAATCAATGAAAGACTGGGTATCAGGGCCACCGATAATTATGGCCTGTCCGAGGTTATGGGGCCGGGCGTAGCCGGAGAATGTCAGGAATGCAATGGGCTGCACGTCAATGAGGACCATTTTCTTATTGAGGTGCTGCATCCCGAGACCCTCGAGGAGGTGGCGCCGGGTGAGGTCGGAGAACTGGTCATCACCACCCTGACGAAAGAAGCCTTTCCGGTTATCCGCTATCGGACCCGGGACCTGACTCGTTTACTCCCGGACCCCTGTCCCTGTGGCCGGACTTCTGTCCGCATGAGCCGGATGATGGGGCGGTCGGATGACATGCTGATCATAAAAGGCGTCAATGTTTTTCCAACCCAGATTGAATCGGTTCTTTTTGAAATTGAAGGAACCGAGCCGCACTATCGCCTGATTGTCGAACGGGAAAATAATGAGGACAAAATGACCGTGATGGTCGAGGTTGTCGAATCGATTTTCTTCGACGAAATGAAAAAACAGCGGGCCCTGGTCGAGACCATCAAAAAACGCCTCGCCTCTGAACTGGGTATCAGCGTACAGATCAAGCTGGTGGAAGAGCGATCCCTTGAGCGTTTTAACGGCAAGGGGACAAGGGTAATAGATAAGCGTCAATTATAATGTAGCCGGGCAATCAGGGGAGAACGAACTTGGATATTGTGCATGGCTTGCTGGCGCTGACAGTCATCCATACGCTGGCGGCGGCATCTCCTGGCCCTGATTTTGTTTTTGTGTCACAGCAGACCCTCGCCCACGGTAAGCGTACCGGGCTGCTCTGCAGCTTAGGGATTGCCCTCGGCCTTTCCGTGCATATTGCCTACTCGGCCTTTGGACTGGCCGCGGTCGTTGCTCATTGCTCGGGGTTGCTGTGGTGGGTGAAAATTCTTGGTGGTAGTTATCTGATTTATCTCGGGACAAAAGGACTGAGGGCAAAGGCATCGCCGGGAAAAAACCTGCCTGGGGTCAAACGTCCGGCGGGATCTCCTCTGCAGACAATCGCTTCGGGATTTCTCTGCAATGCCCTGAACCCCAAGGCACCTATCTACTTCCTGTCACTCTTTACCCTGGTCCTCTCTCCTGATATGCCGCTGTATCAGATCGCCATCTTCGGCATCTGGATCATGCTGATTCAGTTATGCTGGTTTTCGCTTGTCGTCCTGGTTCTCTCCATTCCCTCGGTGAACAGCAGGTTTCAGCGGGCAGGCCACTGGATCGACAGACTGCTCGGCGGCGCCATGGTCCTGCTTGGTATCAAAGTACTGATGAGCAAAGCAAGGTAGTACTCTACTGCGGTAATGGTTTTCACTGTTTGTTCCTAAGGTCCTGTAATAGTAGCTTCTACTACTGGTAAGCCGTATTTCGTCTATTATTGAAATGCTTTCATTCGTGACTTACTATGTCACCTGATGGGTGGTGCGCGAGTTTGACCATCCTCTCCATTCGAGCTTGCCGAGTAGAGACATTTTTTTTTCAGGAGAAGATGGAGGGAGCTGCCGTGGAAAATTTTCTCAATACCTACAATAAGTTGAATGCGAACAACCTGCAATTACTGGCTGACATCTATACCGAAGATATTTGGTTTCTTGATCCCGCGCACGAAATCAGGGGCCTGGCACGGCTGACCGGCTACTTTACCACCCTGTACACCAATATCAGCTCCATTCAATTTCAGTTCAACCATCACCTGAGGGTGGCGGAAGAGGGCTATGTCCAGTGGCAGATGGATTTTCGCCATCCCCGCTTGCAAGGCGGCAGGGACATTGTCGTCGAGGGAGCCAGCTATCTGCGGTTTCATGAAACGGGCAAGGTCTCTTATCATCGGGATTATTTTGATCTGGGCGCCATGCTTTACGAACAGCTCCCCCTGCTTGGCCGAATCATCATTGCGGTGAAAAGAAGGCTGGGCCGGTAAGGTTCACCCGGGCTGAGCTTATTGCCGGCGCGAGAGTGTTTTTTAGTCTTGCTTTTAAGGAGATACACGAAATTTTTCAGGAGGGGATATGCATCACGCAACAACGACTGAAAATTATCCACATGCTCAACAGGTCAAACAGGCTTTTTCTCTTGGTAATCAGGTGGCAAAGGCGGTTGTGCTTCGCTTGTTGCGTGGTATACAATATGGTCAGCTGGTCCTGCAGGACGGGGAAAGCTGTCATTGCTTCGGCAAAGATGAGAGTCTCCAGGCGGTGGTTACTGTCTGTCATGCGGATTTTTACCAGAAGGTGCTCTTTGGCGGTTCGATAGGCGGGGGCGAGGCATATATCGCCCATCTCTGGGAGGTAGACGACCTGACCCGGCTGGTGCGGATAATGGTCCTTAATATGGCCCTGCTCGATAAAATGGAGCAGGGCTTCGCCTTTCTGCTTCGTCCTTACCACCTCGTGCAACACCTCCTCAGGCGCAACAGCCGGCGACGGGCTAAACGGAATATTTTGTCGCATTATGACCTGGGCGATGAGATGTATCAGTCTTTTCTCGATCCGACGATGATGTATTCCTCGGCTATCTATCCAAACGCAGAGAGCAGCCTGGAAGAGGCGGCAGTGCATAAGCTGGAAGTGATCTGTAAAAAAATGAACCTGCAGCCGACAGACCGGGTTATAGAAATCGGCTCGGGCTGGGGTGGGTTTGCCATCCATGCCGCGGGGAATTACGGCTGTCACATCACCACAACGACAATATCCGATGCCCAGTTCAGCGAGGCAGAGAAAAGAATTGCCGCGGCGGGTCTGCGCGATAAGATTACCCTGCTGCGCCAAGACTACCGGGATCTCACCGGCCGGTATGACAAGCTGGTCAGCATCGAAATGATTGAGGCGGTGGGGCATGAATATCTGCCTGAATTTTTTGCTAAATGCGCCAGCCTTCTGAAAGAAGACGGCCTGATGTTTCTCCAGGCGATTACAATCAGCGATGACAAATATGCGCAATATGTTCACTCGGTTGATTTTATCCAGCGCTACATTTTCCCCGGAGGCTGCCTCCCGTCAAAACAGAGAATGCTTGATCTGATCGCGGCGAAAACTGATCTGGTAGCCGACCACCTGGAGGAATATGGTTTTCATTACGCCAGAACCCTGAAAGATTGGCGGACACGTTTTAACCAGGCCTTTTCCTCCTTGAAAACCCACGGTTACGACGAAACCTTCAGAAGATTGTGGGAATTCTATTTCTGTTATTGTGAAGGTGGTTTTCTCGAGCAATCGATCAGCGTTGTGCATCTTGTCGCCAGCCGGCCGGAAAAAGCACAGATTCGCTAAGCTCATGAACATTATCGTTAATGTTGCCATATATCAGGCGGTGTGGTTTCTTTGTGTGCTCGGTGAAACGAGGGGTGCCGGACTGGCGCTGCTGCTGCTTGGTCTGCACCTTTTCCTCTCGCCGGTACCCATGTTGGACCTGAAGATGATGGGCCTCCTGCTACTGGCGGGTCTCGGCATCGATGGTATTCTGCACACGCTCGGGTTTTTCTCCTTCAACGCTGCCGCCAGGCCGATTCCATTCTGGCTGCTGGTTATCTGGCTGGCCCTGGCAATTCTGCCGCATCACAGTCTGGCCTGGTTGAAATCTCGCGTTCTCCTCTCGGCTTTTCTGGGTGCGCTCGGCGGGCCACTTGCCTACTGGGCCGGAGTTCGGCTGGGGGTGGCATATTTCAACTGGTCCCTTCCGGCCTCACTTGGCCTTCTGGCTATAATCTGGGCACTGCTCTGGCCAGCAGTAATGTTCCTGGCCTCTATGGATCATGCCCCGGGGGCGTCAGCCGCTGGAAAAAAATGATTGGGAGTCCCTGCTGGTTTCAGTGTGAAAAATGTTCTGAATCGGTTACTTCTGTCCGAGAAACGGATGGAATTCCCGTGCCATAATGAAGGAGGAGCGAATGGTTCAATTTATAGATCAGCCGATGGTTATTGAAGCTGTCGACAACAAACCGAAAATAATCGAGGAGTATATTGGAGCGGTAAATTCCGGTACGACAGAACTGAGTATTGCCCGGATGCGAAGTCCTTCCGGGTGGCTTGAAGCTGGCCAGACGCCTGCGTTTGCCGAATATACCGTTGTGCTGAAAGGTATGTTGCAGGTGTCAACCAGGAGTCGGGTGTACGAGGTGAAGGCCGGCCAGGCCATTATCACCGCTGCCGGAGAGTGGGTGCGCTACAGTACGCCCTCCGAGGAGGGTGCCGAATATATTGCGGTATGCCTGCCGGCATTTACCGCTGCGGCGGCGCATAGTGACGAAGAAAGCTAATTGTGGTCTGCATAGCAGCGAAAAATTCTTGCAAGAAAGGGAGCAGAGCCTCGGCCCTTTCACCGGATGGGAGCAAAGGCACCCTGCCCGGCGGTGCTGCGATGCTGCTAAGCCTGTTGGAAACCAAAGTAGGTTTTTTCGAATTTCTTCTTGCCGAAGGCAAGAAAATAACGGAAATCCCATGCTTCGCCGGTCAATTGATCTCTGTAGCGAGGTTTGATCACATAGGTCATCGCCATTGTTATGCCACGCTCTTTGGTCATCACCTCAACTTCCCGTCGCTGATACATTTGCCCCTCAAAGGCATCCAGGCGCTGCAGTGCCTCGGGAGAAAGATTGCCGTAGAGGACGCCGGTGACCTGGGATTTCGGCTGCTCGACAATGCCTGGATACTCTCGCCCCTGCATCTTTGAGCGGAAAAAGTTGTGCAGGACCGCCTGGCTGGATTCGACCTGACAACCGGCAACCTTGAACATAATATCACTGCACATCAGTGATCCGTAGGTAAAGAGATTGACCATAGGGTTGTGCATTGTTGTAAAATGAGCTGGGTACGGACAGGATACGGCCTTGTCGCCAATCGCGCACGCGTTTTCTCCACTTTTTTCTTGCACGCGTTTTAAAAGAGCAGCACCGGGCATCTGACGTTATGCAGGACGTGGTTGGCCACCGAACCGAACAGGACGTCCCGTATTTCTCCACCGCCTTCATGGCGGCCGATGACGAGCAGTTGAAACTCCTGGACATTGGCGGTGTGGGTGATGATGTCTCTTGGTTCGCCGAATTCAAGCATAAGCTCATTGGTGAACCCTGCCTCTTTTAATTTGGCGTCGGTACGCTCGAGAAGATTTCGGCCTGCCCGGGTGGCGTTTTCCTTCACCATGTCCACCTGGAACTCAGGAATCATTCGATAGGCCAGCTGGGTACTGTTGATCACATAGAGCAAGGTCAAATGTTTTGCAAAGTGTTCTTTTGATTTAATAATACTGTCAATAGTTTTCTGCGATGTTGGTGAATCGTCGATTGGTACTAATATTTTCGGTATCATGTCCACCTCCGGAATATGTTTTGCAAACGGACTGTCTTCACCCACCCCCGATAAACGGAACAATAAATTGAAGCTTCTGTAATTATATCAGCCATACACCAAACGTGGAAGTAATAAAACCAGATCCGGCCAGAAGGTCAGCAGAAAAAGAATGGCGATCTGGATTGCCAGAAACGGCAGGACGGCACGGGTTACAGAAACGATATCGCGATCGACGGTCGCCGCCGCTGTTGCATGCCCATTTTCCTGCAGACGACATCGGCATAGAGACTCGTCGCCGCCATAATGATCACTCCCGGAATAAAACCGGTGAGAAAAAGCGCCCCAGCTGCTCGTTACTGACCATGGCGTAGAGGATCATGGCGATGGAGAGGGCGATGAACACCGGCACCGTCGAAGCCAGACCGCCGGGCAAAAGAGCAAAAATGAGGAGGCGCGTGGTATCCATTGCGTGTTGCCCCGGGTAATATCATTTGTTCCGGACCAGTCTTCCCAGAGTACAATCAGGGTTCGCAGAAACATCATCACACCCATCACCGGCAGCATCTGGGGGAGAGCGTCGATGCGGATGAGAGAGCGGCTTCGAATGGCCGCAACACAGCCGATATAGGTTGAGAAACAGATAACCTTGCGTACGGCCTCATCGGACCAGTAGAGACGCAGATCATTGGTCGCTTTACGCCGGATGACGTTCGCCATGGCAGTGAGGAGGGCAACACAGACCGCAACAAAGAGCGATCCTTCTTCAATGTGCATCAAGGTCTTGTCGATGGATTTAAATATTTTTGTTACCATATCCGATCATTAATTTACAACAGCCGGTCAGTCGCAGCTTTGTCTCATAAACCTTCACAAAGTTGGGGGGTTAGTTTGAAAATATTTCCGAGCCTAAACCACACAGGTTGGGATTGCAAGCATGATATGGTATTTATCCTGGACGAGCAAAGGAAACGAATTGCCGGTTTATTGCGCCAGTGTGGGCAGGCGGGAAAAAATCTTCCGCAGCGCCCCATTGTCGTTTCGTTTTACAATGGACCGCCAGCGCGACAAACAAAGCGGGGTGTCGAAAGACCCCCAGGACGTCATCATTTTTTTCCCAAGGAGAGAGCATTATGGAAAGCGGCGTAAAAAAAGAGGTTGTCTATACCATATTACCGCAGGATTTGGCAAGTGAGGTGGCCGTCGGCGGGGAGGATGCATTTCCGGAGGTGCTGGCCACCTCGAGAATGATTGGTCTGATGGAGGTCGCAGCCGCGAGGTTGATGCAGCCGTTACTGAAATCCGGAGAGCTCTCGGTCGGGGTGGGGGTCGATATCAAACATTTCGCCCCGACCCCGGTGGGAGAAGAGGTGAGGGTTGTCGCAACTTTTCTTGAACTGAATGGTAAATTGTACCTGTTTGCAGTGGAGGTTTTTGACAGGGCAGGAAAGGTGGCCGCGGGCAGACATACCCGGGCCATTGTCAACAAAGCCAAATTGATGGAGGGAACACAGGCCCGACTGACCAAGGCCGGGTGAGAGGAGCGCTTTGCCTCACAAGACAATTCTCTTCCGGCCCTTTTCCGGGACGGGTCGACCAGGACACTTTCCTGTTGTGATATGTGTTTTTATAAGGCCGGGAGAGGTTGTCAAAAATGAGCCGCATGCACATTTTTTTGTTGAAAAAAATAATTTTCCCTGAAGCCCCTGGAATCCGGTCTCTCTTGGCGAAAGATACCATATGTTGTAGTTTGGTCTTGAGCCCGCCATAAATGTGGGGTATAAGGGCCAATGTAAATATTTCTTATTTCGGCTGAAAGGGAGGGTGTTCAGGCTCGTTTTTCCACGCTGAATTGAGTACATTTCGCTTTGACAAGAGACTCCCGCAGGACAATTATCCAACAGAAAGAGGGGCGGCATGACACCTGATTTGACCAGACAGGTTTTGACGAGTACTGCGGAAACAGTACTCGCAAGACGGTACTATTTGAAAGATTCGCAAGGAAAGGCCATCGAGACATGGGAAACGTTGTCCCGTCGTGTCGCAAAGGCGGTGGCGGAAGTTGATAAGGAACGGGAAAAGTATAAGCAGCTTCAGGAAAATTTCTTTGAGATGATTTATCATCTTGATTTTCTGCCGAATTCTCCCTGCCTTATGAATGCCGGAACGGACCTGGGCCAGCTGTCCGCCTGTTTTGTCCTGCCGGTCGAGGATTCGATGGATGGCATCTTCACCGCCATTCGCAATGGTGCCCTGGTGCATAAAACCGGCGGCGGTACCGGGTATTCTTTTTCCCGTCTCCGCTCGAAAAATGCTTCGGTACGTTCAACCCAGGGGGTGGCTTCCGGGCCGCTGTCTTTTGCCGCCGTGTTCGATGCAGCCACCGAGACCATCAAACAGGGGGGGAAGAGGCGCGGGGCGAATATGGGTGTTTTGCGCATAGATCATCCGGATATCATGGATTTTATTACCGCCAAAGAGGATCAGAACCGATTCAATAATTTCAACTTCAGTGTTGCTGTCACCGATGTATTCATGCAGGCGTTGGACGATGATGCCGATTTCGAGCTGATCGAGCCGTCCACCGGCGAAGTTGTCAAGCAGCTCAATGCCCGAATGGTTTATGAGAAGATTGTCGATCTGGCCTGGCATAACGGTGAACCCGGAGTACTCTTCATCGATACCGCCAACAGAGACAATATGACGCCGCAGCTGGGCGATTTTGAAGCGACCAATCCTTGCGGCGAACAATGGCTCCTGCCTTACGAGAGTTGTAATCTCGGCTCAGTGAACCTGGCCAATTTTGTCAAGGATGGCCAGGTTGACTATGACAGGTTGAAACAGATCGTCCGGACGGCGACGGTGTTCCTTGATAATGTCATCGATTGCAATCGGTTCCCCATCCCCGAGATCAAGGAAATGACCCTGAAAACCAGGAAAATCGGCCTGGGAATCATGGGGCTGCACGATATGCTTATCCAGCTGGAAATTGCTTATGGCAGTGAGAAGGGCCGGGAGGTCGCCAGCACGGTGATGCGGTTTATCCGCGATGCCGCGGAAGAGCGTTCTGTTGAACTTGCCGTGGCAAAAGGACCTTTTCCGGCCTATGATCCGCAGATCAACACCTATAAGCCGCGCAGAAATGCAGCGCTTACCTCTATCCAGCCCACCGGAACCGTCTCGATGATTGCCGATTGCGCTTCGGGCTGCGAGCCCTATTTCTCCATTGTCATGGTCAAGCACGTCATGGATGACGACCGACTGATCATGGTCAACAGGTATTTCGAACAAGTAGCCCGGGCCGAGGGATTTTACTCGGCGGAACTTATGAGCAAGGTTGCCGACAGCGGTACCGTCATGGGGCATGCGGAAATTCCCGTCAAGTGGCAGGAAATCTTTTGTACCGCCCAGGACATCAAGCCTGGGGATCATATTAAAATGCAGGGGATTCTGCAGAAAAGCGGCGTAGACAGCTCTATCTCCAAAACCATCAATCTGCCCAATAATGCCTCGCGTGAAGAGGTGAAGCTCGCCTATATCACCGGCTATAAACTCGGGTGCAAGGGACTCACCGTGTACCGCGACGGTTCCAGGGATCATCAGGTGCTCAACACCAGGGAAGGCTCGGCAAAGGAGCAGACAGCAATCGTCTCGGAACGGGGCCCGGTGAAACAGAACCTGCCGGATACGCTCGATGCCAAGCGCTATCGGGTCAAGGACCAGTATCAGAAATCGGTATATATTATTGTCTGTTTTGATGAAAACGAAAAGCCGATGGAGGTATTTGCGAAATTCCCCTTCGATAATCGTGTCGATTTAAAAGACAAATCGACCATGTGGACGACCACCTGTCGCCTTGTTTCTCTGGCATTGCGATTTAATGTGCCGATGGATGAAATCATTAAACAGCTTGACAGATCAAGTGGTCATATGCAAGACTTGCCGGCACAATTAGGGAAACTGTTTAAATCCTTCCTGGCCGGTACCCAGCAGGGTTTTTCCTCTGTCTGTCCTGAATGTTCCGGTCCGCTTCGTTTCGAAGAAGGGTGTGAAACCTGTCATGATTGCGGGTATAGTAAGTGTTCATAACAATCGTAGGCCACGCATATTATTTTTACTTAACCATCTTGACGTCTGACTTTTTACGAGTTTATCAAATATTAAGAGGCACTGGGGGAATCTATGGCTAAAATCGGCAGAAATGAAAAATGTCCTTGCCAAAGCGGCAAGAAATTTAAGCAGTGCTGTGCACTGAAAGATACGAGAGTAGGGCCGCAGCTCAGTGCGAACCAGGCGATGAAGGTTACCCTGATGAATGCCGTGAAGAGGATTCAGGGCGATGCCGTGGGCAAAAGGGTGCTTTTCCGCGAGCTCGGCGTCTTCTTCCTTTTTTCGACGGCGGCAGGTGACGCCTGGCTTATGGAGATGACTGAGTGCGATTGTGTTCAGGTGGCCAAAGGCGCAGAGGTGATGCCAGCCCCTATTGATGAAAACCCCGAAACCATAGAAATAAACTGGAGCCATACCTATGCCATCAACAACAGGCAGATTGAAATAACTGCCTATGCCGACAAGACCGTTCAGCTGCTGGACAATGCTCCAGGACGGCAACTGAATGCAGCGATGAGGCGCATTCGCGAAAAATTCAGCGAAGAGCAGCTGAAAAAAGTACATTTACCTGCGCCGGACCAATCGATCACCGCATGATGCAAAAAGCGGCCCCACTCCGACGAATGGTTCCCGTGGCAGTCACCATGGGAATTATTTTCTTTCTCTCGCACCAACCTGGAGACAGTCTCTCGCTGCCGGAGATACCAGGAATGGATAAAGTGGCCCACCTGGCGGTGTATGCTTTTTTGGCGGCAACAATACTTCTTGCCTTTGGTGACGGGCAGAGACACACCCGGCCGAAAAGCGTCCTGTGGCTTACCGTGCTGTTATGTGTGCTCTACGGTGTCTCCGACGAATTTCACCAGTCTTTTGTTCCCGGCAGGTCAAGCAGTTTTTTTGATGTGCTCGCTGATTGTGCCGGAGCGACTCTCACCTCGGCGCTTTGGTTCAGGTGGCGAAAAAGAATCGCCAGGATCGGCAGTTGGAGGGATTGTTTCAGTGCTTTTCTAGCAAAATAAAAGCTGCGGCCGGATACTTTTTTCAGTGATGGTCTTTACGACCCGGGGCAACAGGCGGGTGCCTGTTGCCACCCGCCTGGTTATGGGCGCCGGCCCCCGTTATCTGCGGCTTTGCAGTATCTTCGCCATATCCTTGGCAAAATAGGTAATGATTATATCGGCTCCTGCCCGCTTGATGGACAGCAGGGTCTCTTCCATTATCTTGTCACCGTCGATCCAGCCTTTTTCTGCTGCTGCTTTGATCATGGCATATTCACCGCTGACATGGTAGGCGGCAATCGGCAGGTCGAATTCGTCGCGAAGCCGGGAAATGATATCGAGGTAGGCGACCGCCGGTTTTACCATGAGGATATCCGCCCCCTCATCAACATCAAGCGTTGCTTCCCGCAGGGCCTCCCGGCTGTTGGCCGGATCCATCTGATAGCTTCTCCGGTCGCCGAATTGGGGCGCACAATCCGCCGCCTCTCGAAAAGGGCCGTAAAACGCCGAAGCATACTTCACCGCGTAGGACATAATCGGCACTGAATCAAAATTGTTTTCATCCAGTGCCGCACGGATTTCCGCCACTCTGCCATCCATCATATCCGACGGCGCCACCATGTCGGCACCGGCCTGGGCATGGGACAGAGCGGTTTTGGCAAGAATTTCCAGGGTGGCGTCGTTGTCCACCACCTCGTCGATCAGACAGCCGCAGTGGCCGTGGTCGGTGTATTCGCAGAGACAGACGTCGGTGATAACCACAAGTTCGGGGACTGTATTCTTTAGCTCTTTGATCGCCGTCTGGATGATACCGTTTTTGGCATGGGCGCCCGAACCTACAGCGTCCTTTTTCTCCGGCAGTCCAAAGAGGAGCACCGAATTGACGCCTAATTGTAAGCACTCCCTGCCCTCAGTTGCCAGCTGGTCGACGGTCATTCGAAAAACGCCGGGCATGGAAGAAATTTCTTCCCGTTTGTTTTTGCCCGGTATAACGAAGAGAGGGTAGACAAATTGAGCGGGGGAAAGTTGTGTCTCGCGGATGAGGGCGCGAAATGCACTGTTTTTGCGGAGACGTCTGGGCCGGTATTCTGGAAAAACCATGGATATTCCTCTCTGGTGTTTTTTGTGGCTTGGGGAGCCGATGCGATCCCCCCCAAAGACGCACTGTTGAAATCGGTTAATGTATCTGATCAACTTCAGTGGGTCACTGAATAATTTCAAAGGATTTGAGTTTTTTGTGCAGGTGGCTTCTTTCCAGGCCCACCTGTTCGGCTGTTTTGGAGATATTGTTATCGTTTTGCAACAGTTTTTGCTGCAGGTATTCTTTTTCAAAGAGCCTTTTGGCCGTCTTATAGTCGGCGGCTAAAAAAGGATTCAGGCCGGACACCCCACCCACGAGGCCGGATTGCTGTTTCGGATCGAGAAACATCCGGATATGAACGGCGGTAATGGTCGCTTCCTGGCACATGATCGCCAGCCGTTCAATAAAATTTCTCAGTTCCCGCACATTGCCCGGCCAGTGGTGTTCCATGAGGGCTTGATAGGCATCGGGGCTGAATTCTTTGTGTTTTATCCCCCGACCGACGAGAAGTTTCATCAGGGCCTCGACAAGCAGAGGGATATCCTCGAGGCGGTCGCATAATTTCGGGACATGAATGGGCACGACATTCAGGCGCCAGAAGAGGTCGGCCCGGAAATTGCCCGCCTCGATCTCTTCTTCAAGATTCTTGTTGGTGGCGGCCAGAACCCGGACGTTGACCTTGATGGTTTTGTTGCCTCCGACCCTCTCGAATTTCTGTTCCTGCAGGATGCGCAGGATTTTCGCCTGGGTGTTCAGGCTCATGTCGCCGATCTCATCTAAAAAAAGTATACCGCCGTCGGCCTGGTCAAATTTACCGCGTTTGCTCACATGCGCGCCGGTAAAAGAGCCTTTTTCATGACCGAACAGTTCCGACTCGATCAGTTCCTCAGGAATAGCAGCACAATTCACCTCGATCATCGGCTGATCACTTGAGGCCGAGGCCCGGTGGATGGACTGGGCGACCAGTTCCTTTCCCGTACCATGGTCACCTCGTATCAGTACCCAGGCATCGGTCGGGGCAACCATGTCGATCTGTCTCTTCAGGCCCTGGATGGCCTGGGATTCTCCGGTAAGGATCGATTTCTGGGCCGAGCCCTGGCGCAGCAGGAGGTTTTCCTGTTCGAGCCTGGCAAAGCGCAGGCCGTTGGTGACTGCGAGGATGATTTTATCGTAAGAAAGTGGTTTTTCGATGAAATCAAAAGCCCCCTTGCGGGTTGCCTGGACGGCTGTTTCGATGCTGCCATGTCCGGAAATCATGATAATCGGCAGAGAGTAGAGCCCATGGATTTTTTCAAGAGCAGTCATGCCGTCCATGTTGTCGCCCAGCCAGACATCGAGGAGGACCAGATCAACGTTTGTTGTCTCAAGGAGCTCAAGCCCCTCTTCGGCGGAAGAGACAGACATGGCGGAAAATCCCTCATCTTCCAGCACTCCGGCCAGGGACTCCTGGATACTTATCTCGTCATCTATTATCAGTATGCGTTTATTCATTGGTGTTGTTCTACCTGCTGCGTAAAAAGGCAAACGTTTACAGCTGAGGGGATGTGCACTCTCGTTATTGTCGATTCAGGAGCGGTAATTCAATGATGAAGATTGAACCTTTCGGGGTGTTGTCCTGCACCCGAATATAACCGTTGTGGTCGGATACGATCGTCGATACAATTGCCAGCCCCAGGCCGGTACCGGTTTTCTTGGTGGAAAAATAGGGTTCAAAGAGTTTCAATTTATTTTCTTTCGATATTCCCGGACCATTGTCGTGTACCTTGATAAAGACGTTTTCCTGCTCCGGGTCGAGGGACAGGTCAATGCCTATTGTACCCCCATCAGGTAAAACTGCAACCGCATTGTCCAGGAGGTTGATGAGGCAGCGTTTGATCTGTTCGGCGTCAAAACTGAAAACCGGAATGGGTGTTTCCTCCCGACAACTAAAGGAGATGTTTTTGTGCCCTTCCTGGTAAAGAAAGAGCGTGGTCTTGGCTATTTTTGCCAGATTTTCCGGTGATTTATGTACTTTTGGCATCCTGGCGAACTGGGAAAATTCGCTGACAAGTCTTTTGAGTTCATCGACCTGAGTGATGATCGTGCTGGTGCATTGGTCAAAGATGCTGTTTTCTTCACTGAGGATTTGCGGATATCGACGGCGAAGCCGCTGGGCCGAGAGCTGGATGGGGGTCAAGGGGTTCTTGATCTCGTGGGCTATTCGCCTGGCCACTTCTCGCCATGCCGCCATGCGCTGCATTTTTTCAAGCTTGGTCAGGTTGTCAAAAACAAGGACAAAGCCAACCGGTTTGTTCTCTTCATCTTCCAGCCGGGTAAAATTGACCAGCAGGGAAAAAATTTTGCCGAGCACGTTAATTTTTATGTGCTGTTCAACGGTCATCTTGCCGGTTACTTCAAGTTCTTCGATGAAACCGTCGATGATTGCCGCCTGGTAGGGCGGCAACACATCGGCAAACTTCAAGCCGATGAAGAGGGATTTGTCGATGCTGAGCAGCTTTTCCGCAAAGCGGTTGATGGTGGTTATCCGGCAATGTTCGTCGAGTGAGATGACGCCTGCGGAGACATTTTGCAGGATGATTTCCGTATATCTCCGCCGTTGTTCCGACTCCTGCGAGCTTTTCTGCAGAGCGGAATGGGTCTCGGCCAGTTTTTTATTACTGGAGTTCAGGTTGCCGGTCATCTGATTGAAGGACTCGACGAGCAGGCCCATTTCATCCCTTGACTCACTTTCCATAACAAACTCCAGGTCGCCGTCGGCTACCCTCCTGGTGGCCAGCACCAGTTTTTCCAGCGGGTCGGTGATACCTCGGGAGATATACAGGCCAAACCAGATTGCCGCGAAAATGATCAGGAGCGTGACGATCAGGAGAATGATGAGCAACCAGAATTTGAACGGTTCTTTAAAATGCTTGAGTTGCCTGTAGCCCTCAATGCCCTGGGAAATATTGGTCATACGGGCCAGCTGCTCACTTTTAACCAGAAGAGAGGTGATGAGCATTGCCCGGCCGATGTCCTCTCCGCCGCCGATCTGCACCTCGGCAATGCAATTGATCAGATCTCCGCTGCGCATCTCCTGTATGAGGATCTCGCGGCCATGGCCGTTTTTCACCCGTTCCAGGACACTGGAAGGGATTTTGGGAAGAATGGTGCCGCGAAGCTGCGGTCCCTTGACACTGATTTCCAGGTTCTTGTCGTTGGTTATCAGGGAAATGCTGTCCGGGCCGTTAATCGGGTTGAAGGTGAGAATGTTTTCCAACGTCTCGCTGATCGTCTCGGGGGTATAGGCGGCCATATCCAGGTTGTTCAGCCGCTCGGCAATACCTTCACTCATCAGGGTCACCTGTTCTTCTTTGTCACGTAACAGGGACTGGGCAAGTTTGAGAGATTCCGTCAGAGAATTTTCTATGCTGGCATTAAACCAGTAATCCATGCTGGTTGAGACGAACTGCAGGGCGACAAAAAACAGCAGGATGGTGGGGATAAGGGTCAGCGAGAGAAACGAGGCGATCAGTTTTGTTTTAAGCTTATTGCCGAGCCGGTTGACCTTTCTCTCAAATAAGAGCTCTGCCAGATTCCGTAAAACCAGGAAAAGGACGACCAGGACCAGCAGAACATTAACATTTATCAGGGCAAAAATGAGGATACTGTTGTTGATCGGCAAGTCAATTTCGTCGCTGAGAAGGTGGCTTTGCAGCCAGATAAAGAGAGGGATGAGCAGCAGGCAGACTAAAATGACCCGGCGGATCAATTTTTGTTTCTGACGGATCTGTTTTGCAGTGTACGGCGGCCGCCTGGTATTCGGCTTGCCTTCTGGCGGAGGTGTTCCCATGGTCAAGGTCAGAAAGTAAACGTAAGGGTATGCCAGTCGGTTTCAATATCCCACCAGGAAAGAAAAGGAAGGATATTGTGCAGGCTGAGGGGTAAGGTTTTCCGGTAGAGTTCCGCCTTCATTTTGAGGTTGTACTGATTGTCCGGCAGGAGCTGTTTGAGCTCCACCACCTTGACCCCATTTATTTCGTTTATTGCTCTCTGTGCTTCAACAAGAGATCTGAAGGACAGCACCTTGTTATTGTCTTCTTCGAGGGTGACCCTGTAGTTCTCCTTCAAGGTGTCGAACGTCATTATGTGTTGAAAATTATTTGCAATTATCAATTCGTCGCGCCAATTTACTGTTGTTTTATACAGCTCGACGTAAAAAGAAAAACGCAGTGGAATGCCGCTGTGCAGGAGCTCTATCATTTCCGGGGTGAAGCTGTTTTCGAGGGTACCGAAGACGATGAGGTGTGTCTCCGAGGTGGTAGCGGTCAATTCGTTGATGGTGGCTTTTTTTTCTGGAACGACCTGTGCACCGGCAACGGTCGAAAAGAGCAGTATCACAAGGACAATGGGGCTGAAAAATATGGGTTTGCAGTGCATGGCAGTGTGCTTTATGGTGAAAGACGGTGAACCGGTAGATGGTCTCTGGGCAAAAGACTGCTCTCCGGCCGGAAAGCCTTGCGTTCGAAAACCTTGCGATCTTTTGTCGGAGGTGGAGGGGTTGCCCGGTATTCGTTCTTTTGTCTTTCAGTTTTTGATTTTTGATGTTACAGAATTATGCTTTTTCATGGTGCTAATCTACCTGATCTGCCTCTTGATGTCTATTGCTTGTTCTTCGCCGGTGCGGATCTGATTATTGTCGGCGGAATGGGGGCAAGGCCGATGCGTGGTTTTGGAGGGGTGGGCACCACCGGCTCTTTTGCCGACCGAAACCGTATGAAAACAGTACCAGACGTCGTTTTGGGTTTTACTGCCGGTCGGGTAAAGGATGGGGCAACTGCCCACTGAGAGATTGAATTATTCTTCGGTTGCCGGTATAAAGGACTTCTGGACGACTCCTCGCCCCTCTGCCTTCTCTGCGTCCTTTATCCAGCAGGATAATTATATTTTACAACTTCTGCTCCCGACCAACAGGCGAAACGATCCGGTATCAATTCATAAAAAAACTTTTTGAAAACAGTTTTTCACGTAGAGCAGGAAAGCATGTCACCAAGACCAAAGAAAACGAGAAATTGTCAGGGGAGGTTCTGCGGCAGAGCCTTTAAACCGACTGGAACTCCACTGACCGAGCTGAAACAGATTGCGCTGCACCGGGATGAACTGGAGGCACTGCGCCTGTGTGACGGCGAGGGGATGACCCAGGAGGAGGCCGGCCAGAGCATGGGCGTCTCCCGGGGAACGATCCAGCGCATAATCACCATTGCCCGGAAAAAAACCGCTACGGCGCTGACCTCAGGGCAGGCGCTGATCTTTGTCGATGTCGGGGAGGAGGAATAACTTCCCTGTTGACTGGCGTATTGCCGGCAGGAGGCGGAGCATCCTGTGTGTGTCAAATATTTTCCCTGGTTTTGTCAAAGATAATATTCGGCCATTTTTCCATGAAATATTTCAGCATCCACTCGTTCTGTGCCAGGTAGGTGAGAAAGCCCTCTGCGTCATGGGCCAGGGATCCCTGGTTTTTCCTCTCAAATTCCGCCAGGGCCTTTTTGTCCTCACAGCGAACCCACCGTGCCGCCTGGAAATTAACCGGCTCATAAATGGCCTTCACGCTGTATTCATTCTGCAGGCGGGCCATGGTGACCTCAAACTGCAAGACACCAACGGCGCCCATGATATAATCCGAGCCGATCAAGGGGCGGAATACCTGGATGGCGCCTTCTTCGGCGAGCTGAAGGAGGCCTTTTTGCAGTTGTTTCATTTTCAGGGGATCTTTCAGCAACACCCGGCGGAAATGCTCCGGGGCAAAATTAGGAATACCGGTAAACTTGAGCATTTCCTTTGGCGTAAAGGTGTCGCCGATTTTGATGGTGCCATGGTTATGCAGGCCGATAATGTCGCCCGGCCAGGCCTCGTCAACGTTGGCACGCTCCTGCGCCATGAAGATCGTTGCGTTGGCCAGGGTTATGTCTTTGCCCAGGCGATGATGTCTAACTTTCATGCCGCGGGTGAATTGTCCGGAACAGATGCGGAAAAAAGCGATACGGTCCCTGTGCGCCGGATTCATGTTGGCCTGGATTTTAAAGACGAAGCCGGAAAAATCCTCTTCGTGGGGATCGACTAAACGGTCCGCCGACTGCCGCAGGCCAGGCGCCGGGGCCATTTCGACAAAACAGTCGAGCATTTCACTGACGCCGAAGTTGTTGATGGCGCTGCCGAAAAAGACCGGGGTCTGGCTCGCCTGCAAATAATGTTCGTACTCAAAGGGATTGGCGGCCCCATCGAGAAGCTCGATATCCTCCCGGAGTTCGTCGGCGGCCTGTCTCCCTAGCAGCTCATTGACCTTGGGGTCGTCGAGATCTTCAATCATGATACCTTTGATGTCGCGGGTATTCTGGCCGGGGGTAAAGAGATGGAGTGTCTTTTGGTAGATATTGTACACCCCCTTGAAGGTCTTGCCCATGCCGATAGGCCAGGACAGCGGGGTACACTCAATCTGCAGCTTTTCCTCAATTTCGGCCATGATTTCAAGTGGCGACTGGCCCTCACGGTCGAGTTTATTGACAAAGGTGATGATCGGGGTATTGCGCATACGACAGACTTCCATCAGTTTTTCCGTCTGCGCTTCTACTCCCTTGGCGCTGTCAATGACCATGATCGCCGAATCGACGGCGGTAAGAACCCGGTAGGTGTCTTCGGAAAAATCCTGGTGACCGGGGGTGTCGAGGAGGTTGATCTCATAATCCCGATAGGTGAATTTCATCACCGAGGTGGTGACGGAGATGCCGCGCTCCTGCTCAATAGCCATCCAGTCACTCGTCGCGTGCCGTTCGACCTTGCGGGATTTGACGGCACCTGCCATGTTGATGGCGCCGCCAAAGAGCAGCAGTTTCTCCGTAAGGGTTGTTTTCCCGGCATCCGGATGACTGATGATGCCGAAGGTTCGTCTTTTGGCTATTTCCTGGGTGAGTTGTTTGTTCATAACTGATGAAAATATAGCTTTGATTGAGGGGATGGTCTGATTGTTGAAGTAGGCAGAGGAAAATCATATAGCATAGGTCCTTTTTGACAGAATGCAAAGAGAAAACGAAAACCAAGAAGAAATAAAAGAAGGTTGCCGAATTTCTTATCTCAATTCGGATCCGAAGATCAATGTCCAGACATTGGTTGGATATGCCTTATGGGGCTGCACGATGCTACACGGCGAGAAACGCACTGAGGAGTACCGCCAAGGCCAAAACACGCATGACATATCCGAATATGTAACCAGTTTTATGCTTGCTCCACACTTCATCAGGGATCTGCCTTGCCCTGGTGGTGTCTAGCGTAAGGATTTGGTCTACCATTGCAAAACTCGCCAAGTGCATCTTTCGATAGTAGGTAAAGAAGAGAGCCGCACTGATCAGCAAAAGTATCAGCCCCAAGGCTACAATTGGAGAGTTCTTCGCTGGACTCTGAAAAATCTTCTCCGAGAGGGTGAGCGACACAACCGCAAGGTCAAATGCAACGTAAAGAAGAACTGATTTCTTGTCTTCGTCTATGACCGACAAGAGCTCCTTGATGTATTCCCTCTTCAGGTCGTCGCTCATCGACTGGTCTCCCTTATGGACAATCCAAGTGAAGAAGAGAGGTGGATTTCGGCATTTGTGCAGCAATGCGGTACTTTTGCTTTAATGAGAGCTTACCTGTGTCCATTGATTTCACCTGTTTTCAGGATGCGTTGGCGAGGTCAGGGACAGAAGCAATGGATCGAAAAACGGCGAGATAGTTATCCGATTGATCTTGAAGGATTTCTTTTCCGGAGTATAGCGCCGTCGGGGAGCTTGAATATATCCGGATCCTCGGTCTTGTATACTTCAACTCCATCAACTGTGTTCAGGTGGAGGTTTTTCGTGTGGCTGGTATCGCCGCTATAATGCGAAACGATATCCTGGCTCACGACTATCTTCTGGAGTTCCTGGTTGCTGTCCACCACTGCAAAAACACCAATCAGTTGTTGTTTTGTAGTTTTCATTGGATTTTTTTCTCTTCTCTTTGATTTTGCGTCGTTTATCCTGATGCGTTGCTGAAGAGCGCTAACGAAATTAGTTTGTGCGGTTTGGTCAAATCCCCGAAGTCATTGAAATAATATAAAAAGAAATTTTATGAAGAGAAGATGAAATAAAGCCTGGGCCCGTCAAGCAGGGAGTGCGGTGTCTGCCTGGCGCTTTCTGCTCCGGCCCTTTTTCAACGAAGCATCACCAGTAGGTGGCGGTGGCACCGCCTTTTCCCGTGCAGTCAACAGTGCCATTTGTGCGTGATGAAGTGTGCTGCCGGTCGTCGATTTTGACTCCAGCGACTATTTATGCCCATAAAAGGAGAGTGGGCACAGAGCGGTTAAATGTTTGAAAAAAGATTCAATTATCCTTTTAAATCGATCGGATAGATGCTGGCGACGCACATGGCCGGCTGCCGATTGTATGCTTTGCCTGGTAGCAACTTTAGATGATTCCCTGTATTATGGCCGATATTCTGTACGTGTTGAAAAGGTCAGTTGAAAAAAACAGCAGAACCGCCAGGCTTTTTCTGGTGGAGAGATACCTTTAACCCGAAAATAAAATGATGAAAAAAATACATGTAAGCAACCCGGTCGTAGAGCTTGATGGTGATGAAATGACGCGCATCATCTGGCAATTTATAAAGGACAAATTGATCTTCCCCTACCTCGATGTAGATATTCGCTACTATGATCTCGGCATTGAAAAACGAGATGAAACAGATGATCAGATCACCGTTGATGCGGCCAATGCCATCAAGAAGTTCGGTGTAGGTATCAAATGTGCAACCATTACCCCGGATGAATCAAGAGTCGAGGAATTTGGCCTGAAAAAAATGTACCGCTCTCCGAATGGTACGATCAGAAATATTCTTGGGGGAACCGTTTTTCGTGAACCGATCATGGTCAGGAATATTCCTCGCCTGGTCACCACCTGGAAAAAACCGATCTGTATTGGACGTCATGCCTACGGGGACCAGTATCGGGCAACCGACTTTGTCGTCAAACAAAGCGGGACATTGACCGTCTCCTTTACCCCGGATGGCGGGGGCGAGGTGCAGAGCTATGAGGTGTTCCATTTCCAGGGTGGCGGGGTGGCGATGGCCATGTACAACACCGATGAATCGATTTACGGCTTTGCCCACTCCTGCTTTAACCAGGCACTGCACAAAAAATGGCCGCTGTACCTGTCCACCAAAAATACTATTCTAAAAAAATATGACGGCAGGTTCAAGGATATTTTTGAAGAACTCTACCAGTCGACTTATAAAGAGAAGATGGATGCCCGGGGCATCTCTTATGAGCATCGGCTGATAGACGATATGGTTGCTGCGGCACTGAAATGGGAAGGGGGCTTTGTCTGGGCCTGTAAAAATTATGACGGGGATGTCCAGTCGGACACCCTGGCCCAGGGATTTGGCTCTCTTGGCCTGATGACCTCAACGCTGGTCACCCCGGACGGCAAAACCATGGAGGCGGAGGCCGCCCACGGCACCGTTACCCGTCACTACCGGCAGCACCAGAAGGGTCAGCCGACATCAACCAATCCCATTGCTTCCATTTTTGCCTGGACGAGAGGACTGGCGTTCCGCGGCAAACTGGACAATAACGCCGAGCTGATCGCCTTTTGTGATGCCCTGGAAATGGTTTGCGTCGAGACGGTTGAGAGCGGGAAGATGACCAAGGACCTTGCCCTCTGTATCCACGGCCAAGACCTGCGGGCGGCGCATTATCTGACCACCGAGGAGTTTCTCACGGCTCTCGACGAGAATCTCTGCAAAAAACTGTCTGAAAAGAATTGACATTCTCCCCGGCCTGAAGGACCGGGCTTTACGGCGCGTTTTTGGTAAAAAAAATCCGCCACCCGGTTATGGTCATCTGGTCAAACCGGGTGGTGGCCAATGCTCTTTCAGGATATTAACCGTAGACCAGCTCTCCGCCGGAATAGCCCAGGCCGCCGGCGCAGGCAAGGCAGAGAAGATAGAGAAGCCACATCTTGCCCGGGGGCATCCCCCTTCTTTTCAGCACGACGGAGAAAACCAGCAGGACGGTAAGGATTCCTCCCAGAATCATCTTGACGATGATGTAGACATTCCACGCTGCCTGCTGGAAATGCAGCCAGTCGAGAATTCCCGCACCTATGACAGGCAGGATCGCCACCAGGGCAAGCACCGAACAATAAAAGGCGGTCTGGTCAAAATTTTTGTCCTGCCACAGTAAACCGAGGGTCGCAAAAACAATCATGCCGATTATCATCCCCATCGGTACATGGGTGAGCATCGGATGAAGAGGATGGGTAAATCCGACTGCGGACAGGAACGAATAGAGATTTTCTACCATACAATTCTCCTTCTGAAATGAGGGGATCTTAACCAATTATTTTCATAGTAACCATTATCATAGTTAAACGGTGAAATTTTTACAGTTGACAGGCGATGCTTGTACCTACGGCTCTTTATCGAGCTTGTCCGGGTGTGATGGACTGCAGGTAGGCATATATGTCAGCTGCGTCCTGCTCTGAGATTTTTGATTCGGGAAAAGGCGGCATGATCGGCGCGTCCGCCGTTCTGAGTTTTCTGATAAAGCGGCCAAAGCCCATGCCGATGCCGGCGATCTTCACAGCCTGGCCATCATCGCCATGAACGCCATGGCATGCCTGGCAATTATTCATCACATACCATTTTTTTCCATCCGCGGCGTTGCCCGGAGGAGCACTGCAGCCGCTGAAGAAGAGAGGACAGAGGAAAAGAAGCCCCACGCTGACAATGCGGGGCAGCAGTCGTGCTGACATGGGAGTCTCCTGGGTTAAACTGTTGCCTGTCGGGTAATAAGCTTTTTCGTGGTCCTGCCCGACGAAGGTTAGCAGGGCTGCACGCCCTGGCCCACCGGGGTAAACGGAAAACAGGCCTGGATGCATCCAAAACAGCCGTGTCGAGGGGTGCTCTTTTCAGTACGCCCTCTGTTCATGCTCGAAATAATGAACTAAGCGTTGCCTAAATGCAAGCAATTTCCCTGGAATGACGAGCCAATACCGGTTTTATTTCAAACGGTTATCGATTTGTTTACGGGGATTGCCGTTGCTGAAAGACCATCTGCAATGCCTCAAGGACGCTGTCTCGAGTATTTTGCGGCTGATTGAGCAGGATGGCAAAGGGGGTCAGTTCGGTACCCTGGGAGAAATATCCGGCATAACAGTAGATATCTTTCATTGTCCCGCTTTTCAGAAGGACATTGTTTTTCTGATGAAGGAGTGCGCTATAGGGCTTGAAAAGGTCAAGGATAGTAAGAAGGGCAACAGGGCTTATTCTGTTTTTTCTTGACAGTCCGGAGCCTTCGGTCACAAAGATTTGCTTTGCACTGAGTTGCAGGGATTTCTCGGTAAACATGGCCACCACCCGCCGGGCCTTATCCCAGGTTGCCGGCAGTCCGAAATATCTGGCGCCGCAGGCGAGGAAAAGCTGGTTGGCAATATAGTTGTTGGACGTTTTCAGACATGCCCGGATGATCTCTTCCAGCGAGTGGCTGCCGCGGTGGATATAGATCGGTTTCAGGCCGTTCGGGACGAGTTTTGCCTGGTAGCCCTTTTGTACGCCTATCCCCGCCCGCTGGAATTGGGCAACAAACAATTCCCCGGTGTAGCGCAGGGCGGGGGAGAGCTGACCGGGTCGCGATAAGGTCCCGACATTTATGCGGTGACGTCCTTGCGGCAGGTTGGCACCTGCTTCCCGCATCAGGGCGATAAGAGGCGTCTGGGCTTCGCTTGAGACAACGGTGGCGTCTTTTCCAACATGCACCGGCAGGGCGTTGAAATTTACCGCCAGGGCTCCGTTTGGTGCATCGTAGGGATTGGCCGAGTTTTCTAGGCTTGCCGTCTCGCCATGGAGGACAAAGCTGCTTTCGTCGAGAAAGAGCGAGCCCAGCCGGGCAACGCCGAGTCCGGCAAGTTTATAACCTATCTCCAAAAGAGTTTCCGAGGTCAGAAAAGGATCGCCATAGCCTTTGATATACAGGTTGTTTTGCGGATCGACAAAGAAATGCGTTTCGAAGCGGTAGTCTTTGCCGAGTTTCTCAAGAGCAAGCAGGCTGGTGAGGATTTTCAGGGTTGAGGCGGGAATAAACAGCTCCTGCTCGCGGTATTGCACCAATGGGACGTCGCGCCGGAGGATATAGCCGCCGTTATCAATAGCTGGTATGGCAACGGGCGAGCTCCAGGCGCGGCACGGCTGCAACAGCAGCACCAGCCACAATATGCTGCAGCAGAGCCTGCATGCAAAAGGTATTTTTTGCGAGGCAGGTGCCATGGGATTTTGCTCGGTAAATTTATCCACGTTCCCCCCATTACGAGGCTTTCCGGTACCCCTGGTCATGGTGCTTAATTCGTTGCATCGAGCGTGTGCCAGGCGGTTTTGAGAATCCTCGTCTGCAGGCTGCGCTCTGTGTCGAGGCCGAGGATTTCCGTCAGGGCCTCAAGCGGTTTGATCCCCGCCTGCGCACTGGCCGAGACCATCTGCAGCCGCATGGTCTGGGCATCGACTATGGAAAAATCGACGATCAGCGGCCGGATGTCGATTACCGTGGTTTTTCCTTTTCTGGTTTTGCGCATGATACATTCGCTGCTGTTGACGAACGCCTCGGCCCCTTCTTTTTCCGAGTCGGTAATATCCCCGGGGAGGGTCAGGGCATAGGTGGTGCAGATTCTTTGCGGCACCTCGCCTGAGTGGAGTGCTATCTTTGTTACCAGTAACCCGGGCGCCAGTTTGGCATTGAGGTGTTCCGCGGTTGCGGCCGGATTTTTCAGGGGGGCCGGCAGGTCCATGATGAAAAACTCCGCCAGGCTTTCTGTTCCCACCGGCAGCGCTGGTCCGAAGGAGATTTTTGGTGATGGATTGAATCCCTGGCTGTAGTTTGTCGCAATTGCCGCGCGGCGCAGGGCGCGAAAGATGGTTTGCAGTATCTCCAGATGACCTAGAAAACAGATATCGCCGATTCTGGAATAATGGACGAGATATTTAAAATGACCGGTCCCGCCCAAGGTCTTCTCAGGGGTATTGCCGGGGGAGGCCGTGGCGGCTGTTGCTGAACCCCCGGCGCTATTTTTGCCCCGCTGGTAGACAATGGGAAAGAGGGTCTTGAAGTCGCAGAGACCGCATTTCTGGCAGGCCTCGTAGCGGCAGTCCGGGGTGTAAATTTCTCCTTTGGCTTTGTCCAGTTCCTCCTTGAGAAATTGAAGATCAACGCCGGTGTGGAGATGTTGCCAGGGCAGGGTTTCGTCCATCTCCCTGGCCCGGAGAAAATCGGCGAGATCGAGCCGGCAGAGTTCCGCCGCCTTTTGCCAGCGTGACAGATCGAAGTGCTCATCCCAGCCGTCAAGGCGCGCGCCCGCCTGCCAGGCCAGCTCGATAAGCCGGCCAAGACGCCGGTCCCCGCGGGAAAATACTCCTTCGAGAAAACTGATCTGTGGGCTGTGGTAGCGGAAATTGCATCCTTTTCCGGGCAGGCCGTTTTGCAGACGACGGATAGAGCGCATACTCTCGTCGATGCTCATCTGCCGCTCCCACTGGAAAGGGGTGTGCGGTTTCGGGACAAAGGTGCCGACGCTGATGTTTATCTGTTTCTTGCCTTTTGCCGATCCAACATTGCGCACCGCCAGGGCTTTGTGCACCAGTTGGATGATCTCGTCAATATCCTGCGCCGTTTCTGTCGGCAGGCCGATCATAAAATAGAACTTCATGATCCGCCAGCCAAGGGCGAAGGCCTGGGTACAGGTGGCGAGCAGGTCGTCTTCGGTGATTCCCTTGTTGATGACCCGGCGCAACCGTTCGCTGCCGGCCTCCGGGGCCAGGGTAAAGCCGGTCTTGCGGACTCTTTTCACCTGTTCCATTATTTCCGGAGTAAGCGTCCCCACGCGCATCGAAGGCATGGCCACCGAGATGAATCTTCCGGCAAAGGTGTCCATCAATTGGGGAAGGGTCTGTTCCAGGCAGGAATAGTCTCCGGTGGAGAGTGACAACAGGGCCAGTTCCTCAAAACCTGAATCATCCAGGCCGCTTTGAGCAAGCTCCATAATTTTTTCCGGGCTGCGTTCCCGCACCGGCCGATAGGTGATCCCCGCCTGGCAGAAGCGGCACCCCCGGGTGCAGCCACGGGCAACCTCGATTCCCAGTCGATCGTGGACAATTTTTGCGTTCGGCACGATTGGATGTTTCAGGTGATCTATTGCATTAAGATCGCGGACTATCCTGCGGGAAATATGCTGTTTGCCGCCGCCGGTCTGCCGGATGGCCAGCAGTTGTCCCTCCGGGCTGTATCGGGGCTGGAAATGGGCCGGTATATAGACGCCGTCGATACCGGCAAGCAGGTCAAGCAGTGCATCTTTAGCCGGTTTGTCACCCTTGTGTGCAGCGAGAAGCGAGGCAATCTCGAGGATCGCCTCCTCGCCGTCACCGAGGAGAATGGCATCAAAAAAATCAGCCACCGGTTCGGGATTAAGAGAACATGATCCCCCGCCGAGAAGCAAAGGAAACGAGGCATCCCGGTCGTGTGCGTAGAGGGGAATGGCGGCGAGATTGAGGATGGTCAGTATATTGCTGTAGCAGAGTTCATAGGGCAGGGTGATGCCCAGCACATCGAAATCGGTGAGAGGATGGGCGGACTCGAGGCTGGTAATCGGGGTCTCTTTTTGCCGCAGGAGCTGTTCGAGATCAGTATCGGGGCAATAGCACCTTTCCGCCAGAAAATCTTCCCTGCCGTTTAAAAGGTGGTAGAGAATCTGCAGACCCTGATGTGACATGCCGATTTCATAGAGATCGGGAAAGATGAGGGCAAAACGGATTGTGGCCGACTCCCAATCTTTTTGCACAGAGTTATATTCATGGCCGAGGTAGCGGCCTGGGCGGGTGATGGACGAGAGTATTGTGCGATCTGTCATGAGCTATCCATAGAAAGTTACAGGGGAGAAGAGGCTGGGGTGCTCTATGGCCGCGTGGACCACGCCTTTCCTTTACTTAAATTTGATTGACTTTTCAAGAGGGGATGATGTAATCAAGAAGGTTATACGAAAATATTAGTATAAGCATTCGTTATAATATGTAAAAAAGGATGTGTTAGATGAGGTGGTTAGCGTCTCTTGTTACAAGCCCGGTGGACATGGGGCGGTTGCTGGTTTTATTGTTCGTCTGTCTGTTGCTGCCCCTGACAGCTTTTGCCGAGCCGGAGAAAGCTGTCCTGATCACATCGATTTCGCATACAAAAAATTCCGCGGTCAAAGAGACGATTACCTTCACGTTGACGGCTCCGGTCGTCCCGAAGATATTTACCATACGGGGAGAAAATCCTCGCCTGGTCCTGGATTTTCCCCAGTCTGACTATCAAGGGCACAATAGCATTGCCCTGCCTGGGAGTCTTCTGGCGGCGGCGATGCGGATCGGCATTCACCAGAGCCCCGTCAGGAAGACCAGAGTCGTTGTCGATTTGTCAAAAGACATCCACGTGCACTATGACACTGAATACTTAGCCGAGGCAAATACACTGGTGGTGACCCTCTCGTCTGCAACCGAAGAGGGGCAACAGGTTTTCAGCCCGGAGCTTTCGCTGCAAAGCCCAAAAGCTCCGCCGGGCCAGGAAGAGCTTTCCGCCAGGCCGCTCGACGAAAAACCCGTACCCCCCGCTTTTTCCGACAGGGCAGAAGCGGAGCAGCCAGATACAGAGGGTGCTCCCGCCCCGGTGGTGCCGGTAATTCTTGAAATTTCCTTTGACGATTCCTCCAGCAAAGGCGAGATGGCCCTCTTTCGCTTGAATGATTTTTTCCCGCCCACCGTCTCGGCGATCGAAAAATCCTCGCCACGGGTTATCTGTGATTTCATGGCCACGGATATAGGGCCGGACGTGGAAAAATTCATATCGACGAAGGGCAAATACATTGAGCGCATCCGCACCGTCAGGCTCCATGACCCGGAACTGGTGCGCGTTGTCCTTGAGCTCTCGCCCGACAAAAATTATGAATTACATCAGGTTTTTTTCAGAAATGACAACCTCTTCGTTTTGATTGTCAACGAGATGACTGCTGCAAAGCTGACGGGCCAATAATTGACGCCGGGGGAGGTGGTCTGCAGAGATTGAGAGCGCGGAGAGTGTCTGCGCTCTCAATCTAATCCACGTTACGGCATAAACTGCTGGGAGAAACCGGGCGGCGGCTGTAAGCGGTATGTCTTCTTCTCGTCGCTGATGTGAACATTAGCCAGCTTGATGTGTATGTCTGTGCCGTAATCCAGTCCGGCGATGCTGATGTCCAGAGGCTGCCTGCATTCCCCCAGTGTCACCCAGTCACCATAGGATATTTCCGCGACCTTTTGGCCCCTGCCGTTTTCCAGGATGCGTTCGATAAAGATCTCCTTTTCCCGGTCGAAGAGCAGATGGGCGACGCCCGGCCGGTCCTTATTCTGAAATGTCAGCCACACACCTTTTCCATTCCGATCCTTGCGGATATCGGTTATCGCCTGGCTCGGCAGGAGGTTTCTTCCGGTCAGCAGGGATCCCCAGTCGCTTTTCAGGAAATATTCGGGAATGTTATTGCGCAGACCGAAGGAACGAAGGCTTCCGGCCAGATAATATTTTTGCAGAGTGTAAATGGCCTGGAAAGAGTTCTGATCACCGGCGATGACTAAAAGTGGCTGGCCGAAGGGGTTGGTCATGACAAATTTATACAAGGAGGGCATAGAAAACTGCAGAAAGCCACGCAATGCTTTTTTCTCCAGAGGGCTCTCGTAGAAAAGGACAAGATCCCCTTCCAGCGTCCCGCCGCACCGTGCATCTCGGGCAACCAGGGTGTCGACCTGCTGGGTAACGGCGTCAGCACCAGCGTCGCCAAGTGGTTCCGTCCATGGTTTTCCTGCACAACCGCCAAGCCAAAATGCGGCAAGCAGGAAGAGCAGGGTCTGTTTACCCTGCGTAAAGAGTGATGTTTCAGTTTTCCAGGGCATCGATTTTTTGTTGTATCTCTGCTTTGCTTTTCTCATCTTTAAACATCTCATAGGCCTTCTGGTAAACCTCTCTCGCCTCCGGCAACCTCTCAAGAGAGCGGTATACGTCGCCGAGGTGATCGTAGATGTGCGGGTCATCACCAATCAGCTTCAAGGAACGTTCGAGTTCGCGTACTGCTTTTTGGAAATCACCAAGGCGGAAGTAAACCCAGCCAAGGCTGTCGATTATGAAACCGTTATCCGGTTTAAGGGTATTTGCACGGAGAATGTATTCAAGTGCCTTTTGGAGATGGATGTTCCTGTCAGCCCAGGTGTAGCCGATATAATTAAGTGCTTCGGCATGGTCCGGCTGCAGCACCAGCACTTTTTCCATTATACCGATGGCCTGTTCATACAGGCCGTTTTTTTCCAGCACCAGGCCATATTCAAAAAGCAGCTGATGGTTGTCCGGGTAGATATTGATCGCCCCTGCCATGAGGGTCATGGCTTTATCGTTCTCCCCTTTTGCCTGGTAAAGAGAAGACAGCAGGGCATAGAAAAGCGGACTCCCGTCGGCCTCCGCTGCGGTGTGCAGCTGCAAAAGCTTAATCGCCTCATCGATATTGCCGAGCGTCTGGTAGATGCGGGTCTGCAGATAAACAGCCTCTTCCAGTTCCTCACTGCTGCTTTTGATGTGGCCGAGATGACTGAGGCTGGTGGCATAATCTTTTTCCTGGTAGGCGAGCAGGGCAAGCAAATAGCGCGCTTCGGAATTGTCCTCCGCCCGGATGATTTTGCTGAGTACTTTTTTTGCCTCGCCCGCTTCATTTTGCCGCAACAGTACCTTGGCGACGATGAGATCGATATGTGCCGGGTTTTCACTGTACAGGCGGGCATTGTACAACGCCTCCAGGGCCTCGGCGTTTTGCTCCAGGTCAAGAAGGGTTTGAATTCGACTGAGTGCGGCCCGTTCATCAAGCGGGTCTTCATCGGTTATGGTCGTGTAGACGCGCAGGGCGTCACGGTACATTCCCTGGTCGACGTAAAAAAAGCCGATTTCAAAGGCCAGTTCTTTTGACCAGTTGAGGGAGAGGGCCTTTTCGTATTCCTTCGCCGCATCCTGAAATTTTTCCATCTGTTTGAGCAGTCTGGCATAGGACAGATGGGTAAAATACGAATCAACGTCGTTTGCCAGTAATTTTCTGAATATGTCCTCGGCCTGTTGGTATCGCTCCAAATGGCTGTAGAGAAGGGCCAGGCGCAGGTGGACGCCTTCATTGTCGGGTTCTCTCGCAAGTACCTGGTTATACAGCAGCAGAGCTTTTTCGATGTTGCCCTGTTGAATATACAGGCTTGCCAGCAGCAGCCGATAGGTGTTGCTGCCGGGATGATCCTCTATGGCCTGGGCGAGCCAGTCGGCCGCCTTGGCCAGCTCGCCCATTTTCAGGAGGAGCAGGGGGATTTTCTCTTTTATATATGTGGCTTCCTGGTCGCAGATAAGCGCTTTTTCGTAGGCCTCCAGTGCCTCGGCATACTGTTCATGAAATTCGGCGTGGGTTCCCCAGAGAAAATAAAAGTAAGCACAGGACAGATCGACCTGATCTTCTGCGGCTGCGGTCACCGGGGCGGGGGGCGTCTGGTCGGCGGCCGGCTGGGTAACCGCACAGGAGCTGAGCAGGAGGCAGCAGCAGAAAGCACAGAGGAGATGCGAGCAGAAGGCCATATCTTAAACCCGACCGGTTGAGAAGACAGGGAGAAGAGAATGGACGCATTCTATGACCAGGCGGTGCACCTCGGCTATCGATCCCCCGGCGTCTATCGGCCGGATATAGGGCCGTTTGATGGCACCAAAGATGGCGGCGACGCGAGCGAGATTGTCCCTTTGCTCAAAATCGTTCAGCAGGTCGCCGCGCCCGGAGGTGATTCTGTCCAGGCCGGTGTCCAGGGGTACCTGGAAAAGCAGGGCCAGATCCGGATCGGGGGCAAAGCGGTTCAGTTTGAGGATATGTTCAGGGTCAAATCCCAAGGCCCCCTGGTAGGCAACGGTGGAGAGAAAATAACGATCGCAGAGAATAACTTTTCCCTGCTCCAGAGCCGGAGCCAGCACTTGCCGTACATGCTCCCGGCGATCGGCTAAAAACAGCTCCAGCTCTTCTTCACGGCTGTATTGCTTGCGGTCCATATACAGGGAACGTATTTTCTGTCCATAGCGTCCCTCGGTTGGCTCCCGGGTGGTGAGGATCGAATAGCCTCTGTCCTGCAGGTAATGACCGAGCAGCTGCAGCTGCGTTGATTTTCCTGTGCCGTCGGTGCCCTCAAACACGATCAATATCCCTCGTCTCACCAGGCTGGTCATAGTGTAATCTTTTGCCCCCGGTAGATGGTGCGGTTGCGGCTTATGGCGGCGGCGAGACGTACTGCTTCGTCGAGACTCCGGTGGTCGGCGAGGCCTTTGCCGGCAATATCATAGGCGGTGCCGTGATCAACGGAGGTGCGGACAAGCGGCAGGCCGAGGGTGATGTTGACGCCGTCGGCAAAATGGAGCAGTTTAAACGGAATAAGTCCCTGGTCGTGATACATGCAGACCACTGCGTCAAACGCCCCGGAAGCGGCCTTGAAAAACACCGTATCGGGTGGATAAGGGCCGGAGACGTCGATATTCTCAGCCCGGGCCTGTTCCACAGCCGGGCCGATGACCTGCTCTTCTTCGTCGCCGAACAGGTTGTTTTCGCCGCCATGGGGGTTGAGTCCGGCGACGGCGATCCTCGGGGTTTTGATGGCAAAGTCCATCCCCAGCGCCTGGTGGGTGATGCGGATCATGCGGCAAACTGCCTCAATGGTGAGAAGAGACGCCACCTCACGAAGCGGGCAGTGAATGGTGACCAGGGTGACGCGTAGCCTGCTGCCGGCCAGCATCATGGCATAGTTGGACGTTTTGGTGAGACTGGCGAGCATTTCCGTGTGACCGGGGAAAAGGTATCCCGCGTCATTGAGCGAGCGTTTGGAAATGGGACACGTCGCTATTCCCCCGATACACCCCCGCTGCGCCAGTTGCACCCCCGCCTCAATGTAATGGGCCATAGCGATACCGGTGGCGCCATTAGGGCGACCCCATTGAATATCTTCCGGACGAAGTGCGGAAAGTTGCACGACGGGGATACCCTGCCCGGGCAGCGCGGTACCTGGCGTCCATGGTACGCAGGTGGCGGGTAACCGGAGATCTGCGCCGCATTTTTCAAGAACCGCCTGGTCGCCGAGCACAACTGTCTGCAGTTCACAGGATGTGTGGTTCCCGGCAAAAGAGCGCAGTATAATTTCAGGGCCGATTCCGGCAGGACAACCCATGGTAATACCTATTATAGTCATAAGCGATTAGTATACCACGAAAAAATAATTAAGCAAGGCAGTCAGGAAAGGCCAGGAGAAGTTTTTTTTTCTATGTGCCCGCCCACCATGGCCATCGGTCAGGGGAGATCAGGTGTAACTTTTTACGCCGGCGTTCTCAATAGACTCTACAGTAAGCAGCCGATCGGGTATCCGCAAAGATCAAATGCGTTGTGGAGAGGATCGATCTGCTGCCGGGCGGCCTCGCCACAGGGCACGACCATAACGTCCTATCTGGCCAAAACATCAGAGAAATGCTCTTGCGCCGGTTTTGCGGCGGTAGTTTTTGATGGGGAGCGGCTATCCTTTTTTTCTCCAGGTATCCGGCGACTGTTGCCCCACCGCTCCGGCCGAGGCGCTGGCGACTATTCGACATATTCTCTCACCCCCCGGAAAGTTTGGCGATGAATCGGGCAGATGCCGTTTTTTTCTATGGCCAGGCGATGTGTGCGGGTAGGATACCCTTTATTTTGCTGGAAATTGTAGGCGGGAAATTGCTGGTGGTATTTGACCATGATGTGGTCGCGGGTGATTTTCGCCAGGATGCTTGCTGCGGCAATGGAGCTGCTTTTCGATTCTCCTTTTACCAGCGCCGCCTGGGCGGTGGGCAGAGGCAGGATGAATTTGCCGTCAACGAGAATGAAATCAGGAGCTGATCCTTTGAGGTTGTGCACCGCCCTTTTCATAGCCAGCAGGGAGGCCTGCAGAATATTGATCTCGTCTATTTTTTTCTCGGAAACAATACCAAGACCGAAATCGGCGCCCATTTCCTGCAGACGGTGACTCAGTTCGAGCCTTTTGCCATGGGTGAGAATTTTTGAATCGACAAAAGAGGCGTGGTCACAGCCGGGGGGCAGGACGACACAGGCAGCCACCACCGGGCCGGCCAGCGGTCCACGACCTGCTTCATCACACCCGCCGACACAGCAATACCCCTTTGCATGGAGGTGCCGTTCAAACCGGTAATTATCCTCGTTGCCGAAGAGTTCGGGGAAAACGAAATTCGTCATCGGAGCAGGGGCTTTTGTCTGTGCGTGTCCGGTTCTGACTGCAGGCCGACAGCCAAGTCAGAACCGGCATGATACCTCCCGGTATCCTTAGCGCGGCAGGCCGCGCTCACGGATACGTGCAGCTTTACCGGTGAGGTTGCGCAGGTAATAGAGGCGAGCTCGACGGACACGGCCGCGGGTGATGACTTCAATCTGTTCAATGCGCGGGTTGTGGTAAGAAAAAGTTTTTTCTACCCCGACGCCATGGGAAATTTTCCGCACGGTGTAGCTGGCGTCCATAGTCCCGTTCTTTCGTTTGATAACCACCCCTTGAAACATCTGCACCCGCTCTTTACCGCCTTCAATGATGCGGATATGCACTTTTACGGTGTCGCCGGGACGGAAATCCGGGTGGTCCTGTCGTAACTGCTCTTGGTTGATTCTGTCAATAATTATGCTCATGGCGTCTTCTATAGGTTGAAGTATAGGTATAGGTAGGATTCGATCCTGTTTCTGACTAAATACAATTAACGTCTCATTTCTTTACATACCCTCAGGCGCCGAGCAGTCTGTCAAAAATGATTGACGCGGCTGAACGGACCGAGAGGTGATTGTACTGTGTTCCTCCCATGATCGGCGGCAGGGTTGCATCCGTTACCTGGAGTATTTCCGGGGCCAGGCCATGCGCTGTACCAAAAAGCAGCAAAACCGGCTCTCCCTGGGCTATTCTCTGCCCAATTTCCAAATAACTGACTGTGTTGTCGCGCAAAAGAGCACTTGTTGCAACAATCAGTGGGCGTATGCCGTATTGTTCTGTAAGGCGTTGAATGACCGTTTCCAGTGAATCGGCAAGCTCGACGATACCAAGCGCTTCTTTCCTGGCCGGGTTGTACGTCGCGCCGTGTCCGGTCTGCCAGTGGGCCAATAATTCCCGGACAAGTTGTTGCTGATCCTCGTAGGGCGTCGTTATGAAATAGTTGGCCAGTCCATAGGTTTTCGCCGCCCTGGCTATGTCATGTATATCAAGATTAGTGACGGCGGAGCCGATCACCTCATCCCGCTTGTTCATCACCGGATGATGGATCAGGGCTATGTTCAGCGTGGTCATTTCCCTGTAACTTCCTTTTCTTCCCGACGACACTGCGTTACCGCCTCGAAAAGATGGTGTTTTTTCAACAGCACTCCTTCAGCGGCGGTAAAATTTTCCTTCTGCAGCAGATCCGGCCGTCTTTCCAGGGTTCGTTTAACCGAGGCGATAAACCGGAATGTCTCAATTTTTTCATGGTTGCCGGACAGCAGCTCCTCCGGCACCGACAATTCCTTGAAAACCCGCGGTCTGGTATACTGCGGATGCTTCAGGAGATTTCTGCTGAAGGTATCTTTTGTTGCTGAATCAGCGCAGCCGAGGACACCTGGCAGCAGGCGGGTGATGGAATCAACAAGCACCATGGCCGCCAGTTCACCGCCGGTGAGTATAAAATCACCAATGGAGATTTCATCGTCCACATAACAGTTGCGGAACCGCTCGTCAACACCTTCGTACCGTCCGCAGACGAGAATGAGGTGTTTTTCTAGGGCGAGCTCGGCGGCAACCGTCTGATTATACCTGCGGCCCTGTGGACTGAGCAGAATGACCCTCGCGCCCTGGCCGTCCTTTTTTCTGCTCTCGACCGCCGCGGCCAGTGGTTCAGGCTTCATGACCATGCCTTCGCCGCCACCAAAGGGCCGGTCATCGGTCATCGCATGCGGCCCGTCGGCGAATATCCGGAGATCAATAATATTGGCGCTGATCTGACCATGTAACAGCGCCCTTCGGATAATGCCCTCTTGCAGAGGCGACTCGACAAGGTCGGGAAAAATTGTTAAAATATCAAAGATCATGCAGGGAATTCTTTTATCTCGAGTCGCCTGCTTCATTGTACAGATCCAGCAGTCCCGGCGGTGGGTCGACAATCAGTTCTTCAGCGGTCTCACCGACAACAATACTTTTGGTAATCGGGATGAGAATTTCTTCTTTTCCCGATTTCACCACCAGTATGTCCTGGGCGCCATTGTTGAAAAGGCTCTCCACACGGCCGATATTCCGGCCGTTCAGGTCTCTGACCAGTTTGCCCTGGCAGCGGTACCAGTAATATTCGTCGCCGGCCGGCTCCGGCAGAAGGTCCTTGGCGAAAAGAACACCCCTGCCTTCGATTTCCTCGGCCTGATTGCGATTGGTAACCGACGCCAGTTTTACGACGACGGTTTTCCCCTGGATCCGGAGATTTTCCACAGCAAGGGGGGGGGAGATGATTCCGGTTTTGCTGACCAGAACCAGCTCCGGGTACCCTTGAAAATTTCCAGGCTGACCGGAAAAAGAAAATATTTTCACCTCCCCCCGCAAGCCCTGCGCCCTGGTTATTTTTCCCAAAAGAACATACTTGTCAGGGGGGTAAGGATATTCTTCGGTCATACCCACCAATGGCTACTCAACAATCTCAAGCCTTGATCGTTTGTCATCTTTGGCGGCAACGGCGGCGAGTATGGAGCGCAGAGCCCTCGCCGTCCGTCCCTGTTTGCCGATGACCTTGCCCAAGTCTTCCGGAGCAACAGCCAGCTCAATGGTCACATTACTCTCTTCGTCGGTCCGGGTGACTTTGACGGCCTCCGGTTGATCGACCAGGGATCTGGCGATACCGGCTATAAGTTTTTCCATCACTATTCCAACACTATTGTGCGACAGACGAGGATTTCTTGATCAGGCTCTGCACAGTTGTTGTCGGCAGGGCGCCTCGGCCCAGCCATTCCTGCAGCTTATCCTTGTTGATAATGATCGACGCAGGGTTCTGCAGCGGATCATAGGTTCCAACTACATCGAGAAATTTGCCGTCACGTTTGCTTTCGCTGTCGGCGACAATAATACGATAGAAAGGTTTCTTCTTGCGGCCAAGTCGGGTCAATCGAATACGTACTGCCATTCCGGTATATCCTCCGGTTAATTGTGTAGGTTATGCACTGGTCCTCGGAAAAACGATTCGCAGTATTTAGCTTCTTTTCATGCCCTTGGGCACTTTTCTCCGCTTCACCCCGGTAATAGCCCCCGGTTTGCCGCGAAACTTTTTCATCATCTTCAACATTTCCGAGTAGCTTTTCAGCACTCTGTTGACATCACCAACAGCCGTGCCGGAGCCGGCAGCGATGCGTGTTCTTCTGCTGGTATTGATGAGCTGATGATTTCTTCTTTCTTTAATGGTCATCGAACGGATAATTGCCTCCGTTTTGACCAGTTCTTTTTCATCCGGTTTCGGGGCATCCTTCAGCTGCCTGAGCTTATTGATACCCGGAACCATATCGAGGATCTTTTCAAGGGATCCCATCTTCTTGATCTGCTGGATCTGATCAAGGAAATCCTCGAGGGTGAATTGGTTTTTCCGTAACTTTTCGGCAAGCTTGTCGGCCTCTTTTTTGTCGACGACCGCCTCGGCCTTTTCGATCAGGCTGAGCATGTCCCCCATGCCGAGAATACGCGAGGCCACCCTTTCAGGATGAAAGACCTCAAGGTCTTCAAGCCCTTCACCGACACCAACAAATTTGATCGGTTTCCCGGTGATATTCTTGATGGACAGTGCGGCACCGCCCCGGGCGTCACCCTCCATTTTCGTAAGGACGATACCGGTGATTTCAAGGTCGCTGTTAAACTTGTCGGCAACCGTTACCGCGTCCTGCCCGGTCATCGCATCGGCGACAAAGAGGATTTCGGAAAGGGGAATGGCTGCCTGGATTTGCTGCAGCTCACCCATCAACGCCTCATCGACATGCAAGCGTCCGGCCGTGTCAATGATGACCGTATCATAGTGATGCAGGGTGGCTTCGTTCATCGCCTGACGGCAGATGTCGACGGGTCTCTCCTCGGCTGTCGACGGATGCACGGGGACGCCCAGTCGGGTGCCGAGTACCTGGAGCTGTTCTATGGCTGCCGGGCGGTAAATATCTGCGGGAACAAGATAGGGTTTTCGCCCCTTGTCTTGCAGTAACTTGGCAAGCTTCCCGGCGGTCGTGGTTTTCCCCGAGCCCTGAAGGCCGGCCATCATGATGACGACGGGCTGTCGGCCATCGAGCTTGAGCTGCTGGGTATTGCCACCGAGCAGCTCAACCAGCTCTTCATGGACAATTTTAATGATCTGCTGGCCCGGCGAGAGACTTTTGGAAACTTCCCGGCCTAGAGCCTTTTCCGTAACGGCTGCAACAAAATTTTTGGCGACCTTGAAGTTGACATCTGCCTCCATGAGGGCATTGCGTACCTCATGCATTGCCTCATCGATGTTCTCTTCAGAGAGTCTGCCATGGCCACGGAGTTTTTTAAAAACCCCTTCGAGCCTGTCTGTTAAGTTTTCAAACATAGTGTTTTATTGCAATCATATACATTCCCAATTACGGTACGCATAGGGCAGACGGCGCGGACGATTTTTTCCGGCTGCCGCTGTGTCGCGTTTTTTCGAGCACCCATGGCGCGTATCACCATGTGACGGCAATTATGCCACATCCCAGGTGTGCTATCGGTGGATTTCAAATCAAAAGAGCAGAAAAATACTTTGTATTTACGTCGATGTCAAGAAAGGAACGACTGCTTCCTGAAAAAATGGCTCCTTTTGCCGCATAAGCCGCATCTGCCGCTTAATGCAGATCACCGGGGAGCGGTCTGCCGATTCTCGGCCGAAAGCCGTGTCTCGGCAGATAAACAAGGATGGACGGCCAGAAGAATAAAACCAGCGCCATCCATATGTATTTTTTACCCTGATCGCCAAACGGTCGAGAAAAAATATCCCGCAGGACAATGAACATCAAGCCGACATTGATCAGAAATCCAAGCAGGCTGATTGGCATAAGGTATCGGGGCAACCGTATCTGGGGGAAGTATACCAGGCAGATGAGAAGTCCGGCGGCGAAGAGGATTGCCAGCAATGCATATATTTTCTCAAAAATATTCACGATGATCCTTCCGGTAAAAGACCCCGGGGTAACGGCAGGGGAGATCCTTATGGCGCAATTTTTCAGTTCTTCAAGGTCCCTACATTACGGTATTTGTCCGGTCAGGTCAATTGGCTCGGCACTTCGGCCCTGTTTTCCCGCCGAAAAACACCCCCGCTCGTCCCTTGTGCTCTCTCACCTTGTGTCATAGTTTGTCAATTCGGTCATAAAATTTATCAGGAGGATAACTATGAATGACCCCTTCGTGTGCCGGCTGGAAGAATACCGGATAGCCGCCGAGCCCTTTTTCCTCCCCCAGGCAAAGGAGATCGACATCGGTCTGGCGGCAAGCGCCAATCGTCTGCCCTTATTGCTCAAAGGTCCCACCGGTTGCGGCAAAACGAGATTTATGCAGTATCTGGCCTGGCGACTGAACAGCCCGCTGATCACCGTTTCCTGTCATGACGATCTTTCCACCTCTGATCTGGTTGGTCGCTATTTAGTGAAAAACAATGAGGCCTTCTGGCAGGATGGCCCGCTTACGCTCGCCGTTCGCGCCGGGGCAATTTGCTATTTGGATGAGATAGTTGAGGCAAGAAAGGATACAACCGTCGTTATCCATCCGCTGACCGACGACCGGCGGCAGTTACCGGTTGAAAAACTCGGCAAGCTCTACTCCGCGCCTCCGGAGTTTATGCTGGCCGTCTCCTATAATCCCGGCTACCAGAGCGTCCTGAAGGATCTGAAACCTTCTACCCGCCAACGCTTTGTTTCACTCAGTTTCGACTATCCGCCGCCTGATCTGGAAAAAGAGATTGTTATGCGGGAGGGCGGTATTGATGAAAGGCTGGCTGTACAGATGGTAAAACTGGCGACGATGACCAGAAGTCTCAAAGAGTCGGGACTCGCCGAGGGCGCGTCAACCAGGCTGATCATCCAGACGGTTAAATTGATAGGCTCCGGCATAGATACCGTCAGTGCCTGCAGGGCCGGGATGCTCCAGAGTCTCACCGATGACGGCGAACTGCTCGCCGCCATGGATGAGATGATTTTTTCCCTCTTTTAGCGAAAAGGTATGGATCTCTTCGACCATAAAAGGAGGTTTTACGCCGGTGTCCTGCCGGCCAGGCCGAATACCTGGGATGTGGATGAAGTTTTTGAGCTGCTGGCCGAGCTGGACGAGACGAGAGTGCAAGCATTGTTGAGTTATGTCGGGGCGATATGGCCGGTGAGCCATAGTCTCTGTTTTGCCTATTTAACACATGGTGCCCAGGCCCTGGAGCAATTTCCAAAAGAGATGCTGGGGGAATGGGTTCGGCAAATTCTCGCTTTGTACGAAAGCAAAGGCCTCCTTGGCGCCCGGCAGTTTATGGCCGATGTCGACAGATTCTTTCTTGGTCCGATGCGCGGAGTGGCCGGGGTGGCGTTCGAAGAAATAGCCTCACTGATGGTCCATTATCTGCGCGGCATTTCAGGGCGTTCGATTCAATTTGCCGTGGCGCAGCTGCCATCCACTGATACCGCAACCATATTTTTGCCTGGGTTTCTTGATACATTTCCAGACAAGCAGCACAATGTTTTCCTGTATAAACTGCTCATCAGTCTGCAGTGGCGGCAGGTGGAGTCGCGGATCTATTGTCAAGGTCTCGCGGCAAAGACCGACGTTTTGCAGTTGCTCGCACGGTATCCGGAGAGGCAGTTGTCTGCCGATCTTTTTGCGGCGATCCGGTTCATTCAGGCGTTCCGCTCTCTTGAGTCCGAGTTGCCTGGACTTGCCCGCCAAGGACGCGGACTCTGTCTGGGTTTAATACAAAAGATAGTTCCCGCGGGGGATGAAAAAGAAAAAAGTGGCGCGTTGCAGGATCTCTTAACGCAAGGGATCGGTGTGCAGGACCCGGTGGGCCGGAGGGCCTTATCGACCAGATCTTCGTGGAAATTCCTGGCAACGGATGGCGGACGGAAAATTGTTGACGACCTATGGCACGGTGCAGCTTTTGATGTGCTCCCGGAATTGTATAAGATTTTTTCCGGCCTGGCCGGCTCCTACCATTTGGGGGCAGCGGCGCTGCTGCTTGGGGAATTTGATTTTACCCGGGCCGCCGAAACCATCCGGCTGCGCCGTGAAGACGAGAAGGAAAAATTTGTGGCGATGCTCGCCGTTTTTCTCGAACAGCAAAGGCAACGGCAACGGGACGAGGATGGTGGCGGCAACGTCCCCGGCAGTTCCCCGGAGAATCTTCTCCTGGTTCGGCAGAAGGGGCAAAAAGAGAATAACTCACGTGGCAGGGACGCCATACTCCTTGACAATGAGGGTCTTGAGGTTCCAGCGGAGCTTGCGGCTCTTCTCAAGGAAATTCAGGATGATCTGGGCGTTCTCCCGGAAGCGTATGTCCAGGCCGCCGCCGGGCAGGCCGGGCGAGGCATGCAGAAAAAGGAAAACGGCAGTTTGGAGGGGGAGAACCGCTTTGCCCCAAAGGATGGCCATAGATATGATGAATGGGATTATCGACGGGCTGGTTATCGCAAGGATTGGTGTATGCTGACGGAAAAATCTCTTCAGCCGGTTCGGTCCGGTTTTGTTGCCGGCACACTTGCCAAATATCCAGGGCAACTCAACAAGCTCCGGCGGCAGTTTGAAATGCTCCGCTCGAGGGACCGATTTGTCAGAAGACGCCGGCACGGCGACGATATCGATCTCGATGCCATGATCGAGGCACTGGGCGATAGTTCGGCCGGTCTTTCCCCTTCGGATCGACTCTTTGTCCAGCTCTTGCGAGACGAAAGAGATATTGCCGCCATGTTTCTCGTCGATATGTCCAATTCAACCGAAGGCTGGGTGGGGGTGGCGGTGAAGGAGTCGCTCGTTCTTCTGGCTGAGGCCCTTGAGGTGGTCGGGGATCGCTATGGCATCTATGGTTTTTCCGGCATGAGGCGATCCGGCAGCGAACTGTTTCATATAAAGCACCTCGATGAACCGTATGGCGCTGAAGTGCAGGGACGGATCGCCGCCATCGGGCCAAAGGAATATACCCGCATGGGGCCGCCGATACGCCATGTGACCAGAATACTGCAGGAGACACGGAGCAGTGTCCGGCTGCTGGTGGTCATTTCCGATGGAAAACCTGAAGATTACGATGATTACAAGGGGCAATACGCCATCGAAGACACCCGGAAAGCACTCCTGGAGGCACGCGGGTGCGGCGTACACGCCTTTTGTATTACCATCGACAAAGCTGCCCATGACTACCTGATGCATATGTTCGGCAAGGGAAATTATATTTTTGTCAACGACGTGCTTGCCCTGCCGGCAAAAATGGCGGAAATGTATCGCCTGATCACCAGCTGATCGTTGCAGTCGCGGTCTTTTTTTCGCCGACGAAGTGCGGGAAGGTCAGGGAATAAGCCGAATATATTGGTTAAAAATCCTGCTAAGCCCCTCTGTGTACCGCCTGCTGCTTTTCTTGCCCGCCGGTTGCCCGGAAAAAAATCCCTGTCGAGCTGCTTTTTCCAAAAAGATGCCCTCCTGGCGGCCATGGCCGCCGCTGCATTAAGTTCTTTGGCCCCTTCCGAAGATTCTCTAACAACATTTATCATTCGATTAATATTTTCATCGTTCGCGGTTAATTTGATCTGGACGGTGAAAAATCGTCGGGTGACGCGCAGAGATAGTAGAATCATTCACATGTTTTTTCAGAGATTTTAATATAATTAGGCCATCCTTACAAATGAATGACGAATGTGCAAACCAGGAGATTTTTATCTTGAGTAATGCTTGAATGTTTGATAAATAAAACTGATATACCATAAGGGCTAATTCCCAAATGGTGGTTTCAATTTCATTTTTGAATGTAACACCTTGTCGGGTTTACTTACACCGCCCAACGAACATTAACTCAAAAAAGGAGGTGACCGGAGAGCGAAAGTGAACAATGAACTGGCAATTCATTCGGTACCATTCAGTCACTCGTTATGAAATTAATTGGCATACATATCAAAGATTGGGCTGTTGTAAGAGCGAGTGGTTGACAATGTCATGATCACTATTTCAAAAGGAGATACAAATGTCGCAACAGAATCAATCAGTTCCGACTCAAGCTTGGATAACGGTTTTTGCCGGTATGGCAATAAACCTTTGTCTTGGTATCTTATATGCCTGGAGTATGTGGGGGAGCGCTCTGGTCAGCGAATCCACACTGGCTGTCGGGGATGTGGTAACGCAATCAGCAGTGATTAAAGCCGCGAAAGCCACACCTGCGGATCTCACTCAAGCGGGCAATTTCGTCGTCAAATCCAAAGAAGAAGTGAATAGAGCTGAATCAGTAAAGATCAAGATCGGGGTCAATCCCAAACAAGGATACGTTCTTTTGTCTGAGCTCGAGGCAAACACTGTCCTTCAGGCCGGCGACATTGCGACCAAAGCCGGCGATCCGATGACAGATCCTAAAAATGCCGGCTGGATTTACTTAAACAATGCCGAGGCTGCCACCCCCTTTTCTCTCTGTGTCATTATCTTTGCCCTTCTCATGATTCCAGGTGGTAAAATCCAGGATAAGATCAGCCCGAAATTCGGTGCGACTCTTGGTGGTCTGTGCCTGGCGGTCGGCTGCCTCATCGCCGGTCTGATGAAAAGTTACACCGGCCTGATCATTGGTTTTGGAATTATGGGTGGCATCGGCATGGGCATCGGCTATGCCGCTCCGACGCCAGCCGCCCTGAAGTGGTTCGGTCCGCATAAGCGTGGCCTCATCGCCGGTATCGTCGTCGGCGGATACGGTGGTGCCGCGCTGTATATCGGTCCCCTGGCGAAATATCTCCTCACCAATTTTGGCTTGACGCAAAGTTTTGTTATCCTGGGCGTCATGTTTGCGGTGGTGGTTATCATCGCCGGTCAACTCCTCAAGATCCCCCCGGCGGGTTATGTCCCCCCGACAATTGGGGCCTCTGTGGCGACCAAGGGATCGACGATCACCAACTGGGAACCTTCCGAGATCATCAAGACCTGGCAATTTTATGCCCTCGTCCTGATGTTCATCTTCACCACCCAATCCGGTCTTCTGATCATCGCCAATGCCGCGGGATTGCTCGCCAAAACCGGATCAAAGATTCCCTTCTTCGCTGCTAACGCCTGGCTGCTCGTCTCCTACGGCGGGTTTGTCAATGCCGCGGGACGGGTGGGAACCGGTTTTTATTCTGACAAGATCGGCCGCTTGAACGCCTATTGCTTAAATTGCGGGATTTCGGCCCTGTGTCTGTTTGCTCTTCCATCCATCATCGATTCACAAAACATCCTCCTCCTCTTCCTGGCGGTTGGTGTTGCCTACTGGCAGTACGGTGGCGGTCTTTCCCTCATGCCTTCTTTTGCCGCGGATTTCTACGGGCCGAAGAATCTCGGCATGAACTACGGACTGATCTTTATTGGCTGGGGTCTCGGCTTCTTCATGGCGCGGCTCGGCGGGACCATTAAAGATCTTACCGGCAGCCTGAACAATGCATTCTATATCTCCGGCGCCCTGCTGATCCTTGCGGTAATTCTTGCCAAGATGACCAGACGGCCGATGTATGGTGATGAAGCGCATGTTGAAAAAGCGGTGGCATAATTGAAATCTTTTTCTTCTGGTAAGGTGAGGTTGCATTCAGAATTGTCGTTGAATGCAACTGAAAACATTAAAGCCATGTACAAGGAGTGATTTATATGAGTGAAAAGAATGTTGTTGAAACCTCTGAAGCTGAAATCGCAGTTCACTGGCAGGAAGAAGCCTACTATCATGCGTCTCCGGATTTTATCGGACAGGCAAACCTTACCGATAGTTCAATTTTTGAGCGGTTTAAGCTGGAAAACTTTCCTGACTACTACACTGAGTTTGCCGAGTTGCTGACCTGGTATAAATATTGGGACGAAGTCCTTGACACAAGTGATGCTCCCTGCTGGAAATGGTTCAAAGGCGGCAAATTAAACGCCAGTTATAACTGTATCGACCGGCATCTGGCCAAGAACAAGAACAAAACCGCTATTCATTTTGTCCCGGAGTTGGAAGAGGAAAGAGTCCAGCATATCACCTATCAGGAACTCTATGTCCGCGTCAATGAGTTTGCCGCTCTTCTGCGAGATACCGCAGGATTGAAACGCGGTGACCGGGTGACGGTGCATATGCCGATGTCGGCGGAACTGCCCATCACTATGCTGGCCTGTGCTCGACTGGGCGTCATTCACTCTGTGGTGTTTGGTGGTTTTTCCGCCAGTGCCTGTGCCGACCGGGTCGTTGATTCAAACAGCCGGGTTCTCATTACCATGGACTCCTATTACCGTGCGGGTAAGCTCTTGAATCATAAGGCTGTTGACGATGAAGCCTGTGAACTGGCGGCCAAAGATGGGCAAAAAGTTGATAAGTTGCTTATCTGGCAGCGTTATCCCGGCAAGATGTCATCGGATTCGGCCCTTGTCGAAGGACGTGATATTGTTGTTAACAATGAGCTGAAAAAATATTACGGTGCGCGGGTAGAACCGGAAAAAATGCTGTCGGAGGAACCACTCTTCCTGATGTACACCAGCGGTACGACCGGTAAACCGAAAGGCGCCCAGCATGGTACCGGCGGATATCTTGCCTATGTTACGGCAATGTCGAAATACATTCAGGATATTCATCCCGAGGACGTCTACTGGTGTATGGCGGATATCGGCTGGATTACCGGACACTCGTTTATTGTCTATGGACCGCTGGCACTCTGTGCTTCTTCCGTTATTTTTGAGGGTGTCCCGACGTATCCGGATGCCGGACGTTCCTGGAGAATTGCCCAGGAGCTCAACGTCAACATTTTCCATACCGCACCAACCGCCATCCGGGCCTTGAGAAAAGTCGGACCGGATGAGCCGGCGAAGTATAATTTCCAATTTAAACACATGACCACCGTTGGCGAGCCCATTGAGCCGGAAGTGTGGAAATGGTATGAAAAAGAAGTGGGTAAAGGCAAGGCGGTTATTGTTGACACCTACTGGCAGACAGAGACCGGCGGCTTCCTCTGCTCGACCGTACCTGGCCTGCAGCCGATGAAGCCGGGCAGTGCCGGGCCGGGGGTACCTGGAATTCATCCAATCATTTTCGATGAAAACGGCAAGTCCATTCCGGCGGGTGCCGGCAAGGCCGGGAATATTTGTATCCAGAATCCGTGGCCGGGTTGCTTCCAGACCATCTGGGGTGACAGGCAGCGATTTGTCGATACCTATTTCAGCATGTATAACAAGGATCCCAACAGCAAAGACTGGCGGGATTGGCCATACCTGACCGGTGACGCGGCGGTGCTGGCCGAGGATGGCTATATCCGTATCCTGGGGAGGATCGATGATGTTATCAACGTTTCCGGTCATCGTCTTGGCACCAAGGAAATTGAATCGGTATGTTTGACGGTTCCGGAGGTCGCGGAAGCGGCGGTTGTTCCGGTGAATCATGAAATAAAAGGGAAAGAGCCGGAGGTCTATGTCTCTTTGAAACCGGGCTTTGAGGCCTCACCGGAAATTCAGCAGAAAATTGCCGATGCTATCACCTACCAGATCGGCAAGATTGCTAAATGTAAAAATGTCTGGATAGTGCCCGATATGCCAAAGACCCGTTCAGGCAAGATCATGCGCCGGGTACTTGGTGCTATCTCGAACAAAGGCGATGTCGGTAATGTTATGACACTGGCCAACCCTGAGATTGTCGAGCAGATTCAGAAGATGGTTGAGAAAGCAGGTAGGTAAGGAGTAAGGCAAGCAGCACAGGATCTCACACCCACCCACTTGTCGCTGCGAGATGGTGGGAGTCATTGTGGCTCCCACCATTTTTTTTCCCGTTCTGGAAAATTTTACGGTACAGTACAGGGACAGCTTTTTTGATTAACCAGCTTATACACACGCCGTAAAAAGGGAAATCATGGCGCCGGATTTTTATCTCCCCTATCTTGTCAATTATTCTCAGCCGGTAGTAGAAGATATTGTTATATTTTGTGTATCTATGCTGACGGCGATCATCGCCAGTGCCGAGGGTCAGGCCTTTGTTGCCGCCCTGCTCGGGGATACCCGGATTGGCGCCAAAGATCGTTTCCATTTCAATGTTTTTATGCACATGAGTCTTCTCGGCACGTTGAATTTTTTTATTGCCGGCTTTGGCTGGGCAAAAGAGATGGATATAGAGACGAAGCGTTTTAAAAACCATCCACGGCTTTTTCTGGTGCTGAGTAGAATAGCCGGTCCCTTGGCGAACCTTATGTTGGCTAACATTGCCGCAAGTCTGTCCTGGATTCTCGACACCTATGGTTTTGAGGATAAGGTCTTTACCACAATCGTTGTCGTTAACGTTACCATGGCCGTTTACGGCCTGATCTTTATCCCGCCGCTTCCCGGTTCCGCATTGATTTTTGCCCTTCTGCCGCAGGGCCAGTCTCTGGAAAAGATAGGCAAAGCGGCCCGCACCTTGAGTCCCTATCTTATCGTCGGCACCTTTTTCCTCGTCAGGTTGAGCGGGTGGGATGGGATCAGCTCTTTTTTTAACCCAATAGTCACCACTATTACATCTTTTATTCTGAATGCTTAATCGTCGCCTCTTTCAGCCTTTGTGCATGGAAGAAAGAGGGCTAAGTTCGTTTTAGCTCTGGCTCTATAGCTCAGGCAAGTTCATTGAAACGACAGCTGAGAACCAGATCTCCGTCTTCATAAACCGTCTTCACCTTGTACGGCAAGGTTTTGAAAAGCTTTATCATCGCCTTGTTGGTCGGAAAGGTATAGGCGATCAGTCCACCGATGCCGTTTTCTCTCGCCACTGCGGCAAGCTTTTTAAGAAAAAAGGTGCCAAGTCTTTTTCCCTGATACTCTTCGCTTACGGAAAATGCCACCTCGGCTAAATTTTCATTTTCCAGTTTCATGCATTCGGCAACGGCCACCACCCGACCAAAACCGAAATCTCCGACAACAGCCACCAGTGTCAGGTCGTTGACATAATCAGTTTGGGAACGGCTTTCCATTTCCGATCTGGCAAAGATGGTCTTTTGGCAGAAAAATCTTGTCAGTACATCTTCTTTCGGCAGGCTGTAGTAATGTTCCTGGATACGCCTCTCGTCAACCGGTTTCGAGGGCCTGATGGTGATGGTTTCACCGTCAATGTTGAGGGTCTCTTCAAGCTGGATCGGGTAAACAGCTTTCGCCGCCTCGCCGAGACTTCTTTCCGCGCCGATCAGACCACGCTCTTTGGCTGCTTGAAAAAGTTCTTCTCTGAACTGTGGGTGAGCGAGGCTGATCATGGCAATGACCCGCTCCTGGATGCTCTTGCCGAACAGGTTGACGGATCCGTATTCGGACACCACATAATGCACGTCGCCCCGGGGGACGACGACCACATATTCGTTGAGGTGCGGAACAATGTTCGACTGCAGTCCGTTTTCTGTCTCAGTGGTGGAGAAAATCATCAGAATGGATTTGCCGCCGGGCGAGCGCCTGGCGCCCCGGACAAAGTCGGGAATGCCGGAAACTCCGGCAAATCGTGTCGCGGCCGAGGCCTCGGCGGACACCTGTCCGGTCAGATCCATCAGCCGTGCCACATTCATGGAAACCATCCGGTTGTGCTGGGAAATGACGAAGGGGTCGTTGACATAATCCGACGGATGAAAGTCAATGGCCGGATTATCATTGAGAAATTCGTACAGATTGTGGCTGCCGATGGCCATTGATGCCACCATCTTTCCCTCGTTGATGCCTTTTTTCTTATTGTTGATGTTGCCGGTGGAGTAGAGATGCATGATATCATCGGTCAGAAACTGGGAGTGGACGCCGAGGTCGGTCTTGTTTGAAAGAGCCTGGACGGTCGCCTGGGAGGCCGCGTCAAGACCAATCTGCAGGGTAGAACCGTCTTCTATCAGGCGTGCAATATGGCTGCCGATCTGGGTGGCAGCCTCCGAGAATATTTTTGAAGGGGGTATCGCCAGCAGTTCTTCTTCATACTCGACAATGAGATCGACATCGTTGACATGGATGAAACTCTGACCCATGACTCTTGGCATCCGCGGGTTTACCTGGGCAATAACGAAATCAGCCGAGCGGGCGGCGGCCATGGTGACATCGACGGAAATACCGAGGCTCATCCAACCAAAATCATCGGCGGGGGATACCTGGATCAAGGCTACGTTAAGCGGCATCTTTCGAGTGGTGAAAAGGCCCGGCACATCGGACATGTTCATCGGAGTGATGAAGCGTCGCTGCTTGGCAATGGATTCAGATTTCGTCGAGCCGAGATAAATGGAACGAATATTGAGGTTGGTGTCCTTAGTTCTATCGGCAATGGCCGTAAGAGAGGCTGTTTCACGGCCAAGGAGGCGAACTATTTCCAGGCCACTGAAATTGTAGGTTTTCTCGACGAGTTCTTTGACAAGGGCCTGGGGCTCTCCGCAACCGGAACCTATAAAGACCCGTTGACCCGACCGAATGCGTGCAATTGCTTCGGACGGGGTTACTTTTTTTTCTAAATAGGTATCAGCCCAATATTGGGTATTCGGCATGTCGTGCTCCTTTTGATCTTTATAAAGTATTGCTGTAAACCACCAAAAAGAGCACAAGAGTAACCATGAATGCTCAACACTCCAATAGTCTTTGGTAGAACAAGCTCAGGTGAATGGAGAAAATTGTCACTTCAAGGTAATCTCAGCTGAGGCAAGATGCAAGTACAACCAATTTGAAAATTCTCAAACGGCTATGGTTTGGCGTAAGGTTTGGCGGGGGGTAAAAAAAAAGCGGTACCCGAAAGAATTTTTTCTTTCCGGTACCGCTTCTCACGTTCGAGAAATCACTTTTCAGTACGGTAAATCCCTTTCAACACATCGATGGTGCGGCTTGATTTGTTGATCAGGCCCGTGGGGCGGATCTGATCAGGTGAAACTTGAGTCTGGTGTGTGGTTGTTTGCCGCTATTGCCGACGGTTAAGTCGTTTGCCTGTCTTTACTGAACAGTTTTCGATCCGTTATGGAATTCTTCTTAGCTGGCCGCTTCGGCTTTCTGCACCTGGGGGGCAGGCTTTGACTCGATCCATGGTTTACCGACGGGGAGGACATCCCGTCCAAAAACCTGCAGGAAGATAACATGCGCCATCATGTACCAGGCGTTCAAGGCGCAGAGAATGAGCACGTAGGCGGCAACCTTGGTCATCGCCGGATAGCCGAAGTGGGCTAAGTCGAGTAAAATAAATCCTGCGACAAGCAGGGTGAAGGTGGAGGCCATTGCGCCGTGGATTTTCATGGCGCCAACCCACAAAATCATCGTGTAGAGGGTCCAGACAACAAGGAACCAGCCAAGGTCGGTTCCACTGGACTTGTAAATGTCAAATTTGTTGAAGAGCAGGATGATACAAAGTGCGATCCAGAAGGCGCCGTATGAACAAAAGGCGCTGTAGCCAAAGTTGTTCCCCGCCTTGAATTCCTGTAATCCGGCCATGAGCTGGGCGAACCCGCCAAAAATGATGCCGCAGGCGATGACCGGGCCCAGGCCGCATAATCCCAGATTGTGAATCTGCAGAATAAAGGTGGTGAGACCGAATCCTGCCAATCCTACTACTGCCGGGTTTCCCATCGGGGGTGAAGTGCTTGCCATGATTTTACTCCTCCATACAATTTTTAATGTTGGTAAAACCTCTCGCCTCTTTTACAACATGCATAACAAAGCAAGCAGCATGCCATTTGCTGAAAATGTATAATATAACGCAGTATTAGCCAGATATGGGAAATGTAAAAAAGAGAAGGGGTACAAATAAAGTTGTAAGGATCAGGATGGTAGTCGGGCAATGCCGTTATTCGGCCCTTTTGGCGGGCAACAACATTAGTTGTGGCAACAAGAAAAGTTGTAGGGCTGTTGCCTATTCCAAGTTTTTCAATCTTTTACTGAGGGCCTGTTGTGAAATACCAAGCAGAGATGCGGCGGTGGATTGATTGTTTCCCGCCCGGTGCATTGCCTCCTCAACCAGCAACCGGGTCGCTTGTTTTATGGTGGGCAATGGGTCGGCGAAGGTAATGGGAATGCCTGCGTTTCGGTCCCCTGTATGGTGTTTTATTCCCTCGAGTTGTGCCGCTCTGGAGATGTGGTTGCGGAAGACGGTGAGGGGGAGAATGCCATTGTTATTCTGGGCAATAGCGTCGAAAACCATTGCCTGCAGTTCACGTATGTTTCCTGGAAAGGTGTAGGCCTCGAGCAGAGGCAACAGTTCCTGCGGGATCCTCGGAGTCTTCTTTTTCAGGGTCAGGGAGGCGCATTCGACGAAGTGGTCGACGAGGACCCCGAGGTCTTCCTTTCGTTCCCTGAGTGGCGGCAGAATAATTCGGTGGGTTCGGAGCCGGTAGTGCAGGTCCTGGCGAAAGAGTTCCTTTTGCTGCAGGTTCCACAGGTCGACGTGGGTCGAGGCGATGATACGGGCCGTGCTGAGACGGTTGCTGTCCTGGCCGAGCGGCATGTATTCCTTCTCCTGGAGAAGGCGCAGCAGCTTGATCTGTGAGCTTGGGCTCAAGTCACCGATTTCATCGAGGAAGAGGGTGCCGTGGGCGGCCCGTTCGATAAGACCGCGTCGATCGGAATCTGCCCCGGTAAAGGCGCCTTTGACATGGCCGAAGAGGGTGTCGGAGAAGACGTTGTCATCAAGGCCGGCGACATTAATCGCGACAAACTGGCCGCTATTGCCGCTCAACTGGTGAATGGCCCTGGCAATCAATTCCTTGCCCGTTCCGGTTTCTCCGCGGACAAGCACCGGTTCCGAGGTCTGGGCCGTGGACTCGACGTAAGTGAACAGGAGCAGCATCTTCGGCGAGTTGGTGATGATGCTTTTGAAGGCTTCGGGATGTTTCAGGCTGCTGGCCGGCAGCTGGTCTTTCAAGGGGAGATTTTCCTGCCGAAGTGCGCCGTATTGCAGGCTTTTCTTGACGGAGGCAATCAGGCGGTTTTCGTCAACGGGTTTGACAATGTAATCGAAGGCACCTGACTTCATGCATTCCACCGCCGTTTCGGCGTCAATGCGGCCGGTGATGATAATGATAGGAATATGTTGATTCTGGCTGGTTATCTGGTCGAGAATTGCCTCGCCGTCGACGTGGGGCATGTTCAAGTCCAACAGGACGACACTCGGGGATCGCTGCTTGATGATGGCCATCGCTTGCCTGCTGTCTGAACATGTCAGGAGATTGTTCATTCCGGCCAGCTGGAGGATGGTGTCCACGGAAAGAAGGATGGACTCTTCGTCGTCGATTACCAGAATTGGATCTGCCGGGTACAGTCTTCTGCTCATATCATTCTCCCGGTCACTTCGTCCGAACTGTATCGCGGCAAGAGAATTGTCGCTGTGGTTCCTCTGTGCAGCTCGGAGCTGAAATCCAGCCAGCCGCCGTGATTACGTACAATTGTATCCGAGATGGACAGACCGAGTCCGGTTCCGCTGCTGTCGCGTTTGGTGGTAAAAAACGGATCCTTTATGCGGGAGAGAACCTCTGCGCTCATGCCTGCGCCGGCATCACGGATTTCCAGGAAAACCTCCTCCGATTCTTCAATATAGGCGGTGGTAATACGGATGCTCTGGCTGTGGTCGGTGAGCGCCTGGCAACCATTAACCAGCAGATTGATGACCACCTGGCTCAGTCGCTGGCTGTTGCCTTGTATGGTCGGCAGATTTTCAGCATACACCACCTCAAAATTGCTGGTGGCCTTTTTGATCAGGCTGGAGATCAGGCCGACCGCTTTTTCGACCACCTGATTGAGGTTGACTGTTTCACGATGATCAGAAGGCCTCTGGCCGGAGAAATCTTTCAGGTCACCGACGATACGTTTTACCCGCTCGACCCCTTCCTGGGAATAGAGCAGCAGGCGGGGCATCCTTTCCCGCAGTTGCGGGTATTCCATGGTGCCTACTGCCAGCTCGCCGTTCAATTCATAATGTTTGTCGAGAATCGGCTGCACCGCCCGCCATAATTTATCGAAAACCTGAATGTTGAGCATCACCGAGGAGATTGGATTGTTGATCTCGTGGGCCACGCCGGAAACCAGGGTCCCAAGGGATATCATTTTGTCGGTCTGCATAAGCTGTTCCTGCTGCATTTTTGTCTGGGCTTCAATTTTTTTCTTTTCGGTGATATCCCTGGCGGTCATTAAAAAGGTTGAAAATTGCTCTGCCGTTTCCAATTTGGCAAAAGTCACCTCAACAATAATTGTCCGGGTATTTTTTAAGAAAAAGGTGGTTTCCAGCAGATAGTCATCCGGTTCATCGTTGTTTATCTGCAATATTTTCGCCTGAAAGGCTTCCTGCTGTTCGACGGGGATCATGTCGATGATGGACATGTGCATCATTTCCGCGAGAGCATAGCCGCTAATCCTTTTCCAGGCGGTGTTCGCATAGCTGATATTGAGATTGGAGTCGAAAAGCAGGATGATTTCCCTGGCGGTTTCGGCGAGCAGCCGATATTTGTTTTCACTTTTTCGTAAAGATTCTTCCATTTCCAGGCGGTGGCTTTCTCCGGAGGCCCCCTGCCAGACGATATACACGGAAAGTATGGCTATGAGTGCCAGGATTCCCAGGAATATGTACGTCATACGCTCGGTTATCCTGGCTATCTGGGCCCGCACATCTTCGACATACACCCCCGTCCCCACTATCCAGTGCCAGGGCCGGTACTCCTCGACAAAAGAGATCTTGGAAAAAATTCTGGCCGGCTCATCCTGCCACTGCCAGTGATAGTCGACGTATCCGCCTCCCGTTTCTTTTACCGTTTCCAGAAAGGCCAGGAAAAGTTTTTTGCCGGCTGGGTCCTTGGTGTCGGTGACATCCCTGCCTTCAAGATCAGGGCGATAGGGGTGCATGATCATTGTCGGGTGGGTGTCGTTGATCCAGAAATAGTCCTTGCCTTCGGGGCCGTAGCGGAGACTTCGTAAATGGGCGATTGCCTGTTTCTGCGCATCCTCGACGGTGATGGATTTTTTTTCGGCTAGTGCGGCATAGTAGCGGATGGAACTCATCGCCGATTCACTCAGGGCGTGAATCATTTCCCTTTTTCGATCCATGAGGTGGGCTTCGACTTTCGGCAGGATGTAGCCGAAAAAGGTGCCGATAAATAAAAACATCGACAGCAGGACCGGCATGAAGATTTTTGCCGGAACGACATTTGGCAGGAATGATTTTGTCGCGTTTTTCATTTCGATCTCGGTTGATATGGGAAAGATAACCCGCCAAGAATAATAGCAGAACGATATTCCGCAATGAAATAATCGAGATTGCACCAATTTATTCATTGGCATCCTTCGCTTCGTTGCGAATGTATCAACAAATTGTCGGTATATTCGCAAGAACCTCAAAAAAACAATCCCTTAATATGGGCATATTCGCTCAGAAAAAATAATGGTGCCGACTGTTCATTGATAAAATTAATTGAAGATGTCGATAAAGTCAATTTGCAATGAAGATATACAGGTAACAATGTTCTGTTTGCTTGACACCGATGGTTGGTGTTTGTATTAAAAATACGTAATAACAATAACATAAAACTGATACGCGATGATAACATCGTCCTTTTTACTTTCTAATACAGGAAAAAAAAATGCATTTGTTTATGTGCGTAATTAAGCAGTTAACATATTGTAAATGAAATGAAATATGTAAAATGGACGTATATCTTGCTTGGGAGATGTGTAACAATGTTTGATTTATCCCTTGAACAATAATGTCCTATGCAGTATAAAATTGAGGTGAGACTGGTGGGTGGATTAAAATTCAGACCAAAAGGAGCCATTATGGGTAAGTTTGACGAGGTGTTTCAACGGAGTGTGGACAGTCCTGAGAAGTTCTGGGCAGAAGCTGCAAAAGCCATCACGTGGTACAAAGAACCCGAAAAGGTGTTAGACGACTCAAAACCCCCGTTCTACAAGTGGTTTGCCGGCGGGAAGATGAACACCTGCTATAATGCGGTTGATCGTCATGTGGAAAATGGTCGAGCTGATCAAACTGCAATCATATATGACAGTCCTGTAACGAACACCATCAAGAAGATCACCTATAAAGAACTGCAAACCAAAGTCGCTGCTTTTGCCGGCGGCCTGGCCAGTCTGGGGGTGACCAAAGGGGATACGGTGGTCATTTATATGCCGATGATCCCGGAAGCCGCCGTCGCTATGCTGGCATGTGCCAGGCTGGGCGCGGTCCATTCGGTGGTTTTTGGTGGTTTTGCTCCCCATGAGCTGGCCATCAGAATTGATCACGCGCAGCCAAAGGTGCTGATTACCGCCTCCGGTGCAATTGAAGGAAAGAAAACCCTTGAGTATAAGCCGCTGGTTGACAGCGCCATTAAACAATCCACCCACGAAGTTGAAAAAGTCATTCTGTTTCAACGCGATATCGTCAAATCGACGATGATTGAGGGGCGTGATGTGGATTGGCAGGAACTGGTGAGCAAGAGCACGCCGGTTGGGTGTACCGAGGTTGATGCAACCGATCCACTGTACATTCTCTATACATCCGGTACGACCGGTATGCCGAAAGGGGTGCTGAGGGACAACGGCGGCCACGCGGTGGCCTTGTATTGGACCATGAAAAACCTCTACGATATCAATCCGGGCGAGGTCTGGTGGTCAGCGTCGGATGTCGGCTGGGTCGTTGGCCATTCGTACATTGTCTACGCTCCCCTGCTGCAGGGATCGACCACTGTTTTCTATGAAGGAAAGCCAGTCGGAACTCCGGACGCCGGTGCTTTTTGGCGGGTTATCTCCGAGCACAAGGTGAAAACTCTCTTTACTGCCCCGACCGCCTTCCGGGCCATCAAAAAGGAAGATCCCAACGGAGATTTCATTAAAAAATATGATATCTCCTGTTTTAAGTGTCTCTACCTTGCCGGTGAGCGAACCGATCCCGACACCCTGCACTGGGCGGAGGATATGATTGGTGTGCCGGTTATTGACCACTGGTGGCAGACGGAAACCGGGTGGGCAATTGTTGGAAATTGCCGTGGCATCGAAGAACTTCCCGTGAAAGAAGGATCGCCCACCAAGGCACTGCCTGGCTATGACGTCCGGGTGGTCGACGACGAAGGGGTAGAGGTTCCTCGCGGGACAGAGGGTAATATCGTCTGTAAATTGCCGCTTCCTCCCGGAACCTTGACGACTCTGTGGCGTAATGACGAGCGTTTTGTCAAGTCCTACATGACGAAGTTCCCAGGCTATTACGAGACCAGTGATGGCGGATACATCGATGAAGACGGGTATGTCTATGTCATGGGACGCATGGATGATGTCATCAATATCGCCGGACATCGTCTGTCCACCGGAGCGATGGAAGAGATTATCTCCAACCATCCGGATGTTGCCGAATGCGCTGTCTTTGGTGCGGATGATCAGATGAAAGGTCAGCTGCCTGTCGGTTTCTTTGTCGTTAAGGCCGGGGTCACCCGCGATGGCAATGCCATCAAAGACGAGCTGGTGAAGATGGTGCGTGAGACCATTGGTCCGATCGCCTGTTTCCGTGATGCCCATCAGGTGGCACGTTTGCCGAAGACCAGGTCGGGTAAGATTTTACGGGGAACCATGCGCGCTATCGCCAACAATAAGGATTATAAGGTGCCGTCTACCATTGACGATCCGACGATTCTTAATGAAATCACCGAAACTCTGACCAAAATGGGGTATGTGAAAAAGTAGCAAGAGTATGAGCCGGCAGCTGTCCATTTTTTGGGCAGCTGCCTTTTTTTTAACCTGACGGGGCTGGAAAAACCTCCTGCTCCAATTCTTAGGACAAGAGTTTATGAAGATCCATGAATACCAGGCGAAAGAGCTTTTTCGCAAGTATAAGGTGCCGACTCCGGAAGGCGGCGTAAGCAACACCCTACCGGGTATTGAACAGGTGGCCGCAAATCTTGGTTTGCCTGTTGCCGTCAAGGCGCAGATTCACGCAGGTGGGCGGGGAAAAGGCGGTGGCGTAAAGATCGCTAAAACCAGCCAGGAGGTGGCGCAGGCCGCCAAGGCGATTCTTGGCATGACCCTGGTTACCAAACAGACCGGCCCTGAGGGACGTGTCGTGCAGACGGTTCTGGTGGAAAAAGGGCTGGCCATTAAGAAAGAACTCTATCTCTCGATCATTCCCGATCGCAGCACCGCTACCATCACCATCGTCGCAAGCCAGGATGGCGGAATGGACATCGAGGAGGTTGCAGAGAAAACTCCTGAGCGGATCATCAAGGTTCCGGTCAATCCAGTGACGGGCATCCAGGGCTATCATTTGCGGCGGGTCATGTTCGGCCTGGAACTGGACAAGGTGCTGATGAAAGAATTTGGCGCCATTTTGAAAAATCTTTACAATCTGTTTGTCGACTACGACTGTTCCATGGTGGAAATCAATCCTCTTATCGTCACCGAGGACAACGCAATTATTGCCCTTGATGCCAAGGTTGACATCGATTCCAATGCCTTATACCGGCATCCGGACGTGCTGGCCATGCATGATCCCAATGAGGACGACGCCGCCGAGGCGGAAGCAGCAAAATACAACCTCAACTATATCAATCTGGATGGGAATGTCGGCAATATGGTGAATGGTGCCGGTCTCGCCATGGCAACAATGGATATCATCAAGCAGGCTGGCGCGGAACCGGCAAATTTTCTTGATGTCGGTGGTGGCGCCAATGCCGAAATGGTCGAAAATGGCTTTCGTATTATTCTCAGCGATAAAAAGGTTAAAGGCATTTTGATCAATATCTTTGGTGGCATACTTCGCTGCGATGTCCTGGCGCAGGGGGTGGTGCAGGCGGCGAAAAAAATTAACCTGTCGGTGCCGGTTGTTGTCCGGATGGAAGGGACGAATGTTGAGGAAGGCCGGCGAATACTCGCCGAATCCGGTTTAAAGTTGATCAATGCCACGGATCTGGCTGATGCTGCCGGTAAAGTTGCCGAACTTGTTGCTTGATTGAGAGGCGGGCACGCCACTCAGACCATCCGCCGCTACCCCAGTAAAAAAACACATTAATCAGCACGAAGAAGAAAATAAGGGAACAAGGACGAGCTTCTTTTTCCTCCGTCGGGAGTTATCTTTTCTTTTTGTGTTAACGGCGGGTCTGAAGGCGGGATAGATAGCACATCAAATACTGTGTTATTTCAATAAAATAATTTTGATGTGCCGGTGATGGGGCGGGGGACGGCAGGTTTGTCGCCTGACTCTGAAAAGGTGTATGTTTAAATATACTTGCAAAGGAAAAAAATGAGCATTCTAGTTAATTCCCAAACACGAGTCCTTGTTCAGGGTATTACCGGCAAGGAAGGGCAGTTCCATACCCAGCAGTGTATTGCGTATGGCACAAATGTGGTGGCAGGAGTGACCCCGGGAAAAGGTGGTCAGAAAATGGATTCGGTGCCGGTTTTCAATACGGTCCAGGACGCCAGGGACAAGACCGGAGCCAATGCTTCGATGATTCTGGTTCCCCCCCCGTTTGCCGCTGATGCAATTCTTGAAGCCATTGATGCCGGAATCGAGCTGATTGTCTGCATCACGGAAGGTGTGCCGGTGATGGATATGCTGAAGGTGAAGAATTACCTGGCCATGAAAAAATCCACCCTGATCGGGCCCAACTGTCCAGGTATCATCACTCCCGGAGAGTGCAAGATAGGCATCATGCCTGGTGCTATTCATAAGCCGGGGGGGCCGGTTGGTGTCGTCTCCCGTTCAGGAACGCTTACCTACGAAGTGGTGCACCAGCTGACGCAGGTCGGACTTGGTCAGACCACCTGTGTGGGTATCGGTGGCGATCCGGTAAACGGTACCGGCTTTCTTGATTGCCTCGAGGCCTTCAATGCAGATCCTGACACCAGGGCGGTCGTCATGGTCGGCGAGATCGGCGGCAATGCGGAAGAAGTCGCCTCGGCCTGGATTAAGGCCAATATGAAAAAGCCGGTTGTTGGATTTATTGCCGGTTTGACTGCTCCTCCGGGCAGGCGTATGGGTCACGCAGGGGCGATAGTCAGCGGCGGACAGGGTACTGCCGAGGCCAAGATCAAGGCCATGCGCGAGTCCGGTATCCATGTTTGCGAAAATCTCGGATCTTTAGGCAAACTCTGTAAGGAAGTTTTTTCCTGATTATATGGCGAAAATGATGGTGACCTGCAAAGTGCACTGTGAATTCAGTTTCAAGGAGACACTATGAAGTTAAACGACCAACTCGACCATCTCAGGAAACTCAGGGCTGAGGCCCGACTGGGTGGTGGTCAGCAAAGAATAGATAAGCAGCATGAAAAAGGGGTTATGACCGCCAGGGAACGCATCGATCTTCTCCTGGACAAAGGATCGTTTGAAGAGTTCGACATGTTCAAGGCCCACCGATGCAGGGAATTCGGTATGGAAAAACAGGTCTTTCCCGGAGACGGCGTGGTAACGGGGCATGGTACGATAGATGGCCGTATCGTCTATGTCTTTGCACAGGATTTTACCGTGCTGGGCGGTTCGCTCTCCGAGACATTTTCCGAAAAAATCTGCAAGGTCATGGATATGGCCATGAAAAATGGCGCGCCGGTTATTGGTCTGAACGATTCCGGTGGCGCGCGCATCCAGGAAGGCATTGAGAGCCTGGCGGGATATACGGAAATCTTTCAGCGAAATGTCATGGCTTCCGGGGTGGTACCGCAACTTTCTGCGATATTCGGCCCTTGTGCCGGGGGAGCGGTCTATTCTCCAGCCTTGACCGACTTTATCGTCATGGTGCAAAACCAGTCCTACATGTTTCTCACCGGGCCAAAGGTTGTGAAGGCGGTGACCCATGAAGATGTCACCACCGAGGCCCTTGGTGGAGCGGCAATGCACGCCAGCAGAAGCGGCGTCTCCGATTATGCGGCAACGTCCGGTGCCGATGCCATTGACTATGTCAAAAAACTGCTGTCTTTTCTGCCGCAAAACAATATGGAAAGCCCGCCGGCCGTACCGTCGGAAGATCCGGGCAATCGTCCGTCGATTGAGCTCAACTCGATTCTGCCGGAAAACACCAATGCCGCGTATGACATGAAGGAAGTCATTCTACAGACTGTTGATAATCGCGATTTCCTAGAGGTCAAGGCCAGTTTTGCCCCGAACCTGATCGTCGGATTTGCCAGGTACAACGGCATGAGCGTCGGCATTGTCGCCAATCAACCGGCCCATCTGTCCGGGGTTCTGGATATCGATTCATCGGTAAAAGGCGCGCGGTTTGTCCGGTTTTGCGATTGTTTCAATATTCCTGTCGTCACCTTCGTCGATGTACCGGGGTTTATGCCGGGAACCGCCCAGGAATATGGCGGGGTGATCAGGAACGGGGCGAAGATTCTCTATGCCTATGCCGAAGCAACGATCCCCAAAGTAACGGTTATAACGAGAAAAGCATATGGCGGCGCCTATTGCGTCATGTCTTCCAAGCACCTGCGTGGCGATTTGAACTATGCCTGGCCGAGTGCGGAAATCGCGGTCATGGGCGCAAAGGGCGCGGTTGGCGTATTATACGGCAGAGAGGCAAAGAAAGCCGATAATCCTGCCGCTTACCTGGTGGAAAAGGAAAAAGAATATCAAGATTACGTCGCCAATCCCTATGTCGCCGCCCAGCGGGGGTATATTGATGATATTATAGAACCTTCTCTGACGAGAGGCAGAATTGTCAAGGCGCTTGAGCTGCTGCGGAATAAACGGGACACCAATCCTATGAAAAAACACGGCAACATACCCCTTTAACGGACCGCTATCCTTTTTTATCACAGACGAGGAGATTCACATGACAGTAAAAATATTTATAAAACGAAAGGTGCAGGATACAAACGTTATGAAACTGACGCTCCTGCTGAAACAATTGCGCGCACTCACTCTGGAGCAACCGGGCTATATCTCAGGAGAGACGCTGAGCAGAATTGATAAAAAAGATGAGTGCATGGTGATCAGCACCTGGCGTTCCGTGGAGGACTGGAATGCCTGGGTCAACAACCCCAAGCGTAACGAAATTCAGACGGAAATAGACAAACTGCTTGGTCAGGAAACCGACTATGCAATGTATAGCGCATAGGGAAGTGTTGCGTTTGCGTGGTTGTAAGGCGAAATGCTTTAATATTTTATGCCACCCCAAGGTACAGGCTCTTGAGCTGAAAAAAAATAACCTTAAGACAAAACAATCAGTGGGTGAATGAATGGCAGATAAAAAAAAGAAATTGGCCGCTGCCCTGGCTGCCGTAAGTCTCTATCTGCAACAGGAGGAGGCAACGGCATATGAACAGCAGCAGGCATCTTTAAGCGAGAGAAAAGATGCCGGGTTCAGTCCGTGGGGGCAGAGTGGCTCTCAGGAAATGATGGCCATGCGGAGATTAATCCAACTAAGGGCGTTTACCCGCTTTTAGTAGAATCTATAGTTTAAAGATCAGGTGAGAGGAGATTTAGGATGAGTGATCAAGTAAAGATGACCCCATTGAATTATTCCGAGGATCGGCCAAAGGCTAAGAATCCTGTGAAAATAATGGATCTGTCCCTGCGTGATGGACATCAGTCTCTCTTTGCGACGCGTGGTCGTACGGAGGATATGATACCGGTGGCGGAGCTGATGGATGAGGTCGGCTTCTGGGCAATTGAAACCTGGGGTGGTGCAACGTTTGATACCATGCACCGGTTCCTCAATGAAGACCCATGGGAGCGGCTGCGCACCCTGAAAAGGTACATCAAAAAGACGCCTTTTTCTATGCTGCTGCGGGCACAGAACCTGGTCGGTTACCGCAACTACGCCGATGATCTGGCCTATGCTTTTGTCGATCGTGCGGCGGCCAACGGCATGGATGTTTTCCGAACCTTTGATGCGCTGAATGACTATCGCAACTTTGAGACCGTTGTGAAAGGGATCAAAAAGGCCGGGAAGCATTTCCAGGGGTGTATCTGTTATACCCTGACCGAACCCCGTCTCGGCGGAGAAGTTTATAACCTCGACTACTATACCGACAGGGCGAAAACCCTGGAGGATATGGGCGCGGATTCCGTCTGTGTAAAGGATATGGCCGGGTTGATGGCACCGTATGATGCCTATCCGCTGATCAAGGCCTTGAAAAAAGCGGTGCGGGTCCCCATTCACTTGCACAGCCACTTTACGTCCGGCATGTCGCCGATGACCCATCTGAAGGCGATTGAGGCGGGCGTGGATATTATCGACACCTGTATGACCCCGTATGCCTACAGAACGTCCCATGCCGCGGTCGAGCCGCTGGTAATGGCCCTGCTCGGCACCAACCGCGATACCGGTTTTGATATTAAAAAGCTCGCGGTTATAAACGAGATTTTTGAAAGAGAGGTGATGCCGAAATATAAGCATCTGCTCGATGATTCAAAGGTCTCCATCATTGATATCAATGTCCTGCTGCATCAGACCCCCGGCGGTATGCTGTCGAATCTGGTCAATCAGCTGCGGGAAATGGACGCCCTGGATAAAATCGGCGAGGTCTACAAGGAATTGCCGCGGGTGCGAAAAGACCTCGGACAGATTCCCCTCGTTACCCCAACCAGTCAGATTGTTGGCGTGCAGACGGTCAATAACGTGCTGCATGATACCCCGGACGAACGGTACAAGATGATTACCGGACAGGTGAAGGATCTCTGTTATGGCCTGTACGGCAAAACTGCGGTACCGATCAACGCCGAACTGCAGAAAAAGGCCCTGAAGGGTTACCCCCGTGGCGAAGAACCGATCACCTGTCGGCCGGCGGAAGTGCTTGAACCGGAGCTGGAAAAGGCCAAAAGCGAAATCGGGGACCTGGCGGTTGACCTCGATGATCTCATCCTCTACGCGCAATTTCCTGTTACCGGGAAGAAGTTTCTCGAATGGAAATACGGCAAAGCCGAGCCACCGGCGAGCGTCAAACCGATCAGTCTTGAAGAGGTAAAGAAAAAAGACGAAATTATCAAGAAGGCCAAAGCCGGTAAACTTATTGAACCAAAACCGGATACTCCAGCGAAAACGGCGGCAGTGAGGACCTTCAACGTTTTTGTTGATAATGAATACTTCAATGTGGAGGTCGATGCTACCGGCGATGTGCAAGCCGTTCCGGCATCACGCCCCGCTGCCGCTGGCCCGGCTCCGGCGCAAACCGCAGTCGCTGCCCCTGCACAGGCAGCCGCGCCTCAACCGGTCGCCCCGGTCGATGGCACGCTGCTTCTGGCACCGATGCCTGGTATGATCATTAAATACGAGAAAAAGGCCGGCGATGTCGTCAAGAAGGGGGATCCCCTTGTCGTTCTGGAAGCGATGAAAATGGAGAACGCCCTGGTCGCTCCCTGCGACGGAACTGTGCAAGGTATTAAATTTGCCAGTGGCGACAGTGTTGCCAAAGGCGCGGTACTCTGTATCATAAGCTGATTTTTTCCCCTGAGGTGCGGGACGTCGCTTGTCCCTCCTTGCGAAGTCGCGCACCTCAGCTTATTTGTTTGCCTGTAAACGGATGGATACGAGACAGAGCAGGCAGAGATCTTTTCTGTCAGAGACTTTTTTGAGCTGCGAGGTTTTAGATGATTATCAAGGAGCTGAATGGGCATACCCCGAAATTTGGCGAGGATTGTTTCCTTGCGGAAAACTCGGTGATCGTCGGTGATGTGGTCATGGGGGATCATTGCTCTATCTGGTTTAACGCGGTTCTTCGTGGCGATGTGCATTACATCAGAATGGGCAATAAGGTGAACATTCAGGACGGAGCCGTGGTGCATTGCACCTACAAAAAATTCCCAACAAATATCGGCAACAATGTTTCTGTTGGCCATAACGCGATTGTTCACGGCTGCACCATTCACGATAATGTGCTGGTCGGCATGGGCGCTATTGTCATGGATAACTGTGTTGTGGAGAGCAATACGATTATCGCCGCCGGTGCGGTTGTGACCCAGGGCACCCGTGTTGAATCAGGGACGATTTACGCCGGAGTACCGGCCAGAAAAGTAAAAGATATCAGCCAGGAACTCATTTCCGGCGAGATTGAGAGGATAGCGGAGAACTATGTCAAATATTCCGGCTGGTATAAATAGCGCAGGCCTGCACGCCAAAGACATCGAGTTTTCCCGCTGATTACAATCGTTTTTCCTGCAAAAAGGCCAGGAGCGCATCGGCCGCGGCGGTAGGGGAGGTGCGCTTCATTTCGACGTCCTTTCGCAAGGTGGGCATAGTGGCCTTTACCTGCGGGTCGTTGTAAAACCATTGGCGCAGCCCCTCCTCAAGGAGAAAAGACATCCAGTCGAGCGCCTGGTGCCTTCTCTTCTCATCCATCTCGCCACTCTCGGTCAGTTTCTGCCGGTGGTCCAGAATAGTTTCCCAGATTTTGTCGATACCGGTATGTTCGAGGGCGCTGCAGGTGAGAACCTGCGGACTCCAGTTGGGGCTGTTCGGCATAAGCATGTGCAGGGCGGTCTGGTACTCCTTGCAGGCAATCTGCGCCCGCAGCACATTGTCACCGTCCGCCTTGTTGATGACAATGGTATCGGCCACCTCGAGAACGCCTTTTTTGATGCCCTGCAGTTCATCACCTGCCCCGGCAATCATCAGCACCAGAAAAAAATCCACCATCGAGGCCACGGTGGTCTCCGATTGACCGACGCCGACGGTTTCAATGATGACAACATCATAACCAGCAGCCTCGCAGGCGAGCATGGTTTCCCTGGTTTTTCTGCCGACACCGCCGAGTGTCCCGCTTGAGGGAGAAGGGCGGATAAAGGCATTCGCGTTCACGGCCAGTTTCTCCATACGCGTTTTGTCACCGAGGATGGAGCCGCCGCTGCGGGTACTGCTCGGATCGATGGCCAGCACTGCCACCCGGTGACCTTTTTCGGTGAGCATGTTGCCAAAACTCTCGATGTAGGTGCTTTTGCCGGCACCCGGCACACCGGTTATGCCGATCCGATATCCCTTGCCGGTGTAGGGAAGGAGTTTGTCGATAATTGTTCTGGCCAGCTCCTGGTGGGCGGGCAAGGTGCTTTCGATGAGGGTGATGGTTCTCGCGAGCATCAAACGATCCCGGCTGAGAACACCATCGATATATTCCTGGGGGGTTTTAAGCATGGAAGAAGGCTTGAGTTGAAAATTTATCGGGAAATCGCCGTTGGAAAGTAAAACACAGGGGATCCAGCGATCAAGCGAGGGAGAATCGCCGGACCCCTTGTGGTGCTGCCGGATGGTACTGACCATCCCGACAAGCGGGATGGTGGCGCACCTTGTCTGAATATGCATCTCTACTTGAGATATTTTTCCTCGAGAAGAGAAAGGGTTTTGTCGGCGGAGACGGGAATCGGTGTACCCGGTCCGAAGATGGCCTTGACGCCGGCTTTATAGAGAAAATCGTAGTCAGCAGGCGGGATGACTCCCCCGGCGACAACGATAATGTCCTGGCCGCCGATTTTCTTCAGTTCCTCGATCAGTGACGGAATAAGTGATTTATGTCCGGCGGCAAGGCTCGATGCCCCGACGACATGGACATCGTTTTCGATGGCCATTTTCGCGGCCTCTTCCGGGGTCTGGAACATCGGGCTGATATCGACATCAAAACCGAGATCGGCGTAGGCGCTGGCGATGACCTTGAAGCCGCGGTCATGGCCGTCCTGGCCCATTTTCGTCACGAGCAGACGAGGGCGTCGGCCTTGTTTTTCAAGGAAAACGTTGGTTCGTTCCTTGATGGCGTTGAAAACTGAATTGTCACTGTGAAATTCCGAGGAGTAGGCACCGGAGATGCAGCGGGTGGTGGCGACGAAACGGCCGAAAACCGCCTCCATGGCATCGGAAATTTCACCAACTGTCGCCCGGGCCCGAACGGCAGGCAGGGCCGCCTCGAGCAGATTGCCGTCGTTTTGCGCTGCTGCAGTGAGATCGGCAAGTGCTTTGTCGACGGCAGCCTGATTACGGCTGGCCTTGATCTCTTTTAGGCGGGCTACCTGTTCGTCACGCACAGTGGCCGGTACTTCCCGTACCTCAAAGTCGATTTTTTCATCGGTCAGCTTGTATTTGTTGACGCCGACAATGACGTCAAGACCCTGATCGATTCTCGCCTGCTTGCGGGCAGCGGATTCCTCGATGCGCATTTTCGGCATTCCGCTTTCGATGGCCTTGGCCATGCCGCCCAGTCCGGCAATCTCGTCGATGATTTTCTGTGCCTCATCAATAATACTGTTGGTAAGCGACTCGATGTAGTAAGAGCCGCCTAAGGGATCGACAACATGACAGACTTGCGATTCTTCCTGAATGATGATCTGGGTATTTCTGGCAATACGCGCGGAAAAATCAGTGGGCAGGCCGATGGCCTCATCAAAGGAATTGGTGTGCAGGGACTGGGTGCCGCCAAGAACCGCGGACATCGCCTCCAGCGTCGTGCGGATGATGTTATTGTAGGGATCCTGTTCCGTGAGACTCCAGCCGGAAGTCTGGCAATGGGTCCGCAGCATGGAAGATTTCGCATTCTTTGGATTAAACTCGCTCATCAGTCGATGCCAGAGGAATCTGGCCGCGCGCAGCATGGCGATGTCCATGAAGAAGTTCATGCCGATGCCGAAAAAGAAAGACAGCCTGGGCGCAAAGGTATCGACATCCATGCCGCTTTTCAGGGCTGCCCGCACATACTCAACGCCGTCGGCCAGGGTAAAGGCGGTCTGCAGGACGCTGTTGGCGCCGGCTTCCATCATATGATAGCCGCTGATGCTGATGGTGTTGTACTTCGGCATGGTCTTCGAGCAGAAGGCCATGATGTCGGAGATGATCCGCATGGATGGCCCCGGAGGATAGATATAGGTGTTTCGCGTCAGATATTCCTTGAGGATATCATTTTGGATGGTGCCGGACAGCTGGTCGTGGCTGACACCCTGTTCTTCTGCGGCAACGATATAGCCGGCGAGAATGGGAATAACCGCACCGTTCATCGTCATGGAGACAGACATCTGGTCGAGCGGGATGCCGTCAAAGAGGATTTTCATGTCTTCGACGGAATCAATGGCCACGCCGGCTTTGCCGATATCTCCGGCTACCCGGGGATGGTCCGAATCATAGCCCCGATGGGTGGCGAGGTCAAAGGCGACGGATAATCCTTTCTGGCCGGCGGCAAGCGCCTTATGGTAAAAAGCGTTCGATTCCTTGGCGGTAGAAAAGCCGGCATACTGCCGGATCGTCCAGGGGCGCCCGGCGTACATGGTTGTCATGGGGCCGCGGGTGTAGGGGGCCATTCCCGGCATGGTGTTGAGCGCGTCCAGACCATCGAGGTCTTCTGCCGTATAGAGCGCCTTCACTTTTATACCTTCCGGGGTCATCCAGTCGAGGGTGTCCACGGACTTTCCCTTCATCTGTTTGGAGGCGAGTTCTGCCCATTTCGCTAATTTTGCATTCTCTGCCATCGGTTGCTCCTTTCGTGCGTATGGTTATATCCCCGGCCGGGGATTATGATGCTGTAGGGGACAGGGACTAGGAACGTTCGCAAAGCTCAACCAGCACGCCACCTGTCGCTTTTGGGTGAAGGAATGCAATTTTGGCCCCCCCGGCACCGATTCGAGGTTGCTGATCTATCAATTGGATGCCCTTATCCTTCAACTCCTGCAGGGCTTCCTCAATATTGGCTACCCTGAAGGCCACGTGCTGGAAGCCGGTGCCTTTTTTTTCAATGAATTTGGCGACCGGGCCATCTGGCGCGGTGGATTCAAGCAGCTCGACCTCGCTTTCTCCAACGGGGAAAAAAGCGGTAGTCACTTTTTGTGTCTCCACCGTTTCCGCCCCTTCAAATTTGAGGCCAAGTACATCTGACCAGAAATTTTTTCCATCATCAATGCTGTTTACGGCTATTCCTAAGTGGTCAATTTTCAGTATTTTCATTGCATGCCTCCCAAAAAAGGTGAGAAAAGTACGATGTGTTGCCGAGACGGCTTGGTCGTATGCCGGCCTGGCGCTATTCTTTTTCAGGGTGAGACCCCTGAATCGATTGTTGAGGCCTCGCCAACATTCCCTGCCAGACCATCTCAAACATTATGTTCGCCTGTTCCGCGAGAGATTCATTTTTCCCGCGGAGTATCCACATAAAAAAACTGCGCTGCACAAAACCCATGAAGAAATCGAGCAGGGTGCCGGCCCGAACATGGGGATTGAGGATGCCTTCCTTTTGTCCCTGTCTGAGGACATCGATCATCAGGGTCATCATTCTGGGTTGGTCAAATGTTTCGTCCGCCATCCACGTCTTCATCGGCAGGGTCATGAAAACTATCCTGCCAAGCCCCTCGTGACGCTCGTAGTAGTCGAGCTGCAACCAGAAAACCTTGCGCAATTTTTCTTTGAGATTCTCTATTCCCTGCAGATGATCGACGATACGGTCCGTCAATTTTCCCATCCATATGTCGACGAAAGCAAATACCAGCCGTTCTTTGCTGCCGTAATGCTTGTAGATGGTCGTAAAGCTGACTCCGGCTTTGTTGGCAATGTCACGAATGGAGGCCCGATGGAAGTCAGAGCTGGAAAAGACCTCCAGAACGGCCTTTTCGAGTCGCCGGTGTATGTCGCTGTTTAATTCATCTGACATATTGGTTGTTTAGTGGTAGTTGAAAAACCTTGTTCTTGCTGTGGGAAAAAGTCCCGGGATTGTTGCCAACCAGAAGCGGTCTTTTCGTGCGCTGAAGTAGCATCGTTATTGTTGCTGTAAAAAGTTAATTTACTGAATTGCCGCAAAAAAATGGAGCGTGTTTTTTTCAAATACTTTTTGTGGATAACAATGTTACACTTACTTGTAATGTATTGCTGAAAACTTTACAAGTAAAAAGCTGTGCCTTGAGGATGCAAATTTTTATATACTGGAAGAGGGGAAAAACCCCCAGGCCAGTGACCCCGGCCATTCCCGCAATGGGACAAGGCGTCCGGCGGTCATTGCCGGACGTTCCTCCCCCAGGCCCTAATTGCCGAAAAGAGACAGGAGCACCCCCGCGGAAACCGCCGAGCCGATGACCCCGGCAACGTTTGGTCCCATGGCGTGCATGAGCAGAAAATTGCCCGGATCTTCTTTCTGGCCAACCACCTGAGATACCCTGGCCGCCATCGGTACCGCCGAAACACCGGCCGAACCGATCAGCGGGTTAATGCTGACGTTCATCACCTTGTTCATCAGCTTGGCAAGAAGTACCCCGGAAGCGGTGCCTATGGCAAAGGCGGTGACGCCCAGGGTGAGGATGGCCAGGGTTTCAATCTTCAGAAACTGTTCGGCAGTGGCCGTTGCCCCGACGGTCACCCCGAGAAAGATGGTGATGCTATTGATAAGGGCATTTTTCGAGGTATCTTCAAGTCTGCCGGTAACACCGCATTCTCTGAACAGGTTGCCGAGCATGAGCATGCCGATGAGGGTCGCCGCCGGTGGCACCATCAAGGAGACGATAATGGTGACAACTATGGGAAAAAGTATTTTTTCTCTTTTCGTCACGTCCCGCAACTGGGTCATTCGAATCATTCTCTCTTTTTTGCTGGTGAGCAGGCGCATAATCGGCGGTTGGATTATCGGTACCAGGGCCATGTACGAGTAGGCGGCAATGGCAATCGGGCCAAGGAGATGCGGCGCCAGTTTAGAAGAAAGAAAGATAGCGGTTGGGCCATCCGCGCCGCCGATAATGCCGATGGAGGCGGCTTCCTGGGCAGTAAACAGCCCGGAGGCTATCGCTCCTATAAAGGTAATAAAGATGCCGAATTGGGCGGCGGCCCCGAGCAGCAGCGATTTTGGGTTGGCGATGAGTGGTCCGAAGTCGGTCATCGCGCCGACGCCCATAAAAATAAGGGGAGGGAATATTCCCAGATGATCCCCCTGAAAGAGATAGTACAGCAGGCCACCCGGTTGAATGGTATGGATAACGTTTTCCTTTATCTCCATTATCGGCTCGGCCATTAAATCGGCAAAGGGGAGGTTGGTCAGCAGAACGCCGAAGGCGATCGGCACCAGCAGCAGTGGTTCGAATTTTTTGACAATGGCCAGATAAAGTAAAAGGCAGGCGATGCCGAGCATGGCCATTGCCCCTGCGGTCAGGCCGTAGAATCCTGTACTTCTGGCGAATTCAAGAAGTGCTTGCAGCATGATAGATGTCCCCCTTTGTTATGACAGGATAACCAGGATATCGCCGGCGTTGACCGCTACGCCCTTGGTCACGTTCAGTTCCTGGACGACGCCGTCGGCCGGGGCCAAGAGATCATTTTCCATCTTCATTGCTTCAAGGACCAAAAGCACCTGGCCCTTCTTGACACTCTCGCCGAGGTTGACCAGCACCTGCAGGACGGTTCCCGGCATGGGCGCAATGACATTGCCTGGAGCGGCAGCCCCGTCTGTGCTGGCTGCGGCGGGTTTTGGCTGCGGCTGTGCTGCCGGTTTTGGCAAAACGTGTGCCGGCGCCGCCGGGGCAGCTTGGGCCACTTCCGGCCGAGAGATTGCCTCTTCGGCCAGTTCTTCGATTCCTACCCTGTATTCGCTCCCGTTGACAACAACTCTGAACATTTTCATCTATGCGACCTCCGTTAGTTTATAATCTGTTGTTCATCTGCTCAATAATTCCTGCCCGATTCCAGGCGGGGGAGCGATCGTCAAGTTTTTCGATATTTTTGATAACTATACTATCCACCGACGTTTTCAGTTTCATGGCAATGACAGCGGCGATGACCGCCACAAGTTCGTTGTCATCCCGGTGGCTTTCCTCTGTGCCGGCCGTTGGCTGTTGTGCTCTCGGGCCGATTGGCATGGGCTCATCTGGCGCCGTCTTTTTCCTGTTGAGAATCTTGTCCATCCAGGAAATGATGAACTGCAGGATGATAAGCGCAGCGAAAGTAATGCCCATCCCCAGTATGGTGGTGATAAGCCCGGCGGCAAGTTTGTCCGAAATCGATAAGGACTGCATGACCTCTGGATCCGCAAAACGAGCCAGCAGTTCGGTTACAATCATGTTTTTCTCCTCCTGTTAGAGTGGGATGTTGCCGTGCTTTTTGGCCGGACGTTTTTCCCGTTTACCTTCAAGCATATTGAAGGTGTCGATAATTCTCTGGCGGGAAGTACTTGGTTCGATAACATCATCAACAAAACCCCGTTCCGCCGCTTTGTAGGGGGTGGCGAATTCGGCCGCATACTCCTCGAGTATTTTCTGTTTGGTCGCCACCTTGTCTTCAGCGTTGGCAATGTCGTTTTTAAAAATGATGTTTACCGCCCCCTCTGAGCCCATAACCGCAACTTCGGCGGACGGCCAGGCGAAGACCATGTCCGCGCCAAGGGATTTGGAGCACATGGCGACATAGGCGCCGCCATAGGCCTTGCGGGTAATAAGGGTCACCTTGGGCACCGTTGCCTCGCTGTAGGCGTAGAGAATTTTTGCCCCGTGCCGGATGATTCCCCCGTATTCCTGGTTTGTACCGGGGAGGAATCCCGGGACGTCGACGAAGGTCAGCAAGGGAATGTTGAACGCGTCGCAGGTTCTGATGAATCTGGAGGCCTTGTCACCCGCGTTCATATCCAGGCAGCCGGCCATGACCTTTGGCTGGTTAGCGACTATGCCGACCGATTTGCCGTTGATCCTGGCAAAGCCGGTTATCAGGTTGGTGGCAAAATAGGTCTGGTATTGCATGAAATCCCCATCGTCGACAATAAGATGAATGATATCGAGAATATCGTATGGTTTGTTCGGGTTGTCCGGAACCAGGTCATTGAGTTCGCTGATGTGTCTGTTGATATCGCTGCGCAGGGGGCGGGTGGGGCTTTTCTCCATACTGTTTGATGGGAGATATTGGATCAATCTTCTGATATCCGCGAGGCATTGTTGCTCGGAATCGGCGATGAAATGAACATTGCCGCTGACACTGTTGTGCGTCATCGCCCCCCCGAGTTCCTCCGCGGATACTATTTCCCCGGTAACTGTTTTTATGACCTGGGGGCCGGTGATGAACATCTGGGAAGTTTTGTCGACCATGAAAATGAAATCGGTAAGGGCCGGCGAATAGACCGCCCCGCCGGCACACGGTCCCATAACCGCGGATATCTGCGGAATGACGCCGGAGTAAATGGAATTTCTGTAAAAAATATCGCCGTAGCCGGACAGGGCATCGACCGCTTCCTGGATTCTGGCCCCTCCGGAATCGTTCAGGCCGACAATAGGCGCGCCGACCTTGGCGGCACTGTCCATGGCCTTGACTATTTTTCTCGCGTGCATTTCCCCCAGGGCGCCGCCTGTTATGGTGAAATCCTGGGAAAAGGCAAAGACCACCCGGCCCTCGACTTGACCGTATCCGGTGACGACCGATTCGCCCTCAAAATCGAGCTTATCCATGCCGAATCGGGTGCATCTGTTTTTAACGAAGGCATCTATCTCGATGAAGGTGCCTTCATCAAAAAGGTGGAGGAGCCGCTCTCTTGCGGTCATTTTGCCGCTGGCATGCTGTTTTTTTATCCGCGCCTCCCCTCCCCCCAAGGCTATTTTTTCTTTTTTGGTGTGCAGGAGTGTTCTTTTTTCCAAGGACATATTCAGTGCTCCTTTTTCTAGGGTTGTCTGTTTTTCTTGTCGGTCGGTTTGTCGTTATCGGGGCAGGGCAATACGCGTTTTATGCTTGTTCCTGTTGCTGTGGATCCTTTGCGCTGATGTAGCGGATGATATCCGGGTTAACCATACCCTGCCAGACCATTTCGAAGAGGGTGTTTGCTTCTTCGACAAGGCTGCCCTGTTTGCCCCGTATTATCCACATGAAAAATGATCGTTGAATGAATCCGAGCATAAAATCGAGAAGAGATCCGGCCCTGACGTTCGGGTTGATAACACCCTGCTGCTGGCCCTTCTTCAGTACATCAATAATCAGGCTTACTCTCCTTTTCTGATCAAAGGATTTATCTGTCATCCACGTCTGCATGGGGAGGGTCATGAAGAGAATGCGGCCAAGTTCTTCATGCCGTTCATAGTAATCAAGGTGCAGCCAGAACACTTTTCTGAGCTTTTCCTTGAGGTCTTCAATACCTTTGAGATGATCCGCTATACGATCGGTCAGCTGGCTCATCCAGATATTGACAAAAGCAAAAAGCAGGTGCTCCTTGCTTCCGTAATGTTTGTAAATAGTGGTGAAGCTTACGCCGGCCTTTTCGGCAATGACGCGTATACTGGCCTTATGGAAATCGGCGGTGGAAAAAATTTCCAGCACCGCTTTTTCCAGTCTTTCCTGTACCTCTGGGTTGAGTTCATCTAACATTGTTACTTTTTGTTGTTTCCCTAAGAATAACGGTTATTGAATTATATATGATAAGTTATTTAAAAAAGTGAAAAAACAAAGAAAAATTCATGGAGAGGTCTTTCTTTTTGATCAAGGTGATATGGTTTTCTCAGAAAATGTTTTTTTTTATAACCGTTTAAAAATATTGCTTATAAAAATAAATTACTCCTTTTGTGCTCCTTCTCGAGTAACAATGTTACGCTTCCATTTAATGTAAATGCAATTTGTTTGTCAAGATAAAATAAGAGACGAAGCATCACTGCTTTTGTCAAAATTGCTTAACATGATAAAATCACATAAGAAATATTGAAGATTCCTTAACAGGTATCGTCTTGTTTCTTTTTTTGGAAAAAAATTACTATTCTCAAACGGTCCGCTGCGCTATAGTTCAGCAACTGGCACCTTGAGAGACGCGCAGCATCTTCGACGCTCTGGGCTGGCTTCTTGACTGGAGTGGGGTGCGGGAAAAAATTATCGGAGGGGAAAGGGTATGGTCCACAACACATATCGGGCTATGGTGGTTGAAGAAATTGGCGACAAGCGGTTCTCCCGTTCAATCACCGAAAAATCGATAGATCAGTTGCCGGACGGCGAGGTTCTCATCAAGGTCAGCTGGTCCTCCCTCAATTATAAAGACGCCTTGTCGGCGAGTGGCAACCACGGCGTGACCAGGAAATATCCGCATACCCCCGGCATCGATGCCTCTGGAGTGGTCGCAGAGAGCCGCAGTGACGCCTTTCACCAGGGCGATGCGGTTATTGTCACCAGCTATGATCTGGGGATGAATACTTCCGGCGGGTTTGGCCAGTATATCAGGGTCCCGGCCGCCTGGGTGGTTCCTTTGCCCGCCGGTCTTGATCTCCGGGAGGCCATGGTTTTCGGTACCGCGGGTTTTACCGCCGGTCTGTCGGTCATGGCTCTTTCTCACGCTGTTCCCCCCGACAGGGGCGATATCCTGGTGACCGGGGCAACCGGCGGTGTCGGCAGCCTGTCTGTCGCTCTTTTGGCGAAGCTTGGCTATGCGGTGACCGCGGTCAGCGGTAAACCAGCAGCGGAGCAGTTTCTCAAGGGCCTTGGCGCCCGGAGGATCCTCCCGCGGGCTGAGGCGATGACCGGCCACGAAAGGCCCCTCTTGAAAACCGTTTGGGCGGGGGTGATCGATACCGTCGGGGGAGAAATTTTAGCATCGGCCATTAAATCCACGGACCTGCGAGGGGTTGTTACCTGTTGTGGCAATGTTGCCTCACCGGATCTGCCGTTGACGGTTTTTCCCTTTATTCTTCGTGGCGTTTGCCTGGTGGGCATCGACTCCCAGAATTGTCCTATGGCCAAGAGACGGAAGGTGTGGCAGCACCTGGCCACCGACTGGAAACCCGCCCAGTTAAACGATATTTGCCGTGAGGTCACGCTGGATCAGCTGGATGAACACATTGACCTGATACTCCACGGCGGCCAGACCGGCAGGGTTATTGTAAAAATGGACTCCTAGCAGTTGGGTGAGACGACACGCTCACAGGTGTCAAAAGGAAAAACTGAAAAAACAGGAAACGTTATGAAAAGAACTGGTTTTGTGTATGATGATAGATATCTCCTGCACGATACAGGGGGCTATCATCCTGAATCGCCTGAACGTTTAAAAGCTATTCACCAGAGACTCTCCGCGTCGGGTGTGCTTGAAAAACTCACCCTGATAGAGGCCGACAGAGCCAATCAGCGATGGATAGAGACAGTCCATAATATTCACTATATCATGCGTTTTGATGAGGCCTGTATCTCCGGTTTGAGTGAATTCGAACATCCTGATAACGCCATTTGCCGGGAAACCTGCGACATCGCCTTTCTGGCTGTCGGGGGGGTGCTGAAAGCCATTGACCTGATCATGAAAGGCGAGATCGATAATGCCTTTTGCGCAGTCCGTCCTCCCGGTCACCATGCGGAGGTTGATAAGCCCATGGGGTTCTGTTATTTCAACAACGTGGCGATTGCGGCGAGGTATGTACAGAAGCAATACGGTATAGAGCGAGTGGCTATTATCGATTTCGATGTCCACCATGGCAACGGTACGCAGCATATATTCGATCGGGATGCCAGCGTCTTCTATTATTCCATCCACGAACATCCCTCTTTTGCCTATCCGGGAACCGGCAGAGAGTTCGAGGTAGGCATCGGTGAGGGCAATGGCTATACCGTTAATTCTCCGGTACTGCCGGGCAGGGGTGATGACGAGTACCGACGGCTGATTATGCAGGACCTTGTTCCGGCAGTTAAAAAATTCAAACCCGAATTTATTATCCTGTCCGCCGGCTTCGACGCCCACGAAAGTGATCTGATGTCCGGCACCAGCCTGTCCACCGATGGATACGATTTTGTTTCTGAAGTAATCATGAATCTGGTGAATCGATTTACCGGCGGCCGGGTTGTGTCCGTTCTCGAAGGCGGTTATAATCTCGATGTCTTGCCCATTTTGGTTGAAAATCATATCAAGATGCTGGCGGCAATCAAGTAAGGGATGCAGCCGGCTTCAGTTCAGTTCCTGAGATAAAGAAGAATTTTTTGGAGGTATTATGTTTGTAGGCGATAGAATGTCCAAAGACCTTATCACTGCTGGTCCGGAAATGACGATCTTTGACGCGCAAAAATTAATGGTGGAGAAAGGTATCCGCCATTTGCCGGTTATTGACGGGGCCGGAAAGCTTATCGGTATTGTCAGCGACCGCGACATGCGCGATTGCATGCCGTCGACCCTGCTGAAAAAACCGGACTATGACATTACTCTGGGAAAAATAGGTAATCATCCCATCGGCGATATCATGACCAAAAACCCGATGGCGATATATGCCTATTACACCCTCCAGGACACCCTGCTGGTGATGCAGCAACGAAAGGTCGGCGCCCTGCCGGTGATCGATGAAGAAGGTTATCTGAAAGGGATTTTGTCCACGCGGGACCTTTTGAGGGCGTTTGTCAACATCATGAATATCGATGAACCCGGCAGTCTGTTATGCATTCAAGTAAAGGAACAGCGCGGGCAGATGAAGAAAATTGTCGATATCATAACAGAAGAAAATATTTCCCTCGGCAGCGTCCTGGTGGCCAGGTTCTGGGATAAGGACAAAAGGGCGATCTTCCCTTATCTCCTGACCAACAATGTTATCAACGTGAAAAAGAAACTGCTGCAGGCCGGTTTTGAGCTGATCGATCCTATGGAATGGTATCTCGATCAGTTGCCCAAGAAAACCGCGTGAACATGACCGGTCCGATGGCGTAGGGCAGGCGGGATAGGGAGCTGCGCATTGTCTGCCGCATCCCGCCTCTGAGCGGACTGGACCAATCTTTGTTTGTGCAACGGCAAAGAGAATGGCCAGGCACCCTCAATCGGAGGCCAATTCCTTTGCCAGTTCTTCGGGACTCATGTTCCAAAAAGGGTAGCCGTCTTTTGTCAGACGGACCTTGAACACAAAACTGTCACCTTGTTTAACCTTGGCCGCCATAAAGACATCCTGGCCGTCTATCACCGCCCAGCTGCCGCTGACCTTGGTTTTCGTCCCCTTGCGAATGCCGGTTTGATCGGCGCTGCTAAAGGCTACAGGACAGAGATGCACGAGAGTCTTTTCGCCGCCCTCTTCGAGGATGAATGCTGTTCCCGGGTCCATCCCGGGCAGCGGTGTGACCTCCTTGAATTGCACAATCTGGCCTTTAAGAGAATCTCTTTCTTTTGAATTGTAATAGCCATTATAGGTGGAATCGACTTCCCAACCACCATAGCCGGCTTTTTCGGCCGCTTGTGCCGCCGTGCAAAAAACGAAGAAGAGAGCTAGAGATAGACAGCGATTCAGCAGGTTTTTCCGCAGTAAGGTATGCATGGTTATTCTCCGTAAAAAATAGTCAACGACACTCATAAAACCTTGTGGAATGTTAGTGAGACGAAATAATCACCATTCTCTGTTTTGTCTGAAAAAATCCTCCAGAAAAAGCTTCCGCCATCCGTCTGTCTGCCGCAGCTGCTTCAAGTCGTCTGTTTTCGTGGTATTGAGTGTTTTTACAAGGAGTTTTAGTTCTGAACTGTTGCCGAGCAGGCCCGGGGCAATACCCAACAATTCGCATTTTAACGCGATCAATTTGTGGAGTTTTTCCAACCCGGCTTTCTCTTTGCTGCCGAGGCGGATGGAACAGGAGGGCTCGGGGTAGGTCGACTGCTTTTGTGCCAGGGTGGTCTGGGTGATTGCCACAATATTTTCCCCGTATTTTGCTGCCGCTCTTTCCGAGAGCCCTGCTGTTTTCAGATCGATGGCACTGACCGGCTTTTGTCTGGCGATCTCAAGGAGTAGAGTGTCTTTAATGACATGGCCCCGGGGCCGGTCTATTTTCCTGGCCACACCTTCACGCCAGGTCGTCAGATTCCTGAGAAGAGCCAAGCCTTGCCTGTCGAGATGACTGTTGCCTCTGATTTTGAGGAATCGTTCATTGTCGGGCGGACCGGAATAGCATGCCGGATTGTTGAGCAGGTTGAGTTCTTCCTGCAGCCAGGACTTGATTTTCGGGCCGATTATACGAGTCAGCAGGACGACTCTCACCGCCCGCAGGTATCGGACATCGTTCTGGGCGTATTCTGTCTGTTTATCGCTCAGGGGCCGTTGGAGCCAGTCTGTCCGGGTCTCTTCCTTGGAAAGATGTATGTCGAGTAATTCCTTCACCAGGTTTCCGAGAGAAAGTGTATAGGGCAGATTGGAAAACCCTGCTGCCAACCGGGTGTCGAAAATATTTTGTGGTGTCGCTCCCGTCGCCCGCTGCAGGATAGCCAGATCCTGCGGCGCGTCATGGAGAATTTTGATGACCCCCCTGTCGGAAAGCAGTTTTCCCAGGGATTGCAGATTTTTTATGGCGATGGGGTCGACGAGATAGCAATCTTCGTCGGATAATGCTATCTGGATGAGGCCAAGCTGCGGGTAGTAGGTCCGTTCCCAAACGAATTCTGTATCCAGTGCGACAGCGTCGGTGTTTCGAGCTTGTTGTACCAGTCTGTCCAGGTCCGCTTCATTTTGAATGAGGGTTTGTAGTTTTTCCATATCTATCCCGTGCCTTGCAGCGGGGTTGGTTGAAATGTTGGAGTGTTCAGCTCGGCTGTGTCGTTTGTTTTTTGATATATTCTCTGCCTAAAAAGACATAAAGGTTGATAAAAGACAAGAAATATTCTTCTTTTACGCTGTCTATTTGTGAAATTTCTCTTATTGTTGAACGGAATGAACCGCAGGTTGTAAACTTCCCGGAGAGTAAATGCTGCTCTATATCCTGAAAAGAATCCTTCTAATGGTACCGACTTTACTCGGAGTGATGGTGGTCACTTTTGTCATCACCCAGTTTGTACCCGGTGGTCCGGTTGAGAAGATGATCGGGGAAATTGAGGGACTTGGCGCAGGCGGCGGGGAGGTGAGAGCCGGGGCATCGACACTGTACCGCGGAGATTCCGGGCTAGATGAAGAAAAAATCGATCGGTTGAAAAAACTCTACGGTTTCGATCAGCCGCCCCTGGCCCGTTTTGTTACAATGATGAAGAAGTATTTCGTCTTTGATTTTGGCACCTCCTATTACTACCATCAAAGTGTTGCCGAGCTGGTCATCTCCCGGCTGCCGGTCTCCATGTCGCTCGGTTTGTGGGGCTTTGTGATTGTCTATGGCGTCTGTATTCCTCTGGGCATTAAAAAGGCCGTGGCGGATGGTTCGCGATTTGATGTCGTCAGCTCCTCTGTTATCCTTGTCGGCTATGCCATTCCCGGATTTGTTCTGGGCATCCTGTTGATTGTTCTCTTTGGCGGGGGCAGCTTCTGGTCTATTTTTCCGTTGCGCGGTCTGGTCTCCGATAACTGGAACGAGCTCAGTCTCGGCATGAAAATAGTTGACTACCTCTGGCACATGGTTTTGCCGATCACCGCCACCGCCGTGGGCAGTCTCGCGGTTATGACCATGCTGACGAAAAACTCATTTCTTGAGGAGATTCGCAAACAATATGTTCTTACCGCCAGGGCCAAAGGTCTCTCGGAGACCCAGGTGCTGTATAAGCATGTATTTAGAAATGGTATTATTCCTATCATAACCGGTTTCCCAGGCTATTTCGTCGCCTCGTTTTTCACCGGCAGCCTGCTCATCGAAACTATTTTTTCCTTGAACGGCATGGGGCTGCTCGCCTACGAATCCGTGCTCAACCGTGACTACCCGGTGGTTCTTGGAACCCTCTATTTTTTCACCCTGATTGGCCTGATCTCGCGTTTGCTCTCCGATTTGAGCTACGTGCTGGTCGACCCGCGCATCAGTTTCGAGGGCCTCGATGAATAGCGCACATCCAGGAGCCAAACTGAAACTGGCGACAGCAAGGCGCAGAACCAAGGTCTGGCAGCGCTTTAAGCGCAACAGGCGAGGCTATTACAGCCTCCTGCTCTTTGCCATCCTGTTCGGCTTGAGTTTGTCGGCGGAACTGATCAGCAACGATTCGCCCCTTCTGGTAAAATACAACGGCACATTTTACTATCCGGTTTTTGTCTCGTATCCAGAGGTTACTTTCGGCGGCGACTTTGCGACGGAAACCGACTATCGGGATCCTTATATCCTTCAGAAAATCAGTGAATCCGGCAACTTCGTTGTTTTTCCCCCCAACAGGAACAGTTATAATACCATCAACCAGCAAATCGTCGGACCGGTTCCTTCGCCGCCAACCAGGCAGAATTTTTTCGGTACCGACGACAGGGGCAGGGACGTTCTGGCAAGAATTATCTACGGTTTCAGGCTGAGCATTCTCTTTGGTCTGGCGCTCACCTTTACCGGGACTCTGGTCGGCATCGTCGCCGGGGCGGTCCAGGGCTATCTCGGCGGCCGCACGGATCTCATCTTTCAGCGGTTCATTGAAATCTGGGGGGCGATGCCGGAACTCTATCTGCTGATAATTTTTGCCTCGATATTTCAACCAAGTATACTGCTCCTGCTGGTACTCCTCTCCCTGTTCAGCTGGATGGGCTTGTCGGACTATGTGCGGGCGGAATTTCTCCGGGGCAGAAATCTCGAATATGTCAAGGCCGCCCGCGCCCTTGGCGTTGGCAATATGACGATCATGTGGCGGCATCTGTTGCCAAATGGCCTCACTCCGGTTATTACCTTTCTTCCTTTCCGCATTTCCGCGGCGATACTCGCCCTCACCAGTCTTGATTTTTTAGGACTTGGTGTGCCGCCGTCGACGCCGAGTCTTGGTGAACTGCTTGCGCAGGGCAAGGGAAATATTGAGGCGTGGTGGCTTTCATTATCCGCTTTTATGGTTCTCGTCGGAATGTTAATACTTTTGATCTTTATCGGCGAAGCGTTGCGAGAAACCTATGATCCGAGGAAAAATTGAATGCGGCGTTGGTAGAGATATATCGTCCCAAAGCCGCTGTTTTTGTGGTGCAAATTTTATTATTTCGAATTAAAGAGGAAGAATGTCTTGGCATTGACATCTTGCCTGGCACAATATATCCTAGTGCCGTAATGTGTCGTTGACAAAACTTCCTCTTCTCCTCTTTATTTATGGCTGGTCACCGATGAAAAGTAACCCGATAGCTCGGCTCGGTGATACCGGACTGTATGTGCTGACTGATCTTGGACGCATGGCGTTTTTTCTGCTGCATGCTTTTCGCGGATTATTCAGGCGCCCGTTCCGGGTGAGAGAACTTGTGCGCCAGGTGCACTTTATCGGTGCCGGTTCCCTGGTGGTGATATTTTTTACCGCATTGTCCACGGGGATGGTACTGGGACTGCAGGGCTATTATTCCCTGAATAAGTTTGGCGCCGAGGGGATGCTTGGCTCTGCGGTTTCCCTCACCCTGATCATGGAACTCGGCCCCGTGCTGACGGCTTTAATGGTTGCCGGGCGGGCCGGTTCGGCCATCTGCGCCGAAATCGGTATCATGCGGATTTCCGAGCAGATTGATGCCCTGGACTGTATGGCTATCGATCCCTTTCGATATTTCATTACCCCGAAGTTTCTCGCCATGCTTATCGCCATGCCCCTGCTGACGGCTGTTTTCGATGTGGTCGGCATTTTCGGCGGCTATATAGCCGGTGTGGGATTGATGGATGTCAGTCCCGGCAGCTATATTCAGGGCATGCAGAGCAGCGTCACCAACCATGACATCCGGCTTGGCATAATCAAATCCTTTGTCTTTGCCCTTTTGGTCGTCTGGATCTGTTCCGCACGGGGATATTTTGTCGGGGTGATTCGAGGCGCCGGATTCGGTGCGGAAAGTGTCAGTCGAGTAACCACCCAGGCAGTCGTCTTCTCCTCTATCTCGGTACTTGTTTTTGATTATCTTTTGACGGCGGTCCTGCTATAATGACTTCTGCTATTGCATTTAAAAATGTCGTCAAGTCCTTTGCCAAAAGAGATGGCGGCATCCAGTACGTCCTTGACGGCGTCGATTTTTCTATTCCGGCCGGCAAAACGACGGTGATTGCCGGCGGGAGCGGGACGGGAAAGAGTGTCACGCTGAAACTTGTCCTCGGCCTTATGCAGGTTGATTCCGGGCAGATTTTCATCAAGGGCAGGGATGTTACCGCACTGAGAGGACGAGAGCTTGAACAGCTCCGCGCCGAGTTTGGCGTCTTGTTTCAGGGAGGGGCGCTTTTTGATTCGCTGACTGTTTTTGAAAATGTTGCTCTGCCGCTGCGAGAACGCACGAAAAAAAGTGCAGAAGAGATTCAGGATCGGGTGGCAACGACGCTTGCGCAATTTGAACTCACCGGTCATGAGGAAAAATATCCAGCCCAGCTGAGTGGCGGTATGCAAAAGCGGGTGGGACTGGCCCGTGCCATGCAGCTTCAACCTTCAATTATGCTTTTCGATGAACCGACCACAGGTCTTGATCCGGTTATGAGCCAGGAGATTTATCATCTTTTTGCCAGAACCAAGGCCGAGTTTGGTTTTACCTCAATTATCGTCAGCCACGACATACCGAAAATATTTAATCTGGCAGATCAGGTCATACTCTTGCACAATGGGAAGATGGATGTATTTGGCAGCCCTGAGGAAATTCAGTGGTCCGAAAAACCGTATATCCAGGAATTTGTCCAAAAAACGATGGGAGACATTTATCAAAGTCACCTGGTGGAATAATGAAAAAAAATACTTTGGAAATGGGCGTTGGCCTGTTTATGATTATCGGCTTTGCCGCTTTTGTCTATCTTGCTTTACAGTTAGGCGAGGTGTCGTTTTTGACGAGGGGTAAAACCTATGTCCTCAAGGCCGAATTTGACAATGTTGCCGGCGTGAAAAAAGGTGCTGCCGTGCAGGTTGCGGGTGTCGATGTGGGGGAGGTGAGCGTCATAGAGCTCGGCCCATTGGATGTGGCGATCCTGTCGCTGCAAATCGCAAACAAAGTCAAGGTCCCCAAGGATTCAATGGCTTCGGTAAAGTCACAGGGAATAATTGGCGATAAATATATCCAGTTGAGCCTTGGCGGTGACGAAGAGCTGTTTCAACCCGGAGAGGTGATAGTCGAGACCGAGTCATCGCTCGACATTGAGTCGCTTATCAGCAAATTTGCATTCGGCAGTGTCGAGCAGTAAGGGTTTCTGGACTCTTGCCGGTGATTAATTTTCAGCGTCAATTTTTTATACTATTGAGATCTAACATGGGAAAATTACTTTTATTGTTTGTCGTTTTTGGGAGTCTGTCACTTGCAACGGCAGATGCCGAAGAGCTCACTCCAACTGCTTTTCTTAAACCTGTCCTCCATGATATTCAGGCTGTTTTGGAAGATGAAAGCTTGCAGGGCAATGCGCATCTGGTCGAGCGGCGGAACAAGATCATGTCGCTTATTAAACGAGGGTTCGATTTCAGGGAAATGTCAAAACGTGTCCTCGGCAAAACCTGGCGGCAGATTAACGACCAGGAACGGGATAATTTTACTGTGCTCATGACAAAGTTTCTCGAAAATGTCTATCTCGGCAAACTTGAGGGGTATTCTGGCAAGGATGTGGAGTTTGTCGCGGAAACAGTAAAAGGCGACCGGGCCCAGGTTACGACCCTTATCGAAAACGATAACGTGAAAATCCCATTACATTATATTATGAATAAAACTGCTTCAGGATGGATGGTCTACGATATCAACATAGAGGGTGTCAGCCTGATAAAGAACTATCAGGAACAATTTAAATCCATACTGCGCAAAGATGATTACCAGGGGCTGGTGAAAGTCTTGGAAGAAAAGAACCGTTCTTTTGTCCTGGAGGCGCAATAGACCTGTCATGGTTGTCTATAGTGAGGAGTTACAGCAGCGTTGTTTTGCTTTTCTTGACAAAGAGGAGGCGGAAACCCTTCTGACGACCATGCAGCGCGTTTGCTATGCAGCCGGTACAGTTGTCTTTGAAAAAGGAGCTGCCGCTGACTGTATGTACTTTCTGCACACCGGCAAGGTGGCCGTGCAAATGAAAACAGGATTTGGCGAGAAGATGCAGGTAGTCGCTCTGCTTGATCCGGGTGCGCCTGTTGGCGAGAAAGGACTGCTTGGGCGGCGGACCCGCGGTGCTACCGTGGTGGCGGTGAAGGATTCCGAGCTTCTCGTCTTTCCGAGGGAGGCGTTTGATATCTTGGTTGAGGAAGCGCCGGCCTTGATAATCAAAACACTCAAATGGCTGTTACAGAGGGTGTCATTGCGCCTCGAGAAGAGCTCCGAGCGGCTTACCCACGTTCTCTGATTCAGGGCGGCTTGATTTTTTTGGTTATATCTGTGTCGTCAACTGCATGAGAATACTTCCTTTTATAAGACCTGCCGAATTGATTTTACCCGCTATGTTGTTTTTTTCTAGCCAATCTGAGATAAATTGATTATTTTTCCTTTCTTTTATTTTTTTGATTCGCCGCCGATTTTGATTTTTGTTGCTTTATGAAACTGTTTTTTGAGGCAATCACCGGGAGAGCTGGTCGATTCACACTACAGGACAGCTCATGGTTCTCCGATGGAGAGGATGATCTTCACCTCATAGCCACGGCACATATTTGTGTTGTCAGGCGTGACAGCGAGACTGTGCATCTCCAGGGTAATATAGCAGGCCACCGTTCAGCCGCCTGCGACCGGTGCGGGGAACCGGTCACAGAAAATGTCGATTGGGATTTTGTGTACCTGGTGACAACCAGAAAAGAACAGAGCTATGAACAGCAGGAGATGGAGTGTGGTGATGAAGACGCCATGACACTGTATCTCAAGGAAGCGGAAATAGATGTTGATGAGATCCTGCGTGAGCAGTCCTATCTGGCTCTCCCGTTAAGGACCCTCTGTAGTGAAGATTGTAAAGGTATCTGTGCCGGATGTGGGATTGCATTGAACAGTGGCGGCTGTGCTTGCTCTTTGGAGAAGAGTGATTCACCTTTTGCTGTTCTGAAAAAACTCACCAACCGTTGATAAAATTAATAGCAAGGTATGATACATACCTAAGTTGGAGGATAAAATGGCTTTACCAAAAAGAAGACACTCCCATTCCCGTACCCGAAAAAGACGGTCCCATGACGGCCTGACCGCGCCCGGACTTTCACTGTGCGCTGATTGCGGGGAACCGAAAGAGCCCCATCGTTTATGCGGGAGCTGCGGCAAGTACAAAGGAAGAACTGTATACTCTCTTGATGCCGAAGTAAAATAGGAGAATGGTGTGCAAATAGCCCTGGATGCCATGGGTGGGGACTATGGCTCAGAGGAATTGATTGCCGGGGCACTGCTTGCCGTCAAACAGACTGGTCTGAGCGTAAGCCTGGTTGGAGACGAAAGTCTTCTCCGCAAGCACCTTGACGTCTTAAATCCCGATTCCAAGTCAGAAAAGCTGATCAAGATCGTTCATTCATCCCAAGTAATTGAGATGAATGAACACCCGGTTGATGCAATTCGCAAGAAGAAAGATGCCTCCATCATGGTCGCCTTCGACCTTGTTCGCCGTGGGGAGGCCGATGCCGCGGTCAGTGCCGGCAATTCCGGGGCAACGCTCGCTGCGGCAACGCGCAAGCTCGGCCGCCTGGAGGGAATCTCCCGTCCGGGTATTGCGTCGATTTTTCCGACCCTTAAAAAACCCGTGGTGCTCATGGATATAGGCGCCAACGTTGATTGCCGTCCCCAGCATCTTTTTCAGTTCGGCGTGATGGCCGCGGCGTTTTCCCGTATTAATGATGTGAAAAATCCTCGTGTCGGTTTGCTGTCCATCGGTGAAGAGACCGGCAAGGGCAACAGTCTGATAAAAGAGACCTATCCGCTTTTGGAAAAAAGTACCTTGAACTTCATCGGCAATGTCGAAGGGCGCGATGTGTTCCAGGGCGAAGTGGATGTTATTGTCTGCGACGGCTTTGTCGGTAATGTCTGTCTCAAGGTAAGCGAGGGACTGGCCGAGGCCGCCATGCAGATGCTCAGGGATGAAATCGTCAAATCCTTTCGCGCGAAAATTGGCTATTTGCTTGCAAGGCATGCTTTTAAGGCGTTTAAAAAGCGGGTGGATTACGCTGAATATGGCGGGGCGCCACTGCTGGGAATTGATGGAATAGGAATAATATGCCATGGCAAGTCCAGTGCTCAGGCGATAAAAAACGCCCTTCTCGAAGCCGCTAAAATGGCCAGGGGTAATATCAATAAGGATATTCTTGATAGTCTTGCCGCCAGCAATAATGTCCAACATTTGGAGATGTAATGGGAACTGTTGTACTCGGGACCGGTTCATGTTTGCCTGAAAAGGTTCTCACCAATCTAGAACTCGAATCGATTGTTGATACGAGTGCCGAATGGATAAAAAGCCGAACAGGCATTGAAAGCAGGCATATCGGCGGTAAGGGAGAAAAAACATATCAGCTGGCTACCCAGGCGGCACAAAAAGCCCTCGACTCTGCCGGCGTAGCAGCTGAGGAAATTGGCCTGATAGTTCTCGGCACGATAAGTTCTCATATGCTGATGCCCTCGAGTGCCTGCTTCGTGCAGAAAGAACTCGGGGCGAAAAATGCGTTTGCCTACGATATAAATGCGGCCTGTTCCGGGTTTTTATACGGCATGGACCTCGCCGATAAATATATCAAGGCCGATCACGCCATGAAGGTGCTGGTGATTGGTGCGGAGACGCTGTCGAGCCGTCTCAACTGGCAGGACAGAAACACCTGTATTCTTTTTGGCGATGGTGCCGGGGCAGCGGTTCTCGGCTACTCGCCCACCGACCGCGGCATAATCGGCTCGAACATGCATTCGGACGGCAGCCTGTGGCAACTTCTCTGCATGCATGCTCCGGAAAGCCTGAATCCTGATCTTGTCGTTGACGGCAACGCCGGCGCGTATATTCAGATGGAAGGGCGGGAGGTGTTCAAGCATGCGGTGCGCGCCATGGCAGATGCCGTAAGTGGGTTACTCGAAAGGGAAAAGATCAGCAGAGAATCTTTGAGTCTCGTTATTCCGCATCAGGCGAATATGCGCATTCTCAACAATTTGATTGATCGGCTGCATATCCCACAGAGTAAAGTATTTATAAACGTATCCAAGTATGGTAATACATCCGCTGCATCAATCCCTATTGCGCTTGATGAAGCACATGGCAGTGGTTTGATTGCACAAGGCGATACAATTTTGTTCTGTTCCTTCGGCGGCGGTTTCACCTGGGGAGCAACCCTGATCAAGTGGTAAACAGGAGATATGAGGATGGATTATTTCTTATCTGAAGAACAACAGATGATCGTCGATATTGCAAGGCAGATCACTGATGAACGAATAGTGCCTCGGCGCGCTGAGTTGGATGAAAAACATGAATTTCCGCGGCAGATCCTCAACGAGATGGCCCAGGCGGATCTTTTTGGGGTGCCGATTCCCGAGGAATATGGCGGCTTCGGTGGGGGCTGTCTTGATATAGCCCTGACCGTTGAGCAGCTGGGACGCGGCTGTATCGGCGTGGGAACGGCATTTGCGGCTAACTTTCTTGGTGTCTACCCGATCATTATCAGCGGCTCCGAGGAGATGAAGCAAAAATACCTGCCTGATGTCGCTAGTGGAAAAAAATTCGGCGCCTTCGGTCTGACCGAGGCCAATGCTGGCTCCGATGCTTCCGGTATTCAGACCACGGCTGTGCTGGACAAGGACGAGTGGGTTTTAAACGGCACAAAACAATGGATTACCAACGGTGGTGAGGCGCAGATATATACTATCGTGGCGATTACCGACAGGAGCCGCGGCCCACGGGGTGCGTCACTGTTTGTCGTGGAAGAAGGTGATCCCGGATTCAGCTGCGGGCCTAAAGAAAAGAAAATGGGCATCAGGGCCTCCTCGACCACCGAGCTGATTTTCAAGGATTGCCGCATTCCGAAAGACCGTTTGATTGGCAGGGCGGGCACCGGATTTATTACCGTCATGAAAACCCTCGATCTGTCCAGGCCGGGCATTGCCGCCCTCGGAGTCGGTCTTGCCCAGGCCGCGCTGGACGAGGCGGCCAGGTATGCTAAACAGCGTCAACAGTTTGGCAAACCGATTATCGCTTTCCAGGCGGTGCAGCATATGCTGGCCGATATGGCTATTGGCATTGAATCTGCCCGGGCCCTGGTCTACGCCGCGGCAAAACATATCCAGCAGCATCCAAAAGATATGTCGAAAGCATCGGCGATGTGCAAGACCTATGCAACCGATGTGGCCATGAAGGTGACAACCGATGCGGTGCAGGTCATGGGCGGTTATGGCTACATGTGTGAGTATCCTGTTGAGAAAATGATGCGCGATGCCAAAATATTACAGATTTACGAGGGCACCAACCAGATTCAGCGTAATGTTATAGGTCAGGAGCTCAATAAAGAATATTCCTGATGCTGGGTGTCGGCTTGTGGCGCCGCTACTGGGCCATGTTTTTCGTGCGAGCAGAGATTTTATATACACAGGTTGTTGAATGAAAATTATCGTATGCATTAAACAGGTTCCGGACGCAACGGATGTCCGGTTGGATCCTGTTACCAATACCCTGGCCCGAGAAGGAGTGCAGTCGATCATGAATCCTTATGATCAGCACGCCCTTGAAGAGGCGGTCCGTTTGAGAGAGCGTCTTGGTGGCGAGGTTGTCGTTGTGACGATGGGACCGCCACAGGCGGAAGAAATGCTGCGCCAGGCTATCAGCTGCGGGGCCGACCGTGCGGTGCTGGTTTCCGACAGAGCATTTGCCGGTGCCGATACCTGGGCGACAGCCTATACCCTGGAGAACGCGCTGAAAAAAATTGGCAGCTTTGATCTGATCCTGTGCGGTAAGCAGGCAATTGACGGTGATACCGCGCAGGTGGGGCCGGGACTGGCCACCCGGATGGGCGTGCCCTATTTGACCTGTGTGCAAAAGGTCCGTGAAGCAACCGGGACCGGACTGATTGTCGAACGGATGATGGACGATGGCTATGACGTGGTTGCCGTGGACTATCCGGTGCTGCTCACGGTGGTCAAAAACATCAACGAACCCCGCGTGCCTTCACTGAAAGGCAAAATGAAGGCGAAAAAGGCGGAAATCGTCAAATTGACCGCGGCGGATATCGGCGCTGATCCCGCCTGTATCGGTCTGCCCGGTTCTCCAACCAAGGTGGTCAAGGTATTTCCCCCGGAAGGCCGGAGCAAGCGGGCCACACTGACCGGTACACTTGACGAACAGCTCGATCAGCTTGTTGAAAAATTGATTCCATATCTGTAACCGGGCGGGGTTTAGAAAATATGTTGAAAGTAGATAAAGAGCTTTGTATCGGCTGCGGCCTATGCGCAGACAGCTGTCCCTTTGGCGCAATAACCGTCGAGGATGGTTTGGCCATGGTCGGCGATAGCTGCACGCTCTGTGGCGCCTGCGTGGAAAGTTGTGAGGTCGGGGCGCTCAGTCTCGAGAGGCAAACCAAGGCGGTGCAGGACGATTTAGCCGGCTGGAGCGGGGTACTGGTCTTTTGCGAGTACCGGGGTAATGAACTGGCTCCGGTATCCCTTGAGCTGTTAGGTATCGGCCGGCAGCTGGCCGACAGGCGCGGGGTGCAGCTCAGTGGTCTGCTGCTCGGTCACAACACGGGAGAGACCGCCAAATTGCTCATCGGCCATGGTGCTGATGTCGTGTACCTTGTCGATGACCCGGCCCTCGGGGCATTTAGGGATGATTGCTATAGTCAGGTAACGGCGGCGGTGATCCGGGAATATAAACCGGAAATCGTCCTCGCCGGGGCCACCGCCATTGGTCGCTCCTTTATCCCCGGAGTCGCCACCATGTTAGACGCCGGCCTCACCGCTGATTGCACGAAGTTGCAGATTCGGGAAGAAGACGGTGCGCTGCTGCAGACGCGCCCCGCGTTCGGCGGCAATATCATGGCGACCATAGTCACGGAATCGACGAGGCCGCAGATGGCGACGGTCCGGCCGAAAGTGATGAAGCAGCTGGAATATTCCGAAGCGCGCAAAGGCAAGGTTATTTCGATAACCCCGACGCCACAGCAGCTGCACAGTCGGGTACAGGTCCTCGAGTCGGTAGTGGCGGAAGGAGGTCAGGTCAATATCCAGGAGGCAGATATCCTCGTATCCGGTGGCCGGGGGCTTGAAAGCGCTAAGGGTTTTGAATTGATAAGTGAACTGGCCGAGACGATGGGGGCAAAGGTGTCCGCCTCAAGAGCGGTCGTCGATGCCGGCTGGATTGCCTATCCGCATCAAGTCGGCCAGACCGGGAAGACCGTGGCGCCGAAACTGTACATCGCCTGTGGTATCTCCGGGGCCGTGCAACATGTTGCCGGCATGCAGTCGGCGGACACTATTGTCGCCATCAACAGAGATGAACATGCCTCGATATTTAATGTGGCCGATTATGGGATTGTCGGTGACCTGTTCGACATCCTCCCCAAACTGATCAGAAAAATTGAGGAGCGTCGGTAACTATGCGGAGCCTGGAAGGAAAAGTCGCCGTGGTAACAGGTGGCAGCCGGGGTATCGGCCGAGCCATCTGTGTTCGCCTGGCATCCATGGGGGCATTGGTATATATCAACTATGTCAGTCGATCCTCCGCCGCGGAAGAGACCCAGAAAATTATTCAAGACGCGGGCAACAGGGCTGAGATTATCTGTTTTGATGTCGCCCAGGGTGACGCCGTCCAGGAAGCCTTTAAAAAAATGGTCGCCGATGCCGGATCAACCGATATTCTCGTCAATAATGCCGGAATAACCCGAGACGGTCTTATGGCCAGAATGAAGGAATCTGATTGGGATGAGGTGATGAATACCAATCTCAAGGGGGCTTTTTTCTGTGCCAAGGCCGCCTCAAAGGCGATGATGAAGAAGAGATGGGGGCGGGTTATTAATATCTCTTCCGTCTCGGGGGTCGCCGGTAATCCCGGCCAGGCGAATTACTCGGCGGCGAAAGCCGGCTTGATCGGACTGACCAAGTCTATGGCCCGGGAGTATGCGTCGCGTAATATTACCGTGAACAGTGTCGCCCCTGGTTATATTAAAACCGAAATGACCGATCTGCTCGATGAGAAAACCCAGGAACAGCTGAAGCGGGACATACCGCTGGCTGTATTGGGGTCACCGGAGGATGTGGCCGGTGCGGTGGCCTATCTCGCATCTGAGGATGGCCGCTATATTACCGGGCAGACGCTCCATATAAACGGCGGCATGTATATGTAGTTGTAATCCGATGTAACGGACAATTGTGGTGTTGTTGTAACGTAAAATCATTGCACATGGTGTAAAAGACCGTGTCGAATTTCAAGTAAGGGAGAAGGACAATGGCAATCGAACAAAAAATGATTGATATAATCGTTGAACAGTTAAGTGTTGAAAAGGAAAAAGTCGTCGCCAATGCATCATTTGTTGATGATCTCGGGGCGGACTCCCTGGATCTTGTTGAACTGATAATGGCCATGGAAGAGGGTTTTGATATTGAAATTCCTGACGAAGACGCCGAGGGTATTACAACTGTTCAAGATGCTATCGACTACGTTAAAAAGCTCAAATAGCTTTTGAAAGTAACCGTGAGCAGCAATTTTTATATACCCCCCGTTTGCACGGTGCGACAGTAACAATATATAAAAGGAGTAATTATTGTGAAGCGAAGGGTAGTGATTACAGGTGTCGGTCTGGTGACACCTCTTGGTACCGGTGTTGAGAAGAGTTGGCGAAATATTTGTTCAGGGGTAAGTGGCATTGATCTGATAACTCGCTTTGATACCAGTGATTACGCCGTAAAAATTGCTGCGCAGGTAAAAGATTTTCAGCCCGACGATTTCTTTGAGAAAAAGGAGGCGAAACATCTTGACCTTTTCGTTCAATATGGCCTTGCAGCTGCCCGGATGGCGGTTGAAGACAGCGGTTTTCAGGTAACGGAGCAAAACTGCGGCAGAGTCGGCGTCATTACCGGCTGCGGTATGGGCGGGCTGCCCACCATCGAAAAGTACCATAGTGTAAGTCTTGAAAAAGGGGCGAAGAGAATTACCCCCTTTTTCATACCAATGGTCATCCCCAATATGCCCTCCGGTCACATCTCCATGGCCATTAAATCCAAAGGACCGAATCTAACCCTAACCACCGCCTGTGCCGCCGGGACCCATTCTGTCGGCGAGGCCTATCGGCACATCAAATATGGCTTGTGCGATATGGTAGTGAGCGGAGGAACGGAAGCGGTCATCTGCGGCCTTGGGGTTGCAGGTTTTTCTGCCATGAAGGCCCTGTCCGGTCGTAATGATGACCCGGCAAAGGCCTCCAGACCTTTTGACAGAGATCGTGATGGTTTCGTCATGTCCGAAGGGGCAGGGATGCTTGTCTTGGAAGAGTACGCCCATGCTGTTGCCCGGGGGGCTAAAATCTACGCCGAAGTCAGTGGCTATGGCTTGAGCAGCGACGCCTATCATATAGCGGCTCCCCCCGAGGACGGGGAGGGTGGGGCACGGGCGATGAAAATGGCCCTGGCCGATGCACTACTGGCCCCTGAGGATGTTGATTATATTAATGCCCATGGCACCTCTACGCCACTCAATGACAAGTGCGAAACCCATGCCATTAAAACCGTGTTTGAAGGTCATGCCAGAAAACTGGCGATCAGTTCTACCAAATCGATGACCGGACATATGCTGGGGGCTGCCGGAGGCATTGAGGCGGTTTTTACGGCTCTGTCGCTTTATAATCAGATCGCTCCGCCCACCATTAATCTTGAAAATCCCAGTCCGGAATGTGATCTGGATTACGTTCCCAATGTCGCCAGAAAGATGAATATTCGTGCTGCACTGTCCAATTCCTTTGGCTTTGGTGGAACGAATGCCGTTGTTGTAATGAAAAGGTGCGATGCGTGAGCCCCTTTTGGAGGGAATAATGAAGATTGTCCTCGGTTCCGACCATGGCGGCTTTGCATTGAAGGAGATAATCAAAAAGAGTCTTCTGCAGGCCGGCCGGGAAATCCTTGACGTTGGTTGTCATTCTGGTGACGCGGTAGATTATCCCGATTTTGCCGATAAAGCGGTATCGAGCATGCTGCGAGGTGATTGCCAGCGAGGCATCTTGGTGTGCGGTACCGGGATTGGCATGTCTATCGCGGCAAACAGGCACAGAAATATCAGAGCGGCCAACTGTTTTGATATACAGACGGCGAAATTAAGCAGAGAACATAATAACGCCAATATCCTCTGCCTTGGCGCACGGGTTCTTGATACGGATAATGCCCTGCGCATGGTCACTACCTGGCTTGAAGCTGAATTTTCAGGAGGCCGTCACCAGCAAAGGATTGCTAAATTGAGTGAGTAGTTCTGCGCTGGTTTTTTTATCGATCGTGAACAACAAAGCCGATTTTGCACCTGCGAAATCGGCTTTGTTGTTTTCTGATGTTATCTCATCGCCATACTGGTACCTTATTCATTACCCTGAGTCGGAGTCGGTTGAATGTTCGGCAAAATATTTGTTTTCCTGGGAGGTGTTCAATGAAATGCCCGTATTGTGAGCATCTGGATAATCGAGTGATCGACTCGCGTCTGAATAAGGATGCGACGATCACCAGACGAAGAAGAGAGTGCCTGGCCTGTGATCAGAGATTTACAACCTATGAACGGCTTGAAGTTATGTTGCCGATGTTGGTGAAAAAAGATGGTCGGCGCGAGGGATGGGATCGACACAAGCTTATCGTCGGCCTTGAAAAAGCGTGTGAGAAACGAAGCGTCAGTCGTGATAAAATCGATGAATTTGCCGACGAAATTGAACATAAGCTGCAGGATTATGGCGCCAAAGAGATTCGTTCCGAGGTGGTGGGCGAATGGGTCATGGAAGGTTTGCCCCGTCTTGATGAAGTGGCCTATGTGAGGTTTGCATCGGTTTACCGGCAGTTTAAGGATGTCAATGAGTTTATGGATGAACTGAAAACGCTCCTTGATTCAAGAGGGAAAGATGAAGGCAAAACAGGATAATCATTTCATGCGCCTGGCCCTTAAGGAGGCGCGCAAGGGATTGGGACGGACCTCCCCCAATCCCTGCGTCGGTGCGGTCATTGTTAAAAACGATGAGGTGATTGCCAAGGGGTACCATGAAAAAGCCGGAACTGCCCATGCCGAAATACAGGCTATCCGGAATGCGTCCCAATCAACAGTCGGGACAACTATCTATGTAACGCTTGAACCGTGCAACCATACCGGCAAAACACCACCGTGCAGCCAGGCGCTTCTGCAGGCCGGCTTTGCACGGGTGGTGGTCGGCATGACTGATCCAAATCCGCTGGTCAACGGCGGTGGCATTGCTTTTTTGCAAAGTAACGGCATCGAGGTGACCAGTGGTGTGCTCGAACCGGAGTGCAGGGCCCTGAACTTCCCCTTTATCAAGCACATCACCCAGGGGATGCCCTGGACTATTATGAAGGCCGGGGTGAGTCTTGATGGACGGTTGAACTATCTCCATGGCCATAGTGGCTGGATTACCGGTGAAAAATCAACACGTGCGGCACACAAACTGCGAAATACCGTTGACGCCATCCTTGTCGGCAGAAATACCGTCGAGATTGATAATCCCTCCCTGACCACCAGACTTTCTCGCGGCCGGTCCCATGATCCCATCCGCATCATTCTCGACAGTGATCTGTCGACGTCACTTGACTCTAAGGTGTATCACCTGGATTCGCCGGCGCCCACCTGGGTTGTTTGTGCAACAGATGCCCCAGAATTGAAAAAAAACGAGTTTGCCGGGCTTGGCATCAGGTTGATTGGTATTGATCGTAACGAAAAAGGTCTGGATCTCCCTTTACTGCTGAAAATGCTTGGCAGGGAAAATATCTGTTCCGTCCTTGTTGAAGGGGGTGCCAGGCTGCATGGTGCTTTTCTTCGTGAGAAACTGTTTGATTACGCTCACCTTTTTTATGCACCGCTCTTTGCCGGCGACCGGGGTGTTCCTTTGATCGAGGGGTATCAGGTCGAGAATCGCCTCGCTGCTCCGCGCCTGGTCCATCTTAGCCGTAAACCCCTCGGCGACGATATCTTGCTCTCGGGGCAGCTGAGTTATCCGTAAGGTTGTTTCTTAAGGAATCGGCTGCGGGCTTTGCCCGAGGTAGTGCTGACACTCAGCAAAATTCTTGAAGGTAATCGCCAGTGTCACCTCGTCCCTTTCAAAGGAGGGCGAATGGGAAACCGCATAGTTTTTCGGCAGCTGCAGTGTCTTGACCTGTTTGGTAAAGACCCCTTCGGCGAGCGAAGAGGAGGGATTTATCTCCTGCTGCAGCAGGTTGCCAAGATGGTGTATCTGCTGTGGGATGTTCAGTTCCGCATGGTCGAGTATTGCTCTGATGTCCTCTTTTTGTAACAAGGAGGTGATCGATGAGCCCTTGCGGAAGGCGATATCCCGGATAAGGGTGAAAAACTTCTTCTGTTTGCCATCGCCCATGCCCAGATCTTTGAATAATTGTACCAGTGTCAGTCTGTCACTCTCCTCCGGGAGGGAGAGAAGCTCCGTAACCATTCTCTCCTGCAACCGCCCCGCATGGATCTCTCTGATGATTTCCACATCTTGCTGGAGAATTTTGAGCAAATCCGCTGGGGCGGACCGGCCATTCTTTAACTGCAGTCTTGTCCGGTAAAGGGTGGCGATATCGTCCATCTTTAAAAATTGACCGGCTATTTCGATGAACCGGGCCTTTTCCGCAAGAGAAAGCGGAGAAACACAACTTTGATCAGCCAGAACGAGATTTAAAACAGCACGGTGCGGTGTCTCTTTAGCCACCACCAGGCAGTCAATGTGTGCTGGTCCATGAGATTTTCTGACAAATTCTATCCGCCTTGCTCCGGAGACTACTGCGAAAGTTTCTGCCACATCAGCAATGACAAAAGGAGGGTGAAGGACGCCGTTGAGCGCCAGGCTTTCCTGTAACTCCGGTGGAATAACCCGGCCTTCCCAAGGATGTAGATTCCAGGCAGCAGTGCCGTTGATAGCATCCAGAGGTATGGACTGGTAGGAGAGAGACATGTTTTGCGTGCAGAGGAGAATTTTAGATAAAAGCCGAACCATTGATGGCATGACGCGCTACGCGGCGTAAGCCACCGTGACCGGCAAGCTGTGCAAATGTATACAAAAATAACAGGAGTGAGAGGGGAGCTGCCACCTCTCACCTCGCCTCAGCCTGCGTTGATTTTTTCGCGAAGTATCCCTGAAGGTTTAAAGGTGACCACCCGACGCGCATCGAGGGTCAGTTCATCACCTGTCTGCGGATTGCGGCCTCTTCTGGGACTCTTGTGTTTGACATTAAATTTACCGAATCCGCTCAAAAGAAGTTCAGAACCATTTATCAGCGAATTTTTTGAAATACGAAGAAATGCCTCCACAGAATCACTTGCCTGGGCCTTCGTCAGGCCTTCATGATTTTTGTATACCTGCTGCACTAAGTCCGCTTTGGTAAGAGTCATATGTCCTCCATCGTTGTCGGTTTCAACAAGACATCTTTCTCTAACATTAAACTTCAGATGGCGAAAGTCAAATATTCTTGTAAAGAAAGGCGTTTGTCCCTGAACCGTGGGCTAGACAACCGAGGCAATCTTGAAAATCGGCAGATACATGGCGACGACAAGACCGCCGATCATCCCGCCTAGAAATACCATCATGAAAGGTTCGATCATGGCCGTCAGATTTTCGACCGCCTGGTCAACCTCCTCATCATAGAAATCGGCAATTTTTTCCAGCATGGCGTCGAGTGCCCCAACGGTTTCCCCGACGTTGATCATTTGTACGACCATATTGGGGAACACCCCGCATTCCTCGAGGGGTTCGGCGATCGGCCGTCCTTCGGCTATGGAATCACCAACCCTGAAGACCGCCTTTTCAATAACCTTATTGCCGGCGGTTTTGGCGACAACCTGCAGCGCCTCGAGAATAGGCACACCACTTTGGAGCATGGTGCTGAGTGTTCTGGTAAATTTGGCCACGGCTACTTTTCGCAGCAGAATGCCGATAACCGGGGTATTAAGCAATCCTTTGTCTATCGAGAATCTGCCCTTTTCCGTGCCGTAAATTTTTTTAATTATCATAACCACAAAAAAGAGTGCCATGACGATGTACATAATATTATTCTTAAAAAATTCACTGAGATTAACCACAATTTGCGTCGGCACCGGCAGCGTGGAGCCAAAATCTTCAAACATTTTTGAGAAAACCGGAACAACAAAGACCAGGATGATGACCAGGATGAGCAAGGAAATTGCCAGACAGATGGTCGGGTAGGTCATGGCGCCTTTGATCTTCTTTTTCAGGGCCATGGATTTTTCCATGAACGTGGCCAACCGGCCAAGGATGGTGTCGAGGATACCACCGGTTTCACCCGCCTCGATCATGTTGGTGAACAGGTTGTCGAAGACCTTCGGCTTTTTGCGCATTGAGTCAGCTAGGGTTGACCCGGCCTCGACATCTTGCCTGATTTCCCCCAGGGCCGTTTTAAAGGTCGGGTTGCTTTGCTGTTTCTCCAGAATTTCGATGCCCTGGACCAGAGGAAGACCGGCATTGATCATCGTTGAGAGCTGTCTGGTGAAAATAACGATGTCTTTCCCTGAAACCTTGGGTTTGAAGATGGAGATATTGGCAAAGAGATCCTTGGGCTTTTCCTTTACAACCGGGTTGGAAATTCTTAACCGTTTGACCTGGGCCAGTGCCGCTGCCGGGTCGGGAGCGTCCAGTTCTCCCTTTCTGTTTTCACCGTAAGAGTTTTTTCCCTTCCATATATACACAGGCATTGTCGTCTCCGATTTAGCGGATATCTTCGTTGAAAAACATCAGTTCTTTGTGGAAATACACATACCAAATAATTTCGATTGTATATCAGGATTTTCCAGAATACAAGCCCGGACACGTTTTCGTGATATTCATTTTGCAGCAAAGAAAGATAGAGGGACGATGCGATGGTGGCGATTCAATTATGACCGGCCGGGCAACAAAAAAAGCTTGTCTACATTAATCTGCCTTGGTATACTAAAAAATTGCTAAATATTTGTCTATGTCAGTCGTCGGCTTGCCGCGACTGTTGTTTCTGGCGCGAGTGGTTGGTGCGCCGGTAAGTGATTGACCGATTGGAGAATAAATACATGAAGAATCAGGCCACAGTAAATTACAGTGATGGTCGTTTCCAGCCTGTTATAGATAAGTGCGAAGGGTGTGGACGTATCGTTGAACAGGAAGAGGTGCACTACTGCAAAAGCTATCTCTATCCGGCAGCGAAATGGAAGTTGGGTTTTTGTAATTTCGCTACCCACGCAAAGCCGGAAATTAATGTAATCAAGGTCCGCATCAACCCGTTGAAGGCGGCCAAACGAGCTTCCAAAAGAAAATAGTTCTCTGGTTTGCAGGGTAAAAGGGATCTCTACGCAGGCAGATCCCTTTTTTTTGTACCTAGCGTATCGTTTCGCTGGTCAACGCTGGCCGAAAATTGCTGTACCGACTCGGACGATAGTTGCCCCCTCTTCAATGGCGATGTGAAAATCGCTTGACATGCCCATCGACAGTTCCGGTTTTTCAATCGCTGGAAAGAGTCCCTTGTGCATAAGTTTTTCTGCCAGCAGCCGTAGATTTCGAAAAAACGGCCGCGACAGTTCCGGATTTTCCACCAGCGGTGGCATAGTCATCAGGCCGCACACCCGTATATTCGATAAAGTATTCAACTGCATGAGCAGCTCTTCTGTTTCACTGCTTTTCACGCCGGCCTTCTGGGTATCGTCGCCGATATTTACCTGAATAAGCACGTCCATGGTCTTGTCGAGGGCCTGGAGATGGCTGTTCAAGGCCTTGCCGAGTTTCAGGCTATCGACGGTTTCGATCATGTCGCAGGTTGCTGCGGCTATCTTGGCTTTATTGCTTTGTAGATGGCCGATAAAATGAAAGATGACCGCAGGCGGGGTCTGGTCTCTTTTGGCCTGTACTTCCTGAATGTAATTCTCGCCAAAAATTATCTGACCGGCGGCATATGCCTCGCTTATTGCAGCGGCAGGGAAACGTTTGGAGACCGCTACCAGTCGAATATCATCCGGAGACCTGCCGGCCTTGATGGCCATGTCGGCTATTTTTTCCTTAATTCTCTGAATATTTTCTGCAATCATGGCAAGAATCAGCTCCTGTTGAATTTGAAAAGGTTTTCAGCATTGGCCGTGGTCTGGCTGGCGAGTAGCTCGATATCTATTCCTCGAAGTTCGGCAATTTTTTTTGCGGTATACAATAAATAAGCGGGCTCATTGCGTTTGCCTCGGTATGGATGGGGGGCGAGGAAGGGTCCATCCGTTTCCAGGACCATCGACTCAAGGGGGATTTCACGGACCACTTCATGCAAAACAGCGGCGTTCTTGAAGGTCACGACACCTGGAATCGAGATCAACATCCCAAGGTCTAAAACTTTGTGTGCAAAAGCGGTATCCCCGGAGAAACAATGCATAATTCCCCCGTAATCGAGAGGCCTTGCCTCCCTGAGGATGTTGATGGTATCGTCGTTGGCCTCTCTGTTGTGGACAATTACCGGGAGTTTAAGCGCGTGGGCCACATCCAGCTGTCTTTTGAAATGGGTTCGCTGATGGGCTGGGTCGGAATATTGCTTTACGTAATCCAGACCGATCTCGCCAAAACCAACAATGTACTTTGCATGATCGAGGTAGAGCTGTTCCAGTTCGGTATAGTCGCGGGCGTGGAGATTGTCGACGTCATGCGGATGAATGCCGATGGTGGCTGATACCTGCGGATACCGGCGGGCAATAACGACAGCTTCCCTGGAGCTGGGCAGATCAATGCCAATGGTAATGATTCTATGGATATGGCTGGCCAATGCCACATGCAGCACCTTTTCCAGATCGTCACCATAGGCGGTCATGTCCAGATGACAGTGTGTATCAATGAATTGACAAGACGCAGCGAGCTGTGGCAGGTCGTTGTCTCGAGGTTGCAGATTAGGGTTCAAAAGAAATTCCTCCGCCTTTATTGAGCAAAATCACAGGAAGCTGTGGTTTACGATTTTCCATCAACGTGCAGTGGTAGCAGTTGAAAATACCATAGTAACAACATTTACCGGTGATTTTCCGGTGCAATGAAATTAGACCAGAAAAATAAAATATATCTTCATATCGCTAAAAATCTATCATATAGTGGTAAGAGAAATATCATGACACATTGACTTTTGTGTTTCGATAGCATGTACTATAAAAATACGATTACAGATACCTTGCAAAGATTAAAATATTTATTTTTTCATTGTCCTTCGAAAAAAGCTGATACCAGCGACCAACATTTACGATGAGGTTTGTGGCATGAATTACGGGATCGTCAGTCAAGAGCAACTCGAGCAGATAGATGTGATTTTGTCAGATAAACTGATAAAACTCGGTGTTGATTGTGTCATTATCATAGACATGGCTGGAAATATTATTACGGCAAAAGACAACGGCGAAAGCAAGTATGACGTCTATTCCTTTGCTGCATTGGCGGCTGGTAATTTTGCCACGGTTGATGCCATGGCCAAACTCGTTGGGGAGCAGGAGTTCTCACTGCTGTTTCATAAGGGGCAGGATTCCAACATACACTTCAGCAAAATCGACGACGAGCTTCTGCTGATTTCTATGTTCGGCAAAGACATCTCCCTGGGCTTTCTTCGCTTGAACGTCGTGGATGTCATTGAAAAAATAAGGAATATATGGGACAGGAAATAGATCCAGGCCGCTTGTTGCCCGGATGCCTCGGGCTGGGTACGCATTGGCCTGATTTTTCTGAATGGAAAAACGAGAGGGAGTGAAACGTTGAGTTTTATCAACTTAAAGGACAAAGTTGTTCAGGTGAAGGTAGTGTACTACGGACCCGGGCGGTGCGGGAAAACAACCAATCTTGAATATATTAACCGCACGTACCGTAAACAGATCGCCTCCGAGATGGTGAGCCTGAAGACACACGGGGACAGGACGTTATTTTTTGATTTTCTGCCGTTTGATATGGGAAAAATTAAAGGCTATGATATAAAAATTCAGCTCTACACCGTGCCGGGACAGGTCAAATATAATGCAACTCGAAAACTGGTGCTGAGAGGCGTGGACGGCATCGTCTTTGTCGCCGATGCGATGGAGAAGCAGCGCGAAAAAAATATTCGCTCTTTAAATCAGCTGCATGAAAATCTTCAATCGTACAAGGAGAGTATTTTCAGGATACCTCTCGTCATGCAGTACAACAAAGTCGACCTAAAAGAACACGGAATCCCCATTCTTCCGACCTCCGTGCTGGAAAAAGATCTCAACAGCCGACTGAAGGTACCTTACTTTGAGGCAAGTGCGATTACCGGATATAATGTTGCCGCGACCCTGAAGAAAATTATCTCTTCCTCGGTGATTTCCATACAGAAAAAATTACTCTAGAGAGAGCTGTGGTGAAACAGTATACCGAAAACCAATATGACGACGATTTAACTGTTGGAACAGATGACTACGATGATTCATATTACACAGGTTCGGTTGATCTTTTCGAATTTTCAAACGACGAAGAGTCGCCGATCAGTCGGTTAAAAAGCCTCATCCTGTCGATAGATTGGGAGATAACGGATGACATCCTCATGCAATTTAATGAGGAACTGTTAGATCTTCGGGATATCTGGGCCAATGAGAAAATAAATCTGGTTTATGTCCAGGCGCTGGAAAAAATAAGCAAATATATTTATCAAAAGAAGGCCGATTCTCATCCCAGTGCCATCAAGCTGCTCCTCACGCTCTATCATAATCTTGAGAAAATCGTTTCCTCGTTTGATCTCACCGAAGAGCAGAAAAAGGAAATCCTGCTGGAAGACGTCAAAAGATTTGAAAGTCTTAAACGTCATATTAGTCAACACACCGAGAGTGTGGATAAAACGCGGCTCGCAGAACGGTTTCCAGGGATAAAGATCGAGGGAAATGATCAAAAAAAAGATCTCCTGAATCTCAAGGCCATCGTCCTCGGCATTGATTGGGAGATCACTGATGAAGATCTCAATCAGCTGCGGCAGGAAGTTGTCCGCCTTGAGGAGAAGTTTGTCGACAGCAGACCGAAACTTATACTTTTACAGGGCATCGGCACCCTTGGGGCTTACATAAAACTGAAAAAGGGCGATGCCCATGCCGACGCCTTCACAATATTACATCTCTTTTACGAGAGTCTCGAAAAAATAGCTGCCACCGCCATGAACCTGGCAGAGGAAAAGGCTATTCTTTTTCCGGCGGTGGAAAAATTTAACTCCTTTAAAAAGCTGTTAGGCTCAACCATTGCCCCCGAGGCGATCAGCCGGGCTGACGAAGAAACAGAAGAGGATGAAAGCCCATCCGATGGAGTGATAGCACCGGCTTTTGCCGATCTCCCCGAAGAAATCATTGGTTTCCAGGCGGAAGAAGAGGCAAAAACTCTCGGTTTGACGACTTCCGATACTATCGATGATCATGTTGAAAGTTTTTTCATGGGGCAGGACTGGCCAGGCCCTGATGCCCCCGTGGCTCGTGACCGTGCCGCTGCGGCTCGGAGAATAAATACCGAAGCTGCTCTCCAGGGCGTCGATGTCGAGACAGATGATGAGGATGATTTCGATGGCGGCGGGCCGCTGGCAGGCGGGACGATTGCTGCTGCGTTAAGCTCGGCGATTGATGACAGGCCATCATTTTCTCGCCAGGAGGAAGTGGCGCGGGACGAAGGGCTGCAGGAGGGGGGGCTGTGCACTCTTGAGGAAAGTGCAGAGCTGTTGCCTGCAGAAGAGCAAGGACGGGAAAGCGCTCTGGATTTCGATTTTGTCGATGAGGGGCAAGAGAGCGTAGGGCCCGATTTCCGTACATTGGATAGAGATATTCTTCTGCAGGGGGTGGATGTTGAAACCGAAGCGGATGATGATTCCGATGAAGAAGCCCTGCCGTTGATGGGCGGAGAACTGGCTCCGGCCCTTGCTGAAAATGATGAGGTGAGTATCTATGATGCCGCAACATTAGAGATTTCTCCCGAAAACAACATTGTTGACGATGAATTTGCCGGGACGTTGGGTGGCTTCTTCGACGAAGAAATCGAATCACACCTCATGGCCGCACCCAAGATGGAAGATATCATTTCCGAGGCCGAGGTCGAGCCGGAAGACCGGGAAGAGGCGTTGGCCTTTGTCGCGGAAGTGCAACGGGAACAAAGCCCGAGTGGGTCGGTCGATGCCAGCGGTCTTGACAGGGTTACGCAGGAGAGTTCGGCCGACGATATTCCTTTTAAAGAATCGCCGCCCGCCCGTTTAGCGGAAGGGGATTCAGACGAAGATTTCACCGGCAGCATCGACGAGCAGCTCAATTCCTTTTTCGATCTTGGTGCAGATGGTGAAGAAACGCTGGCGGTTACTTCACTTGAGGATGCAGCCGGGGAGGGTGTCGCCGCTCTATCAGCAAACGATGTTGAGGAAGAAGAGGTCATTTTTGAACTGGTCGAAGAAATCGACCAGTCGGTTGCTCCTGAACAGGACCGTGGCACAAGGGAACAAAGGCCCTCCGGCGACTTGTTCGAGGCTGAGGCTTCCCGTTTACCCTCGGCATGGTACGCCGAAGTGGAAGGGGAGGAGGCCGAGAAGTTTCTGCAGACATCCCCGCTGCATCCGGTGCCGGACGTCGCCGATGATGTGTATGGACCATTGCGCACCTGCGTCGATTCGCTTGGTATTGAACTCGATGCTAAAGTTATTCAGGGCCTTTGGCGGGAGATCGAATCTCTGCAGCAGAACCTTATCGACAAGCCGCTGGAAAAAACCTTCTTGCAGCTGCTGGCAACCATTACACGGCATATTGATCGGAATCGTTATGATTCTGAAAGCGATGCATATGTTCTGCTGCGATCTGTTTGTGCCGGATTGACCGCCTTGCAGGAGGACGATGTCCAGCATAACCAGGAAATGCTGCTCGCGGAAACAGAAAAAGTCTTGAAATGGCAGGAGGAACTCCTGCTCGAGCAGATCGGAAAAAATGAAGCGGACTTGACGCTTGGTGGCCCGATCCTCACCGGTCAGCAGGATGAGTATACCGATTTTGATGAACTGGCGGAGGGTACAAAAACACACAGTGATGATCTCAAACAGGAAATTTCATCGCTACGCCGGAATCTGCAGCATGAAATTGCCGAGCTGCAGAAGGAATTGAAAAGGTGATTATCCATGATTCTCCGGTAAGAACAAATACCATCGAGTAGTGCAAAGGGTTATCTCTTTTTGGGGTAGCCCTTTTTCCTGTGAGGCGCTTATCGATGCCAGGCGATATAGGACAACACAGCGTAGCCGCAAAGGGACAGGCCCATCGCTATGACGATAATGCGAAAATGCCGATTGGCCGGGTGAGCTGAAAACAAAACAATAAGAAAGAGCAGCGGTGTGATGACTCCAGCGATGAGCGTAGGAAAATAGCGCAGCAGCTCCTGAAGACCGAGAAAAAACCACGGCCCTGATATATAGCTGGTGCCGAGGCGGTCCGGTTCAAATGGGGCGGAAATGAAAACGGAAAAGACCAGTATTGCCGCGACAAGAGGCAGATAGTCACGAATGTTGATGCGGTAGGTGCGTAAATGATTCCAGGCAAAGATCAGCAGGAGAAGATCGAGGGCGATGACATGGTGGATATACACTTTTCTCAAGCCGTTGTCAGACAAGGAAAGAAAAAGGTCATTGAGGGAAGATCCAAAAACAGGTATGGCCAGCATAATATTTTCAGCGATTAACCCTGCTGAAGAGCCGGTATTGTCTCCTCTCAGGACATAGCCGGTAAAGAGCAGCAAGAGGATGAGGGGAAGGCTGCCGATCAGCCGGGCCCATTCCAGCTTGCTGTAGGTTGACGTTTTTTCGTAAATAGCCAGCAAATGAAAACAACAAAAGAAAAAGAAAAACTGGCTGGAAAAGAAATGTAATGCCCGAAAAAACCGGCCGTAGGGTGCGAGCAGGTCAATCGCCGTTGTTGAGTAGAACGGATTGAGATAATCATACTGCAAACCGACGATGATGCCCGAAAGAAGAGAAATGTAGAAAGCTATCAGTGTCCAGGCACCCCATTTGCGTTCTTTGAAGGCAACAAGATATTGGACCAAGACGGTGAGGGGTCGACCAAGAGCCTTAGGTAGTGACAACATAGAGTGGTTCGTCTTGTCTTTTTTCGACTGGAAAGAAGGTGAGCGGTTTTTGGGCCGGGCCCTTGACGACTTCTCCTGTTTCGACATGAAAACGGCTCTGATGGCAGGGGCATTCGAGAATGTCCTCTTCTTCAAGATAGTTCAGTTTGCAGCCTAAATGGGTACATTTTCGCGACAGTGCCCAGCATTTATCCTCGCGGTCGAAGAGTATAAAACCGGTATTGACCAAAAAACCGGCCGCCGGTACCGGTTTGTCGATGTTTATATACGTTGGCTTTTTGGGAATCTTAAAGCCGACAAATTGCAAAACAGGATACAAAAAAGCTAACGCCCCCAAAAGAGTTAAAAACTTTCTTCTCGAAGGGTTCTTTTGTTGTGCCCAGCCTGTTTTTTTCATGGCCTCGAGGGTGAAAACTTCTCTATCAGCATTTTGTTGACGTGGGGGGGCACCAGGTCGCTGACGTCGCCGCCATTTCTCGCCGCGTCTTTAATGATCGAGGAACTGATATAAATCCAGCGGAAACCGGGCATCAGAAAGACTGATTCGACCTCTCTTTTCAGTTTCCGGTTCATCAGTGCCAGTTGAAATTCATAATCAAAATCCGATACAGCCCGAATGCCGCGAACTATCGCTTTGGCATTATGCCGATAGGCGTAGTCGACCAGCAATCCCGAAACAGATCGTACCTGAATGCGTTTTCTGCCGTTAAAGGACTCTTCGATCATCCAGATGCGCTCTTTCAGGGTGAAAACCGGATCTTTGGCCGAGTTGACGGCCACCGCAACAATAACCTCGTCAAAGAGGTTGAGTGCCCTGTCGATAATATCAACATGACCCATGGTGATCGGGTCAAAGGTTCCCGGATAGATGGCGATGGATGGTTTACGGGGTTCCTCGATGGTCATTGTACTCTCTTTCTGAAAATAATGAGGCTGGCTCTGTCTTGCATCAGGCTATCTTATGCGGCAGCCGACGATCTGTAAAAACAAAAGGCCGTCTCGCCATAGACTCGTCTGTCGGTCAGTTCGAGTGTTGAAAGGGAGGACGGCAGTTTCACGGTATGTTTCTCTTCGACTATTAGTAGGCCATTTTGAGTTAAAAGGCTACTATTGTTTATAAATTCAAGCACGGAAAACGATATGTTCTGCGCATAGGGCGGATCGGCAAAAATGACATCAAAGCCTCGATGTGTTTCCTGCGGCAGTTTGTTCGCTGGGATACCTTTCGTTAAATCATGCTGCACCACGCGTATGCCGCAATCTCCTTTATAGCCGGTGAGGCAGAGAAGAATGTTCTTTTTGATGAGCTGCAGGGCAAGGCGGTTGTTGTCGATAAAGACAATAAACCGGGCATGGCGGCTAAAGGCTTCAAGTCCTAATGCACCCGTGCCGGCAAAAAGATCAAGCACCGCTGCATCGACGATTCGATTGCCGAGTATATTGAACAGGGCCTCTCTTGCCCGGTCAGAGGTAGGGCGAATGCTTTTCTCGTGCAGGGGAGGAGTGAATAATTTGCGGCCTCGTGCCGTCCCACCAATAATTCTCAAAAGTAATCGATATGGTATGGATTTTTAGAAAAAACGCATTGAGTTGCCAAGGGATCAGAGCAATACGTCAAATGTGTCAAAGATGAAGGGATTTCCACTCACAATGGGTTGTGATGGGCAGCGGTCATGGGCGGAGACGTCCGAGGAGCGTTTCTCCCCCACGGACCTTGTCACCCACTTTGATGAGCAGTTCGGTTTCGAGGGGCAGGTAGAGATCCACTCTGGAGCCAAAGCGAATAAGGCCGAACCGGCGGCCTCGCGTTACTTCGTCGCCCGGTTCCAGCCAGCAGACGATTCTTCTGGCAATAAGTCCGGCAATCTGCACAAAGGCGACTTTCTTGCCTGCTGCGGTGGCGATGACCGCCGCGCAATATTCATTCTCCAGGCCACCTTTCGCGCTGTCCGCTGAATAGAACTTGCCGGGTTTGTAGACTATTTTCTCGACTTTCCCCGGAAAGGGAATTCTGTTGACATGAACATTGAACACATTCATGAATATGGAAATTTTGACGGCCGCCATTTCGGTAAATGGATTTGTCTGAACCCTTTCCACCTGTATGACTTTTCCGTCAGCCGGGGAGACGAGAGCCTGGTCGCCTGTCGGCACAAAGCGTTCCGGATCTCGAAAGAAATAGAGGACAAAAGTGGTGGCCACCAGTGACACTGTTGTCGCGGCCGGCAGATCAAGAAGAGCAAGAACAAAGGTGCAGAAAGCGGCAAAGGCGATAAAGGGATACCCTTCCTTGGCGACCGGTACTTGAGGTGTGAGCATGAAAATGTATACCCTTTTTTTGAGATGAATTATTTCGTTTTGTTTGCCCGGGACATGGCGATGATGCCGGTGCGAACAATTTCCTTGATGCCGATGGGACGCAGGATATCAATGACCGCCTGGATTTTTGAAGCGGAACCGGTGAGTTCTACAGCATAACTCTTCGCACTTACATCGACAACCTTACCCCGGAAGATATCAATGACCCGGAGGACCTCGGCGCGGGTATGTGCCTCGGCCTTCATCCGGATCAGTACCATTTCTCTTTCGACATATTCTTTGTCCGTTATGTCAGTCACTTTGATGACATCTATCAATTTATGGAGCTGCTTGGTTATTTGCTCAATAATCGCATTATCACCTTTGGAGACGACAGTCAGACAGGAAACACCGGGATCGAGAGTTTCTGCGACACAGAGACTTTCGATATTGAATCCGCGCCCACTGAAAAGACCGGTTACCCGGGAAAGAACTCCCGGTTTATTTTGTAGTAATACAGAAATCGTGTGTTTCATCGAGGGGATCCTGGGTAAGGTAAGTTCAGTTTTGTACTAATTTTCCATTGACGCGGTCTACGGCTTTGTCTGTGCCGCCTTAAACAAGCAGCATTTCCGTATTTCCTTTGCCGGCCGGCACCATCGGGTAGACGCCTTCTTCCTTTTCAATCTTAAAGTCCATAATGACGAGATTATCAGTCGCTAAGGCTTCTTTGACGACGGGTACCACCTCACTTTTCGTCGTGGCCCTGAGACCGACGGCACCGTAGGCCCTGGCGAGTTCGACAAAGTCAGGAGTTACATTCATGGTTGTCGAGGCGTAGCGTTTCTCATAGAACAGTTCCTGCCACTGTCGGACCATGCCAAGGTAACTGTTGTTAAGGATGGCCACTTTGACCGGACATTTATATTGCTTTGCCGTGGCCAGCTCCTGGATGTTCATCTGGATCGAACCGTCGCCGGCAATATCAATGACTGTCTTGTCCGGAAACGCCATCTGTGCGCCGATGGCGGCAGGGAGGCCAAAGCCCATGGTCCCCAGTCCACCGGAGGTCACAAAATGGCGGGGGTAATCAAATTGATAAAACTGGGCGGCCCACATCTGATTCTGACCGACTTCGGTGGTGATAATGGCCTTGCCGCCGGTTAGTTTGTGGAGTATTTCGATGACGTATTGCGGTTTGATGATGTCGTTGTTTTCCTTGTAGCACAGCGGATGTTTTGCCGTCCATTCGCGGATAAGAGTCAACCACGGTTGATGCCTTTCCGCCTCTTCCTCCAGGCTGACGTTTGCCTTGGTGTTAAACCATTCGTTTATGGCGGCAAGAGCATTTTTGCAATCGGCAACGATGGGGACATCGACCTTGACATTTTTACTGATGGAGGTGGGGTCGATGTCGATATGGATGATCTCGGCCTTTGAGGCGAATTCGGCAAGTTTGCCGGTCACTCTGTCATCAAAACGTGCCCCGACGGCTATCAACAGGTCACATTCAGCAACGGCCATGTTCGCGGTATAGGTGCCGTGCATGCCGAGCATCCCCATGGAAAGCTCGCTGGTACCGGCAAAAGCACCAAGGCCCATCAAGGTCATGGTTACCGGTATATTGAGCTTTACCGCCAGCTCGGTCAGTTCGCTGGAGGCATTGGATAAAATGACGCCCCCGCCGACGTAGAGTATCGGTTTTTTCGCTTTTATTATTTTTTTACACGCCTTTTCAATCTGCACGGGATGGGGCTTGTAGGTCGGTTGGTAGCTCAACATATTAATGACAGGCCGGTCCGGAAACGTGAGCAGGCCACCGAGGATATCTTTCGGGAGATCCACCAGAACCGGACCGGGACGACCGGAGCGGGCGATATGGAAGGCCTCCCGTATGGTCGGCACCAGATCTTCCGGTTTGGCGACCAGATAATTGTGTTTGGTGCACGGTCGGGTAATGCCGACAATATCAACTTCCTGAAAGGCGTCGTTGCCGATGAGGGCGCGAGGAACCTGGCCGGTTAACACCACAAGGGGCACGGAATCCATATAGGCGGTGGCGATTCCGGTGACGCCATTTGTCGCTCCCGGGCCGGAGGTGAGCAATGCCACACCGACTTCGCCTGTCACCCTGGCTAATCCATCAGCAGCGTGCACCGCCCCCTGTTCGTGTCTTACCAGAACATTGGTGATCTTCGACTCCAGCAACGCGTCATAGAGGTCGATGACCGCACCTCCTGGATAGCCAAAAATGATTTTCACGCCCTCTTCCTCAAGACATTTCACGACTGCCTGGGATCCGGTTATTTTCCCCATCAATGTATTTCCTTATAATGATTGAAAAACTTTCATCGGCATTGAAGAAGATATTGAAAAACCGATGAATTTAAAACGAACAGAAAATATATCTGTCAACACAGGATCTGTCAACCGGCAAAGGGTGCTGTGGAGGCGGGTGGCGAAAATTATAAAAGATCGCTGTGTTTTAGGTTTTTAAAGAAAACCTGCTTGACAACATCTGCCCATGATGTGTAGTTTAGTAATGCAACGGCAGCCTACAAAAAATTTAAAAATAATACCTATGAATTTTGTCAACTCGCTACTCTCTCTTCTACTAGGTTCTCTGCTACCCGATTCCGTGGCTGAGGGGGAGGAGTTGTAGTCTGCTGTAAAATACTCAAGAAACCCTCAAAGGCCACGGTTGAAAAACCGTGGCCTTTTTTTTTTGAACTTATCGGACAGAACGTATTGAGGAGAACATATGAATCCGGAATTAGTAAAAAAATACCGCCCTTATCCACCGATCAATTTACCGAACCGCACGTGGCCCGAGAAGAAGATAGACAAGGCGCCGATCTGGTGCAGCGTTGATCTGCGAGACGGTAACCAGGCCTTGATCCAGCCGATGAGTCTGAAAAAGAAACTGGAGATGTTTGCCCTCCTTACTCAACTGGGATTTAAAGAGATCGAAGTAGGATTTCCCTCCGCGTCGCAGGTAGAGTTTGATTTTACCCGGCTGCTTATTGAGGAAAATCTTATCCCGGAAGGGGTGTTGATTCAAGTGCTCACTCCGGCAAGGGGCGAATTGATCAAAAAAACCTTTGCCTCAGTCAAGGGTGCCAGAGAAGCTGTTGTTCATCTGTACAATTCCACGTCGACGCTGCAGCGAAGAACAGTCTTTAAAATGAGCCGGCAAGAGATAATCGGTCTCGCCGTGCATGGTGCTGCGCTGCTGAAGGAGGAAGAAAAGAAATATCCGGAAACTGTTTTCAGGTATGAATATTCCCCCGAGAGCTTCACCGGAACCGAGCTGACCTTTGCCCTGGAAATCTGTGAAGCGGTGATGAACGTTCTCCAGCCGACCCCGGAAAATAAGGTGATTATTAATCTGCCGGCAACAGTCGAGCTGTCAACACCGAATATATATGCCGATCAGATCGAATGGTTCTGCCGCAATATGGCCAACAGAGATTCGGCGATCATCAGTCTGCACACGCATAATGACCGTGGCTGCGCGGTGGCCGCGACCGAACTGGCATTGATGGCCGGCGGCGAGCGGGTCGAAGGAACGCTGTTTGGCAACGGGGAACGGACGGGGAATGTGGATATCCTGACGCTGGCGTTAAACATGTTCACCCAGGGCGTCGACCCGGGACTGGACATCAGCGATATTAATAACCTGATTGATGTCTATGAACGGATCTGTCGCCTGCCGGTCCATCCGCGTCACCCCTATGCCGGGGAACTCGTCTATACGGCATTTTCCGGTTCGCATCAGGATGCGATAAACAAAGGAATGCACGAATATGAGACGACCCGGTCGGGCGAATGGGCAGTGCCCTATCTGCCGATAGATCCGTCGGATGTCGGCCGGACATACGAATCCATTATTCGTATCAACAGCCAGTCAGGCAAAGGCGGCATAGCCTATGTGCTGGAAAAAGATTATGGTTTCAAACTGCCGAAAGACATGCAGCCGGAATTCGGCAAGATTATTCAGGCCGTTACCGACCGAGAGGGAAGAGAGCTGCTGCACAGCGAAATCCTCGAAACTTTCGAGAACGAGTACCTCTCTTTATTCCAGCCCTATGAGCTTGAAACGTTCAATGTTGTTAAAAGGCATATCAGCAAGGGAGAAAAAAGGTCACAGGCGGACGTCGAGTCAACGTTGCTGGTGCATGGCCGGGAAATGACCGTTTCGGCCTCGGGTAATGGACCACTGGACGCTTTTTGCTCGGCCTTGAAGCAAGAAATCACCGGAGATTTTACGCTTACCAGCTATCACGAGCATGCTTTGAATGGTGGTTCGAGTGCGAAGGCGGCAGCGTACATTGCCATTGAAGCGCCAAATGGCGCGGTCAGCTGGGGGACGGGAGTGGATACGGATATCATAATCGCCTCGATAAAGGCCGTCCTGAGCAGTCTGAACCGACTGGAAAAATACGCGCAGAACTCGAAAGGAGCCGAGATGGCTGCGGTCGCTGTGAAATGATCTCTGACCTGAAGGGGGTGGTCGCTTCCCCTTGTCAGGAGGACACCCGTTCACTGTTTGTGACTGGCGATGAAATCGGCAATGGTGCTTCTGCTGAGAAACAGTGCAGATAAAATGTGGCTGTCGATTTTCAGGGCCGGTATCATCCTGATGCCAGCATTCCAGCTTTGCCACGGAGCCGAAAAGATATCTACTTCCTCCACCTGTATTTCCGGATCAGCGGCGCTTATGTCGCGTAGATATTTCCCGGCTAAACGGCAGCGTGGACACAGTGTTGATTTGTAGAGAGTTATGAACATTATCTGGTCAATATGGCGGAACAATGCGAGACGGCAACAGGCGTCTGTCTTTGATGAAAAAAAGTCTCAATCCCGGAGCACGGGAAATAAACCGGGATTCTTTTCAAGACGCCAACACAAAGTGCCGACTATAGTTAACCTTGATTTTTTTCACAACAAAAGACTGCGCAAACTGTATCTTGCCGGCCATGAAAAAACGGCATTGACCCTTATGTGGCGTTTTTTCACTTTTCTTGGCCATTTTTTACAATTTGGTATGCTATACTGCCAGCAGGGCAGATTGTTTTACTGGGTGAGGAAGAGGGGAATAAATTGTAAAGGGCCGGCACTGTCGGTAAGGGTAGCACTATGTATATCTCAGAATATATGACGTCCGGGCCGATGACCATATCTTCCGCTGTTTTACTTCCTGAGGCCAGGCGGATGCTCAATGAATATAATATCCGCCATCTGCCGGTGGTCGACGGGGAAAACAGGCTTGTCGGTATTGTTACCGACAGGGACCTGCGCTCGGCATATCCGTCCTCCGTTACCTCAAGAGCCGAAAAACTGCTCGCTTTTGAACAGGTAGAAAAAACCACGGTTGCCGATATGATGACCACCTCGTGTTCTACCCTTGGTCCGGAGGCGACTCTTGACGATGCACTGGCAATCTTTGACAGAGATAAGGTCGGCGGGATTCCGATTGTCAGTGAAGACAATGTCGTGCTCGGTATTTTCTCGCTCCTTGACCTCACCGCAGCCTATCGGAAGATGTTCGGGGGAGCTGAGGAAGGTTCGATATTCATCGGCGTTAAAGATGATGACCGTGAGAACATCCTGAGTGAAATTGTCCTGTTACTTGAACAAAACGGCATTCTGCTCACCCGGTTGATTCGGCTGGTTGAAAAAAATCAAGTGACAAAAATATTTATGCGGGTGCACAGCCAAAAACCGGTGGAAGTGTATAAACTTCTCCGGTCAAAAGGCTTTATCTTTCTGGAACCGTAGGTGGTTGAGAAGAGATTGCCGGCTCGAGAGTACACCGCCGAGGACATCCATGACAACTGAACAGACAGCGTGCCAAAAATGCGGCAACTGCTGCAAACAGGGCGGGCCCGCTTTACATGGCCAGGATCTTGCACGTATCAAAAGCGGCAAAATTCCAGTGAGCAGCCTGATTACCATCAGGAAAGGGGAATTGGCCTCTAACCCTTTGACGGGAAAAATTCAGCCGGTTGCCGTCGAACTGGTGAAAATTACCGGCACCGGACGGCAATGGGCTTGCTGCTGCTATGACGCAGAGTCGGGCTGTACCGTATATGCAGACCGGCCCTATGCCTGCCGGCTGCTCAAATGCTGGGATACCCGGGAAATTCTGGCTGTGGTCGAAAAATATACCCTAAGCCGCTTTGATATCCTTGAGAAAGGGGATCCCCTCGTTGCGGTGATAAAGGACCATGAACGTATCTGTCCCTGTGATGATTTAGGCTTTGTGCAGAGCAACTCTGGCCTGCTGTCGGAGGAACAAAAAAATGAGCTGGAAAAAAGGGTGCGCGCTGATCTGCGCTTTCGGAACAGGGCCATTGCCGATTTTCAGTTGAACGTCAGGGCAGAGCTTTTCTATTTTGGCCGGCCGCTCTTTCAGTTGCTGCAGCAGGTAGGTGCCCGAATATTCGAGACGCCGGCTGGAATTCACCTGGGCTGGGATAAATAATGTTTTCCGGCCGGGAATCCCCCGGCCGGAAGGCGCTGCAAACCTGTTCCTTTTTACCAGATCTTTCTCGACAGCTCTTCACCTCTGGTGGAGATGGTTATCTGCTCAACCGGAACTGCCTTGCCGGCTCTTTCGATGGCCTTCTGGACGATGACATTCATGGCGGAACAGCAAGGAACCTCCATTATCAGAATTGTCAGACTCTTGAGATTACAGGTGCTGATAATTTCAGCAAATCTCTGGACATAACTCTCCGCGTCGTCAAATTTGGGGCAGCCCATCATCACCGTTTTACCCGCCAGGTATGTTTCCTGGAAATTTCGAACCGCCACTGCCGTGCAGTCTGCAGCGATGAGCAGATCGGCATTCTGTAAAAAAGGTGCATTGGCAGCAATGAGACGAATCTGTACCGGCCAGTGGCTCAGTGCCGAGCTTCCCGCGTTATTCGCCGGAATCTGTATTGGCATATTGGCCGACTGACAAGGCGAACCGCCGGCCGGGGGGGCGGCTTTAAACGACTGGATATGGGTTGAAGCGCAGCCGCAATCCATCGTTGCCGGCCGTGGCGCGGCCGCCTGTTTCTTTTCTGCCGCCAGGTATGCCTCAACCGCATCTTCGTCAAATTCATCTGCTTCGCGTTTGATAACCTGCAACGCTCCGGTCGGGCACGAACCAAGACAGGCGCCCAGGCCATCGCAGAGTTGGTCGGCGACCAGTCTGGCCTTGCCGTCGATAATTTTCAAGGAACCTTCGGCGCAATCGGGCACACATTGCCCGCAACCGTCGCATAATTCTTCATCTATTTGAATAATATTTCTCACTGCTTTCATATCTTGATCCTCTCGTTCCGGTGATGATTGAGGTCGTCTGTAACTGATGCGCATGCAGGATTTTTTATTTCTGCCCTGGAGGTACGGCAATCAGCAGCCTATGTCTCTATAATAGCACAGGCGGCCGGGAAATCTTTGATCTGGGTCAAATAACCTTTTTTCTTGTGTGGAAAAATATTCCCTGCAGGCCGTGCCGTCAAAGCGGTGGGACAGACAGGACGAAACAAAAAAGGCGTGGTATCGATTACGATACCACGCCCTGTCGTTGATGCCGGATGATCGATGAAAAAAATTACCCGAGGATGGCCTGGAGGTCTTCGTCCGGTGTCGCCGCGATAGGCTTACAGGCAAAGTTTTGCACCAGAACGTTGAGCACGTTTGGTGAAATAAAGGCGGGCAGCGAGGGTCCGAGACGGATATCCTTTATGCCGAGACTGAAAAGGGTCAGCAGGATAACCACGGCCTTCTGCTCATACCAGGACAACACCATGGAGAGCGGCAGGTCATTGACCCCACATTCGAAGGCGCCGGCCAGTGCCACGGCAATCTGGATCGCCGAGTAGGCATCGTTACATTGTCCGACGTCGAGAAGGCGGGGAATGCCGCCGATATCGCCGAGTTTCTTGTCAAAGAACCGGAATTTGCCGCAGGCAAGGGTCAAAATCATGCAGTCTGCAGGCACTTTTTCGACGAACTCGGTGTAATAGTTTCGCCCGGGCTTGGCGCCGTCACATCCGCCGACCAGAAAGAAATGACGGATTGCCTTGCTTTTTACCGCGTCGATCACCTTGTCGGCAACCCCAAGAACGGTATTGCGGGCGAAGCCGACCAGAACGCTGCCTTTGTCGCTGTCCGCCGCAAAACCGGGCAGGGCCAGGGCACGGTCGATGACCGGGGTGAAGTCTTTGTCGTTGTCGATATGCACGAGGCCGGGCCAGCCGACAAGACCGGTGGTAAAGACATTCGCCTTATAGCTGTCGGCGGGCTTCTGGATGCAGTTGGTGGTGAACAGAATAGCCCCGGGGAATTCCGGAAACTCCTTGTGCTGATTCTGCCAGGCGGTTCCGAAATGGCCATGGAAATGGCTGTATTTCTTCAGTTCAGGATAGCCGTGACAGGGCAGCATCTCCCCATGGGTATAGATGTTGATACCCTTGCCTTCGGTCTGTTTCAGTAATAATTCCAGATCCCTCAGGTCGTGGCCGGTAATGAGGATGGCCTTGCCGGCCTTGGCGCCAAGGGGCACTTCCGTGGGGACGGGATGACCGTAGGTGCCGGTATTGCCGGCATCAAGCAGTTCCATGGCCTTCAGATTCACTTCGCCGCATTTTAGCGCCAGGCCAACCAGCTGTTCGAGACCCTGGCCGCTTTTGGTCAGCTCCGCCATGGTCTCATGGACGTAGGCGTAGACCGAATCGTCTTCCTGGCCGAGAATGGCCGCGTGATCGCCGTAGGCGGCGAGGCCGCGAAGACCGTAGACGGTAATCTGTTTCAGGGAACGTAGATCCTCATTGTCGTCAAGTTTGTGCATGAAGTCCAGTGCTTCACCCTGGGCAACTAGGCCTGCAACGGTTGCTGCCGGGGTATATGATGCGGCGGGGGCGTCAAAGTCGACAGTGCCGCCGGCAGCAAGCACCTTTACTTGTAACGCATCGCGCAATTCGACGGTTTTGTTGATCCAGTTCTGGAAGCGAAGGGGATCAAAATCGACGTTGGTGAGACATGAGAAAATCGCTTCAAGGCTGAAACGGTCTATGGCATTGTCGATGAGACCAACCTTTCTTCCTGCTACTGCCACCAGTGACAATCCTTGAACGGCATAGGTGAGAAGATCCTGCAGTGCTGCAACATCAGCTGATTTTCCGCACACACCAATTTTGGTACAACCGGTTCCCTGGGCAGTCTGCTCGCATTGATTACAAAACATATTATTCTCCTGTGACAAGTTTTGGTATTCGGTGTTCGAATACCGTTGTTCGAAAACTTCTGTTATGAAGTGAGCTGATTAACAACGTGTGCAATCGAGGAACCGGGAAAAGCATCCCTCGATCGATGTTGACAAGAGAATACACAACGAACCTGTTACTCTCTTTGATCTAGGTCAAAAAACACAATTTTTTTTATGACAAGGTAAGGGTCGCGATAAAGATCGAAGAATTTGCGGTTTTTTCATATTGGCCGCCGGAATAGTCTCCATACACAGCCGTCGGGCTAAAGCCGCTTTTTCGTAAGTAATCAAGCCACCGGCCGGCAGAAAAGCCGGCCACGCGGTAGATGGCGTGCCAATCTTCTTTGGCCAAGTCTGCCCGCATCGGCCGGACCCGAAAGCGTTCCTCGATGCGCACTGATTGTGACTGCGGATCGTATTGTTTCACTAGTTCCTTGATGATTTTGCCGCCATCCGGCCGATCAAACATCTGGAACTGGAAGGTTTTTTTACGCGCAATGAAGTCCTCCGTCGGAATAAAGAGCTGGACGAGCAGTGTGCCCCCAGGCCGCAGCAGCTGTCTGCAGCCGCTGAGGCAGGCGGTGATTTTGTCCGCTGTGCCAAGCAGATTGAGGGTATTGTAGGGGATGAGGATTACCTCAAAGAGGGTGGCAAAAGCCGGCCGGACCATATCCATGCAAAGGTAGCGGACCGGGCCCTCCTCCGCATGTCGTCGTTGTCTCGCCCGTTGCAGCATCGGTATGGATATATCCATGCCGATGACTAAGCGATCGGTCTCTTTTTTTCCTGCCAGCCGGCGGGTGATACGGCCGGTGCCGCAGCCCATTTCCAGGAAGGTGCCCTGCCGCGGCAGCAATGGTTCGATGAAATTGATATCCGCCGTATAGCTATCCATTTCAAGGGCATAGAATTCGCAGGCCAGTTTTTCGGGTAAGGGCAGAAAGATATCCTTCGGTTCATCGGCATAATCTTCATAGATTGTTACCATATGGCTCCAGCTGTGGTAAAAAAGAGTTTACAGATTCCGCCTGAAATTGCTATAGATGCGCCTCGCAGTTGAGACAACATACCGGTCGCGGACCTACCCGGTCAATAAAACAAGGACGAAAAGATGAAAACTATTGTTATTTGTTCCGGCGGATTAGATTCCGTCACCCTCGCCCATAAAGTAGCGGCCGAGAACGAGCTGCTCGGGCTTCTCTCCTTCGATTACGGCCAGCGCCACAAGAAAGAAATCGATTTCGCCGGAAAGTGTGCCGACAGGCTTGGTACAAAGCATCAGGTAATTGACATATCTCCTCTCGGAGCGATGCTCTCTGGCTCTGCCCTCACCGATGACATAGCTGTCCCCGACGGGCACTATGCCGAGGAGACCATGAAGATCACGGTGGTGCCGAACCGCAATGCCATCATGCTGGCGATCGCCTTTGGCATTGCCTCGGCCCAGGGCGCGGACGCGGTGGCGGCGGCGGTGCACGGCGGAGATCATTTCATTTACCCTGATTGTCGCCCGGCCTTTATCGAGGCATTTCAAAGCATGCAGGATTACGCGCGGGAAGGTCAGTCGAACATCAAGCTGTATACGCCGTTTGTCTCCATGGCCAAGGCGGATATTGTTTCGATAGGACAAGGCCTGGCCGTGCCGTTGGACATGACCTGGTCCTGCTACCGGGGCGGGACAAGCCATTGCGGTCGCTGCGGTACCTGTGTCGAGCGCATCGAGGCCTTTGCCCTTGCTCTCGTAGCTGACCCTACCGAATACCTTGATGGCGAATATTGGCAAACTGCTGTCGAAAACAGCAAAAAACAGCGGGGTTGCCGCAATGTATAGCATAGCCAAGGAGTTTACCTTCTCCGCCTCGCACCAACTCCTCCAATTGGCCAAAGATCATCCCTGCGCCCGGTTGCACGGCCACAATTACGTCGTTGAAATTGAGTTGTCCTGCAACGGGTTGAACAGCCATGGTTTTGTCCGCGATTACCGCGAATTGAACGCTTTTAAAGCCTACCTTGATGAAGAGATTGATCATCGGCATCTCAACGATATCTTTGGGAGCGACCAGGTCACCGCCGAATATCTGGCGCAACGATTCTACGACTGGTGCCGGGGGCGCTGGCCCGAAGTGACGGCGGTGCGGGTAAGCGAAACGCCGAAAACCTGGGCGGAATATCGGCCATGAACGTGGCTGAAAAAATCTGCATCTGTGAGATCTTCGGCCCCACCATCCAGGGAGAAGGAGCCTGCATCGGCCGGCCGACCATATTTGTCCGTACCGGCGGCTGCGATTATCGCTGCAGATGGTGCGATACGCTCTACGCCGTAGAGCGTCGCTACCTAGAGGATTGGAGTGAAATGTCGGCAGAAGAGATCCTGGCAAAGGTTCAGGCACTCGCCGGGGGACATCCCCTCATGGTCTCACTCTCCGGCGGTAATCCCGCCCTTCAGCCGTTGGGCGGCCTGCTGACCCTCGGTAAATCATCGGGCTACAGCTTCGCCCTGGAAACGCAGGGCAGTGTCGCGCAACAATGGTTTGCCGAGCTTGACGTCCTGACGATCAGCCCGAAACCACCTTCCAGCGGCATGCCGACCGATCTGCAGAAATTGCAGGACTGCGTGGCGGCGGGTGGTGAAGGGGCTGCGACATCCCTGAAGTTTGTTATTTTTGATGAAGCCGATTATCTCTATGCCCTCGAGGTTGCCCGAAGTTTTTCCCATCTGCCCGTTTACTTGCAACCTTGTAATTATACCTCGCCGGGGGGCGGAGGGGAACTTCCCGCCGATGCGGCAACTGTCAACGCCCGGATGCTCTGGCTTGTTGAAAGGGTACTTGCCGATGCCTGGTTTGCCGCACGGGTCCTGCCGCAACTGCATGTGCTGCTGTGGGGCAATAGGCGCGGGGTATAGCCGCCGGCGGTATTGTCCGGTCTTCTGTCCCTTCTGTCCGGGGAGCTGGCATGGATACACTGGTAAAAAGCCGGATTTGAAGATGGCACCATCAACATAAAGGAGAAGAAAATGAGTCAGCAGGCGGTCTATACCAACCTGACCCAGCTGGGTGCACCGGTAAAATTGCCGGAAAGCCCTGAACAGGCCGTGCTGGAGCGGGTGGTTAATCCACAGCAGGGCCTCTCGTTTCTGGTGCGTTTTACCGCGCCGGAATTCACATCCCTCTGTCCTCTTACCGGCCAGCCCGATTTTGCGCATATTATGATTGATTATGTACCGGGAGAATGGTTGGTTGAGAGTAAGTCCCTGAAACTGTTTCTTGGCTCGTTCCGTAATCATGGCGCCTTCCATGAGGATTGCACCATTGCCATTGCTCTCCGACTTGTCGCATGCCTGCACCCGCAATGGCTGCGCCTTGGTGGCTATTGGTATCCCCGAGGCGGTATGCCGATTGATGTTTTTTATCAGACCGGGGAGCCGCCCAAGGGGCTGTGGATTCCAGAGCAGGGTGTCGCCCCGTATCGTGGCCGGGGATAGGCAGGGCATCGGAAATCGTCATCTCTGCGGCGGCGTGGCATTATTTATGAGTCTGGGAAAAACCGGATATGGTGTTTGCCCCGGCGACGATGAAAAATATCCCGGGCAATGGAATCGGTGCAGGCTCGAATTTTTTTAGGAAAGAAAAAAAAATCTGATTATACTCTCTCTTATTTCTCTTGTTGTACAGGGTTGCTATGGCGAAATCAACATCCAAGATAAATCCAACAGTCTACTCCACGGCCCATGGCAGGGTCTGCCCGGCCTGTGCCAAACCTGTAAGCGGTTGTGCCTGTCGTCAGCAGAAAACGGCTCCGGCAGGCGATGGGATTGTCAGGGTAGGGCGCGAGACGAAGGGACGCAAGGGCAAGGGCGTGACGATAATTTCCGGAGTTCCTCTCGATGCTGCGAAACTGTCGGTATTGGCAAAGGAATTAAAGAAAAGATGCGGTTCCGGTGGTACTATCAAGGATGGAACCATTGAAATTCAAGGCGATCATCGTGACATGCTCTTTGACGAGTTACAGCAGCGTGGCTGGCGGGTAAAACGCTGCGGGGGATAATGGAGGGTGATATGGATGGGAGAAAGCTTAACATGACAAGATCTTTTCCGCAGGTTTCGGCCGTCATTTTTTTCAGGTTTTTATTCGTCGTCATGTTTTGCCTTATGATAGGCTGCCGTACCGGTGTTGCCGCGACAGCGGACCCGGAGGCGCCTTCAGTTATGCACATCACTTTTCAAGGCGAATTGATTTCCGCTGAACTGGTCGATGCGCCGCTTGTTGAGGTGGTGCAGCGGATAAAACAGGAGTTTGGCTTTAAAGTGCATTTTCACGGTGATGCCGATGAACACCTTACCCTGTCGTTTGCCGATCTTCCATTGGATAAATGTCTCCGCCTGTTGACCGTCAATCAATCCTTGTCGGTGGTGACGGAAGCGACTCCAGGGTCGTCAAAACAGGAGGAGGCCAGGCACATCACTGAAATATGGGTTCTCAGCCGCAGTACGATTGCCAAACCCGTGCGCAGCTCTCCCGCCGGACCGGCACCGGCATCACTTGGCCCCACCGATGACACGGCGGCACCCCACGGGGATCCTTTGGAACAGCCGGAAATGGCTGAGGAGGAAGGCGTCTCTTCGGAGGAGGTGTTGAATGATCCGTTTGCAGATATATCGCAGCAGCGGCAGGCTATTCAGCAACTGGCTGTAAAGGGTGATGACGAATCTGTGAGTGCAATGGCGTCATATCTTGGAAATGAGGACAGAGAGGTCCGTCAATTACTGGTAAACGGCATCGCCTCAATTCAGAATGCCCAATCGACGCAAATTCTCATGCAGGTGATCGGAGATGAATCTGATCAGGAAATCCGCAAGATAGCCCTGTTGGCATTAGGACAGAGAAAAGACGACCCGGCTGCCCAGGCTTTTTTGCAAAAGGCGCTGAACGACGCTGACGAAGGGTTTAAAACACTGGCTAATGAGTTACTTAGCCATTGAAATATTGCCATAAAGGTTAATGGCGGCAGTGTCGGCCTGGTGATGGCTCATTGCTGAAGACCTATTCCCCCGGTTCAAAACCGATGTTACTGATGGCCGCCTTGATCTCCTCGCGGGGAACATTGCTGTTTTCAAAGGTGGCTTCCCCCGCATCAAGTTTGACGGTGACCTGCGACAGACCAGCAATGTCTTCCAGGGCTTTTTTCACTGAACCGACGCAATGCTGACAACTCATTCCTTTAATTTTCAGACGTTCCATTTCTTTCTCCAGAGTAAAACAGCTAATTGTTCATTGTGTCCATTGTAATCATTTCTCATAGAATTGCCACGGCGTGTTGTTGCTACTTTGTGGTATGTGTTGTATAGTAGTAAGCAAGGTGAGGCTATGCGAATATTTTATTCTACCATTATTGTTTTCTTATTTGGTCTTCTGACTGCCGGTTTGATTTCCGCGCAGATGACGGATCGGCCCTGCTGCACCGATGAGCTGGCAGCTGGCACCATGAACATGGTGACCTGCCAATGCACGCATGCGGCGGCCGACGCCGTGGCAACCGGCGAAGTGCATGTGCACTCGGACAGGAACAGGCGTGCCGAGGCCGGTTGTTGTACACCGGCAGCCTGTCACGGTTCACTGGTTCCGCCGAAAGTTGCCCTTGGTTCCCCCGTCTCACCTGCGGCATTTTTGGCCACGGTGCCACCTGCATCTTTTTATCAACCCATGCCGGTAGCATTACTCGGTGCCTGTCGCACAGGCCGTCCACCTCCCCGACTACCGTCCCCACCTGCATATATTCAACATTGTGCCCTTCTCATTTGATACCTTCTGCAAGGCATTGCTGGTCTGAAACAATCCACAATGTGGATGAATCGGCCAGTGACCATGGCCCTGGAGAAAGGTATTGAAGCCCGGCATGGCCTGTGGTTTTTCTTTGATACACTTCCTTCCTTTATCGGTTTGATCTTTCGATCAACCTCCTGGTGTAATCTCATTTTTCCCGCACGATGCCGTGTCGGAGGGTGTGAGAGAATATGAATATGATATCGAATCGACAGCTCTGTTTCCACAGCGTGCGCCGCGTCTTGAAGGCGGAAAAAAATGCCTCTGCATTGTTTTTGCACAGAGGGTTCATGGCCACTGTTTTTCTCCTGGTAACCACCCTGTCCAGCGTCTGTGCGGCTGGTGAACCGTCGAGACTACCCGGCCTTATCGACGAGGCATACCGCAATAACCAGGAACTCCTCAGTATGGAGGCGAATGCCGAGGCGCTTTTGGCCGAGGCGCCTTTTGCCGGTTCCCTGCCGGATCCGGTGGTCGGCGTTGCCCTGCTGAATGTTCCGGTTGACACGGTTGATTTTGACCTGGAACCGATGACGCAGAAACAGCTGTTTGCCTCGCAGAGGTTTCCCTGGTTCGGCACCCTCACTCTTCGTCAGCAGGTCAGTGAATTAAAAGCCGTTGAAGCGGACTTTCAGGTGCAGGTGAGGCGGCTGGAGATAGCCCGGAGCCTGGCCGGGGCCTGGTATGACCTTGGCTTTATCCGCAAAAGTCTTCAGACGAACGAGAGCCTGAAAACCCTGGTTACCCAGGTACTTCGAGTCGCCGAGACCAGATACGCCACCGGCAAGGGGCTGCAGCAGGATATTCTCGCCGGCCAGGTACAGCACTCCGAGCTCATCGACGAAGGGGTCACTCTGGCGAGCCGTGAACGGGTCGTTCGTGCGGGGATCGGCCTTCTTCTCAACAGAAACGATTTTTTCGCGGAGGATGGCCCGATGGTCCTTGACGACCTTGGTGAAATTCCACACCGTGAGTTACTTGGCCGGGTCGCATTACAGTTGAATCCGCTTCTTCAGGCGAGAAAGACGGCGATCGACCGGGCCAGAGTCGATGTCCAGCTGGCGGAGAAGGGTTATCTGCCGGATTTTGATCTGCGCCTTGGCTATGGCCAGCGTGACGACCGCCCCGATTTTTTCTCGGCGACGGTCGGTATAACCGTGCCCCTCTGGCAGTCCAAACGTCAGGACAGTCAACTCGCCGCCGCTGAAAAGCGCCTCCTCGCCGCGCAAAAGTCGCTGCTCGGGTTCAGGCAGACTCTGCCCCATACAATTGACCAGCTGCTGGCGGAAATTGACGGGGCAAGAGAAAATCACCGGTTGTTTCGTGAAGCCCTTTCCCTGCAGGCGGCCCATCTGGCCGATGCCTCCCTGGCCGCCTACTCGGTTGGTAAAATCGAGTTCAACACCATGCTTTCTGCCCGGATTCGGCTGTTGCGCATTGAACTGAAGGCGGAAAACTACAAGTATCAGCTCTATAGGAAAGTGGCGGAGCTGGAAGAGCTGATCGGCACGACGCTGTCTTCTCTGGAGGGGGTGCAATGAAAAACATAATCGCGGCATTGATTTTCGCCAGTCTTCTTTTTTCGGCAATGCTGGCGGAGACCGCCCCAGGGCTGAAGGCCGGTGATGTCGATCCGAAAACAGGCAAAGTCATCAGGTACTGGGCCGCGCCCATGGATCCTGCCTATATCCGCAATGAGCCGGGAAAATCCCCCATGGGTATGGACCTGATCCCGGTGTATGAGGAGGAAGATGGCGAGAAGCTGCCCGGATCGACTATTAAAATCGATCCGGTAACCGTGCAGAATATGGGCGTGCGCACGGCTGCGGTGCAACGGATGGAACTGAAGAAATCGATCCGGGCCCTGGGCACGGTGACCTACGATGAGACGAGGATTTATGCCGTCAATCTTAAATTCGACGGCTGGATCGACAAGTTGTATGTCGATTTCGTCGGCGAAAGCGTCGGTAAAGGGCAACCCCTCTTTGAGATTTACAGTCCGGAACTGGTCACCGCCCAGGAAGAATATCTGCTTGCCCGTGCGCAGGCGAAAAGCCTCACGGACAGCACCTATCCAAGTGTGCGGGAAAATGCCGCCAGGCTGCTTGGGGCCGCCCGGCAGCGTCTGCAGTACTGGGATCTTGAAAACGAGCAGATCAGGCAGCTCGAGAAAAAGGGCGAGGTACGGAAAAATCTGACCATCTATTCTCCGGCAAACGGTGTGGTCATTAAAAAGGATGCCGTTGCCGGCCATTTTGTCAAGGCCGGCATGCACCAATATGAGATAGCCGATCTCTCCAGGGTCTGGGTCGATGTCGAGGTGTACGAATACGAGCTGCCCTTTATTCGAAAAGGGATGCCCGCCGGCATGGAGCTGTCCTATCTGCCCGGTAAACGGCTCCAGGGTACCGTTCTTTTTATCTATCCTTTTCTCAATCCCAAGACGCGTACGGTGAAGCTGCGGCTGGCCTTTGATAACCAGCAGGGGCTGCTGAAGCCGGATATGTACGCCAATGTGTTTATTGAATCGCTGATTGATCCGGCGGCGCTGGTTATTCCCCAGCAAGCGGTGATCGATTCCGGCCTGCGCAAGGTGGTCTTTGTTGCGCAGGGCGCGGGCAAATTTGAACCGCGGCCGGTAACGCTGGGGCTGGAGGGGGAGAACAGCACGTTTCAGGTGCTGGAAGGATTGCAGGAAGGCGACAGTATCGTCACCTCGGCCCAGTTTATGTTCGATTCCGAATCCCGCCTGCGCGAGGCGATCCAGAAAATGCTCGAAGCCCGAACGGGACCGTCCGCGGAACTCTCGGCGGAGGATCTTGACATGGGTGATATGACGATGGATAACTGATCGCGGCACGCCTGACAGGAGAGAACCGTTATGATCAAGGCAATAATTGAATATTCCCTGCGCAATAAACTTCTGGTCCTGCTGCTGACCGTCTTTGTCGTGGCGGCTGGAATCATCGCTATGATGAAAATCCCGCTCGATGCGATCCCGGATCTGTCCGATGTCCAGGTGATCATCTTTACCGAATATGCCGGGCAGGCCCCCCAGGTGGTCGAGGACCAGGTCACCTATCCGCTGACGACGGCCATGCTGGCGGTTCCCTTTGCCAAGGTGGTCCGCGGCTATTCCTTTTTCGGCATGAGTTTTACCTATGTCATCTTTGAAGACGGCACGGATATGTATTGGGCGAGAAGCCGGGTGCTGGAGGCGCTGAGCTCGATGGCCGGCAGGCTGCCCGGCGGCGTTTCGCCGAATCTTGGGCCGGATGCCACCGGCGTCGGCTGGGTCTTTCAGTACCTGGTGGAAAGCGACCGCCACGATCTGCAGCAGCTGCGCTCCATCCAGGACTGGTTTCTGCGCTATGAACTGACCAGTATTCCCGGGGTTTCCGAGGTGGCGTCGATCGGCGGTTTTGTCAAACAGTACCAGGTGATTGTCGACCCCAATAAACTGCTGGCCTATAATATTCCCCTGCAGAAGATACGTGCAGCCATCCAGCGCTCCAATAACGATGTTGGCGGACGGCTGGTGGAGATGGGCGAGACCGAGTTTATGGTCCGGGGACTCGGCTATATACAATCCACGGCGGATCTGGAAAATATCCCGCTCAGTGTCGACCGGGGGACCCCCGTTCTATTGAGAAATGTGGCCCGGGTGGTTATCGGCCCCGAACTGCGGCGTGGACTGCTCGACTATAACGGGAACGGGGAGGCGGTTGGCGGGATCATCGTCATGCGCTACGGCGAGAACGCCCTGGCGGTGATTGATAAAGTCAAGGAACGACTTGAGCAGATGACGTCCGGCCTGCCGGAAGGAGTATCCATTCGGCCGGTGTATGACCGCTCGGAGCTGATCCTGCGCGCCATCGATAACCTCAAACGCACCCTGGTGGAAGAGATTCTCATCGTTGGCCTGGTGTGCATTGTCTTTCTCTTGCATCTGCGCAGTGCCCTGGTCGGCATTATTAGCCTGCCGATCGGGGTACTGGTTTCTTTTGTCATCATGGAACGACAGGGGATCAACGCCAATATCATGAGCCTCGGCGGCATCGCCATTGCCATCGGCGTCATGGTCGATGCGGCCATCGTCATGGTGGAAAACGTCCATAAGCATCTGGAACAGGATAAGGGCAAGAAAGACCACTGGGAGATCATCCGCGAGGCCTCGGTGGAGGTCGGTCCGCCCCTGTTTTTCTCACTGCTGATCATTGCCGTCTCCTTCTTGCCGGTATTTACCCTGGAGGCCCAGGAAGGACGAATGTTTCGGCCGCTGGCCTACACCAAAACCTATGCCATGATGGGCGCTGCATTGCTGGCCGTCACCCTGGTACCGGTGCTCATGGGTTATATGATTCGCGGCAAAATTATGCCGGAACACAGGAATCCGGTTAACCGTTTTCTTATCTGGATCTATCACCCGATCATCAAACTGGTCCTGAAGGCCAAACTGCTCGTGGTGCTGCTCGCCGTTGCGGCACTGGCCGCGGCCTGGATTCCCTACAGCCGGATGGGGACGGAGTTCATGCCGCCTCTCGATGAGGGAAATCTTCTCTATATGCCGACAACCCTGCCGGGTATCTCCATCACCAAGGCCCGTGAGCTGTTGCAGCAGACGGACAGGATTATCAAATCCTTTCCGGAAGTCGATAATGTGACCGGCAAAGCCGGACGGGCCGAGACGGCAACCGATCCGGCGCCACTGTCGATGCTGGAAACGACCATCACCCTGAAGCCGCAGTCACGGTGGCGTGCCGGCATGACCACCCAGAAACTGATCGATGAGATGGACAAAGCCATTCAGTTTCCCGGGCTGACCAACGCCTGGACGATGCCGATCAAGACCCGGATCGACATGCTCTCAACAGGGATCAAAACCCCGGTCGGTCTGAAGCTGATGGGCGATGACCTGCAGATTCTCTCCGAGATCGGTGAGCAGGTCGAGGCGGTCATCGGCGAGGTTCCGGGAACGGCGAGTGTCTATGCCGAGCGGGTCACCGGCGGTAATTTTCTCGATTATAAAATAAATCGGCAGGAGGCCGCCCGCTACGGCCTGACCGTCGGCGATGTGCAGGATGTCATCATCACCGCCATCGGCGGCATGAATGTCACCTCGACAGTCGAGGGGCTGGAACGGTATCCGGTCAACCTGCGGTACGGCTCGGAATTGCGCGACACGCCGGAAAAACTCAAGCGCATCCTTATTCCGACGCCGAGCGGGGCTCAGATTCCGATTACCCAGGTGGCACAGATCGATATCCACAGGGGCGCTCCGTCGATCAAAAGCGAAAACGCGCGGAAAAATGCCTGGGTCTATGTGGATATAACCGGAGGTGATGTCGGCGGGTATGTCAGGCGGGCGCAGCAGGCTGTCGCCGAGAAGGTCGATCTGCCGGCGGGGTACAGTATCGTCTGGTCCGGGCAGTATGAATATATGGTCCGGGCGCAGCAGAAAATGAAAATCGTCGTGCCGGCCACCCTGATTATCATCTTCCTGCTCCTCTATCTCAATTTTAAGAATATTACCGAGAGCCTTATGGTCATGTTGTCTGTTCCCTTTGCCCTGACCGGGGGGTTGTGGCTGATGGATTATATGGCCTATAACATGAGCGTCGCCGTGGCCGTCGGCTTTATTGCCCTGGCCGGGGTGGCGGCGGAGACCGGGGTGGTGATGCTCATCTATCTCGATATTTCCTATCGGGACCATCGAAAAAAATACGGCGATTCCTTCTGCAGACTGCATCTGAACATGGCCATTGAGCACGGCGCGGCACTCCGGGTTCGGCCGAAGATGATGACGGTTGTGGCGACGATGGCCGGCCTTCTGCCGATTATGTGGAGCAGCGGCACGGGGTCCGAGGTGATGAAACGGATTGCCACCCCCATGGTTGGCGGCATGGTCAGTGCGACCGTCCTGACCCTCGTCGTGGTTCCGGCGATTTACGGCATCTGGAAGGGCATTGGCCTGCCCATGAACCCGCCCGAAACCGAAGAGGGGGCGGGCAAAACAGCAAAAGAACCGGGAGATGCTCGTGCTCCCCGTGGGTAGGCATGGAGGTGCGCCTCTTCATTATAAAAAACAAAAAAAGGTGAAAATCATGAAAAAAAGAATAACGCTGTTTGCTCTGGGTAGTTTTTTTCTCATCGGCAACGTGATGGCCATGGATAACAACAGCCAAAATCATACCCGGCATGACGTCCGGCCGGCAGATAATCCGGCCAAGATGGAATCGAGGGATCACGGCGCGCGTATGGACGGCGGAACCTTCAAACAGATGGTAATGGTGGACGGAATCCATGCCGAATTCCAGATCATGGAACTGGCCGCTATGCAGATGACCGATCCCGAGGGACGGACCCATCATATCATGGCCTCGTTTTTGAAAAATAACGAAAAGGTCGTGGAGGCAGTCGGCAAGGTCAAACTCATTGCCCCGTCGGGAAAAGAGCAGCTTGCCGATCTGCAAGACTCCGGCAGCGGGGTCTTCGCCGCCAATTTCACCATTGATGAACCAGGAAAATGGGGGGTAATCTGTCTCTTTAAAGATGCGGACGGGAAACATGCCGCGAAATTCTGGTATGAGCATGGTGCGATGTAAGCAGGCCGATCTTCCTTGCATCCCCGGTCAGAGCTCATTGGGTCTCAGGCCGTAGACCCCAGGATGGGTCACCATCGTCCCGGCAACCGGGATTTTTTTTCCAAGACAGCGCCAAAACTTTATCGCCGGTTGCATCCCGAGTGATGTCGATACGATAATGCCGGCCGATGCCGTGACGTTTTTTCCCGTGTGTGGAACGCACCATGACCACCACAAGCGGCTCCTCACTTCTGCATCGTTTCGAAACGTTGACATCGTCGATCGATAAAAGAGGAGACGCCGATATGGTTCAAAGTTTATGGAAAAGAGAGACTGAAGCTCAGGCAAGATCAGCAGCGAGTGTTCCGGCAACAGCCCGGCGCATATGCGTACAGACAGCCTAAACAACCCAGGCTGAAGCAGTACTGTACAATAGGTAAAATCAATGGACACATTTTAAGCTCTCGTTAAATCAAAATGTATCGCATTCCAGCAAAAATGACCAAATTCACCTGTTTTCTTGACTTGGATTGTCCAATTTTCATGTCATGTGTTGCATTATCAACCAGTTACGGCCAGTCAGGTTTTCGGTTTTTACGAGGTCTGTATAAATAAAGGATTTCAAGGTTCAACTTCACATAACATTCAACTTCACATAACATTCAACTTTACACAAGATGAGCTGGGTTATATCGAGCTTGAGCCGGTGCAAGCAGGACTTTTTTTACCCTCATGCAAAAACGACACAAGAAAAAATCAAGCCTGATCACATCGAACCTCGGCTTTGAGCAATGGCCCTCTTTCCTTAAAAACGATCATTTGACAGCGGCCCTGATCGATCGGCTGACAGAGCTCAGTCACATCGCCAACATGAAAAACTGCGGCAGTCTGCGCCCCAAATTGATCTCCTGATGAGCCGGCGATTCAGCGATAAACAATTGCATAAAGCACGCAACCATATCCCTATCCGCCAGGTTGATCGAAACCCTGCTCGCTATTCCCTCGGAAACGGTCGAAGGCGTCTTCAGGCTCAGCTGCCCCTTGTGCGCCGGTCACCACACGGCGGTCAAAGCCGAGACCAATCTATCGAGGTGCTTTCACTGTAACCGGAACTTCAACGCCGTCGACCTTTGCTTGATCGTAAAGCGCATGAACTTTGTCGAAAGCGTCAACTTTCTGATTAAGCGTTACGGCCGATTACCATCACCCGAAAGAGAAACTGCTCCCCGGAAAATACTCATCCCCCTGAAATCTGACCGAGTGCCTGGCAAAGGGCCTGTTGCGGTTCATGAAATCCCCTCCGGGTTGATCTCTCAAAGCCTTGATGAGGAACCGATTCCAACCCGAAAAGAACCTCCATCCATATCTTCCACGCCTGACGACATCGCCGAACTGGACCGCATAGTCCGCGGTCTGTCACAGATCCTTGAACGTCTCAAAGCCAGCCACCATAAGAAGTAACCCAGTCATACGAATATGCCGAAACCGAGAAGGCGTTGCCCTTGGCGGGGTATATTTTTTTTCTATTGCAACAAAATTCAGTTGGATTTGCTCCGTTCCAGGTGCCTGGTTAATAATTGAGCCACCTGTTTGGGCAGCGTTGGTTGATGAGCGCGCGAAAGCCAGGCAGCAGTCGATCGGTTTCGGTCTGCGATTCAGCTGCAGCATTGGTGATCCCAGATGGTCCCAGTTCAGCGAATAGCTCTACGAGGTTTTCTTTGCCGTCAAGAAGGATTTCCATATATGCGGGGTTGTCGAGGTTCTTGACCAGAGGGGGATCGGCGAGCATTGTTTGCAGCACCCGGTGCATGGAATTGTTGCCGGTTTTCCGGCGGTGCCCCCTGCGCACACCTCGAAAGAACTGCTCGAGGATATTGTTGGTGCGCTGGGGAGAGATGAGGGCCTTGCCCTGGGGAGTCATTACCTCGATGGGCTCGGCGAAGAGCGTATCCCCGTATTTGTCGATCTGTTCGGCCATTTTTGGGCTGAGTCGATCCGCTGTAAATTTGGGATCCTGTTCGAGCTCTTCCCGGAACCGGGCAACGCCTTGACGGATGCTGGCCATGACCTCAGGGGTGCCGTCATCGTTGAGGCCGTTACCACCACCAGGCAACGCGATGCGCATGGCCTTGGGCAGAAGATCGAAGGTCTGGGAGCGCCGGCGAGGCTCCTCCACCGCCTGGTGAAGACCGATGTCCTTTCTGGCATGGGAAGCTATCCTGGCCAGATTGGAGCAATTGAGCGATTTATTCTTTATATTCAACTCGTTGTTCATGAATCTCTCGGTGCCACCAGCTGAGGACTCACTAATTTATCACAGCGAGAGTGGATGAATGTAGCTGAGCGTTATAGATTACGTCTTAATCCCCCTCTAATCGGAACATTTCTCCAACTTCAGACCTCGTAAATCAGAGCTTAACGAGGTGGTCAGAATACCCAACCGACGTTATTCCGCAAGAAAATTGGACGCTCAGGTATCCATAACCAAATTGACATCAAGAAGCATTTCGGTCCGGAAGGGGTGATCCAGGGCGACAATCCGGAGGCGAGCAAAAGCAAGCGCCAGCAGCGCCAGTTGCATCAGCCGGAGCGCAACCGTGGCAACAGGTCTGCAGAGGTTGCAAAGATCCGGGCACAACAGCGCCAGGAGCATGGGGCCAAGCAAGTCAAGCTTGCCTTCTCCTTCCTCATGGTCTCTGTCTTGATGGCGGCAGGCAATATCGGCTCCATCGAGCAGTTGGAAAATGTGCGGTTGCGCGAAGCCGGCATTCTGCTGGGGAGAAAGCGGATTCCGTGCAGGCCTGAGGTCCGGGAGTGGTTGTACAGCGCGGCCCGGCAACGGCTGGCACGGTTTTTACTGGAGGATTTTTTTCGCTGTCAGATGCGCGCTGGCCTGGTGGGGAGATGGTTATGGTTTTGCGACATCTCCATGATCGCCACCCATTCCATTATCATCCCGGTTTTAAATTGGTTGGAAGCGATCTAGAGGATTACCAATCGATCCAGCGGGTTGACGATGAAGGGAAATACCTGTTTGATTTTATGACCGCTTCTGTCTGGAATGCCCGCAAACTGACAATTCTCGGGGCACGCACCCCAACCGGCAAATGGCTTGTAGTTGAGGTCGGTGAAGAGCCGATGAAAAATGTCCAAAAAAATGGTTGATTTTCATCCTCCATTTACGAGGTCTGTATAATAAATTTTATCTCTAAAGTTCTCGGACTGAAATTGAAAGGCAAATTGTTAGATAATGTTCCATATTCAGGAGAATTTTTTAAAAATGTTTATTGTTGACCTCGAGGGCCGTTCCCAGGCACAGAGCCTACTCGTCTCGGTCCGATCAATTCGAGGCCTCACTGCCTCCACTCTTCTGTTTTACCCGGCGTGATGGGGAGGGAACCCAAGTGATCTACGTGGGTATTCTTTGAGCGCCTTTCGAGCGAGATCTCGGTGCTCACCATCGGATTCTGATAGCGCCTCAAGCGTCTTCCGCAGATTACAGGGCGAGTATTTGGATCCTGAAGAAGCCAAGCGAAGGACGGATTCATCAATCGTCTCGTTGACGCGGTGCTCTTCACCCAACTTCGGCTTGTCGTCACTAGTCCCCACTCTGGTAGCCATGATCGGACGATAGCGGCGCTCGTGAAAACGCTTAAAGATCCCGTAAAAAAACTCGCTAAACGAATCCCTTATGAGTCCCTTCCGCGGTTCAACTTCGCTATCTATGTCCTCCTTGAAACGTAACCCAGCGCGATCGGCTTTAGCCATCATCCAGCGCAGCGGAGTAAGGTGTAACTCATTGTTTTTGTACCCACCTCCAACATTTGAGTGGGCACCTATAAACCAGCGCTGTTCTGTGCGTTTTGGGCAATATCCGTTCTTGGGCACAATCCAAACCCGCTCGGCAAATGGGGCGCGATGTTCATCAACCGCCAAGGCTTGGAATGCAGATTCGACGATCTCTGGCAGGTGTCGGGTATACCTGCAGACGAGTGTACCCTGGTGACTGATATTATTCTCCTGCAGGGTTTCACCGAACAAACAGCGGACTGTCGCACTAACTAAGAGGCGGGGATGCCAACGGCTGACATCACTTTCTTGCTCGTCATCACGCCACAGATGAGGAAGTAGCGCCTCAAGCCCGGCTGCTCGCACTGTATCGAACACCCCAAAAAACTTGATCGGCACTTCTGTTGTACCGCCGAGTAATTTCGTTGATTGGGCTGACAGATTCATTCCACCCTCGCGCATTTTGAGTAATTCTCGCCGACTCTCTGCCTCCTCCACATTGTCTTCCTGAGCTTTTCTCGTCGCGTCAAGGTAGCGCTTAAAGAGAGTGTCAATCGACAAATCCGCTCCAGGTTTTATTAAGCCGCACCACTCACAGAAACCCACGAGTATATGTGCAGCAAAAGCGCCCCGGCTGAAACCGAAAACGAACACATCGTCCCCTTCGTGATAGTTATCCTTCAAGAACTTGTAAGCATCCCTGGCTTGGCGGGACATATAACGGCCAAAGATACGTCTCCCCCTGGCCTTTTCGTGCCATTTAACCCCAACACCCTTGAAATACTTGGTGTGTTGCCTCCAGCCATCGCCCGACTCGGCAACCAGGTACTCAAGTTTATGGATGTTTGTCTCAGATTTCCTGTCGTTATTTGTTCCGTCGAGAAGTAGGACAAGACGCCTTGGCCTATTCCTTCATATTCGTAGCTTGGCCGCTCCTCTTGGGGTGCGGCGAAGATCCTCCATAGTTTTGACCATACCACCATTACGTCCTCCTCTTTTTTCCTGATATAGGAGATATCGTGAGTGCGTATTCTTCCTTTAATGATCTTTACAGGACTAGTTATTCCTGACAGATTACAGTTTTTTATGGATATAGCGTCGTATTCTAACATTTCTCTAAAGCCATCTGGGTTCGTTTTAATCCCATCATTAGACGCATTAATAAACAACAGGTAAACCAGCGGCTCTGCCGGTGGACTGCTAAAGTTTGACAATTACGGCAATAAAAGGGAAGTCTCAAAGTTCTATACCGCTCAAAGTTCAAGAAAAGGAGACTTCCCATGTACGACGCAGAAAGTTTACGCCACACGAAGTGGGAATTGCAAGTACCACATTGTGTGGATTCCGAAGTGCCGTAAAAAGGCAATATTTGAAGATCTCAGGAAATACCTTGGAGAGATATTTCCAGATTTGGCAATGCCAAAGGAATGTAAGGCGGTTGAAGGGCATCGGATGCCTGATCATGTCCACATTTTGATCTCCATTCCCCCCCGAACATTCGGTATCTCAGGTTGTTGGTTTTATCAAAGGCAAAAGTGCGATTCAAATCGGACGGAATTTTCAAGGACGAAAAACGAATTTTGTTGGGCAGCATTTCTGG
>CAMBBS010000002.1 GCA_945863875.1 Desulfopila aestuarii DSM 18488
CAATTATAGAACAAAAAATGCTTCATTTTGCGGTAATAATGCAGAAAAATCAGCAAATATCCGAACTCTGCATGTCCAACTTACATGTTATATTACCTAATATCAAATAGTTATGAAACTGGAATTACCCTCCGTTTACGAGGTCTGGACCTGATGTCGCAAGGGTTGTCGCGCAGGGTCAAGCAAGCCTTGCGCAAGCGGTTGCCGGCAGTGCTCGCAGTTGAGCGGGAAAATATCGTGGATGGCATCCATCTCCTCGGCGGGCAGTAATTGCCGTTTCTTGCCTTTATGGCCCGGTTGGCCGCCCTGACGGCGTTTACCCGGCTTTTTGCTGGTTTTGGGCTTTTTTTTTCAGGCCGGGTGGGTCGGAGGATGGCGGACGGGAGGAGTTAGATGAGTTTATGGTCAGTCGGGCAATGACCTGCTCCATTTCCTTAATGCGGGCATCCATCGTCAGCAGGGCTGCAATCACTGCCACCCGGCCGGCCTCGTAGATTCGTTCGGCTTCCTGTCTATCCATGACAGAGCCCCTGGCGGTAATCGCGGGACAAGGGGTAGCCGTAATGGCTTTGACGGAGGTCAGTTGTTTTTTGGTCCTGTTGTATTTGCCGCGACCCGAGGTCAGGCCGAGTTGGCAGCTTTGTAGCAGACACTGTTGAAGAGATTGCATTCCACAAAAGTCCACCATGTGGATCGGATCGGCGTATTTGTTGGTCCAATCCTGCTGGATGCGACGCATGATGCCGCCAAGGATATGGCTGGCGAGAAAGGGAACGCGTACTTGGGTAGAATGAGAAACCGTGTATTATTGGTGAGAAAGTTGATGTTTGCTTTACGTGTTTCTTTATCCCATCCGATAAAAGCATCCCGAGGTGCTGTCTTCCAGGCCGCAGAACCGAAGAGAAGACAGGCAAGACCTTGGCCGGATCGATCACGAACCAGGTATTTTATATTTTCGCCTACGGCTCGGTTAAATCCAAGATAGTGATGACGGCGGAGATAATACCCCACACAATACTGTTCATAGGAATTTGAGGTTGGGATCTGGAGAGATAATAGGGTAAGTTTTGCAAGAGGTTGATCGATCAATTTCAGATCAGGAACAATAAATCCGTCTGGAAAAGCCAGTCGTGGCTTGCGCCTAAAAGAAACACGGATCGGCGGCGGGCCAAGAAGGCCTCGTTGCTCAAGCTTGTCGATCATACTTCGAGCAGCAAAGGTTTTTGGTTGACCGGAATGGGTATACCATCCCCATTGACTGCAAATACGCTTGGTTATTTTATGTCGACTCCAGTCCGGATGATCTTGAGTCACATTGCGTAACCAGCAGAGATCTCATTTTGGGATGAGTCGACCTTGGCATCTGATTGCTTCCTTCATGCCAAGAATATGACCATAGAAAAAGCAGTTAGTTCCGACAAAATCAGATTATATTAAAAGGACCTGAACAGTTTCGTTTTTTGAAAATAATTTTGTCGTTTATGACCATCAGGTCTTATATTTTCCTTGTTAGACGGATCCGTTTCCTGACATAATACACCTGACCAGAATATTTTCACCCAAGGGCGACCCCATGAAAAAACTGTTCATACTCCTAGTTCTGCTGACCCTGTCGGCCTGCGCCACCAGCCCCACGGGGAGATCACAACTGATGCTCGTTTCCCCCGAACAGGCCATCAGCTCTTCCCGCGAGGCATATGTGCAAACCCTTTTGCCGCTGGAAAAAGAGGGCAAGGTCGACTCCAACCCGACAACCTCGAAACGGATCAGGCTCATTACCGGTCGGATTATCGCCCAGGCGATACAACTTTATCCGCATACACGGAACTGGCAATGGAGTATCAAGGTCATTGATGATCCGGAAATGGTCAATGCCTGGTGTATGGCCGGAGGCAAGATGGCGATTTATACCGGACTGATCGATAAGCTGCAGGCCACCGACGACGAGATCGCCCAGGTCATGGGCCATGAAATCTCCCACGCGCTGGCCAATCATACCGCGGAACGAATGTCCATTGCTCTGGCCACCCAGCTTGGCCTGTCCGGGGTGGCCATTGCCGCTGGAGATAATCAATACAAAGGTGCCGTCCTGAGCGGCACCTCCCTGGCCGCGGCCACAGCCATCACCCTGCCGAACAGCAGAACCTCCGAAAGCGAAGCAGACCGGATGGGTATAGAACTGGCGGCGCGGGCCGGCTATGATCCCCGTGCGGCGGCAGCACTGTGGCAGAAAATGGCCAGGGTCGGCGGCAGCGGGCCGCCACAATTCCTCAGCACCCACCCGTCTCCGGCAAATCGCCAGGAAACACTCCAGGCGCTCGCCGGGCAGATGATGGGCTATTACCTCGATCCATCGCCGCGCCCGGTCTACAACCTCCAATAATTGCAGGCAAGAACCCTATCACCTTTGGTCTCTTTAACTAATGCTCATTGCAACGACCCATAAAAACACCGACTTCGACGGCCTGGCCTCGGTTATTGCCGCAACCCTCCTCTACCCCGGCTGCGTCGGCGTGGTCCCGAAAATGACCAACAAGAATGTCGAGCAATTTCTCTCAACCCACAAGACGGCCTTCAACCTCATCCTGCCCCATGAGGTACCCCACGATGAGGTAAAAAAACTGATCGTCGTTGATACCAACCAGTGGCAGCGGCTCGATCGACTGGAAAAACTGGCCGGCCGGAACGACCTGGAGATTGATCTCTGGGACCACCATATGATGGGGAGCGGCGACATCAAGTCGTCCTGGTCCTGCAGAGAACAGATCGGCTCGACGGTGACCCTGCTCGTTCGTGAAATGCAGAGGCGCGGCATGACACTCAACCCGCTCGACTCCACCGTCATGCTCATCGGGCTCTACGAGGACACGGGGCATCTCTCCTACCCTTCAACGACTGGGGAAGATGCCCGGGCTGCGGCCTATCTCCTCGAGAACCGAGCGGATCTCAATGTTGCCGCGTTCTTCCTCAACCCGCCTTACGAAGAGAACCAAAAGGAAATTCTCTTTGAGATGATGAAAGAGACGGAAAAAGTTACCATCAACGGTTACACCATCGGCTTCAACTGTATCGGTCTTGACAAAAAAGTAACCGACCTGGCGTCAATCGTGAACATGTACCGGAAGATTGTCAATGTCGATGCTCTTTTTGTGATTTTCACCAGTGACAACAGGAATACCATCATTGGCCGGAGCGGTACGGAAAAAATCCATATCGGCGCGGCGCTGGCCGGCCTCGGTGGCGGCGGACATGCCGGAGCCGGTTCGGCAACGGTAAAAACCAGCGCCATGTCGGCGCAGCAGATCAAGGAACATATCGTCGTCGGACTTACGGCCGACAAAACGGAAAGCATCCGCATCTCCGATATCATGTCCTTTCCGGTCATCTCCGTTCCCCCGGCGACGCCCATGCGAGACGTGCAGAACTTGATGGCCAAGAAAAAGATTCGAGGCATCATGGTCATGGAAGATGATACAATCCATGGTATAATTGTCCTATGGGATCTCAAACGGGTTAAAAAAGAAGAGCATTGGGACAGCCCGGTGAAAGCCTTCATGTCCAGAAACATTATTACCATCGAACCGGGTGTCTCCCCTTCGATTGCCGCCGGGTTGATGATTGAAAACGATGTCGGCTATCTTCCCGTGGTTGAAAACAACAAGGTGATCGGTATTGTTACCCGGACGGATATTCTTACCTACTATTACGATCTGCTGCCGGAATAGTCTGAACAGCTGTTCTGCACCCGCAGAAATATGGGCTGCGAGTGCAGGAACTGTTCAATGAGCGAAGAAAAGAGCAAAAAAATATTGACTTCGCCGGGCCGTTCTGCTAAAAAACACTTCCTTTCACGAACAAATGAGCGGGAATAACTCAGTGGTAGAGTGCAACCTTGCCAAGGTTGACGTCGCGAGTTCGAATCTCGTTTCCCGCTCCATTTTTTCTTGGCTTCCTTTGCGAATACATCAACTCGCCTGTTTAAAACAGATACGTTTCACCTCATCAAAGGTCGAAACAAAGTGCGGGGTAATGCCTGCCTTGATGTGCTCAGGGAGCATCTCGAAATCTTCCTGATTATCCTTTGGCAGAATAACCTCCTGCACCTTGGCCCGTTTCGAGGCGATCATCTTTTCCTTCACCCCGCCAATCGGCATAACCAGGCCACTGAGCGTCAACTCCCCGGTCATGGCTATATTCGGGCGTATTGCCTGATTCATGACCATCGAATAGATCGAACAGGCCATGGTGATCCCGGCCGACGGCCCATCTTTCGGCGTTGCCCCGGCCGGCACATGCAGATGCACGAGGTTCTTGTTGAAGAACTCAATTCCCTTGCTGTTTTCTTTCATCAGGGAACGGACATAACTATAGGCAATTTCCGACGATTCCACCATAACCTTGCCCAGTTGACCGGTCTGTTTGAAGCCGGCCTGCCCCGTGGGAATAGCGATAGATTCAATATACAGGGTTGCTCCACCCATGCTGGTGAAGGCGAGTCCGGTGATAACCCCGACTCGAGGCTTGGTGAAGGCCTGTTCTTCGGAGAAAACCCGCTTGCCGAGCAGCTCTTTCAATTCATCTTTGTGAATGCGGATATTCTGCTCCGGATTTTCGATGATCTTGTTCACCGATTTTCTGAGAATTTTTTTGATACAATTCTCCAGACCGCGCACTCCCGCCTCACGGGCATAGCCATCGGCGATTGCCCCGATCAACCCTTTCGACAGGGTGATCTGTTTCGAAGTCAAACCATGTTCTTTCAGCTGCTTCGGGATAAGATGCCTCCTGGCAATTTCCACCTTTTCTTCAAGAATATAGCCCGGCAACTCGATACTCTCCATCCTGTCCATCAGCGGAGGGGGGATGGTGTCCAGCTGGTTGGCGGTACAGATAAAGAAGATTTTCGACAGATCAAAACGGACATCGAGATAATGGTCTAGAAAATCACGGTTTTGTTCCGGGTCGAGCACCTCGAGGAGGGCCGAGGCCGGATCACCGTGAAAACTGGCGCCGATCTTATCGATCTCATCGAGCATGATAACCGGATTGGCCGTCTTACAGGTTTTGATGGCCTGAATAAATTTTCCGGGCATGGCGCCGATGTAGGTCCGACGATGCCCTTTTATTTCTGCCTCATCGCGCATGCCGCCAAGGGAAAAGCGGAAAAATTCCCGGCCGAGACTCTGCGCGACCGACCTGCCTATCGAGGTCTTGCCGACACCCGGGGGGCCCTGCAGGAGCAATATTGTTCCAGACAAATCCCCTTTTATCACGCCGACGGAGATCAGTTCCAAAATCCGATTTTTGACATCTTGAAGACCATAGTGATCCCGGTCAAGAATTCTCGCCGCCTTCTTCTGATCGTAACTGTCTTGTGAAAAGACACCCCAGGGCAGGATGGTCAACCAGTCGAGATAGGTCCGCGTGACGTTAAATTCCGGGGAAGACGTGCCAAGAAGTTTCAGCTTTTCCATCTCCTCCCCTATCTTGTCTCTTGTTTCATCCGGAAGGACAAGTTTTTTCAACCGGTTTTGATATTTTTCCAGTTCAGCCTGGGTATCATCTTTGGCCAGTCCCAGCTCCTTTTTAATCTCCTGCAGCTGCTGTTTTAAGAAGAATTCCCGTTGTTGCTTAGAGAGCTGTTCCTCAATCCGCTTGGATATTTTAGCCTTCAGTTTGGAAATTTCCACCTCGTTTTTCAGAAGAATCAATACTCTTTCCAGCCGTTCGCGTACCTTCTGCGTCTCGAGAATTTTTTGGATTTCCGTCCCGGAAGAGGTGGTCATCGACGCGGCGAAATCGGCCAATGAGCCGGGATCACTCAGATTGATTCGCTCAATGAGCAAACTCAAACCCTCTTTAAACAAGGGGTTCATATTGACCAGATCCTTGATGCAATCGATAATCGCCACCGAATAGGCTTTCAGTTCATCAGTATTTTCCTGAATATTTTCAAACCAGTAATTCACCTCGGCGGTAAATATGGAATCGGTTTTCATCATAGCGACGATATCGAACCGTTCCAGGGCCTGGACCAGTACCTGCAAAGGCTCGCCTGGCTTGAAGGGTGACACCTGGATCACTCTGGCAACCGACCCCACCTTAAAAAAATCGTCGCCACTCTCCGCGGCATGGGCAAGACCATCTTCTTTGGGCTTTTGCAGGACAAGGCCAAAATAGAGCGGGGTATTCTGGTTGACGTGTTTCATTACCGCCTGTTGCAAAACCATGTCGTCAATAATGATCGGCCCCATCATCTTCGGAAACATCGGCCGGTCGTGCAGCGGAATGACCATCAACCTTTCCGGCAACAGATCTTTAGCCAATACTAATGATTTTGAAGATTCATTCTCCTTTTCATCCCCGGGAGATTCTATGCCGTCAGGGGTCAAAACAGTTGTTTCTTCTGCCATTCCTTCTCTCCTGTTTTTTTATAACTGGATTTAAAAAATCTTTTTACACCCTAAATATCCATTGAGCTTCAACAAGCTTGCATTATGTAAATAAGTATTAGTATTCTAGGTCGGATAACCACAGGAGTCAATCCGCGCCAGTCATCATTGATCTCTCTGAAAGCGGTATTATTCTACAGAGATGCACTATTGCAAGGTGTCTTCGGTAAAACACACGAAAATAATTTTATAGAGGACAGACAATGGCATGCAAAATTCATAGGATTATACTCGAGGAAGAATTTAAAATCTGTCCCCTGTGCAATTACCCAGACGGCTTTCATTCGATGCTGCAACGTGATGGAGAAGAGATACGGTGGTTATTTATCTGTCCCTCCTGCCATGAAGTTTTCGATATTAACCACACCCTGAAATAAAACTGAATGAGATGAATATAATAGATGCCCTGTGCCACCGTAAATCCACCCGTGCTTTTCTCGATAAAGCGGTCAGCAGGGAGAAAATTGTCAACATCCTGCAGGCTGCACGTCATGCCCCATCGGGAACCAATGCCCAGCCATGGCAGGTGGCCGTTGTCAGCGGCAAAAAAAAGGACGAACTGACCAGGGCAATGGAAAACGCCTTCCGCAAAGACGGCATCGGCAGCATGGACTACCTCTATTACCCGCTCGAATGGCATGAACCATACAAAAAGCGGCGGGTCGCCTGTGGGGCCCAGCTGTATGGCGCGCTGAAGATAGAACGACGGGACAAGGCACGAAGGATGGAGCAATGGATTGCCAATTACCGGGCTTTTGGTGCACCGGTCATTCTCTTTTTTTTCCTTGATTCGGCAATGCAGAAAGGGTCTTTTCTCGATTACGGCATGTTCCTGCAGTCGGTGATGCTGGCTGCTCTTGCAGAGGATCTGGCCACCTGTCCCCAGGCCGCTCTCGGCCAATACCCGGATCTGGTAAAGGATGCACTCGGTTACAGCCGGGATACCGTCCTCCTCTGCGGTATGGCCCTTGGCTATGAGGACAAGGAAGCACCGGTCAACAGCTACCGGACGCCGAGGGAGGAAGTGCAAACCTTTACCACCTTTTTTGACTGAAATGACCGGCGAGGTACCCCAAAAGGCGGCATCTCTTTCTGAAAAAATCAGAAAATAATTTGTAAGGCACACAAAAACCTGTACAATAGAGAAAAACATATCCCTTAACATAATGGATATACTCAAAAAAACAGGAGGGATCAATGTTTACTATCGGTGATATTCGCAACATAGCCATACAAATTGAAAGAAACGGCGAAGAAACTTACCGCAGGGCGGCGAAAGCAGCCAAAGATCCTCAGGTGGCGGAAGTACTGGCATGGATGGCGGAGGAGGAGGGTCGCCATGCAAAATGGTTTACCAAGCTGAAATCAAGCAAACCTTTAACTGCAGAACAACAGGAGATGGAGTCGGTTGGTCGCTCACTGCTGCAGGAAATGGTCAAAGGAAACACTTTCTTGCTTGACGAAAATGAGCTAAAGAATGCCAGGAATGTCGAAGAAGTGATATCCAGGTCGATAGCCTTCGAGCTGGATACCATTTTATTCTACGAATTTCTCATCGGCTTTCTCGACGACCAGGAGACCATTGAACAGCTGAGCAGAATTATCAAGGAAGAACGTAATCACATACAACAACTCGAATACCTCGAAGCCCCCGCGGGATGTGATCCCCATGACTCTCTCTCCTGTCGATAACTGCTCTTTACAACTCAAAAAAAATGGTTGAACCATGCGACAAATAAGATCTCTGCCACTGCTCTTTATCATCTTCCTTGTGCTGCTCTGTCTACAAACACCATCTCTTTGGGCCGCGGAACACCTGCAATTAACCAAAGGGCAGACGGTGTATATTCCCGCCTATTCACATATTTATCATGGCAACAGAGAAGCCCCGCTTCTACTGTCGGTTACCCTCAGTATCCGCAACACCGATCCGGCCAATGCCCTCACCGTCACTGCGGTGAACTACCATGAAACCGAAGGTGCGCTCCTCAAGGAATACATAAAAGAGCCCATTGTCCTCGGTCCCCTCGGTACGGAGCGTTACATCGTTCCGCAAAGAGACAGCAGCGGCGGTTCCGGGGCAAATTTTATCGTCGAGTGGCATTCAGAAAAACCGATAAACCCGCCTATTATGGAAACGGTTATGATCAGCACCCAATCACAGCTGGGTATTTCGTTTACCTCAAGGGGCCAGGCAATTTTGCCACAGCATGAATAGCTTCTTTCCCCCTCCCCCATAACAGATCTCACGTTTTTTTTTCAGACCGGCACACTGCTTCTTTTCCCATTCGTCTACAATTGCCAATATCAAGAAGAGGATATCATGATTAGTCAGGATTTTGTAAAACAAGTAAAAGTTGATGGCGTTTCCTACAGCTACTTTGCTATTCGACAGCTTACCAAGCAGGGATTCGGAGCTATTGACCGCCTTCCCTACTCCATCCGTATCCTGGTGGAAAATCTGCTCAGAAAATTTGACGGAAAAATAGTTCGGGAAAAGGATCTGCGGGCTATTGCCGACTGGCAAAAAAGCTACGCTACCCCGGTTGAAATCCCCTATCACCCTGCCCGTGTGCTGATGCAGGATTTTACCGGGGTTCCAGCCGTCGTCGATCTTGCCGCCATGCGGGATGCCGTCAAAATACTCGGCGGAAATCCGGCTAAGGTCAATCCCCGGGTACCGGTCGAACTGGTTGCCGACCACTCGGTGCAGATCGATTTATCCGGAACCAGTCTCAGCTTGACCGGCAATGTCGCCAAGGAATACGAGCGGAACAGCGAACGGTACTCCCTGTTGAAATGGGCCCAGAAAGGTTTTGATAATTTCAGGGTCGTTCCCCCCAACTCCGGGATCTGTCATCAGGTCAATCTGGAACACCTGGGGCGGGTGACGATCACCGAAACGAGAGGTGGAACAACATACGCCTACCCGGATACCGTCGTCGGCCTCGATTCACACACCCCGATGATTAACGCCATCGGCGTCATGGGATGGGGAGTAGGCGGCATCGAAGCGGAAGCGGTCATGCTCGGTCAACCCTACTATATGTCTATCCCTGAAGTTGTCGGCGTGCGCTTGACCGGCGAACTGCGGCCCGGCATCACCGCCACGGACCTGGTTCTGACCCTGACGGAACTGCTGAGAAAAAGCAAGGTGGTCGAGAAATTTGTCGAATACTTTGGGCCCGGGATGCAAAGCCTGTCCATCCCGGACCGGGCAACCATCGCCAACATGACCCCTGAATATGGCGCCACACTCGGTTATTTTCCCATCGACACCAAAACCATCGACTACCTGCAGCTGACCGGACGCAGCAGACAGGCCGCCATCACCGAGGCCGTCGCGAAAGAGATAGGCCTTTTTTACAATGAGCAGGCAAACATCGAATACACCAAGGTTGTCGACTTTGATCTATCCACCGTCGAGCCGTCACTCGCCGGACCGGCGCGTCCCCAGGACCGCATTCCTCTCAGCGGCATGCGATCGGCTTTTGCCGACATCCTCGGCTGCAACTTCGAGCGTGACACCACTCCCGTTGCGGTTTCTACGTTCATTGATGAATCCGGCTGTGAAACCTGCCGTGATGCTTCCTGCCATGCGGCCGCCAAAAGAGATATTGAAATTATCTTCAACGGCAACCCGGTCAAAGTGAGTGACGGCAGTGTCGTTATCGCCGCCATTACCTCCTGCACCAACACGTCAAATCCCCAGGTACTCATCGGTGCCGGCTTGATGGCCAGGGAGGCGGTAAAACGCGGCCTGAGTGTGCCTGGCTATGTGAAAACCTCCTTTGCCCCCGGCTCGAAGGTGGTGAGCAATTATCTGGAAAAAACCGGCCTGATGCCCTATTTCGAGGCGCTCGGTTTTCACATTGCCGCCTTTGGCTGCACCACCTGCATCGGCAACAGCGGCCCGCTCAATCCGGCCCTGGAAAAGATCATCAAGGAAAAGGACCTGAATGTTGCCGCGGTTCTATCCGGCAACAGAAACTTTGAGGCGCGCATCCACCAGCAGATAAAATCCAACTTTCTTGCCTCGCCGATGCTCGTTCTGGCCTTTGCCCTCGCCGGCCGGGTGGATATCGACCTGACCCGCCAGCCCCTGTCCATCGACCCGAACGGCCAGGCGGTTTTTCTGAAAGACCTGTGGCCGACAAACGAGGCAATTGAAGCATTGGTGCATGAACATGTCACCGAGGAAGCCTTCACCCGGGAATATGCGCATATTTTTGACGGCGATGTTTTCTGGCAAGGATTAAAGGTCCCGGAAAGTACCACCTATGTTTGGGATGAAAAATCAACCTACATCAAAAACCCGCCCTATTTCGACAATTTCACCGATGTGCCGAAAGCACCTGAAGACATTGTCGGAGCGCGAACCCTGCTCCTCCTCGGCGACACCGTCACCACCGACCATATCTCGCCCGCCGGGGCCATCCCAATGGATTATCCGGCCGGCCGTTACCTTATGGAACAGGGTATCGAACCGGACAACTTTAATTCCTATGGCTCAAGAAGAGGCAACCATGAGATAATGATGCGCGGCACCTTCGGCAACATCCGCATTAGAAACAAAATGGTCGCCCCCAGGGAAGGCGCCTATACCGTCAAACTGCCGGAAAATATCGAAATGTATAATTATGACGCAGCCATGAAATACCTTGAGGAGGGAACCCCCCTCATCGTCCTTGGCGGCAAAGAGTACGGCACCGGCTCTTCACGCGACTGGGCGGCAAAAGGCACCAGCCTCCTCGGCATCAAAGCGGTCATTGCCGAATCCTTTGAGCGGATTCATCGCAACAATCTGGTGGGCATGGGGGCCCTGCCGCTGGTGTTCAAAACGGGTGAAAATGTTGTTTCTCTGGGATTGGATGGGACGGAAATATATACCATTAAAGGGCTGGCGGATATTTCTCCCGGAAAATCCTTGCGGGTTACGGCGGTAAAACAGGATGGCAGCACTTTTAACTTCGAGGTTATCGCCCGCCTTGATACCGATGTCGACGTCACCTATTTCCGGCACGGGGGCATTCTACCCTATGTCCTGCGTCAGATGATGAAGGAGTAACGAAGACCAGGCGCACGGCCCCGACAAGAGCAATTCCTGTCGGGGCCGGAGGATGGTCAAGTTTTTTCTGTATCAAACAATTTTTTCAGCTCAGGCTTACGTTCCAGAACCAGTCTTTTCATTTCCCCGACAAGAGGATGATCGGGATACATTTTTACGAAATCGTAGGCCTTGACGTAATTACTTTCCACCAGGGCCTCAATCATCTTGAGCACCTTTGGGTGATCAGGCGCCACATCAAGGATGAAGATGATGGCATTGGGCGTTAATTTTTTGATGTCGGAATTTTTAGTGATGTTATAGATCCCATCAAAGATACTGCTCACCTGCGGATGATCCATCTTTTCCTGAAGAAGCAGAATGGCAATATTTGGATCCCTGTCGAACATTGCCTTGATGATTTTTTTGGTATAGACATTGTCTGGATTGGCGGTGACAAAATCATAGGCATTGGTAAGATTTTTCACGGAAAGGGCGGTGGTCAGCTCTTCCGTCAGCGGGTGATCGGGGATGACTTTGAGCATATGGGCGATAACGTCCGATCGCAGCTCTTTGATGTAATCCCTTTCAATCGCATACATTCCCTTGATAATGGACGGGATACCGGCATGACCGGGCATCCGCTCGAGTACTTTTACCGCACTGGCGTAACTCAGTCCCTTCAGCGCCTGGCCATTGGTGGCATACATCTGGCCGATGAGAATTTCCGACTGGGGCGCATCGGGATATCGCTCAATGAAGTCAAAGGCCCGATCAAAATCCCACCCGGTCAGCTGGCCGGGATTTTTCTTCACGGCCTCGAATTCTTCCATCATCCGATGGGTTTCGTCTTCGGGGCGTGGCTGTTCCTGTTCGGCCTCACTTTCATCATGTCCAGCTGATATCTTTGCCCTAATCTTGCGAAAAAGCCCACCATTTGATTTTTCACTTTTCATGTCTTCAATCCACTTCAGATAGTTACCTCATCCACACAGTAGCCGGTCCGGAGGAGAAGCTCTTCCCCCTCTGGACCACCCCCGACGTCAATCACTGTATACTACAATCAGAGGTGAGTTGCCAACCACTGTTTGTCTGGCAATGTCTGCACCCGAGGTATTTTATTGAACCTTGACAAACAGCTGTGCGCAGGTCACCATGTTTCTGGTTGGCCGCTTGGGCACTAGTGCCGTCAATTCTCCTCATCTAGCCCTGGAAAGAGCGTCATGAAAAATACCATAGTTTATGATTTACTTCAGACATATGCGCAGCAGCGGTATCGTCCGGATCAAGCACCGTACAAGGCCCTTCTCTTGAGTGATGCCGGTGTAATAGCCGAAAAAACCGGCTTATCGCTAGGAACAGTCGAATGTATCGCCCTGGAAGAAGGCATAGTTCCCGAAAGATACTGCCGCAACCAGAACTCTTTCTCCAATAAAGACCAGCTTCGATTGCTGCGCTCTCACGTGGCGATTATCGGCCTCGGCGGCCTCGGCGGCGCGGTCACCGAAATTCTCGCTCGAATCGGGGTCGGCCGGCTCACTCTGGTTGATGGCGACTGCTTTGAGGAAAGCAACCTGAACAGGCAACTCTTGAGCAGCCCTGACGCCCTCGGCAAATCAAAAGCGGCAGCAGCCGAGCAGCGCGTCCGGCATATCAATCCATCGGTCGAGGTGCGGATGGTAGCTGAATTTTTCCGGGCCGACAACGGCCGGGCAATCCTCCATGACGCCCTGCTGGCCATCGACTGCCTTGACTCCATTGCCGACCGTTTCGTCCTTGAAGCTGAATGCAAAAAGGCCGCCATTCCGCTCATTTCTGCGGCTATTGGCGGCAGCAGCGGTCAGGCAACGGTGATTTTTCCGGAGGATCCCGGGCTACAGAACATCTACGGGCCGGCGAAAAAAGCGCAAAAAAGAGGGATGGAGCGGTCGGTGGGGACCTTGCCTTTTGCGGCCATGTATATGGCCGCCGTTGAATGTGCGGCGGCAACAACCCTGTTACTCGGCAGACCCCCTGCTCTCAGAAACAGGCTGTTTATGGCTGAGGTAGGCGACCATACGACAGAACTCTTCAGGTTGCCCGGGCTGCCTGAAGAGTCCTTGGAATAACCCCGGCAGGAAGTTTTTTACTTGACGTCAATATTATAGAAAGGGTTGACATAATCTTTTTTTGCTTTGATGGACTCGGCAAAAACAACATCTTTTACGCCGAAGGTCCGGATGAGCCTTTCTGCTGTCTTCCCGCGCAGATCAAGGTCATTTTTCAGACTACCGCTAAGGTGTCCGAGGGTGACCACCCCGTCCTCGATGTCGACCGTTGCCCGGGGGGCAATGTTGACGATATTGGCATGGATGTTGGCCAGTAAAGCATTTGCCTGAATACGTTGAAGGGACTCCGGCGTCGCATTGAATCTTCCTTTTTCAACCATGGCAGCCAGGATATCGACAACATCGTCGACAGTCATGGTGCCGATGTGCAGGACCATGTCATAAAGATTACAATCCCAGGTGTCCTTTCCATAGAGGGCCATACTCCACCTGTTCCTTTCCGCGTCATCTTTTTTCAGTATGTAGCGGGCTTCTTCCTCTGAACAGTTTTCCCGTTTCATCTCCTCTTTTACCCGATCCTCCATACCGGCGATTATCCTCACCTTCAAGACATGCGAGATATCCTGCAGGAAAAAATGGCCGGCCAGACCATGATAAACAATATTATCTTTGCTCATATGATTGAGAAAGGCGGCGCGAAAATAGCTTATGTACCGTTCTTTCCCATGACTGAAACGTTCCAGGATAGACGGTGCGTCGTGCAGAGCCTTGACCATCTTGATTTCGGGAATGGAAAACTCTTCGCAGGTTTCCAGCAGGATATCCCGGGAAACGCACTCATATCCAAGACGTTGGGCCAGAGCTTCCGCTACATCCTTACCTCGACTGTAGGACCCTCTTGAAATGGTTATAATGGCCACATTTACCCCCTCATGTACTAATTGTAATTATTGATTAATGGCGCACAGATTTACGCGAAGGCTGTAAAGTACCCCTCGACAAGAAGATTGTAAAGCTCCCCTCCATCTGACCTATACGGTAACCATTTTACATTTTTTTGACCGAAGTAAATACAATGATGAAAATTTTATTTGAAAAATTGCAACAGGGCGTGCAGCGTTGTCAACGGATGGGGTGGACAGCCAGGAATATAGAGATCCACCGGGATAAGGCTGTTTAAGTCGCCGACTATCTCAGGGCTGCCGAAAAAGGGTCCGCCGGAAATGGCACAACTCCCCGAGGCTATCACCACCTTCGGCGAAGGAACCGCCTCAAAGGTCGAGATGAGCGCCGAGCGCATGTTTTTTGAAATCGGGCCGGTAACATGTATTCCGTCCGCGTGGCGCGGAGAGGCGACAAAATCAATGCCGAATCTGCCCAGGTCGAAAAAGGGCGTGGCAAGGACGTTGGTGTCCGCTTCACAGGCATTGCATCCACCGGCGGACACCTGGCGCAACTGGAGCGATCGGCCGAAGAGCTTGCGAAAATGTTTTTTCGCATGTGCCGCAAGCGCCGGCAAAGATCCATCGGAGACGAGGGCCTCCCGGGTCGCCGTGCCCATACCGAAATCCTGGCTAAAGGTCACAAAGGCGCCTTCTGATACATTCTCACACCGTCCGCAGAAGGTGCATTTGCCGAGATCGATCTTTCGTTCCGCACCCAGAATGGCGTCCTGGGGGCAGATTGCCTCGCAGAGACTGATAATCGACGGATCACAGTCACTGTTGATCTTTGGCAGCCCGCGGTATCGCCGATACAGATTAATCGGTTCTTTCGGGTAGCTGGAGGTCTTGCACCCCTGCTCAATCCTGTTTCTGATGATTTTCAACATATGGTTTTACCTTCGTTTTTCAAAGATCAAAGCCGCAATAGGAGAGATTAAAGCTCTTATTACAAAGAGGGAAATCGGAGATCTCCTGATTTCTCAGAGCCATGGCCAGCCCGGTCCAGTTGTGAAAAGAAGGGTCCTTCACCTTATAGCGAACGATTCTGCCGTTGCCATCGGTCAAGAGACAGTGCGACAACTCTCCCCGCCAGCCCTCATTGACGGTCACCACGAATGCATCCGGTTCAAGAGATAGTTCATGCATGGTGGTCTTTGCACTGCGCTCCCCCGATCTGTTTAAGAATGTTCTGATCAGATAAATGGCATGAAATATCTCCTCACGACGCACCATGGCCCGGCTGTAGACATCACCGTTGACCATTTCGTTTCTATTTGCCGGCAGCGGTTCGTAGGCCTCGGTGGGAAAGGATACCCGCGCATCATATTCAATTCCCGACGCCCTGCCGCAGTAACCGACCAATCCAAGGTCTTCCGCCATCTGCCTGGCTACCGTGCCGGTATGTTCAAACCGAGCCTGTACCGTGTGGGCGGTAAAGAGCAGGTCACAGACGTGTCGTATCTCCGGTTCTAACTCTTTCAACTTATCTTCGATTATTTTCACCTGCTCCACATTCATGGTCTTCGACACCCCCCCCGGCAGCACGAGACTTTTGCCAAACCGATTGCCGGACAGGACCTGGAGCAGATTGAGAAACTCTCCCCGGATCCTGCCGAAATAGGCCGCCGGCGGATTAAAGGCGACATCACCGCTCAAGGCGCCCAGATCACCGATATGGTTGGCGATACGTTCCAGCTCAAGGGCTATCGAACGAACAAGCCTGGCCCCGGGGTCAACCGAGAGACCGGCCAGAGACTCAAGGGCCTGACAGCAGCAGAGAGCATGGCCGATACTGGTATCTCCGGCAATGCCCTCGCAAATAACCGGCAGCCGTTTCAGGGGGACCTGGGTCAAGAGATTTTCCACTCCGCGATGCTGATAGCCGAGCTGAATTTCCAGGGAAAAGACCTCTTCTCCGGCACATTGAAAACGGAAGTGTCCCGGCTCGATAATACCCGCATGAACCGGACCAACCGCCACCTCATGGATGGCTTCTCCCTCGATTTGAAAGTAAGGGTAGTTCCCCGGGATCTCTTCCCGATAATTATTGCCGAAGACATCCGGGACCTTACGATAATTCTCATGATAGCGGACCATCTTCAACCAGGGGTGATTGAGCGGCGTAATACCGTATTGTTCGGCTATTTCCCGCTCAAACATATGGAATTTTTCACTGCAGGCCATGGTCAGCGACCGAAACTCCTCCCCCACCTCGGTGCCCAGGACATAGAGGTCCTTATTGCGTACAACGGCCAGCAGCCGGTTTTTTTCACCGTCAACAAAGGCAAAAAACTGGACGACGAAGCCGTTATTACTGACAAAATCGGCCATTACTTCGGCAAAACGATTAAAGGGAACGCAGGGGATGGCCGATCGTTTGACCGCTTCGCCGTTCTTTATCCGCAGGAGGTTATCCATGAATCGTGCCTCCAATTATTTTGATTGTATTCATTATGGCGGTGTACATCGCACTCGGCATCCAGACACAGAGGGTAATAGATGCAAGCAGCAAAATATAAGGCGGTACGATGCGCAGCACGTTCTCCCGCACCAGGACTTCGTGCTCGCGCACACCAAAAGACATATTCGTGAAAATCTGCGCGGCGCCGGCCAGCACCAGCAGCATACTGAGCATAAAGAGGATTGCACTGACCGGATGGCCGGTCTGAAAGGCACCAATCAGGATAAACAGCTCGCTGATAAAAATGCCGAACGGCGGCAAGCCGGAAATGCCGACGAAGCCGGCAAAAAAGGACAGAAATGTTTTTGGAAAATATTTGATCAAGCCCCCTATTCGATTGATAATTTTGGTGTCAAATCCAAGATGAATATTGCCGGCGGAGAGGAAGAGCGACGACTTGATGAGCGAATGATGAATCATATGCAAAATCGCCCCATAGAGAGCAAACCCACCGATGCCTACGCCAAAGGCAATGATGCCCATATTCTCGATGCTCGAATAGGCGAGCAGGCGCTTGTAATCCGGCTGCCGGAGGATAAATACTCCGGCGACAAACATCGACAGCAGCCCGAAGCCAATGAGGATATTGCCGGAGAACTCTCCGAGCCCCGCCAGGTACATCACGGTATGCACTTTATAGATGCCAAGGAAGGCACAGTTGAGCAGTGCCCCCGACAACAAGGCCGAAGCCGGACAGGGCGCCTGGCTGTGGGCATCGGGAAGCCAGGTATGCATGGGCGCCAGACCCATTTTCGTACCAAAACCAATGACCACGAAGATGAATCCAACTTTGAGCCACATGGGATCCAGCTGTGTGGCGACCTGATTCAGGAAGGTAAAGCTGAGAGAAATTTCTATCTCGGCAATATCAATGGACAGGGTGATAAAGAAACAACCGAGTAAGGCTAACGCAATGCCCACGGAACAGATCAGGACATATTTCCAGGTCGCTTCGAGTGCCTCTTTAGAGTGGTGCAGGAAAATAAGCGGGGCACTGACCAGCGTTGTTGCCTCGATGGCGATCCACAGGACAATCGGATGATCGGCGAGGGTTACCATACTCATGGTGCCGAGAAAAAGCAGCATGCACCCGGGAAACACCGTGCCATTACTCAGCCCTGTCTCCTCCATGTAACGCATGGAATAGCAGGCAATGCAGAGAAAGATGAAGGAGGTCACCAGGAGCACCAGCATCCCCTCGGGGGTCTCTGAAAAAAATCGCTCGGCATAGACCGGCAGCTTGCCGAGCCAGGCCATGATCGTGAGCTGAAAATGAAGAATGGCCGTGACAAGCAGCACTCCCCGCCCGAGATAAGGAGGGACAGCCAGGGTGACCAGACCCGTCAACATCGGCAGTATAAAAATGAGCTCTAACATTTTTTCAGTCCTTTAAACGATTGAGGAGATCGGTATCTATATCATCAAACGCATGGTTGATATTGTGCAGAATAATCCCCATGACCATGACCCCGACGAGCAGGTCGAGCAGCAAGCCGAATTCAACCATATAAACGGTGTGGAAGTGTTTAATAAGTGCAGTGCCTATCAGAAATATACCGTTTTCCAGCATCAGGTAGCCGATGACCTGGGTTATGGCCTTTTTCCGACCCATCATCAGAAAGAAGCCGGCGGACATGGTGGTAATAGCCGTTGTCAGTATCAGTTCCTGTCCGCTGGGCACGGCGAGATGCAGCCTGTCGGTAATAAAAACCGACAGCAGGATGATTATCAGGCCGGCAAACAGCGAGGCGTGGTAGCCGATGATCGGCTCTATCTCCCGCTGAATTGCAATACGTTTCAGGGCAACATAGAGCAGGACCGGGATGAGAATGCCTTTCGTCAGGATCATCACCTGAAAGAAGATCAGCCCACCGCTGCCCATACTGCTGTGATGTTCAAGCAGAAGAGGAAGAAGAGAGACGAGAAACCCCTGCACCGCCATGATCTTGATCAGGGTGATGAGCCTGCTGGAGGCCAGTGACAACAACACGGAGAGCAGGATAACCACCATGATCATGTCATTTATATTTTTCATTAGATAAATCCCATGGTAAGAATTGCCGCAAAAACCACCAGGATGGAGGAGGCCAGGACAAATTTGGGTACCAGGCTCATCTGAAATCGAGCCATTGTCGATTCCACCAGGCCGATGGTTACATAGATCAGCACCAGCACCCCGTAAAAAATCGGCAGATTCAGCAAGCCGCCGGCAGGGTTAAGCGGACAGACAATCAAGGTAAGAAAGGCCGCATAAAAATACAGCTTATAAAAGGAACCAAGTTCTATCAGGGCCAGATCGGGGCCGCTGTGGTCGAGGATCATCACTTCATGAATCATCGTCAGTTCCAGGTGGGTCGCCGGATCATCGACCGGGACTCTTGAGTTCTCGGTAAGCAGCACCATAAACAGCGCAACAATGACAAGGAGCAACAGCGCTCCCGAAGGACCAGTCAGGCTGATCGGCGTTGCTCCGGTAAAATATTCGCCAAAACTCAGCGCGCCGGTCATGCGGTAAAAGAGGATGAGGATGGCAAAAATGGACGCCTCGGCCAAGGTGCCGAAAAACGCCTCGCGGGCCGCCCCCATGCCCTGAAAAGGCGACCCGGTGTCGAGGGCTGCAGCGATGGTAAAGAACCGTCCGGTGGCCATGATATAAAACAGCACCAGCACATCTCCATGAAAGGAGAGTACCGGGACAACGGCCGCCAGCGGGAAAAACAGCAGAATCATGATTCCCCCGGCACAAGAGACAAGCGGGCCCAATTTGAAGACAAAAGTCGTGGTGCTACTGTACACCGAGCCCTTACGCAGGAGTTTCAGCAAGGTGTAATACTTGATCAACAGCGGCGGGCCTTTCTTCCCGGCAAAGAGTGCCTTCACCTTTAAAATTATTCCCGGGAATAAGGGTGCCGACAGAAGAGCTATGCCGATTGAGACGAGAGATTCCATATGCATTCCTTTGAACATCAGCTCATAAATTACGCGTCCCGTTTGTCGGGATCAAATAAAGAGGACCAGCAGCAGAACCAGTATTGCCACAATGATGTAGCCGATATACAGCTGGACATTTCCATGCTGTATCCAGCGGAGTTTTCTCAGCACAGCAAGCAGGGGAAAGGCCACGCCGTAAATCATGGCAGCCTCGGCGATATCATCGACCCGGCTTGTATATGCGGTCCGTTTCGGAAAGATCTTCTGCAATCGAACCTCTGTCTCTCGTATCAGCACGAACGGCCGGAAAAAATCAACCACGCTCCGGGCGTAGGAGGTACCGGTATACTGAATTCTGGCGGTAGGCCTGGTGAAACCGCAGCCCCAGGTCGGCCCCTCGGTGATCTCCTTGCCCCGGTAGAGAAGTTTTCGGCAAAGGACGACAAAGAAGATAATCGCCAGAAAGAGACGGGAACCCAGTGCAAGATGAGCGCCGATGGTTGCAACAAGCACGGTATTGACCTGGCCGAGAAGAGTGATATCCGCCAGGCCGGCAAAAGCGAGCTTGATAAAACTTGCGGGAAAGATGCCGATCACCAGACACGCACCGGCCAGAAGGACCATTGGTACGGTCATCGCCCAGCCTCCCTCGGTTGCCCGCCGTGCATTTTCGGTACGAGGTTCGCCAAGAAAGACAATGCCGACGACCTTGGTGAAACAAAAAGAAGCCAGGCCGCCGATTACCGCCAGGGAAATTATCGCTATCATCGTCAGCAACAAGGTTGACTGGCTATACTGCAGGCCCTGGAAGGCGGCAAAATAGACTAAAAACTCACTGACAAATCCATTAAAAGGCGGCAGGCCGGAGATAGACACAGAACCAACCAGAAAGGTTTTCCCGGTAACGGGCATCCTCTTCATCAGCCCGCCCAGCTGGTCGACATGGCTGGTGCCGGTTCTTCGAATGACTGCCCCGGCGCCAAGAAACAGCAGTGACTTGAAGATGGAGTGATTCAGCACATGCAGCAGACAGCCGGCAAAACCAAAACCCGCCATGACCGCATCTCCCTGCGCAACACCAATCATGCCAAGGCCCGCTCCCATGAGAATGATGCCGATGTTTTCGACACTATGATAGGCGAGCAGCCTTTTTATGTTGTGCTTGCCAAGGGCATAGAGAACGCCGAGCAGTCCTGATATTATGCCAAACACAAGCACGGTCTGGCCCAGGCGGATGTCTGTTGCACCAAGAACGAAATAAAATCGGAGAATGCCGTAGATACCCATCTTGATCATCACCCCGGACATGATGGCCGAGATATGGCTCGGGGCAGCAGGGTGCGCATGGGGCAGCCAGATATGCAGGGGAAAGATGCCGGCCTTTGAACCAAAACCAAGAAAGGCGAGCAAAAAGACCATCAGCTTGACAGATTCAGGAATGGTGGCCGCCTGGGCAAAATCAAAACTGCCGCTATGGCTGAAGATAACCCCAAAAGAGGCAAAGATAAGCAGGGCCCCGGCCTGGGCAAAGAGAAAATAGAGATATCCCGCCGCTCTGGTCGTCGTCTTCTCATAATCGTACATCACCAGGAAATAGGAAGAAATGGACATAATCTCCCAGACAAGCGCAAAGGTAGGCATGTTCGCAGCAGCCGTCACCAGGGCCATGGAGACGATAAGAATGTTCGTGAAGAAGTAACTGATTGCCGTCCGGAGGGAATTCTCGGCACGCTCGAAATAGAAACAACTATAAATGGCCGCCAACGGACAGATAAGAAAAATCGGCAGCAGAAAAAAGAAGCTGAGCGAATCAAAGGTAAAGGCCAGAGTAAAGACATGCAGCCACGGCCAGGACCAGGCGAGACTGGCCGGATCAGCGTTTGCGGAAAAGATCGAATAAAATCCTGTGATACAGCCGATTGTGGTCACACCGACAGAAAGGCATTTGGTCAGCATAAACCAGCGGTAGGTCAAGAGGGGTAACGCTCCCCCCACGAGGATCATTGCCAGGGCCAGGAGAAAAATATTCATTGGTTCTTGATTGTCGTTTTTCTTGTTGTCCGCAAGAACAGGCAAACCGATTTCCAGCACAATTGCTGTGTTCAAGCGGGCTTTCACACTGGGCGCGATGCCCCAAAACATTGCAGCACATATTTCTTACAGCTGGTCATTTACCCCTGGGCTAAAATAATTCGCCCCCCTTGCATCAAACATTTTTTTCCTGCGCCATCAGGGCGACAAAGAGATCATCCTGCTCCAGTTGATGTGTGAGCGCGTCATCGGTACCAGCCCGGTGTAAGCAGGCGGCCCATGGAACAAAATATCTTTTTCCGCTTCCCCCGAAAGAGCCGAAGTCAATATCCAGTCCGGCAACGCACAGTAAATTTTCTGAGTCTTTTCCCCCGTGGAAGTGATGCATTTCGTCAACAGCGTGGGAAAATTCACTTTGCAGGTGGATCATCGCCGCCAGCAGTTGGGGATGAGCATCTGTTACAATGTGACCGATTACCGGCAGAAGAATCTCGGCAAATGGGCTTGTGGTACGGTTACGACCACTGCTGCCGTCCTTGCCGTTTACCTGCCGGGTGGATGCAAAAACAAACAGGTCAGGGGTAAGGAATCTGCCGATTCGCTGTTTTTTTACGCTACTCCAGGGAAAATCGTTTTCCCGGAGAAGATGTAAAAATTGTGCGGAGAGCCGGTAGGAGACAAAAGAATCGGAAACACTGTGGGGGGAACAATGACCTTTTCCGTCGAGTTCGACCATTTTGTCGAGAAGGATCTTCAACTTTTGGTCGGCATTCTCTTGTCCACTGTTTATGAGGTCCGGCGGCAGGATAACAAGGTACTGGTCTGCTGCATGGCAGGCTAGATATATATGATTTTGGGCAGATTGATACTGCGCCAGATATGGGGCAATAAAATTGGCTATCGTGCCTTCCGTCCGGCAGTCCGACGTCTCATGGATAAGCGGACGAGGCAGACCGCCATACACCCCCCAGTTCGGATTATAGGATACCCTGGCTGCAAGGAGAGTGACTGAATCATTTCCCGAGCCGATACCATTTTTTGCCGCGAAAAGAGAAGCGGCATGGTCATCACCGTGCATATCCAGAGCGGCGGATGGTTCAGGGGTCAGAACAATCGGCTTTCTGAATCCAAGGGAAAGACAATAATTTTTCAACCGGGGCAGAAACTCCCGGCTGGAGATCATCCGTCCCCTGATGTGACAGGACGGTGTTCTTCCAGCGAAAATGGACAGGAAATGCGAGTTATCGGTTAAAATATGTGCGGACATTTTTTGATCAACTCCCATGGCAGACAGAAAAATCTTTTCATTCCTCAAAGGTAAACCCATACCATTTCAGGGTATCGTCACCGTCCTGGGGTGTATAGGCAATCTCACTGTTCTCAATCTTGCCGTGCAATTCTTTCATCCAGGAAAGAGCCTGGTTTTTCGAAAAAAACGGTCCCACTTCCGTCAGCGAGGTGATATCGAGCATGCGATGCCGGTGAAAGCTGGTCACGTCTTCTTTCTTCTGGAAAATTCCAATTATTATTTTCACCGTGGCTATCCCGGAAAATGGTTTGTTCTTTGCTCCTGTTCTCTCCAGGCCTGCAATTTTCGGCTTGAGCTGCATACGGCGTGCCATTGCCACAGAACATATATAATATTTATATTATTATATATTTTTTCACCAAAGAGGCTTGGACGTATCGAACCGAAGAGGATCATGCGGGGCAAAATGCCCCAGGCGGGCATTGTGCCCCGGGGGAAAAGGTCGGACAGGATGTTGCGGGTTAATCAATCAGTTTCTGCAGTTTCCTATACAGTGTTTTTCGATCAATCTGCAGAATGTGTGCGGCAACGGACTGGTTGCCCTTTACCGTTTTAAGGACATGGGCGATATACCGTCTGCTCATCTCCTCGAGAGATATCAACTCGATCGGGTCGGCCGTTTCAAGAAAGAGCGCGTTTCCGGCATGGCTACGAATTTTCTGCGGCAGATCTTCCGAGACTATCCTGTCAAACAGGGTCATGGCCACCCCGTGCTCCATGGCATTACGGAGTTCCCTGACGTTTCCCGGCCATGCATAACCGAGCAGTCTCTTGGCGGTTGATTCGGCCAGTCCGGTGACCTTTTTCCCCTGCTTCCCGGCGAAATCCCGGACAAACTTATCGGCCAGGAGAAGGATATCCGTCCCGCGCCTGCGTAATGGAGGGACATCCACTTTGATCACATTGAGCCGATAGTATAAATCCTCGCGAAACAGCCCCTCGGCAACCGCCCGTTCAATATCAATATTCGTCGCGGCTATCACCCGCACATCAAAAGGTATTTCCCTGTTCCCGCCTACCGGTCGGACGGTACGCTCCTCGAGGGCCCGCAGCAGTTTCGGCTGCAGGGACAATGGGATATCGCCGATCTCATCGAGAAACAGGGTACCGCCATCCGCCTCCAGTAACAAACCCTTGCGGTCCTGCCAGGCATCGGTAAAAGACCCTTTGATATGGCCAAAGAGCTCACTTTCCAGCAGGTTGTCAGGAAGGGCGGAACAGTTTATCGCGACAAACGGTTTTTCTTTTCTGCGGCTGTATGCATGCAGCGCCCTGGCGGTGATTTCCTTTCCCGAGCCGCTTTCTCCGGTAATGAGTACCGAGGTCTCGGCATCGGCAATGCGCTCCAGGCGGGAAAAGAGATCTTTCATGACCTGACTCTCCCCGACCATCCCGGAGAAGGAATGAATCCGCGCAAATGCCTCACTGAGCACCTGCACCTGCTGCTTGAGCTTTCGGTGATCGACGGCCCGTTGCAGGGCAACGGCGAGGATATCGAGATCCAGCGGTTTGGTGATAAAGTCATAGGCACCGACCCGTATCGCTTCGATGGCGGTTTCCATCGATCCGAAAGCGGTCATCATCACCACGGGGATCTCCGGCCACGTGGCAACCACCTCCCGGCAGACCTGCACGCCGCTCACATCGGGCAGATTAATATCGGTGAGGATCACATCCGGCTGTTCCCGGTCAATGACGGCCACCGCTTTCAGGCCGTGCACACAGGCATAGGTACTGAACCCGCGTCTTGCCAACCCGACATCGAGCATCTCACACATATCTTGATCATCTTCAATGATGAGGATATGACCGATCATTGTTCTTTCTCCACAAGGCCAAGAAAAATGGAAAACTGAGCCCCCCTGACCGGACGGTTCAGAACTTCAATCCATCCGCCGTGCTCTTCAAGAAGTTCCCGGGTGATGGACAGGCCGAGCCCCGTGCCCAGACCTATCTGTTTCGTCGTGAAAAAGGGGGTGAAAATTTCCTGCAGTTTATCTTCGGGAATACCCTCTCCTTCATCAATGACGTCGATGCGGATAAATTTTTCCAGTTGATCATCGGTGTGCAACATCGATTTGAGTTTGGTGTTGGATATATCTACCTGCACATTCTTACCCTTCGGGGTTGCCTGAATCGAGTTCAGAATAACATTCATGAACACCTGTTGAATCTGTTGCGTGTCCATACGGCAGGCCAGCTTCGTTCTGGGGGCGATGTTTAAAACAAGGGGAATACCCTGCTTGGCGGCAATGGGTGAGAGAAGATTAAAGACCTGACGCATGATCGTCTCGACACTCTCGAGGATTTTCGGCTGGGATTTTTTCTTTCGCGAATAATCAAGCAGTTGCCGGATGATGAGAGTCATCCTTTCCGCCTGGTTTTTGATAATCCTGGCACAATCGACTATTTCATCGTGGACCAGGGGTTCGGCAATGATCATTTTCGCTCTTCCGTCGACAACATTGAGCGGGGTACCGATTTCATGAGCGATGCCGGCGGCGATCTGGCCCACGGTCGACAATTTTTCGGTATGCCGCAGTTGTTCCAGGGTTTTCAATCGGGCCAGATGTTCAAAGTGAATCTTTTCCTTGGCGATCAGCAGCCTGGTGCACATATCGTTCATGATTCCGGCCAGCCCGGCCAGCTCGTCTTCTCCCTTTATTTCCAGATCCGGAATCAGGTTCCCCTTGCCTATCTCTATCGCCTTTCGCGAGAGTTTCTCCAGGGGTTTTCTGATTTTTACATGGATGAGAAAATAGACGATAATACTCGCGACAAAGGCGAGCAGGGTGGTGATTGATAAGGAACGAATGAGCATTTTCTGCGTGAATTCGGCCCGGGGCAGGAGCGACTGGGTGAGCTGGATGGCCCCGGACCGCTCGCCTGGAATGGCCACGGGCATGAGGGTATAGCGCTGTTTCAGGCGCTGTTCATCAAGAGCAGTAAAAGAAACCGGCGCCACTGTTTCGGCCGGCCTGAGGCTGTGCAGCTCGGGATGGGCCGCGCCATGCACCGGCAGAATTTCATCCAGCCAGACCCAGCGAATATCAATTAACCGGTTGGCGTGATTGGCATCTTCGATAAGATGGATCGCCGTTTCGGGACCACTCTCCTGCCAGGTATGGGAGATCATTCCTGCCATAATCCAGGCGATCTGTCCGGCATTATCAGCCATATCAGTATCAAACTGCTGTATTTCTGCCTCATAATTGAGATTACCGTGAATAATCAACATGCTGAGTATTCCCAGGAGCAGGATGGTATATATTTTTGAAAACAGTCTCATGGCCAAGACAACGCTGCATGCAGTGCAGCTTTCAGGGGGGTATGGCTCGACGCCGGGCGATAACCGCAAAAGTTAAAGCGATGAAACGGAGATATAATAGACAAGCGAAGATATTGTCAAACCGAAAACAGTGGTCGACCCGTTTTCCCCCATGGCCTTGCAACATTGTATCCGCAAGGGGCAAGGCGGCGGCAGCACCTTTGTCAGGTTTACCGTATCGCCATAGTATGGGAAAAATTGTGCTGGAGATTCAGGTTGTTCAGGACTATACTGGGGGTATAATCCGACAGACTCCATAGGCGCCATAGATGAGCAGGTTTACCACTGGACTAGACCAATGAACAGCACCGACTATAGTATAGAACCAGCGACACTGGCCGATGTCAACCAGCTTGTTGTCCTTGAACAGACTCTGTTCCTGACGGATTGTTGTTCGCGCAAGAATTTCAGATATCTCATTCAGCACGCCACTGTTATCGTCGTCAGAACTGAAAAGACCAGCACAATAATTGGCTACGCCATTTTGCTGAAGAGAAAAAACAGTCGAAAAATGCGCATATACTCCCTCGGTGTCGCCCCATCGACGAGAAACACCGGCATCGGCGCTAAATTAGTTGCCGCTCTCGAGGCCATTGCCTCGAAGGCTACCTGTACCACGCTTACCTTGGAGGTAAGCGACAACAATAAGGATGCCATCAGACTCTACACGAACTTTGGCTTTGAACAGTATGGCTTCCGCTATGGCTATTATGAAGACGGCGGCCATGCAATCCTGATGCGGAAAAACCTGCCCGGGCCTCCGCCTCAAACCTCATAGTCGATCATTTTTCTGTCACAGGTCGCGGGTCGGACGATTTCCCTGCCCACCCGCACATGTTCCGGATGATTCTGGTAGTTTTCAAGCGCCTCTCTCGAGGCAAACTCCGAGTACAGGACAATATCCCCGGAGCTCTCTTTCCCGCGAAAATCAATGCCGACCTCCGCCTTCAGCAGGCCGGGAATTTTACCCACGAGACCCTGCAACGCGGCTCTTATTGCCAGAGCATCGGCGCATTCATCAAGGGGCATGGTTTTGTTTTTCAGCTTCCAAATGACAATATGCTTTATCATATCAAATACCTTTATTATATATTTTTATCCAGAGGGCGGTCATACGGCAGGGAGGTTAAGACAATAAAATTCGGCGGCATTTTCACGAGCTATCCTCATCAACGTATCATGCGGGATTTCCGCTGCCTGTAATTCCCGCAGTTCTCTGTCCCAGGCATAGGGAATATTGGGAAAATCCGAGCCGTACATAACCCTGTCCGGTCGGTAACGGCGAAGATCGATTTTTTCCTGCAAGGGAAAATAATCTGTAATGACCATGGTGGTATCCAGCCAGAGATTATCATATTTCTCGATCATTGTTCTGTACGCCGATGTCTCATCAAAACCCAGGTGGGGAACACAGATTTTCAGATCGGGGAACGCCCGGACAATGCGCTCGACTTTCTCGGCACAGCAGAGTTCATAGGGATCACAATTGTAAGCGGTACTTTTCGGCTCCCTGCCGACATGCATGACTATTGGTTTGTTATTTCTGCGGCAACATGCATACAGAGGCTGCATATGCTCGGCGTTCATGTCGAAGCACTGGACATGGGCATGCAGTTTCACTCCGCCCAGACCAACATCAAAGGCCTGCTGTAAAATTTCTTCCGCCTTGTCCTCACCAGGAAATACGGTTGCCAGTCCCGTAACCCGATTGTCGAATTCTGCACATTTTTCAGCCATATACCGGTTCAGCCCGGCAGCGATCCCTGGCTTATGCGCGTACTGCAGGGCGATGACATGCCCTATGCCGCGCGACAAAAGAAATGCCAATATCCGTGATGAGGTCAACTGATATCTGATCGGCCAGGCGTTTTTATCAAACCATTTTTGAATGGCGGCGGAAATATTACCGGGAAAGATATGGACATGGGCATCGATCACCGCAGGAAGATTGTAAGGAATTCTTGCACCTTCCCGGTCATTGACCGCCGGCATATTTGGTCGCAGCATTATGACACCAATTGCTCCTTTGTAACGGGGGCGAACAGAACACATGCACCTGCGAATCTTCCCTGGCCATGTTATCTGTTTACAACGGCTTGCCTGTTTCCCTGTGCATACAAATCTTTTCGGAAGAATTCAATGATAACCTTGCCGGCACCAACCTGTTCTTTCGCGCCATCGTGCTTATTCTGTACAGACGGGAACAGGACGGATGGCCAGGTAAGGGCCTGTCATCAATAGCATTGATCCACTGGAGATCAGAAATGAAGCTCATTCAGGCAAGAATACGCGGGATCGGCGCACTCAAGGAAAGCCGGTGGTTTGAACTGAGCCCGCACCTGAACCTGTTTCAGTTCCCTCAGCAGCAATATGGCGGGAATTTTCTGCGGATCCTGCAAACCATCAACCCACCTTATGCAATAGAAACCGTCAAACCGTTTGCTGATTTCCCTGCATATATCAAACAGGACGGCCAGACGAAACGTGTCCACCCAAGCAAACGGACGGTCGCCCTTGCCGTCTTCAGCGCCACGCCCGCTCTGGTAAAAGAGCTGGCGACCATAAGTCCGGTGCTCTATGAGACCGACCGAATCGAGGTCGGCAGACGCCTCGATTATTCCCACTGGATCAATTTCGTCGAACTGGCCGCCTCGACCCGCTGGAGCGAGATTTCAGACAATATACGGATCTTGCTCGATGAAGCGCAGCGTTTTGCACCGGAGCGCAGGCACCCGCTCGCCGACATCATCCGCGGCCTGAAACCGGCAGACCGCATCAAGGACACCCTCCAGGGCCTGCTGGCACACTGGCTGGACGACCTGCCGCCCGAGCTCTGGCACAGCTCCCGACAACGCATCGAAACGACAAGGGCAGCCGTTTTCCGCGCCGATCATTTCCAATCCGCACGGGATAATATTCGCTCCCGGTTGCCACTCCTTGTCGTCCTCGGCGGTTGCCCTTCTTCCGTCAAGAAACCTGGCCGGCAGACAGCCGCTGAGGCGGAGCAAGACTTTGCCTCCCATCAGCACCTTGTGCATTTGATCTCCGAACACAGCAAAGCCATCGGCAATACCTCGGCGGCTGCAGCACGCGCATTCTTTGATGAACTGAACGACCAGTTGGCAGCATGGCGATTTTCCTCGATGAGGCTGCGCTGCGACAGGTCTGCAACCGGGGTGCTGCGGCTGCTCAATGACCAGCCGGTGCAAAAGGCGACAGATGGACCTCTTTTAATGCTTAGACAGCTGCAGGCAAATGCCGGTCTGGCCATCGCCTTCAGCCGGGTGGTCGACAGGGCCGAGCCGATGCTCCTCTTTGATGCGCCCGAGCGGCATCTACCGACGACACTCCAGGATGAACTTGTCGATTTCATAATTAAAATTTCAAAGACCAGTCAATGTCTGTACAGCCTCGCAGCTGTCGATATTTTTCCAAAAGATCTAGCCGGGAGGCGCTACAATGGGGAATCTTTAGCAATGAAGGAGCCGGATGAGGAGCAACGCAAAGCCGATGGACGGACAGAGCTGAACGTTGTATAGTCGGTTGGAGTAATTTAACAATGAAACTGTTCGAACTGCCAAGCAAAGACTTCCAACCGAGGCCAGCAACTCCTGATGTCTGATTTTCTTCTCTCGCAGATCCTCATCGGCATCGCCATCTGCACCGACACCCTGTCCTTTCAGTTTAAGGAACGAAAAAAGATCGTCGCCTGCCTGCTCATTTCCTGCACGTTGATCTCCCTCCATTTCATGCTGCTCGGCCACTGGACAGCTGCCGGTCTCGGTCTGATTGCGGCCATTCGCTTCACGACGAGTATTTTCAGCACCTCAAAAAAACTGATGGGCCTCTTTCTTTGTGCGACAATTATTATCTCAATATGCACCTATGCCGGATTGCTGTCCATCCTCGGCTGCGCCGGAGGCCTTTTCGGCACCGTCGCCTCCTTCTGTAAAGAGGATAAACTCCTCAGGCAATTGATGCTCATCGGCACAAGTCTGTGGCTCGTGCACAACTTTCTTGCCGGCTCACCGGGGGCCGTACTGATGGAGGCAATTTTTATCAGCAGCAACGTTGTCGGCTATTTTCGTTTCTATATCCTACCGAAAAAACAGGCACTTCACCCCTGAACCGGGCCACCCGTCCCGACCACCATTTTTCTGTTAAATGGACAATAGCCGGGTCGAGGCCCGACCTGCGGATGATTGCGACAGGTCTCCGGCCGCGTGGCATAGATGGTGCATCGACGGGTTCGGCCATCCAGAAAGGCACAGTCGCCACTGGCCATTCTGGCGAGGGTAAAAGTTTGGCTTTTCGCATGAAAATGTTCGACAACCTGTTGTTTCATTAATTTTCTGGCTATGTACTTGAGGTCTTCCTCCAGCTCAAACTCGTCCATCAACTGCATGCGCACCAGATCCGCCGGCCTCACCTCCACCGGCAGACTGCAACAGCATGCGGCACAGTGGTCACAGAGTCTCTTGTTGTACTTGGCCCAGGTTGCGGTATTGTCGATATCTGCCGGGGCGGCAGGTAAATGTATCATCGCTTAAGGCTCCGATCGTTTAACGCTTTGGTTTTTGGGAAAAAAAGGCGATTTATTACCACAGCCTAATCGATTATGCGATATTTTTTTGAAATCTTTGCTTGTCGAGTGCTGGGGGCTTATCTTTTTATCTCGATTCTGCGCTTAATCCGAAAGAACCTGAATATGAATGATATAAATGTAGACCGATTTATACGCACACAACGACTCCTCGGGGAGGAACGTTTTCAGCTCCTGCAAAGCAAAATGGTGACGCTTGTCGGGCTGGGGGCGGTGGGCGGTTATGTCATGGAAGGGCTGGTGCGTGCCGGGGTCACTCGCCTGCGGCTGGTCGATTTTGACACCATCCAGCCGAGTAACCTCAACCGCCAGATTCTTGCTCTGGAAACCACCCTCGGCCGGCCCAAGGCCGAAGTTGCCGGAGAGAGGGCGCTGGCCATCAATGGACAATGCTGCGTTGAGGTCCTGCAGCTTTTTGCCGGCGACGACACCATGGAGCAGATTCTTGATCCGGAGCCCGACCTGCTCATCGATGCCATCGACTCCCTCAACCCTAAAACGCAGCTGCTGCAGGCAGCATATGAGCGCCGAATCCCCACCATCAGTTCGATGGGCGCCGCCCTGCGCACCGATCCCACCCTTATACGCTCCGGCGACCTGTTTGCCACATCCAACTGTCCGTTGGCCAGGCACTTGCGCAAACGCCTGAGAAGAAGGGGCGTCGGGGGAGGCATTTCCTGTGTCTACTCGATTGAAACAATTGATTTTGACTACCGCTTGCCCGAAGCAGAAACACAGCTAGGCGAAACCCCCTATGCCGACCGTGGCCGGCAACGAAATGTTCTGGGCAGCCTGCCGACGATTACCGGGATTTTTGGTCTGACCATCGCCAATCAGGCGATTATGCGGCTTGCTCAATTGACAAAATATCCAAGCGATTAGCTCTTCGCAGACTTACAGGGAGGCACCACTCTTCCACGGAACAGTGGTGCCATGGAAAGTCATTTATCCCTGGGGTATTTTGACAAAAGCACGACCAATGCCTGTAGCGGCGTAAGGTACACTAACCCTCTCTGGTAATACATTCGCTGGGGCAGGATGCGATGGCCTCTTCGACGCAATCCGCATCCGCATCCGACCCATCGATCACATAGGCTTTTTCTTCATCATCATGAAAGGCAAAAACTTCCGGACAGGTTTCGACACATGCTTGACAGCCAACGCATTCATCCGTGTCGATTACTATTTTGGACATAACCATCTCCTTTAAGAAAACAGATTGAGTTGTTAATTTATTCCACCTTTTTTCCCTGCTGAAATGCAGCAGAAACCCTTTTTTGCCAACGGGAATGACCCGCCTGTCAGGGCCTCGATTCTTGCCGTCGAACCTTCCAATGGCTTCGATCAGTCCATTGGGACCATACGCTGCATCTATCAGCATATCATAGATTCGGATACAGGCGCACAATACGTTCGGCGAAGTCTGCCGAACGGCATCTATTTTCCACTGCAGCTGGCGGCTGCGGTGCCGGCACCGAGCCGGCTGGCTCATGATAAATTCTTCGATGACGGCGGCCCTCTCCTGTTCAAACTTTTCCGGATCCTTACCGGCAAGTGCGACCCATTTTTCCCAGTCGGCCATGGTGTTCATTTCCATATCGGTTCCATCCCTCGGCAAGAGTTGCTCCATGATAAAAAATAGAGCAAAAACCATGCCGTTGCAAGCAGTGCCAGAAGGGGCGGGAAACTGGACGCGTCATGCGATCCGGCAACCGATTCCTCTCCCTTTTTTCCTGTTGTTCAGGACTTTTTCCGGTTAAAGAGGACGATTCTATGCCGATGGACGTTCACAATTTACTCAACTCCTTCGCATCGTAGAAGGCCCTCTCAAAAAACAGCCCCGCCGGCGGCGCCGTATGATTGAACGGCACCGTTGACGGCGCTTGCAAAAAATGGCGGATATCTTCTTTAGTCAGTCGGTGGGAGCCGACCTCGACCAGCACCCCGACCATCCGGCGCACCATCCGCCAGAGAAAATGCGAGCCGATTACCCTGACGATCAGGACGTTTGCCTCTTCAACCAGCTGCACCCTATGCACGAGCACCCTGGTCGACTTTTTCAACTCCTGCTTTTCGGCGAAGGCGGCGAAGTCATGCATGCCGACCATCACCTCGGCGGCGCGCCGCATGGCCGCGACATCGAGCTCTTCGCGCACCCACCAGTTATAGCGTTTGGCAAAGGCGGATTTGCGCCGTTGAATCTGATAGATATAGCTTCTGGCCAGACAGTTGTGCCGGGCATGAAAGCGTGCATCGGCCGGCTCCACCGCCAGAACGGCGAGATCCTTGGGCAGGGTATCGTTGAGCAGCGTTGCCACCGTTTCCGGTTCCAGCGCGCTTGCAACCTCCAGATGGGCGGCATATTGCAGGGCATGGACTCCGGCATCGGTACGACCGCAGCCCTGAATATCCATCGCCACCGGACCAAAGACCCGCTCGGCACCTTTCAACAGGTCGCCCTGCACGGTTCGTGCATCGTTTTGTTTCTGCCAGCCGCTGAAATTGGTGCCGTCGTACTCGAGGATAAGCTTATAACGGCGTGCTGCTGTTGTCACCATGATCCGTGGTTCTCCTTACTTTTTCTCTGCGGCTGTCTTCTGCCAGACGGTCAGCTGGCTGATGGAATGCTGGAATTTCCGCCCCGTCTCCCTGATGACGAATTCTATGTCACGTGGTTCGGCGATCAGGATAAAATGATGCTGCAGATGATCCCGCAGTCCCTCCAGAGTTGTATAAGGCTCGCCATCCTTTCTGAAGCCGCCGATCCAGTCTTCTCGGCGGGTAAATTCTTCCAGCCAGGTATATGGCGAGGCAATGACCAGCAGTCCTCCTTCGTTGAGACGCTCATGGATGGTGGCCAAGAATTTTGCCGGCTTTGACAACCGGTCAAGCAGATTAGCGGCGAGGATGAGATCATATTCTTTAAATTGCGGCTTCAGATTCAGCGCATCGGCCTGGTAAAATTCGACCCGACCAACAGTTTGTCTCAGATTGAGGTCGGTGAGCCTCCTCTCGTGGTAGGAGACAATCTCACCATCTTCGTGAAGTTCGTAGCGCAGCAGCCCTTTCTCCTGCATCTGATAGGCGATTCGGATAAACCTCGCGGAAAAATCGAGCCCGTGCACGAAACGAAATTCCCTGGCCAGTTCAAAGGCGGCCCGTCCCACGGAACAGCCGAGATCAAGGGCCCTGTTTTTCGCTTTGCCCTGCATATGCTCAAGGCAGATGGCCGCACAGGCTGCCGGAAAATTGGCCACATCAAAAAAGGTCCGGCCATAATGCGCCTCACAGTATTGTGAAACTGCCCCATCGGTTTCATACGTCGCCTGGGGTACAGCCAGGGGCTGTTCCGCCTCGACGTAACGAAAGCCCGCATGCTGAAAAAAATGCCGCCGAAAGGCGTAACGGGCATCGCGGCTGGCCTCGTTACCGGTGGAAATCCACGAGCCGCCCTTGATGAGATTATGCTGGGTGTCAAAGGTGGGTGTTGAAAAATCATCATAGCAAGGATGCACCTCAAAGCCTTCAAAACCGCTGATCGGCGTCTCGGTCCACTGCCAGACATTGCCGATGATATCGCAGAATTCGTTGAACTGAAAATGGTCGACCGGACAGGATGACGCCCAGTATTCCAGGTTGATATTGCCAGGCGCCCCTCGATCCCCTGGCCAGTAGGGCTGATCCGCTAAGTCGTGCAGCTCGCGCAGACGATACCATTCATCCTCGGTCGGCAAACGGATGGCAGCTCCTTTTTTCTCCGCCAGCCAGTTGCAGAAGGCCTTCGCCTCCAGATAGTTGACCTCCACCGGCCAGTTCCAGGCCATATCGATCACGGCGGCTAGGGTTCGGAGCCGGTATCCCTGCACATCCTTGATCCAGAACAACGGCTGGTGCGCTTTGCTGAACCCGACCCACCGCCGTCCCTCTTCCGTCCAGTATTGCCCTTTTGCATAACCGTCATCTTCGACAAAAGCGAGAAACTCATTATTTGACACCAAATATTTGGCTGCCTTAAAATCCCACACCTCGAACTCATGCCGGCCGAACTCATTGTCCCAGCCGTACAGGGGGTGGTCTTTGCTCTTACCAAGGACGACCTTTCCCCCCGGCACAAAGAGCAACTGGTTGTCCGGAGCCGTCCCCTGCAGCGGACAGATATCCCACCCGACAAGGGGCCGAACCTCTTCAATCGGCAGGCGACGGATAATAACCGAGGAGGTTTCGAGATGAATCCGCTGATGCTCAATGCCCATCATAATCACCCAGAAGGGACCGTCCCAGGTTATCGGCATCGACAGAGGCATCTCCCCTATGACCCTGGTGACAAAATCGCGCACTTCCCTGCGGTAGGCCCGGACCTCGTCGACTGTCGGCCAGTCATAGTTCTGCTCGTTCAGATCATCCCAGGACATTTCGTCCACCCCAATAGCGAACATCGATTCAAAGGCAGGATTGATCCGCTGATCAATCAACCGGGCAATATGCAGCTTGTTGATATAAAAAGAGGCGGTATGGCCAAAATAAAAAATCAGCGGATGCCGGAGTGGTTCGGGCCGCAGGTAGAAGGCTTTGTCCCTGGCCAGGTGGTCGTACAGCTGTTCGTCCAGATCGAAGGTCTCGTGAAAGTAGCGCAGTATCTCATGTCGCTTTTCTTCTTCGCTGCCTTTATTAAGAACGATGGTGCGGCTTTTTTTCAAATCCATGGTCTCTTCCTCGTTGGCAAACCCGTGGGCGATAGTTACATTTGTTGATAAACAAGATAAGCATGCAAAGAATAATAGTGACGCAAATTTACGTCATTTTTCGCTGACCAGGTACTCTGCCAATGATTCGGTTATTTATCGCCATAGACGTCCCCGAAGCTGTCCGCAAGGAAGTGGCAGGAATGGGCAGGGCGATCGCCAATACACGTCCTGTTCCGGCGGATCAGCTGCATCTCACCCTGAAATTTATCGGCGAGGTGGAGGGCAGCAGATCGCTTGATATCCGCGATGCCCTGACAGAAATTTTTCTACCAAAATTCTCCATAGCACTGAAAGGCATCGGCACCTTTCCACCCCGGGGTATTCCGCGCATCCTCTGGGTCGGCGTCGAAGCTGGAGAACACATACTGCCGCTGCGAAACTCCATTGAAAGAACTCTTGCGGTCATCAATATTCCACGAGATAAAAAGAAGTATATCCCCCACTTAACCATCGCCCGGCTCAAAAACTGCTCCATCCACCACCTGCAGCAGTTCCTGGCCGGGAATGCCTTTTTCCAGACGGCAGAGTTTCCGGTGGAAAGCTTCCATCTCTATAGCAGCCGGTTGACGCAAAAAGGTGCGCAGCATACTGTTGAACGTTCTTATCCGCTCATCTAGCTCGCAGATCTGAAGTATCATATCCGATCGGCCACCTCAGTCCCTTGAGCAATAGCCCTTTTGGCGTCCAGCTCAGCCGCCTTTAAGGCGCCACCGATAAGATGATAGGCAATACCCCGTGCATCGAGCTCGCCCGCCAGCGCCAGTTCCGACAGCTGCCCGGCGCAGACGACCACATCATCGACCTCGAGGAGCTGTTCCTCACCGCCATGCCGGATAAGCAAGCCTCGATCATTGACAGCCAGATACTCGACACCGCTCAGCATGTGCACCCCGTTCTTTTTTAATATCGACCGATGGATCCACCCGGTGGTTTTGCCGAGACCCGCACCCGGCTTGGTATTTTTTCGCTGGAGCAGAAAGATCTTCCTGGCCGGAATCGCCGGCTGGATCTCCCCCAGGCCACCGTCACCGGTATAGTCCATGTCAACGCCCCATTCGGCCATAAATTTTTCAATGCTGTCCGGTCCGGATTTTTCATGGAGCAGGTAGGTAGCCATATCAAAGCCAATCCCCCCGGCGCCAATGACGGCCACCCGCTCGCCGATCTGTTTTTCCCCACGGAGGACCTCGTTGTACAGAAAGACGTTGGCGCGATCCGCGCCTTCCAGCTGAATTTTCCGTGGCACCACGCCGGTGCTGAGGACGATTTCGTCAAAACCCATCAAATCGGATGGCGTGGCTTTGCTCTGCAACCGAACATCGACACCGTGCAGCTCCAGTTGCCTGCGGTAATACCTGAGGGTTTCGGCAAATTCCTCTTTGCCGGGGATCTGCCGGGCCAGGCGAAACTGCCCGCCGATTTCCCCGGTCGCCTCAAAAAGTGTCACCACATGGCCTCTCGCCGCCGCCGTTGTCGCGCAGGCAAGACCCGCCGGGCCGGCGCCGACCACCGCCACGCGCTTTTTTATCTCTGCTTTGACAAAGGCTTTGATGGTTTCCCGGCAGGCCCGCGGGTTGACCAGGCAGGTTGCGGTCTTGCGGGCGAATATCTGGTCCAGGCAGGCCTGATTGCAGCCGATGCAGGTGTTGATTTCGTCGACTCGGCCTTCTCTGGCCTTGAGCACCCACTTAGGGTCGGCGAGAAACGGCCTGGCCATGCTGACCATATCGCCGCAGCCTTCGGCCAGGACCGCTTCAGCCACCTCGGGCATATTGATGCGGTTCGTCGTGACCAGCGGAATGGCTACCTCGCCCATCAGCCGCCTGGTCACCCAGGCAAATCCGGCCCGGGGGACCATGGTGGCAATGGTCGGTACCCGCGCTTCATGCCAGCCGATACCGGTATTGATGATGGTCGCTCCCGCTCGTTCAATCTCTTTGGCCAGCCGGACAATCTCCGCCCAGGTCGAGCCGCCTTTCACCAGATCGAGCATCGACAACCGGAAGATGATGATAAAATCCTCCCCGACTGCCTTTCGCACCCCACGGACGATTTCTAAGGGAAAGCGAATACGATTGTCAAAGGAGCCACCCCACTCATCTTCGCGACGATTGGTCTTTTTCGCAATAAACTGATTGATGAGATAGCCCTCCGAACCCATGATCTCCACCCCATCGTAGCCGGCCTCCCGGGCGAGACCGGCGCATTTGACGAAATCCGCCATCGTCGACAAAATACCACGGTTGCTTAACGCCCTTGGTTTGAACCTGTTAATCGGCGCCTTGATCGAGGTGGGTGCGACACAGAGAGGATGATAGCCATATCGCCCGGCATGGAGAATCTGCATGCAGATCCGGCCGTCCGCAGCGTGCACCGCCTCGGTTATCATGGTATGGTCCCGCACCTGGGACCGACTGGCCAGACGCAGAGAAAAAGGCGCCACCCAGCCGGATCTGTTCGGCGCTACGCCGCCGGTGACGATCAAACCGACGCCTCCGGCGGCCCGCGCCGCATAGTAGGCGGCCATGCGGCGAAAGCCGTCCTTTTCCTCTTCAAGGCCGGTATGCATCGATCCCATAAGGACACGATTTTTCAAGGTGACGAAACCCAGATCAAGGGGTTGCAGCAGATGCGGGAACATCAAAGATGTTGCCAAAGGTGAATCTTTCATTGTCAAATGAGCCCTCTGTTCTATATTGAGAAGTACCTGCGGTTTTTGTCGAATCTCACCAGCGGTAAAACTGTTTTTTTCGCTTCTGGATATAGTTGCCGTTTATTCTCTCAACCACTTACGTCATCAAAGAAAACCATGCATTATCAAGGAAATATTTTTCGACCGCCGAGTGAAGCGTACTCTATTTTATTGCAGATAACCACCGGCTGTTCGCACAACAAATGCACCTTCTGCGGTATGTACAAAGGAAGCCGGTTTTCCATAAAGGACGACCGGACGATCATGGCCGATATCGATTTTGCCGCCGCCCACTGCCGCCGGCAGGAGCGACTGTTCCTCTGTGACGGCGACGCCCTGATTATCCCCCAGGAGCGACTGCTGACTATCCTGTCGGCCATCCGCACGAGACTGCCCTGGGTGACGAGAATCGGCACCTACGCCAACACCAAGAGCATCATGCGCAAGAGTCCTGAGCAGCTGCAAGAGCTCCATGAGCATGGACTGCAGATCGCCTATATGGGCCTCGAGTCCGGCGATGACGTCACCCTGCAAAATATCAAAAAGGGCGCCGATGGTGCGCGGATGATTGACATGGGCAAAAAAATTCGCACCTCGGGGATCAAGCTGTCCGTCACCGTCCTGCTTGGTATCGGCGGCAAAGAACGCTCCCATATCCATGCCCGGGAGACCGGCCGCGTCCTGACGGCCATCGATCCGGAATATGTCGGCGCCTTGAGTCTTATGCTGACGCCGGGCACGCCGCTTTCCGACGCCGCGGAAAAGGGCGCGTTCCTCCTGCCGTCAGCCACGGAGATGCTGGAAGAACTGGCCATCATGTTCACCCATACCGAACTCTCCGATGGGTATTTTCATGCCAATCATGCCTCGAACTATCTGCCGATAAAAGCCAGGCTGCCGCAGGATAAGGCGGCGACCCTGGAACGTATTGCCGGCGCGTTGGCGGGCAAGGTCAGCCTCAAACCGGAATATATGCGCGGGTTGTAGCCTGTGCCCAGAAAAGACAAAAACCCCTTGCTGCCGGGCAACAAGGGGTTTTCTCTTTCACTTGACAACTACTTCTCTAAAACCTGTAATTCATGCCGACGCTGAGGAGAAATGCCGAAGCATTGGTGAATTCACCATTGATTCTCCCATCCTCACTTACCGCCTCACGGGATTCTTTATAGTCGTAGAGAGCTGCAACACCGACATCCATCTTGTCACTTACCTTATACTGTGCACCAAGTGAATAGATCCAGGCATCGGAATCAGGCAGTTCAAAGCTGATAGTTTCTGTCGGAACCGGGGTTTCATCATAGGCAAAGCCGCCCATAAGCGTCCAGGTATCGTTCAAGGCATAGGTCAGGCCGATACGAAAGGCGTTAGCATCGTCCCAGTCTTTGGGAAGGGGGTCTTCAAATGAAGCCATGGCCGCAGGAGTGAAATCAAAATCAAGGTCGTCATATTTCGACCAGAAGGTTCTGTCCCAGGTAAGCTCCACGTTCAAATTCTCCAACACATCGTAGGCAACCGAAAGAGCAACGACTGCGGGGACCGGAACAGAGACTTTCGCACCGAAAGTGCCGATTCTGCCGAATTGGTTCAGCACAGCCTCGTCTTTAAAATCGAGATCAACATGGGAGCGATAGGTAGCCGAGATATTCAGAGCATCAACAGGTTTTACGGCGAGGGCCACATTCCAGCCCCATTCCGTCGTATCTCCTTCCATCTCCCGTGACAGCGGACGATAAACACCCGGAGCCACCTGAACCATACCATCGCTCTCCACCGTGGCATCGGCATACAGCATCCGTATACCGCCGGAAATGGAGACCATATTTTTAAAACTGTAGGCGACAGTGGGGTTCGCCTCAATGACCGCAAGTGAGAATTCTTCGGCAAACGTTTTCGGGAAAGGATCCTTCCAGCGTTTGGACAAACCGGCGGGTGCAGTTATGGACATACCAAAGCGCGTACCACCGTAAGAGGGAGAAACGAAAAACCCGGTGGGTACAAAGAAATTTTCTTCCTCTGAACTCCCGTCAAGCGTGGCAGCACGGGCATCTTCATAATCGATTTCAGAAAGAAAAATGTAGGTGGCGTCAACCTCCAGATGATAGCGATCTTCCAGCCAGGCCATATTGGCGGGGTTATAATAGGCGGTGTCGGCTCGGGTGGATGATGCGATGTTCGCACCGGCCTTGGCCGTTGAATCAACCGACTGCTCCGGGATACGCCATCCGGATGCCAATGCGGACCCCGCAACAAATAATGATGCCAGGGCCAATACAGAAATCTTTTTCTTCATACCTTTTCTCCCCTCGGTCTTGAAAATTACTCAGATCTGCCAACCGCGCCGACAGACGCCTCATACCCTCTATTTCACAGAATCTTCTGGAAAAGAATTCCCCCTCCAACAACCCACATTACATCTTACGTTCAGGTAAACCGCCACGACGAGGTTTATCTTTGTCAACTTCCCTTCGCTTGTAATATATAACTACAATGAATGTCAACCGTAAATCATACTGGCTCGATTTGACGCAGTTTTTCTATCTGCTGCAGCATCTCCCCTTCCATCGATACCGCCCGGCCGCTTTTGTCGGCTATGACAAAGGTGATAAGCGCATCGGCGGCCACTTTTCGCGATTCTTTCAGAAGAATTTTCTGTTGCAGAACAACACTTCTCTTGCCGATTTTTTCAACATCGGTGGTCACAAGCAGCGTCTCGCCAACCGGTACGGCCAGGCGATAATTGACATTGATATTAACCACCAGAAAGATGATCCCCTGGGCCGCCCATCTTTTCAGATCGATTTTTGATTCCAGCTGGGCCCATCGGTCTTCTTCAAAAAACTCCAGATACCTGGCGTTATTCACATGACCATAAAAATCGGCGTGATACCCACGTACCTTTATTTCCGTCAAATATTGCACCCCGTTCATTGCATCACTCTCACCACTCAGATTATTCAACCGTCTTTGCCGAAGCTGCGTAAAAAATCCTGCAGCGCACCTGGATTGTTCGACTTAATGGTTCCGGCCATGAAATCCTTCATCCCCGGTCGGTAATTATCTTCCCAGATCTTCAGAAAAAATTCCGGGCTGGTCTTGCAGACACAGTCGGCATTGTCGACAGTACGGCCGTCACTGACCACGCAGCTGTCCGCGCTGCATTGCACCGATTTTTTCAGATCTCCCAGCGAAAAATAAAAACTCGTCGGTTTTGCAAAAACTCCGCCAACAAAAGATTCGGGAAGTCTGTTGAATATTGCCTCCAGCATAGCCTGCTCCTTTTGCCTCGTGCCTATAAAGCCTGGATCTTTTCAGTAAGAAGAGGGACAAACTGCTTCAGATCCGCGACCACCAGCACATCGGCCACATCGCCGATGGGTGCATCCTTATCGGTATTGACGGCAACGATAAATTCCGACTTCTTCATGCCGGCAAGATGCTGGATAGCCCCGGAAATACCGCAGGCAATATACAGTTTTGGGGCCACTGTCTGTCCCGTCGTGCCGACCTGACGATTATGCTCGACCCACTCGGAATCGACCACCGGTCGGCTGGCGCCGTATTCCCCGCCAAGGGCCTTGGCCAGAGCGGCGATCATCGCCACATTTTCCGGCTTGCCGATACCCCGCCCGGCACTGACGATGATCTTGGCCTTGCCTAAATCGACGCCGCCGATTTCCGCCTGCTCGTAGCCGGTAAAACGAACCTTGCCGCCAGCCTCGACCCTGATAGGCTCAACGGTTGGCGCAGCGGTCGGCTCCTCGGCCAGACCGAAGGCCCCGGCCTGCAGGGTCACCACCGTCTTTGCCGTTTTCACCGTCACATCCCTGCGCAGTTTGGCATTGCAGACGGGGACGACCATGGTGCCGTCAACCACGTCGACCACTTCGGAAATCTGCGCCGCCTTCATGGCAAAGGCAATACGCGGCGCGAGATCCCAGCCATAGGAGGAGTGGGAGAAGACGACCATGTCCGCCTGCTCTTTGGCCACAACGTCGAGGATCAGCTGTTTATGTGCATCCGGATTGTATTCACCGACAGCGGTCGCATCGGCCAGATAGAGTTTACCGGCGAACCGCGGCAGGGCGCTGTCGCTGCCGACGAGTACCATTGCCGTCTCGGCGGCCATTTTCTCGGCAAAGGCCATCAGTTCATAACAGCTTCCAAGCAGTTTTCCTTCTCTACTTTCAGCAATAAGCAATATTTTCATTATCGTCTCCTCCCCTAGCTCAAAACAGCGGTTTTTTCTTTCAAGATCTTGATCAACTGATCAGCCAATGCCGCGGCGTCTCCCTCAAGAACCAGCCCACCGCCTTTCTTTTCCGGAAAGTACATTTTGGCGGTTTCCTGCCGGGCCTCGACTTTTAAGAGCTCCTGCACCGGAGTGGAAAGCAGCTCTTTTTTCTTCGCCTTCATGATATTGGGCAGGGTCGGATAGCGCGGGGTATTCAGCCCCAGCTGACAGGTGATAACCGCAGGCGCGTTCACGCTGACACAGGCTTTGATACCTCCTTCGAGTTCGCGTTTAACATCAACGACGCCATCCTTAAAGGCAAAACGAACCACGGTGGTAATCCCCGGTATGCCGAGCATTTCGGCGACTAAAATTCCCACCTGGGCGCTGCCCCGGTCCTGGGACTGCATGCCGGTGAAGATCAGGTCAAAATTTTTATCCTTGGCATATTCAGCGATGATACCGGCAATCTGATACGGTTCCTTGCCGCTGACCTCCTCATCGGTGATATGCGCGCCCCGGTCACAGCCCATCGCCAGGGCCTTTTTCATGGTTTCCTTGACCTTCTCGGAGCCGATACACAGAACCGTCAGGTCGCCATCTTTCTCCTGTTCTTTCAACTGAACCGCCTGCTCGACGGCGTATTCGTCGTATTCATTCATTCGCCAGGCCAGATCGGTTTTCGCATACCAGGTACCCCCGGCATCGACCTTGAATTTAGATTCCATATCGGGAACCTGTTTTATGCAAACGAGAATTTTCATACTTTTCCTCCGGTAGTCATGGATATTATTTTTACGTTCCTCAAACGATTCTTTCGGCAAGGATCTCGGCAATATCCCTCGGTTTCAGTGTCTCTTCCACCTCGGCGCCCTTCACCCCATCTTCAAACATGGTCAGGCAAAACGGACAGTTGGACAGCAGGGTTGCCGCCCCGGTCTCGGCGGCCATTTTCACCCGCTTGATGTTTATCCGTTCGCCGATTTTCTCCTCGGCGAGAATCCGCCCGCCACCGGCGCTGCAGCAGAATGCCTCGGCCCGGTTCTTCTCCATCTCCACCAGCCTACCGCCGGCCGCCTTGATAAGCGCTCTCGGGGCATCATAGATATCATTGTGCCGTCCAAGATAACAGGAGTCATGGTAGGTGCAGGAAAGTTCCCGGGCATCGATGCGCAGCTTGCCGGAAGCAAGGAGTTTTTCCAGAAAGACGAGGTAGGTTTCCACTTCGACGTTCAGGCCTAAATCGCGGTAGTCTTTTTCCAGGGTATTGAAACAGTGCGGACAGGTGGTGACGATTTTTTTGACCCCATAGGATTTTATCACCTCGATATTCTCGACGGCCAGGCTCTGGTAGAGATACTCGTTGCCCATCTTGCGCATCGGCTCGCCACAGCATTTTTCTTCCTTGCCGAGAATACCGACTTTTACCCCGGCGGCCTGACAGAGCTTGATAAAACTCTTGGCAACGGCGATATTGCGCTTGTCAAAGGAGGCGTAGCAGCCGACAAAATAGAGCACATCGACCTCGGCATCCTCGGCCAGCGGCTTGATGCCCAGCTCCGCCGCCCAGTCGGCCCGTTCGGCGTAACCGATGCCGAGCGGATTACCGTTTACCTCGGTTGCCTCCATGGCGGTCATCACTTCCTCGCCCGGGAATTCCCCTTCCATAAGGACCATGGCCCGGCGACAGTCAATAATCTTGTTCACATGTTCAATAGCCGCGGGACAGATTTCCTGACAGGCCCGGCAGGTGGTGCAGGCCCAGAGGACATCTTTACCAAAGGTGTCGATCAGGCTGGCTTCAGGGTTGTTGAAGGCGACCTCGCCCAGTTGATTGACTACCTTCATCGGCGAAAGCGGCTTGCCGGTATTAAAGGCCGGGCAGCGATCCTGGCAGCGCATGCACAGGGTACAGGCATCCGCATCGAAGATATCTTTCCAGGTCATTTGCTTTACCTGGGTGGTTCCGAAGGTCTCGACATCCTCATTTTCCATATCGATATTGACGAGCTTGCCCTTGGGCCCGAGATCATCAAAGAGATAATTGGTACTGGTGGTGAAAATATGTCTGAATTTGGTCAAGGGAATGAGGACAAAAAAGCCCATGACGAGCAGAAGATGGAACCACCAGATCACCTTGTGCAGTGCCCGCAGGCCACCCTCGCCCATGCCGGAGATGGTGTTCGCCACCAGAAGGCCGATCGGCGACCAGAAAGACAGCGGTGTACCGAGCTCGGTGACGGCTATCCGCGCCCCTTCGACAAGAAAGCCGGTAAAGAGAATGGCGAGAAGCAGCGCATGCATGATTGCGTCATCATTTCTCGTCTCCAGGCCTTCCGGGGCAAAAAAATAACGCCGGACCAGCAGACCGGCCAGCATCACGATACAGACCAGGCCGGCAACATCAAGTATGATCGAAAACAGCAGGTAAAAGGTGCCTTTCAAAAACTTTACATCAAACAGCAGATCGGTAAAATCGGCCTGGATAACGATAAGGGTCGTGCCGATAAACAGCAGGCCGAATCCCCAGAAAAAGAGGCCATGCAGTAGACCCGGCCAGCGGACCCTGGCCACCTTTTTCTGCAGCAGGACGTTTTCCACCATATGGCGAATCCGTTTGCCCAGATGATCGGTTCGGTTTAGCGGCAGACCTTGTTTGTACACCTTGACTCTCTGCAGAAATCCTCGCACCAAGAGCCCGATTGCGGCAAAGGCGAACAGGTACATGGGCACGAGAGTTTCTGCGCCATGGCCGACATTCCAGTAAATTTCTCGAGTAAATTCCATCATCTTCTCCAGTAACAGTGGCTGCTTTTTCTCATCGTGTCAGTGCGCTGCCGATAACCAGACGCTGCACTTCACTGGTCCCTTCATAAATTTCGGTAATTTTCGCGTCCCGCATCATCCGCTCTACGGGAAAATCCCGCGTATAACCGTAACCGCCGAGGATCTGCACGGCCTGGGTCGTCACCCGCATGGCCGTCTCGCTGGCCATCAGTTTGGCCATGGCCGACTGCTGGGAATAGGACAGGCCGTTACTCGCGCGGTAGGCGGCGTTGTAGACGAGCAATCTTGACGCCTCTATCTGGGTGGCCATATCGGCCAGCTGAAACTGCACACCTTGAAAGCGGCCGATCGCGGTACCGAACTGCTGCCGCTCTTTCGCATAGTTGACGGCAGCGTCCAGTGCCCCCTGGGCAATCCCCAGGGCCTGGGAGGCGATACCGATGCGACCTCCATCGAGAGTCTTCATGGCCACCTTAAACCCCTCGCCTTCCCGGCCGAGCAGGTTGGCCGCGGGAATTCGGCAATCCTGAAAAATGAGTTCCATGGTAGGAGAGGAGCGAATGCCCATCTTCTGCTCTTTTTTACCAAAGGAAAAGCCTGCCGTGCCTTTTTCGACGATAAAAGCACTGATGCCGTGATGTTTCTTGGCATCCTTATCCGTCCTGGCAAAAACGATATAGACCTCCGCCTCGCCGGCATTGGTGATGAATATTTTTGTGCCGTTCAGAATCCAGGAATCACCATCGCTGACCGCCGTGGTCCTGGTCCCTCCGGCGTCCGAGCCGGCGGAGGGTTCGGTCAACCCAAAGGCGCCCATTTTCCGACCTTCGGCCAGGGGAACGAGGAACTGTTGTTTTTGTGTCTCGCTGCCAAAGAGATAGATCGGATTGGAACCAAGAGATAAATGGGCGGAAAGGGTTACTCCTGTGGAGGCACAGACCCTCGACAATTCTTCGACGGCGATGGCGTAGCTGATATAGTCGGCACCCGCACCACCATATTCCTCTGGAAAAACAATGCCCGTCAGGCCAAGCTCGGCGAGTCGGTCAAACATCAAACCGCGATCAAACCGCTCTTCTTCATCCCGTTCAGCGGCGGAGGGGGCGACTTCCTTCTCGGCGAAATCGCGGACCATGTCGCGCAGGAGACTCTGCTCTTCAGTGGGTTCAAAATTCATATTATATCCTCCAACAAGGGATCGAGGCCTTCATACTCCACGTCCTGAATGTTTTGCATTCCCCTTTATAAATAATGTTTACGTTAAGGTCAAGTTTTTTCAGCCGCATTATCAAATCCTTCGCAAACCCCTATAACACTGCATTGTAATCTATTTTTTCATTTGACAGAGGCGGGGCCGACATGATACTTTGACGAAAACATATTACGTAAAGGTAAATGTTTTTTCTTCTCCGAAGAATAGATTCGGCGAAGAAGAGCAGACCGCGCCTGGCGGCCTTTGAAATGGAGCACCAGCCGCGCTCGCGGTTCTTAAACAAAGGATGACACCATGAACAATCCCGTGTCCAAACTGGTACAGATTGGCGAATTAGCTAAGAGCCTCGGCATTACCACACGGACGATCCGCTACTACGAAGAGATAGGCCTGATGGGTAAAAGTGAACGGCTCGGTGGCAGCACCCGCACCTATACGAATGACGACGTCCTCAGACTGAAATTCATCCTGAAACTGAAAACAATGGGAATCTCCCTGAAAGAGATTGAGCAACTCTCCGATATATTTGATATTAACGAGAGAGACTTCAACAAGATCACGCCAAAACTCATTGAGATCCTCGACAATCACATCGCCAAAGTCGATGAAAAAATGGCCAACCTCTCCTCACTCCGCAAAGATATCGTCGAGTACCGCATACGCATGACCGAGTTCCTCACCCACAACGGCAAGGAAAAATAAAAAAGGCGGGCCAAGGGGGCCGCCAGGCGTTTCTTCAATGCCTGACCTATTTCCTGCTTACCTGGGTTAAAAATCTATCCAGCTGATTGGCAAAATTTTGCCGATCATTTTTATGTAACACCGGCGGGCCACCGGTATCTATTCCGGTGGCCCGCAGCGTCTCCATAAAATCTCTAACACTCAAGCGTGCCCTGACATTCTCGGCAGAATACAGCTCGCCGCGTGGATTAAGCGCAGCACCTCCCTTTTCAATAACATTTGCGGCGAGCGGGATATCTGCCGTGATAACCAGATCCCCGGCCACAAGTCTTTTGACGATCTCGTTGTCGGCGACATCCAGGCCGGCAACCACCCGAACGAAGGTTATATAGCGAGAAGAAGGGATTCGTACCGGTCGATTGGCCACCAGCGTCACCACTACCCTGGTACGTTCCGCCGCTTTGAATAAAATTTCTTTAATGACCACCGGACAGGCGTCGGCGTCCACCCAGATTTTCATCGTCATCCAACTTTAAGCCCTTTCGAGCACCTTTACCGTTACCTTTTCGACAATATCCTTCACTTTCTTATGGTATGCCTGCATATGCGGCGCCGCCAGATGCGCCCGCAGAGCGTCCAGATCGTCCCACTTCTCAACTATTGTGACAACATCCGCGTTCAGTTCCTGTGCAGCCAGGCCTGTGGGGACGTCGACGGTCGGGGCATATTCTATACATCCTTGTTCCCCGAGGACATCGGCCATGTTGGCTTTAAAAATAGCTATGAATTCAGCAAGGTGACCTTCTTCAATCTGTATCGAGGCAATGACATGTATCATCTGATTCTTTCCTTTAGAATAACAGGTTGTTACACCTTATCGATGGATGGTGACGGCAAATTTCTCAAACTGGATCGTCGAATCGCGACCTTCCCCCACCAGGTGAAATGAAAATGCCTGCCGTGCCTCGGGATTTTCGAAATCAAACTCGATGTGGCTCTCTTCACCGGTGTGCAGGAGAGGAAACGGCGGATAATCAATTGTCGTAACCTCCTTTTCAAAGACACGAAGGGTGAGCTTCAGCTGAACCCCCTCTTCCTGTACGGCCACGGCTTTCAGCCGGATATCCACATGGACTGTGGATTTTGGCGGGAAAGCGAGATACTGCGCACCAATCAGGTTATCCGTCCATTCACTTTTGATCTTTTCCGGAAGTTGCCGGATCTCGCCATTGGCAAACTGCAGTACCTGCTGTTCTTTCTGGCTGGAAACCTTATGATCGAGAACAGTTGCCAGCCCAAACAAACGCCCGGCACTGTTTGCCGTATCCTCTTCGAATACCTCCGGCCGCGGACCAATAATCCCTCCCTTCATTTTTCTACAGTTACCGTCCCGGCCACACTCAAAAAGAGTGTTATCTGCCGTCTGCCAGCGCAATTTATTGTTGGTATAGGATACCATGTCACGCCCGGAGCTATAGTCGCGAAAGATACTTCGACCGATAATAGATGGCGGCATCGCCAGGTTAAAATAGTCGAGAACCGAGGCCTCCATATCCACCAGACCGTAGGAACCCTTTTTGATGCGCGGCAGATTTTCCTGCTCCGGCGCGAGGACAATGGCAAAACCCCAGCAGCTGTACCAGTCGGCACCGTCTTCCCCATGGGATTCATCGGAGGTAATGATCACCAGCGTGTCATCGAGTACCCCATCCTGCCGCAGTCCCTCGATAAATGCCGCGACCGCCTCATCGAGAAGGGCGACGGTGGCAATTTTTCGTGAACCGTACTTTGCCGCCTCGGCTTCAGTTGCCGCAAACGGCTGGTGGGTGGCAACAGTCAGCAATGACAACAACCATGGTTTATCCACCGCCTGCAGGGCACCAATGTATTTTCTCGCCCCTTTAAAAAAGTCAGCATCACTTGTTCCCCAGATAAAATCGGACTGGGTTCGCTCGGTAAACCACTCAACGCCGTGGACTTGTTGAAATCCCATGGTCGGCATGGCTCGTTCCTTATTCATGAACTGCAGCCCGGCTCCCTGCAGATAATGGCTCTGCCATCCCTGCTTGCTCATTTGCGCAGGCAGGCATTCGGCGGCCCTTTCCGGATTGCCCTGCAGTTCCATGGCCTTGGGCATCTCATAGGATAACTTACTGAAATCGCCGCAATGCAGGGCATACAGGCCACGAATGGTCTGATGACTATGAACGGCAAAATCCGGTACCAGCATGCCCTCCGAGGTACTTGCGGCGAGCTTTTCCATCTGATACATCGCGCCGGTAACATGCATCGCCTCTCTGATCTCCCGAAGAGAAATGCCCGGGATACCCTCAAGGGTTACAATAAGGACATTCTTTGCCCTGCCCTTTTGCCCTGGCAGCAGTTTTTTGCCATCCAGTGCGACAGTTCGAAGACTTTGCGGCAGGTCCGCTGCGCTCAGCCCTGTTACCTTGTCGGAAAACAACTTGACCGAGGCATCGGTAAGGAGCCAGTGCAGGGCGTTATAACGGGCGGCAACGCTCTGGCCGCTCAAGGCTCGGTTGACGGGAGAGTGCAGGCCGAGCAGGAGAAGGCCCGTGACGAGCATGGCTAGCATCTTTCCCCGGATGGGGCGGTGTAACGGCAGCACTAGGGCAATAACCGTCACCAGAAAAAAGGCCAGGACGAATGCAGGAGAGGCCAGATGAAAACCCGCCGTGGTATTCCTGACAAAAGTCGGATCAAGCAGATACTGCAGGTCCTGCCAGGAGGGCAGACGCTGCATCGCCGCCATCAGTTCCTGCGCCATGATCTGCATGAGTGTCCAGATTATGAGCAGCACCGCCCTCAACCAGCGGGGACTTTGATACGCTATGGCAGAGAGGACCAAGGCAACACTGACGTCTGACAGAAGTCCGGCCGGTTGGGTAAAGGTGTGGTTAAATAGTCGCCAGCCAACAGGGAAAAACCAGGGCAGGGCAAGAAAGATCGGAAAGAAGATGGACCTCAAGGTAATACGCTCCGAAGGAAAGAAGGGCCAGATCTCAACATCTGACATGCTGCTGATGGCTCAACAGGTTTACACATTTTTTTGAAAACGGGGTTTTGCTCCTGTCAAGAGGTGTGATCTGCCCCCTGCTCTTGCATTTTCTCCAGCAGTTGCACATGGAATGCTTTGCTTTTCTCACCAAAATACACCGATCGATGCGGAAAAGGTATCTCAATATTATTTTTATCAAAGGCGTATTTAATTCTTCGCAGGAATTCACGGCCGACATCCCACTGTCGGATCGGTTTTGTTTTTATCCGACCTTTGATAATAACTGCGGATTGATCAAATTTGTCTACGCCAAAAATTTCCAAAGCCTCGATCATATATTTGCCGAACTTACTGTCCTGCAGCATATCACTGCCAACTTCCTGCATTATTTCAATAACATGATCAGTATTTTCCGCATAAGCAATGCCTATATCAAAAACGTATGCGGACCACTCACTCGTCAGATTACTGAGGGTGGAGATACTGCCGTTAGGAAAGATATGTACCACCCCGGCCTGATCCCGGAGCACTGTCGTACGAAAATTAATTCTTTCGACAAGACCACCGGTTCCATTGATAATGGCCACGTCACCGACGCGTATCTGGTTTTCCAGAATAACAAAAAAGCCGGCAATAACATCACGAACCAGGTTTTGCGCCCCAAAACCGACAGCAAGACCGACAACCCCGGCACTGGCAAGAATCGGCGCAACTTCCACACCAAATTCTTTTAAGATTACTAAACCAATTGTCAGCCATAAGGCCAGGAACACACCTTGCTTTATCAAACGGACAATCGTCTCGATGCGTTTTTGCGATTCCGAAGGCGGTTCTCCTTCTTCGACGCTTTTTATGATCAGACGGTTTTCCAGGCGATGCAGCGATTTTTGCAGCACCTTCATGGCAATCCAGGCAAAGACCATCATAACAAAGACACGCAATCCGGTCTTGATTATGACTTCCCAGTGAAACTCTCTTAAGAATTCTTCAACAATATTCATGAGATTCCTCCTCGCAGTTAATTATTCAGGTCGCCGGCACCGCTGCAAGGCAAGGCGTTATTCTCCCTGCATAACCAAAAGCGAAAAGCATACCTTGAGAAGAGCACAGAACTGCAGAACTGCCCATCTTGGCTCTATGGGTTGATAGAAATAAATCTCTGGCCCAACCGCCATGCCAGCCGAGAGTTGCCAGACGCGGGAGTTTACCGGCACTCGCTCCATGCGCTTCCGGTCGAACACTTTATATGGTGAGATTTCACCGTGAATGCAAAAGGTTTGAAGATAATGGCTTTACCGTCTTCCATGCGCTGGATGAATTTTCGGCCCGCCATAAATCATAGTTCTTTTGCAGATTCATCCAAAGATCGGCTGTAGTATCAAAAGCTCTGGATAGACGGAGCGCCATTTCCGGGGTTATCGAACCTCTTTCATTAACAATTTTTGAGAGGGTTTTCCTTGAAACTCCAAGGGCAGAAGCCATATCCTTTATGCTAATAGATAATGGTGCAAGATAATCTTCTTTTATAATATTGCCCGGATGGGTGGGTTGCCTTGTCATTCTATTCCTTTGCACCCCTCAATGAGAGTCGCCATAATCTACAATATACGCGTCTCCATCTTTAAATTCGAAAAAAACCCTCCAGTTGCCGGAAACTCGAACTGAATGCTGCCCTTCCTTATCTCCTTTCCACTGATGAAGAAAGGCTCCAGGGTAGTTCGTATCTTTGATGTCACCGTAGAAAAATTGTTCTAAGCCTTTGTCATTCAATGATTTTATCATAATGCCTAATCGTAACCCGTTCAGTTACGTGTGTCAACGCATCTTCCTCTTGCAGCGTGCGTTGGGCTCAGCGAAAGGCGCGCAGTTTGCGGCTTCCGCTGGAACGGTTGATGAAGAAAGTTTGATGAACCCACAAAGAGGGGTTACAGGTTTAACGCAGACAGTATGATGAGAAAAACAGGTCGGTTCTTTATTCGGAAATCCGTCAACCAGGCGTCATCGGAGTTGGGTCGCAAGGTTGTAAAATGGTAACAACTACCTCTTGACAGCTCTCTACATGCGATTCGGGCAGTGTAAAAAAATAGCGTCTCGGACCGTCGCGAAGTCCGAGACGCTATTAAAGGTAGATAAACCCCAGTTGTTATCTACCCCATTCTTAATGCGCGGCGGATCCTGTTTTTCATGCCGCTGATGACAAAGGGTGTCAACCGTTTTTTTTCTTTGAGGATCTGTTGAAAGAGATCCTTTTTTTTCTCGGGAATCTGCGGACGCTGCGCGGGGATGAGGGACAAGGAGCCGGTCGGGCAGCTGCTGATACAGGCGCCGCAGCCGAGGCAGTTGTCGAAAAGGACCTGCATCCGCTTCTTTTTTCGACCATTTTCAGCGTCGAGCAACTCCAGCGCGGTAACGTTGCAGGCCTTTTTGCAGAGCCCGCAGCCGATACAGGTCTCGCTGTTGATCTGCAGGGTATAGTTGGTCTTGGCTATGCCCATGGGAAAGCCCTGCTTCACCCCGCCGAGCAGCTCGCAGCAACAGGAGCAGCAGTTACAGATAAACGACGGCTTGTGGCGGATATTGTCGGTGATATGGGTCAACTTCAGATCTCTGGCCTGGGCAAGGATAACCAGCAACTGCTCCTTGCTGCGGTGTTCGGCAAAGCCCCGGCGCACCATGAATTTGGCGGCGGTGCCAAGGGATATGCAGATCTCCCTGGTCGGGGCGTTTTTGTCGCAACTCTGGTTAAGATGCTCCTTCTTGTGCCGGCAGTAGCACATGCCGATGGCACCATAACTTGCACCCTTGATTATCTCCCTGGCACTTTCATAGGTCGCCACCTGGGAGTCGACCGGAATATGCTCCTCATACGGCAAGGTGCGGGTGAGCGGCGTCTTGCTGCCGAAAAACTCCCGGCCCATCTGCTGATCGGGGTCGCCGTAGAGATATTCGTGCATGAGCTGGGCCAGCTCGGCCACCGGCAGATCGTTACGCTGCTTCATAAAGCTGAATTCAAAAAAACCGATCAGCCCGGGCATCAGCAGATAGTAGGTTTTGCCGCCGTAGGCGGTGTCCATCACCAGACCCTTTTCGGCCATCGCCTCAAGCTGGTTCTTCAGCCTTTCGGGTTCCCAGGCGGTGGCCTTGACGAGCTCCGGCAGGGTGGCTTCGGTAAGCGGAAAGCGGGAAGCGACATAGGCCTCATCTTCGGAAAATAGAATTGCGAGAATTTGGCGCAGCGTATCGGTATCGGGCAGACCGATGGGATACTTATTCAGCCGGTCGATGAGTGGTACGATGTTGCTTTTTCCGTCGAGGTGATGCCCCATTTTTATTCCTTTACTCCAAAACGTTTACATTTACCCGTTCATAACATACTGGTCTTTCAGGGCATGAACATTATCCCATACCCGCTGAAATCCGTCACCATCTTTAACAGGTTTTTTAATCATTTTTTGGAAAATGTCTTCCTGCTCGGCGGAATTATCATGGCTGAGAATCATCTGCAGGGCAAAGGCCGAATAATCTTTGACCAGGAAGGCAAAGATCTGCTCCAGCACATCTTTGCCGGTGCCATAAATCCTGCTGTTTTCCAGAATCAGCTGGGCGTAGACAATAAGGGTGAACAGCTCGCCCGCGGCGAGCATATAATCTATATTTTCCGCCTGTTCCCTGCTCGGCGGGGCACTGATCAACAGAGCGCGAAACAGTTCCATCTGCTCTTTGAATACCAGGACATTTGCCCCATCAACATCTGTATAGGCCAGACGATACTCCGGAAAACGGATACTCGCCAGGCTGCCGGTCTTCTGATGAAAAAGATAGGCATCATCCCCGGCCTCTTTTCTCTGGGGGATCTCGGCATAGTCGACCGGCTCAAAGAAGTAGTTTTTAACAAACTTGATGATCAGCGCCATGTTGACATGCTCGGTCCCTTCCAGTTTCGGCAGCATGCCGATGTCTCTGAGGGCCATCTCGAAATAGGTATCCTGTTCATAGCCCTTGGCGGCAATGACCTCATGCAGCAGCGCCACCACCTTCTCACCCTGACCGGTCACCTTCATCTTCACCACCGGATTAAAGAGCAGATAGCGGCGATCCTCATCGGAGGCGCTGCGCATATAATCAGCCGCCCGAAAGGCAAAGAGTTTCATGCCGATCAGCCGGGCGTAACTCTCGGTAAAGAATTTTTTCACATGGGGGAAATCGGTGACATAGCGACCATAGAGACTGCGGGCCGCCGCATGGTTCAAGGCCTCATAGAAACAGTGGGTGCCGATGCCGATGGAGGCGCAGCCCAGCTCAAACTTGCCGATATTAATGGTATTGAGTGAGGAGTTCCAGGCATGCTCGCCCCGGGACAGAATGTCGTCCTCGGTGATCGGGTAGTCGTGCAGGGCGTATTCCGCGACATAGGCCTGGCGCACGCCGGAGGTGTCGATCTTCTTGACACATTCATACTTCTCATGTTGCGGGTCGACGACAAAGAAGACATACTCGCCGGTTCCGGCAATCTTGGCAAAGGTCGAAACCAGGGCGGCGCAATTGCCGTTGCCGATATAATATTTGGAGCCCCGGGCCCGATAGCTGCCGTCATCCTGGGGGATGAGCAGCATCTCACTGGAATAGAGGTCGGCGCCGTGGGTCTTTTCGGAAAGTCCGAAGGCAAATATTCCACCTTCGGCGAGCAGCCTGGCGGTCTTTTTCTTCACCGCTTCGTTGTTGCCCATCCAGATCGGCCCAAGCCCGAGGATGGTCACCTGCCAGGCATACCAGTAGCAGAGCCCGTAGAATCCGAGGATTTCATTGAACTCGCTGATGCGGTACATGTCCCAGCGGCCGCCGTCCCTGCTGTACGCTGCAGGCGTAAGAAAGTGGGCAAAGATTTTTTCTTTTTTGATGAATTCGAGAAAATCGTCATACCAGATCATCGACTGATCGTCTTCCTTGATCTTTTTCAGCCCCTTCTTTTCAAAAAACTCGATCGTCTTCAGAACGAGGTCCCGCGATACTGCATCGGCATGGAATCGTGCATATTTTTTCGGGTTGAGTAAGAGCACCTGTATCCTCCTTATTACGATACCGCGTTGCGGCACCCGGCAGTTCAGCCGATATTTTTCCCGGCGTTATAGCCCTGGTGATTCGCCTCAAAGACCGTCCCCGGGGCCAGCGCGTCACCGACCACTTGACAGGGAATACCCAGCTCGCCGGCCACTTTTTCCAGGGGATTCGCCGGCCTGGTGCCAACCGCCAGAACAACGCTATCGGCCGGCAGGAATTGCTCCTCTCCCCCGAGTTCAATCCGCACTCCGCGGTCAAGGATCTCGAGGACCTTGGCCTGCGTCAGGGTTTGTATTCCCAGGCGACTGACATCCTGCAGCATGCCCCAGCGGGTTGACTTGCCGAAATTAGCGCCAAGAGTCCCGGCCATCTCGACAACAACCAGTTCCTTTGTGCCCTCGGTGGCCAGTTGATAGAGTTTTTCCGGGGATACCGCCCCATTGACGAGCAGAAACTTCAGCTCTTCGCCGGACAGGGTGCCCTGTTCAGCGAGCAGCAAGGCGGTTTCGATACCGACGGCACCACCGCCGATAATGACCACCTTTCGGCCTGTTTCGACTTTTCCGGCCAGAACATCCCAGGCCTGCACGACCTTGTCACCATCGACCCCGGCAATGGCCGGAGTCACCGGCTCGCCGCCGGTGGCCAGAATCAGCTGATCCGGCTGCTCGCGGGCAAGCACTTCTCTATCCACCGGACTGTTCAGCAGTACCCTGATATCATGACGGGCCAGCCGGCGGGCAAGATCATCGCCGAAAACGACAAACTCTGCCCGGCCGGGAGGCGCTCCGGCCAGACGCAACTGGCCGCCAAGCTGCAGTCCCTGTTCATGAAGGCTCACCCGGTGCCCCTGTTCCGCGGCGGCAAGAGCAGCGGACATGCCGGCAACCCCGCCGCCGACCACCAGCACTTTTTTTGCATGGGCGGTCTTTGGTGGCTGCTCTTCATATTCATGGCCTGCCCGCGGATTGCAGAGACACTCGACCGGCTTCATCTTGAAAAGATTGTCAAAGCACCCCTGGCCGCAGGCGACACAGTGGACAATCTCATCTTCCCTGCCGGTACGTGCCTTTTCCGGCAACCATGGGTCGGCAATCAGCGCCCGGCCGATGGCCACCATGTCACAGAAATTCTGCGTAATGAGCAGCCGGGCAATTTTCGGATCATTAATGCGGTGGCTGGCAATAACCGGGATGGATACCCTTTTCTTCATGTCGCGGGCCAGATAGGCAAAGGCGCCTCTGGGCACCTTGGTGACAATCTGCGGCACCTGGGCCTCGTGCCAGCCGACATTGACGCACAGGGCATCGACGCCGGCCTGCTCTAGGGCGACCGCGAATTCGAGCAATTCCGCAGGACCGATGCCCCCTTCCATGAAATCATTCCCGTTGAGGCGCACGAGGATGGGAAACCCGTTGCCAAGTCTGCTCTTTATCTCGCCGATGACCTCCAGACCGAAGCGCATGCGGTTTTCCAGGCTGCCGCCGTAGGCATCCGTTCTTTTGTTGGTGAGCGGCGAAAGAAATTCACTGATCAGATAACCGGTCCCGGCGAGAATCTCCACCAGATCAAAACCCGCCTGCTGCACCCGCCCGGCCGCTTCGCCAAAGCGGCGAATGGTCTCCTCGATCTGCTGCAGAGTAAGCTCTTTGGGGGTTTCCCTGGTCATGCGGCAGGGTACCGGCGATGGAGCGACCGGCTGTTTGCCGCCGAGAAAAAAGGAGGCATTGTAACGACCGGCATGATTAAGCTGCACGGTGGCCTTCGCCCCGCCATCATGAATGGCCCCGGCAAGCACGGCAAGCCCCGGCACATGGGTATCAAGATGGGCGCCGATATTGCCCGGATTGCCGGACAGTTCATCGATGGTGGCATAGCCGACACTGATCAGGCCGGCTCCCCCCCTGGCCCGTTCCCGGTAAAACTCGATCAACTGCTCGGTGACAAGAAAATTTCTGCACATATTCAGATGCATGGCCGGCATGAAAATGCGATTCTTCAACTCGACCGAACCTATGAAAATTGATCGAAACAGGGAATCCGACATGATATGTGTTCTCCTTGGCAGGTTAACGTGAGACAGCGGCATGAAATAATGCGGCAACCTCATCAAATAGACCGATTTCTTCAAGCGCCCGGCGCAGCAGCTGCGGCTGGTTGAGAAAATCCTTCATAAAGATAATTTCCGAAGCCTTGAGGTAGATGGGAAAGATCTCTTTCATCCGCCCCTCAAGAAGGGTATCAATCAGGAGCATGAGATTCTCTTCCGCCCGATAGGGGTACAGCTGTTCAGCCCTGCCGAGCATTTTCGAGACATAAAAGACCAGCACCTTTTTAACACTGTCGACCCTCTTCCGATGGGCCGGCAGTATGGTTTTTCCCTCCAGCCCGGCAAGCTTGACTATCGATCCGCAGTAGGCCTCATAATTTTTAAATCGCCCGCTGGTCTCCAGATCCACATCGAGAATCGGCGACTGAAAAAGCCCCCGCAACAGGGTGTCTCCGGTCACCGCCCATTCTTCACCGACGTAGACCAGATCACTCTGCGAATGGCCGGGACAGGCGAGAACCTCGATGCCCAGCCGCGCCGGAAGGTCGTTTTCCGCCACAAGAAACTGCTTGGGAAAGGGAGGAAACAGCGCGCCGCTGTCAAAGATCTGCTGCAGGCCATCAAGATATGTTTTGCCAAAGCCCAAATCTGACAGCAGCTGATACATTTCGCCCATGCGCCGATCATGGCCGGCAATCTTCAGACAATCACGATAGGGCAGATACAGCGCCGCCCGGCAATTTTCTTCCAGCCAGTGGGCCTGGCCGTAATGGTCGATATGGCAGTGGGTGATACAGATGTGCCTGAGCTGCGCCAGGTCGATATGTTGCTGCAGATACCGCCGCCCCTCCGGCGTCGGCGGCCCGGTATCAAAAAGGACCAGTTCCCCGGCGAACATGCCGGTGTAACAATGGACCGGACCGACCATATAGGGGGTATTGATGGTATGCTGGGTAAGCTTCGTCATATCGATTTGCGGTACCGCGACGCCGCATAAACTGCCCTGGGTGACAACAGGAACCGGTACCCGCCTGCTTCACGCAGGCGGGTACCGGCGGATTTTCACAACCTAGAAGACATATTTTTCCGCTTCGCAGGCGGCCTTGGCCAGTGTCCGCTTGGCGACAAGCAGGCCGGTGGCGTCGTACTTGGCAAAACGTCGGATACCGGAAAGAATCATGGTCAGGGTATCTCCTTCCTCGATAAAGAAGGCGCCCTTTCTTGCTGCACTGCCAGCACTCTCGGAGGCCTCGAAGGCAAAGATTTTCACCGCCGCGTCGAGCAGTTGCTGCTTCTTTGCACTGACCTTGCCGTAGCTTTTTTCCGCGCGCAGCACCGTACTCTCCAAAGCAAAGATCTGGATGGCGATATCGGCAGCCGCCATGAGAATTTCCTGCTCATTGACCAGCTTATCCATAAATTTCTGCACCCCGGCACCGGACAGGATGAGGAACAGGGTCTTCAGATTTTTGATCAGGGCCTTTTCCTTGACATAGGGAATCGACTCGTCCAGTTCCTCGAAACTCGGCGTCATCAGCGATTGAAAGGCCTTCATGGCCTCGGCCTGCAGGGGCAGTTCCCCCTTCATTGCCTTGCGCAGAATCATGCCGGGGATAAGCAGGCGGTTTATCTCATTGGTACCTTCGAAGATGCGGTTGATCCGTTCATCCCGGTAGAAGCGCTCCGCCGGATAATCGGCGACAAAACCATAGCCGCCATGGATCTGCAGTACCTCATCGACGGTTTTGGCCAGAACCTCACTGCAGAAAACCTTGGCGATACCGCATTCCGAGGCATATTCCTCGATGCCTTTCAGGTACTCCTCGTAGTAGTTGTCGATGCCCTTTTCAATGGTGGCTATTTTATCGTCAAGCAGCCCGGCCAGGCGGTAGACCAGAGACTCCGAGGCAAATATATATGCGCTGAGATCGGCAATCTTCTGGGAAATCGCGCCAAACTGACTGATCGGCGTGTTGAACTGCTTACGTTCATTGGCGTATTTAATACCTTCGATCAAGGCCATTTTCGACGCGCCGCAGACCCCGGCACCGAGCTTAAAACGGCCGATATTCAGGACGTTAAAGGCGATCTTATGGCCCTTGCCCTTCTCGCCGAGCAGATTTTCCACCGGAACCATGCAGTTATCGAGGATGATCTGGGTTGTCGATGATCCCTTGATGCCCAGTTTTTTCTCTTCGGCTCCGACAATCAGGCCCGGAAAGCTTCTCTCCACGAGAAAGGCGGTGAAATGTTCCTTGTCGATCTTGGCGAAGACGGTATACAGCTGGGCAAAACCACCGTTGGTGATAAATTGTTTCGTGCCGTTGAGGATAAAGTGTTTGCCGTCTTCGGAGAGAACCGCCGATGCCTGGGCGCCAAGGGCGTCACTGCCGGAACCGGGTTCGGTGAGACAATAGGCGGCACACCATTCACCGGAAATGATTTTTCCCAGGTATTGGTCCTTCTGTGCCGCTGTTCCATAATAGACCAGGGGCAGGGTACCGATTCCCGAGTGAGCGGAGTAGGCCACGGAAAACGAGCCGCCGAAGGAAATTTTCTCACTGACCAGCATGGTCGAGGCCTTGTCCAGCTCGAGTCCGCCATATTCCTCCGGGGCATCCATCATGAGCAGGCCAAGCTCGCCGCATTTTTTCATGTTTTCGACAACGAGATCAAAGTTCTGCTTGTCGATCTCTTCGATGTGCGGCACGATCTCGTTCGTGACAAACTGCTCGGTGGTCTCGCCCATCTGGCGCTGTTCATCGGTAAAATCTTCCGGGGTAAAGACATCCGCGCACGGGGTTTCCACAATCAGATATTCACCGCCATTCAATATTTTTTCAGCCATTATCGTCACCTTATTTTATGAATATTATTTATAATTTCTCGAAGACGCCGGCGGCACCCATTCCCCCGCCGATACACATGGAGACGAGCCCGTACCGTAGTTTCCTGCGGCCCATCTCATGCAGCAGGGTGGTGGTCAGTTTCGCGCCGGTGCAGCCCAGCGGGTGGCCAAGGGCAATGGCGCCGCCATTGACGTTGATGATGTCTTGATTGAGACCGAGGGTCTTTATAACGGCGAGAGACTGGGCGGCAAAGGCCTCGTTGAGCTCGATCAGCTCGATGTCTTCCAGATTCAGTCCAGCCAGTTTCAGCGCCGCCGGGATGGCGGTAATCGGCCCGATACCCATAACTTCAGGGGCGCAGCCGGTGGCCGAGAAGGCAAGAAAACGGGCCATCGGGCTCTTGCCGAGCTTTTCGAGATACTCTTCGGAGACGACCAGGGCAACGGCGGCACCATCGGTCATCTGCGAGGAATTACCCGCGGTTACCGGTCCACCAACCTTGAAGGCCGGCCGCACCTTGGCCAGACTCTCCAGGGTCGTCCCGGCCCTGACACCGTCATCGACGGTGACCAGCTCTTTCACTCTTTTGATCTTGCCGTCGACCAGCATGTCTTTTTCAATTTCGACCGGGATAATCTCATCGGCAAAGCGGCCCGATTCGATGGCGGCCGCAGCCTTGGCGTTACTGGCGACGGCAAAGGTGTCCATGGCCAGTTTGTCAATACCGTATCTCTCGGCGACCAGCTCGGCGGTGACCCCCATGGAGGAATAGGCCTCCGGCCAGTCAACCATCATGCCCGGGTTGGCGCTGTACTTCAAACCACCAAGAGGCACACAGGACATGGACTCGACGCCGCCGGCGACAATACAGTCGGCAAAGCCGCACATGACCCGCTCGGCGGCCAGGGAGATTGCCTGCAGTCCGGAAGAGCAGAAACGGTTGATGGTCTGGCCCGGAACCTCTATCGGCAGACCGGCGCGCATGGCGGCAATCCGGCCGATATTCATGCCCTGTTCCGCTTCGGGAAAGGCGCAGCCTAGATAGACATCGCTGACCGTCGCCGGATCGATCCCGGTGCGCTCAACCAGTCCTTTTATCGCCAGAGCGGCCAGCTCATCCGGCCGCACGTCCTTAAATTTTCCTTTGTTTGCCCGGCAGCCGGGAGTCCTGTAACTGGCCAGTATATATGCTTTTTTCATATCGATTTCCCTTTAGAGACGTAGAAATGATTTTCTTGTTATTGTCCAAGAATTTCGGGGTTAGTTCCGCAGCGGTTTACCGGTCTTCAGCATATGCTGGATACGCTCGGCGGTCTTCTTGTTGCCGCAGAGTTTCAGGAAATTCTCCCGTTCCAGCTGCAGCAGGTACTCCTCAGTGATCAGGGTACCGGGGTTGACATCGCCGCCACACATAACCTGGGCAATGATTGTGCCCATTTCCGCTTCATATTCGGTTATAAATTTTCCCATCTGCATATTCCACAGCTGGCTCTTGATAGCGGAGGCAATGCCGCGGCCGGGAGCGGGAATGTTTTCAACCGGCCGCTTCGGTCGATAATTGACCGCCAGCGCCAGAACCTTCTGTTTGGCATCGCCGATGAGTTTGTCGATATCCATGGTGATCGAGTCGCCGTGGCGCATATAGTCCATGCCGAAGAGTTCTGCGGCGCCCATGGACACCTTGGCCATGGCCAGCTGCTCGAAATTTTTGATGATAAACGGCTGGACATCGGCTTTATTCTGCTGCGCCAGCTGGATGGCCCGCAGACTCATCTCCTTGGTGCCGCCGCCGCCTGGCAAAAGCCCCACGCCGATCTCGACCAGGCCCATATAGGTCTCGGCATAGGCGTTGATGGCATCGGAGTGCAGACAGAACTCCGCCCCGCCGCCAAGTGCCATGTTAAACGGTGCGGCAACCACCGGCACCTTGGCATATTTTACCGCCATGGTCGCCTTCTGGAAGGCCCGAACGGCCATATTGATATCGTCGTAGGCGCCTTCGGCCAGTGCCACAGCCACCATCATCAGGTTGGCGCCGACCGAGAAATTGGCACCATGATTACCGATCACCAGGCCGACACCCTCTTCTTCCGCACGCTTGATGGCCTTATGGGTCATGGCCAGGATGTCGCCGCTGATGGAATTCATCTTCGAGTGGAACTCAAAACCGAAGACGCCGTCGCCCAGATCGACAACCGAGCAGTTGGCGTTCTTCTCGACAACCCTGCCACCTTTTTTGAGGATCTGCAGCTGGATCTGTCCCTCTTTCACCGCGACGGGCAGGTATGCTCTGGTGGCGAGATCATAGTATTCTCTCAGCCCCTTGTCATTGTACCGGTAGAATTGTTCCACACCGACGAGACTTGCCGGCACCTTGACGCCATCCTTTTCCGCCCGTTTGACAAAGGCGGGCACGCCGATCGCATCAAGCATTTCAAAGGGACCGATTTCCCAGTTAAAGCCCCAGCGCATGGCATTATCGACATTGACCACGTCGTCGGCGATCTCCGGGATGCGGTTAACGGTGTAAATCAAGGTGTCGCGGATACTCTTCCAGGCAAACTCGGCGCCTTTATCTTTTGCGCCGACAACCATTTTTAGCTTCTGGGCCGGATCGTCAACCTGCTTGACCATCATTACCGAGGCGAACTTCGGCTTGGCCAGAGGTTTATAGTCACCGGTTAGGTAATCGTAGTAGCAGATTTCCTTCTTGCCGGCGACCACATCTTTTTTATAAAAACCCTGCCTGGTTTTATTGCCGAGCTGCCCGGCCTCGATCATTTTTTTCATAAAGGCGGGCAATTTGAACACCTCGCGCTCTTCATCATCGGGCAGCAGATCGTGGGAATTGTTGCCGACATGGGCCAGCGTGTCCAGACCGACCAGATCGGCGGTGCGAAAGGCCGCACTCTTTGGCCGGGCGGTGGCCGGACCGGCAACGGCATCCACCTCTTCCACGGTCATGCCCATCTCGACCATATGCTGGATACCCTTATAAATGGCATAGGTGCCGATTCTGTTAGCGATGAAATTCGTTGTATCCTTGGCGTAGACGATACCTTTGCCCAGCCTTTTGCTGATAAAATCGGCCAGCCCTTTCATGACCACCGGATCGGTTTCCCGGCAGGGAACGATCTCCATCAACCGCATATAGCGCGGCGGATTGAAAAAGTGCGTGGCGAGGAAATTTTTACGCACCTCGCCGGGCAGAACCGCCGCCATCTCGTTCACCGAAAGGCCGCTGGTATTGGTGGTGAGAATGGCGCCTGGGGCAAGGTGCGGCACGAGTTTTTTCAGCAGATCGAGTTTGATCGGCATATACTCGACGACGACCTCGATAATCCAGTCACAGCCGGTTAATTTTTCCAGGTCATCCTCTAAATTGCCCACCTTAATCTGTCCGGCATACTCAGTGAGATAAAAAGGAGCCGGTTTCATCTTCAGCAATCCCTGCAGGCCATTCTGGGCGATGCGGTTGCGCACGACTGGACTGGCCAGCGTTAACCCCTTTGCTGCTTCCTGCTTGTCCAATTCCTTCGGAACGATATCAAGCAAAAGAATTTCCAATCCCGCATTGGCCAGATGGGCGGCAATGGTCGCTCCCATTACTCCGGCACCAAGCACGGCTACTCGATTAATTTGCCTCATGTTGTCTCTCCATTAATTTTTTTCTTGGTGGGTAATAACCCCATTGCCTTTCGATACATAGAGATCCTCGATAATATCCTGGTATTTTTCGAGGATAAACTTGCGTTTCAGTTTCAGGGTGGGAGTAAGTTCTCCGCCTTCGATGGAGAAATCACTCGGCACGACGGCGAAATATTTTATCGTCTTGTAAGGCGGATAGTTCTTGTTCAGCTCTTTGATGCGGCTGGCGTACAGCCCCTTCACCCTGGCGTTGAGAACCAGCTCGTTGATATCGATGTAGCTGATTTTTTCTTCCTGGGCAAAATCAATTAGACTGTCGATATTGGGCGTGATAACCGCCACCAGATAGGGTTTACGATCGCCAAAAACGATGGCCTGGGAGATGTACTTGTCGAGCTTGAGTTCATTTTCAATCGGCTGGGGGGCGATGTTTTTCCCGCCGGCGGTGACAATCAGCTCTTTTTTACGATCGACGATATAGACAAAACCCTGCTCATCTATTTCGGCAATATCGCCGGTTTTGAACCAGCCGTCCTCAAAGGTCTCCATGGTTGCTTCGTCGTTATTATAATAGCCGAGCATCACCTGTGGTCCCTTGACCAGCAGCTCACCGTCCGGTGCCAGTTTGAGCTCGGTTTCCCGCAGGGCCTTGCCAACGGAATCAAAGCGGATCATGCCGACGCCGCTGATGGCCACCCCGGGGCTGGTCTCGGTCAGACCGTAGCCATTAAAGACCGGCAGGCCGATGATCCACATGAATTCATTGATGGTTTTGTCCAGCGGCGCGCCGCCGCAGAGGAAATAGGTCAGCCTGCCGCCGAATCTGGCGCGGATTTTATTGAAGACCAGCTTGTCGTACAGTTTGTATTTCAAGCTCAGCAGCCCGAGCGGCTCGTTGGTGACATACTTTTTATTGACATACTCCCGACCGACCTCAATTGCCTGATGAAATATTTTTTGGCGCAAGGGAGGCATCTTATTGACACTTTCATGTACCTTGGAATAGATTTTTTCAAACAACCTCGGCACACTGACCATCGTCGTCGGGCGAACTTCCAGCATGTTCTCCATGACCGCCGCGGCATTTTCGGCAAAAGCGATATGGTTGCCATTCATCAGGGTGACGTAATACCCGGCGGTCCTCTCCAGCACATGGCTGAGCGGCAGAAAACTGAGGGTGGTCTCATCTCTCTGAGGCATCCCAAGCTGCTCCAGGCCATACTCGGCATTGATCATAATATTGCGCTGGCTGAGCAGCACCCCCTTCGGCACCCCTGTCGTTCCCGAGGTGTAGATGACGGTGATAATGTCATCGTGCGTTATCTTATCGATCTGCTCCTCGATCTGGCGTGTCTCCTCCTCGGTCAAAGGGGTATCGACTTCGGACAGCTGATCCTGGCTCGATACGGGGAAGGAGCGGTGCCCCATGAAACGTTCATAGGAAAAAACCTGTTCCAGATGCGGCAGCTGATCCTTTATGGCATAGAGCTTTTCATACTGGCCTTTGGTGGAGCAAAAAACTATTTTTGCCTCACAGTGATTGAGGATATACGCCGCCTGCTTCCCGGTGTTGGTGGCATAGATCGGCACGGTGATGCCGCCGGCGCTCTGAATGCCGAAATCGGATATTGCCCATCCCAGTCGATTCTCTGAAAAAATCGCCACCTTGTCGCCAGGCACCATCCCGACTTTTCTCAATCCCCGGGCCAGCATAAGAACCCTCTCGTAGAACTCCTCGTAGGTCAGGGACAGGTAAACCCCCTTTTTTTTGTAACTGATCGCGGTCTTTTTGCTGTACTTGCGGGCATTATCTTTGAGTACTGCCGGGATCGACTGATATGACATGATGTTCATACTTTTCTTTCTCCCCAAGAACTGTTCACGCTGACACATCGCCTATAACGTTTACGTTAAATAACCCTACACTGCCATGTATAACGTACCTTAACGTTTAAGTCAACATCAAATCAAGCCATTCTTTCTATCAATCATCCTGTTAAGGAAAGGGGCCGAATGAAAAACATAATCACAACGCACGTGATCCTTTGCATATTATAACAACGTGTTACGAAAAAAACAGCTTCACGGATTTTTTTGCTGCGCTCCGCTGTACATTCGCCTGACCGGTTTTAATACGCATTGAGGAACAATCGATCTTTTACGTAAAGATGTTTGCTGTACTGGATGGGATCAGAGGGAGCCGAAGGTTTGCGCCTGGGCAATGGTGCCACTGAGACGCGGGGAATCGCTTGCCCGATGCGGTAATTCCTGGATCCCATGCGCCGCATCGGGTACTCTTACCGGATGCAGTGCATGGGTATCGCCCTGGGCTGACGCGGGTAGCAGAAGATCAGAAGAAAAGACAAAGGAAGACAATGACACATCTTTTTATCGCCATAGGTTCGACACTGGCGCTAGTCGGGGTCCTGGCCAGATCGCTCAGTGCCCACGCCCTGCTGCAGCTACTGGAACAGCGGGGCAAGCTGGACAATTTCAACCTCGCCGCCGATTATCTGCTGTTCCACGGTCTGGCGCTGGTCGGGGTCGCCATCCTCTGCCGGCTTTTTCCAGAGGCGGCCTACCACCGGGCCGGCTGGGCTTTTGTGCTCGGCTCCCTCCTTTTTCAGGGGACGGTTCTGATAAAAAGCTTTGTCTCCATCCAGCCGTTGGGCTTTCTCACCCCGCTCGGCGGATTTGTTTTGATGTTGGGCTGGGGATTACTGCTGGGTGCCGCGCTGCAGGGATATCGTACGGAGGGGTAGTCGGTTCCGGATCGGGCCCGAAATGACGGTATTCGAATCAGAACGACACAAGGGACTGGTAGCCGCTCTCCTTGATCGGGTCAGAGGGGAGCCGGAAGATTCCCGCCTGGGCAACTGGGTCCCATGCACCGGCCCAGCCTTTCTGGTACCCATGCGGCGCATGGGTACCAGGGTGATCCAGACACAGATCTACTGAACCACCGTATCCTCAGCCCCAACCGTCTCGGGATCTGCGATAATAGTCTCGATAAGCTTGGCCGGCAGCGGCGCAAAGGCGCTGATAATTGACACTATGACCGCAGCCAGATAGGGAATCGACTGGACGAGAAGAACAATGACCCACACCAGGACATCCGGGGTGTCGGAACCTTCTTGCATCATAATTCCGTGCACCGCCAGGAGAAGGGCCAGCCCGATCAACCCCTCTTCCCTGGCTGACTGCAACGCATGCCAGAATTTTCTTCCCTTGACTATTTTCGGTGTCCTGAAAAAGGGCAGGCTATTCGTCACAAGACCGTACATTATCGCCTTGGCAATGGTATGGGACAGGGCCAGACCCGCCAGGGCGGAGGCCACCGTCTGGGTCACCGTTGCCTTCACCCGGCTCCGGTAGAGGTAGAACATCTTGGCCATCTTGAAGACAAAAAACGACAGAGGCACGGAAGACAATATGATCAACGGCGGATCGAACCTGGCCGGATAATGGATCATAGCCATCGACCAGACCAGGGCCGCCAGGGTAAAAGTAAAATTGATACTGTCGGCCAGCCACGGCAGCCAGCCGGCAACAAAATGATAGCGCTGGCCAACGGTCAGCCGGCTGCGGCCGCCTCGCCGCAGCGTCTGACCATGTTGGCGCATGATCTGCATTGCCCCGTAGGCCCAGCGATAGCGCTGTTTCTTGAAATCGTTGAAGGTGTCGGGCATCACTCCCCGGCCGTAGCTTTTGGCCACATACAGGGCCTCGTATCCCTTCTCGAAGATTTTCAGCCCCAGTTCCGCGTCTTCGGTAATGCACCATTCCGCCCAGCCGCCCACTTCTTCGAGAACGGATTTTCGCACCATTGTCATGGTGCCGTGCTGAATAATGGCATTGCGCTCATTGCGGGTGACCATGCCGATATAGAAAAAGCCGCGATATTCCGCATAGCACATGGCCTTGAACAGGTTTTCATTGTCATCCCGGTAGTCCTGCGGCGCCTGGACAATAGCCACGGACGGCCTGGTAAACTGCGGCACGAGATCGCGCAGCCAGTTTGAGGTTACAGCATAATCGCTGTCGATGACCGCGATCACCTCGGCCTCCGGCGATGTTTTTGCCAGGCTGTAGTTGAGGGCCCCGGCCTTGAATCCTGCCAGCTGATCTTCGTGAAAAAAATGAAAGCACGAGCCAAGGGCCTCGCAGTGTGCCTGCACCGGCCGCCAAACCTCGGGATCCTTGGTATTATTATCCATGACAATGACTTCAAAGCGAGGATAATCAAGGGCGGCCAGGGCGTTCAATGTTTCGATCATCATGTCCGGCGGCTCGTTATAGGCAGGGACATGCACCGACACCATGGGCAACTGGTCGTCCGGTACCTCGATAGGCGCATAGGCGCGTCTGCCCCCTTTCGACCAGATCGCCTCGGCCCATTCATGGGCTTCGGTCAGCAGCACTATGGCCACCCCGATCAGGCCGAACAGCATAAGAAAACCGACAGCCAACGCCGGCACCGTCAGATACTGCCGGGAATAACTATAAATTATCCACACCGCCCCGGTAGCCGCGACAAAGGCGATGGAGGCCAGAAAACCGCGGCCGCTTTTTTTCAGGGTCCTGCTGTCAATGAGCAGCAGTGCAAAGGTGATGAGCGCAATGATGATGGAACTACCGGCCAGAATACGCCATTCCGGCACTTCGACGATGGGAGACGTAAACGGAAATTTTGCTTTGCGTTCAACGTCATACACGCCCCAGTAGGCGCCAACCGCACCCTCGTTCGTCCTTTTCCAGGGTTGATCAAAGGCCTCCATGACATAATAGATATATCCGAGCTTTTCTGCCTCGGTGATAAAGCGCCGCAGAAAGGTCGCCTCATTGGCGAGGGAGGCGACGGCCTGACGCCGTACCCTGCCGTTACTCGGCCAGCCGACCTCGGCAATGACCACCGGGGTAGTTGGAAACGCACTCTCCAGCATAGCCATATGTTCTATGATAAAATCGACCGCCTTATCCACATCGATACCCTCCCAGTAGGGCAGCATATGGGTGCCGATGAAATCGACATGCTCGACAAGTTCCGGGTTTTTGATCCAGATGTGCCAAGGCTCCGCCGTACTGACAGGTACATCCACCGCTTTTCTTACCTTATCAAGGTAAACGGCAAGCTGTTTCACCGTGATATCATTACGCAGTATGACCTCGTTGCCGACAATGACCCTGATGACATTGCGATAATTTTCCCGGGCCAGGCGGATGACCGTTTCTATCTGCTCGTCATTCTGCTGCAGATCCTTACTGAGCCAGGCGCCCAAAGTTACATTTAAGCCGTGCTTTCGAGCGAGAGCCGGTATTTTGGCCTGGACACCTTCAACCGTATAGGTTCGTATGGCGTTGGTGGTGTTCGCGAGAAGCTGCAGATCCGCTTCGATCTCTTCCTCGGTGGGCTGCTTTTTTTTCTTTGTCGGGTCATTCCAGGCCTGCATCGGAGAAAAGGAAAAGCCCTGGATGCGGCTCGGCCAGGGCGGCTCGGTCTCGGGCCGGTTTAACAGGGCCCAGAAGCTGATGGAGACGACGGCAATGGCTATGCCGATAAGGATATTTGCTCTGGTCATAAGTTTTTGATTGTAGTCATGTTGGGAGAGGGCAAAATGCGGATTTGAAAAGAGCACATGATAATCAATATAAGAAAAATCTGCTGCAACAGAATATCCTCACTTGCAATTTCTTCATTTTTCACGATATCCTTAACAAGTGCGTGTCCATGGCTGATGATGTTCGAAGTCTGCGCTTACCTGTTATAAGAAAAAATCTACCAGTCTGTCTGAGCCATCAATCTTAACAACCTGAAAACTGATCTGCCATGAAGTATCTTGCTACAATACTTATCATTATCTGCACCGCGACCCTGCTCACGCTCTATTTCGTCTGGCCGGATAAACCGATGGATGCGACTAATATTGCCGTCACCGTCAACGGGCACAGGCTGGCAAAGACGACAATCGCCGCCGAAGGGGCACGAGTCGGCTATCACAGCGAAGACCATGCGGCGCTTCTCGACTCGGCCATAACCCGCGAATTACTCATCCAGGAAGCCCAGCGTCTCAAGCTGGACAAGGAAGAAAGTTTTCGCGTATCACTGAAGACATTTTATGAAGAGTCACTGATCAAAACACTCATGGACCGCCAGTATACCTTGCCGAAAATTGCCATCAGTGACACGGAGATCGACGCCTATCTCGCCCTGTTCGGCAAGATGGTTACCTTCACCCGGCTGCCGGTAACCGCCACACCTTCGCCGGTTCCTGCCTCGGATCAAGGCCCGCAGAACGAGGTACTTTTTGACGATCTGGCCGAACCGCTGAAATTTCTCCTTTCCAGCCTCAAACCCGGCGAGTATGCAATGAAGTTTGACACCGGCAGTGAACAGTATGCCATCAGGCTGGATGCGGTCACCCCGTCCCCTGCCCTGAGGCCCAGCGTACCGGAACGTGAACACGTCCGGCAGCTGCTGGCCGACTATAAGCGTCAGCAGCAGATCGCCAACTGGCTCAATGAGCTGCGCAACAATGCTTCAATCACCATTCACAACGGATAGAAAATCTTATGGAAAAGAGGGTTAAACGCAGAAAATTTTTTATCAAAAAGGACTTTCAGGGCAAACTGATCCTTGGCTGTTTCCTCTTTGTAACCGGTGGCGGGCTGCTGTTTAATGTGGTGCTTGGACTGCTCTCGGCGGATACCCTGACGATTTCCTACGTCAACCAGGAACTCCAGCTGGGCCAGACGCCATTCATGCTGCTCAAACAGGTGCTGACGGCCAACTGGTTACTGATCATCGTCGGCGGCGGCCTTGTCATGCTGGCCTCTCTTCTTCTCTCGCACCGGATCGCCGGGCCGTTGTACCGCTTTGAAACGACCCTGGACAAAATGAAGGAGGGGTGCCTGACCACGAGCATCCAGTTGCGCGATAAAGACCAAGGAAAAGACCTGGCACAAAAGATCAATGAATTCAACGACCAGCTTTCACAGTCATTTTGTGCTATCAGCCACAACTCCAAAGCTCTCGAAGCCCTGATTGAACAGGCATCGACACTTGCTCTACCCGAAAAGGAAAAAGAACAGCTGGGCAGCCTGTGCTGGGCCATGCGGGAACACAACCGTAAGATAGGTGGCAACTGTCGTTATTTCTGTTCCAGGGATGAATAGACTGCTCTTTGGCATATTCATTCTTCTGCTTCTGTGCCCGCTCCCATCGGCAGCCGAGACTGAAGGAAAAAGCAGGTACGTCACCTTAAGGTACAGTGACAAGGAACTTCTGCATGATTTCAACGACGAGCTCATCCTTGGCCGCAAACTGAGTTACTACCTCGCCAATAAAACGATCGTCACCGTTGAGGACGAGGTCTTGGCCAAGCTCGATACCATCATTGAAAAGGCGGAGACGGTGCTCGATATGTTTCCGGACAAGCTGCATATTACCGTGGTTCTTTTGCCTACGAAGAACGAGGTCGGGGCGATGTACTTTGCGAAATATGGCAAGAAAGTCAATCATATTGCCTATTATTCCCTGCAGGAAGATACCATCTACATCTCGGTTGACGATGCAAAGCTAAAGGTTGTTGCCCATGAGATTGGCCATGCTATTGTTGATCATTATTTTCAGGTCCGGCCGCCGTATACTATTCATGAGCTGCTGGCGCAGTTTACTGAGAAGCATGTTACTGAGTGAGAACTCTGAAGGGCGGGGTTGGTTGGGTTCTGGCTCCCCCCCTCAATACGAATCACTCAGCCCCATCTGCCGCAACTTCTTCCGCACCACTTTACTACCGGGGTCAAGCATCAAGGCCCGCTGATACTCCTCACGGGCACGAAAGGTAATACCCTCAGTGCGGTAATAATCGCCCAGCTGCACATGAAATGGTGCATAATCCGGCAACGCCTCAACAGCCTGCCGCAAGAGCAAGAGTGCCCGGTCCGGCTGGCCGTTCTGCTGATAAAATCGTATAAGCTTGTCAAACCATTGCGGTTTGAGGTCCTTTGCCCCTGCCAGCAAAGACAGTGCGGTATCGAAATAATACCCGGCCTCCTCGTCATTCCCCATCGACTGCAGATACTCACCATACTCCAGCCAGTCATTGACCGAACCGGACAGCAACCGGGCGATCTCCACCCGGCTGAAGGAAAAGTCCGTAAACAGCGACGCCCATTTACTCACCAGTGCCGGCGTTCGCTGGAGTCTTTCGCCGATAACCTCCACCGCCTTTGCCCGCTCGCCCTTTTGCATAAGATATTCCGCCATGGTCAAGGCCAAGTCATCCTCGTCAAGGCCGCGCCGGGCTCCCTCTTCCAGCAGCACCGCCGCCCGCCCCTGATCATCGACCAGCATGCCGATACTTTGCAGGGTGACGCCATGCATCGGCTTTAGTCGCGCGGCCTGGACAAAATACGCCAGACTGCGCCCATGATTCTGCACAGTCCACTCGATGATCGCCAGTTGAAAAGGATAGCGGTGTTCGAGGGGATCAAACCCTTGCGCCCTGGACACCCCGTCCATCAGTTCCTGCAGACGGGCGGCACTGAGATTCCGGTTCACATAGATCCCCTGTACCTTGCCGTATTCCCAGCGAGCGCGCAGTGTACCGCATTGCACGAGCAGCATCGACACCGTCAGCAGCAGGGCACCGGCGAGCAGGCCGACGTTCTGCTTGCTGCCCTGCCTGGGCAGCAACGTGGTCGATGCGCAATAGTCAAAGCGAGTATTCACCACGGCGACGAGCAGGCCGCAGAAAAAGAAAAAATACAGCCCATCGGCGCCGTTATGCATATTAAAATCGGTGACGCTGTGCATGAGCATGGCAACAATTCCGGTACAGGCACCGATGGCAAGCAGAACGGCATATTGATCCCTCCTCACCCGGATCATTGTCCAGCCATGGCGCAGAACGGCAAGGACGAACCAGGCGGCCAGGGTGAAGCCGATGATGCCGCCGTCGGTCAGCAGCTCCAGGTAGTCGTTGTGCGCATGGTCGAAAATACTATAGCCGGGAAAGCTGCGGTACGATGGAAAGATGTCGATAAAGGTACCAAAACCGCTGCCGAAGAGTAAAAAAGAAGCAATGATGCGCCGCGAATCCGCCCAGAGATCAAATCGTCCATCGGACAGCTCGCCGGAACGGGTAATACCATGGTTAAATTCGGCCATGACCGTGTCCCAGCCAAACCAGGACACAGACATCACCACACAGCCGATAATGACCAGAATCGCCCCCCGGCCATGCTTCGGCCTTGTCATGTTGTAGAACAGCATGAACACAAACGCGGACAAGGTAATGGTCAGAATACCGCCCCGGCACAGGCTGACAAAGACGGACAGAGCCATGAGCGTTGCGGCGCAGCCGAGAAACAGATAGAGATTACTGCCCGGCATGGTAAAAAAGCTGACTATCTTCTCGCGCAGGCTCTCCCGCCCGTACACCCTCGGCCGGTAAAAGAGAAACAGGCCAAGGGCCAGCGGACTCATCATCTCCATAAAACCGGCGAACTGGTTCGGGTTAATCCAGGGACCAAAGGGCGAGGCATTCTCCGGCACGGCGCGCAGCCAGAAGATCTTTTCCGGCGAACCAACCTGCTGCACAATCGCCAGCAAGGCGATTGCCGCCGCCAGGCCGACAACGGTGAACACGGTCTTTTTCAACCGTCCGCTTATGCTCAGCAGCTGGATGGTCAGCATATAAAAAAGACCGTAGCAGGAGATGCGCATAAACTCCTGCAGCGTCGCTTTCTGATTGATGGTCAGCGGAATCCACTCCCCACCGCTGAGCAACAGAACCGGTTCGTAGGCGGCGTAGGTGGCCGGCGAGAGAAAGCGCACAACGGCAACAGGCAGGGGAAGAAGCTGCAGCAGCATAAAGCAAAGCAGCAGCAGCAAGGGCAGCGCGCCGGGGACGGCATAGAGGGTTTTTCGATAAAAACAGACCGGCACCACAAGGAGCAGGGCAGCAATGCCGGTCAGCACCTCAACCGTGGCCAGCGACCACAACTCCACCGTGCCAAAGGCCAGAGGGGCAAAGATGAGGATAAAAAGAAAGAGCCGGTAGGAATATTTCATGAAAAGAGTCCCGGCTTATTTGCCGTTTACCGGGGTTACGCCTTATCCTTGGAGTAATAGGTACTGTAGCCATAATAGTACCTGCCCATATCCTGACTTTTCAATCCGTTGAGGACAAAGCCGAGAAAACGGGTCTGCACGTCATGCAGCTTCTTCATGCCGCTGTCCATCTCTTCATTGGTTGTTTTCCCGGCCCGCACGACAACAATGGTACCGTCGGCATACTGACTGAGCACCAGGCTATCGGTGACACTCTGCACCGGCGGGGAATCGAGGAGGATGAAATCGAATTTCTCCTCCAGTGTTTTGACAAAATCCTTCATTTTTGCCGAACCAAGCAGTTCGGCAGGGGCCGGGGGAATCGGTCCGGACGGAATAAAAAAGATATCTTCATCAGCCGCTTTCCTCACCACATTTTCCGCAGTGGAGCCAGAGAGAAAAGAGCTCAGACCGACGTCGTTCTTGCAACCAAAGAGCCCATGCATGCGTGGCCGGCGTAAATCGCAATCAATAACCAGCACACTGCTGCCGCCCTGGGCGAGGATCCGGGCGATATTTGCCGTCGTCGAGGTTTTGCCTTCCTGGGCGTTCATGCTGGTCACCAGCATGGTCTTCGGTGGACGCCCGGCGGAAGAGAGCAACAGGCCGGAGCGGATCAGACGATAACTCTCGGCCACCGGCGACAGCGGATTTTTGCTGATAAAGGAATCGATAGACTTGTCCTTGCCGCGCAGCTCTTCAATAGAACCAAGCACCGGCAGGCCGAACTTGTCTTCAAGTTCCTGCGCGCCCTTGACGGTATTGTCGAGATATTCGATGAAGAAGGCCAGACCAACTCCGCCGAAGAGGCCGAGAATCAAACCCAGCAGCAGGTTGCGTTTCTTGTTCGGTTTTGAGGGAAAAGCAGGCAGCTCCGCCTTTTTCATCACCCAGATATTCACGCTCTGCGACTGTTCGGTAACCCCTTGTTTCTTGATCCCGGCCTGCAGGGTTTCATACATGACCCGGTTGCTGTCGACTTCCCGTTTCATGATCTGGTATTGCATGAATTTTTCGTTCGAGCCGAGCATCTCCCCTTTCGTCTGGGCGAGGAGTTCTTGCATGCTCTGTTCTTTCGAAGCAGCCAGCTCATAGGAGTTGGTCGTTGAGGAGAGAACACGCTCGATTTCATACCGTTTCTCATCATTTAAAATGCGCAGCTCGGTGGTGACCTTGATCATCTGCGGATGTTTCGGGCCATATTTTTTGGATATTTCCTGTTTGGTCTGATTCGCCTTGTAGATACGCTCCCTGATGGACTTCAATACCTCGTTTGTCGCCAGCGAGGGAAGTTTTTCCAGCTGGTCAAGGCTTTTGCCGGCAGCTTGAATCTGGGTTATCTGATCCTGCAGCTCCTTTTTCTGCGCCTCGGCCATGGAAATCTGGCGACCAAACTCATTAAGTTTTTGCGGCAGCACCGTCAATTTGTCCTCAACGGTGACCAGATCATTTTCCCGCATGAAACGCTGCAGTTCCCGCTCCGAGTATTCGAGCTTTTCCCGTTCTTCCTGCGCCTTATCGGTCATCCATTTGACCGAATAACTGGAGGTACTCAGTTTAATCTCGAGCATCTCGTCCATATAGGCTTTGACGATGGCGTCGGCGACCAGTTTGGCCATGGCCGGGTCCATGTCACTGTAGGCAATACTGACGATCTTGGTGTTCTTCACCGGTATGACGGCCAGGCCTTCGCTGATTATTTCTGCGATGATCTGTTCATCACTTTTTGGTTCAACATCGGGAATGGCCAACGCCGGGGAATCACTCTTTTCTTCGGCGCTATTTTTAAAAAAAGCCAGCACCGGCTGGACCACCGCCTGGAGCAGGTTATTGATAACTGCCGCAACAGAGCCCGTTTTTTCGTCTTTAAAAAAATAGTGCCGATACCTGTCGGCCAGCTGCAGGTTGGCGACAACCTTTCCGGCAACATTCGCGCTCTTGATGATTTCCGCCTGGGTATCAAGAAAATCCGGGTCGAACCGATATTGATCGTCAAGCCCCTGGCTGCCGTAGTTTTTCTCGATAAGCGCCTGCGATGCGGCGGTATATATCGGCGTCATGGTAAAGGTCACGACCGCCGTGGCGAGAAAGACAATGGCGAAAACCGTCAGAATGATGTACTTCCGCTTACTGATTATGCGGAAATAGTCACGCAGATGAATCTCCTGCTCCTCAAACTCCTCGGTGCCGTGGTCTTTATACATTGATTGCATTGATTTTATTATTATTTTTTACGACGCCATCAGAAGAAACTTTCGGGAACGACTACCACATCATTATCCTGCAGGGCCATGTACAAATCAACATTCTTCGACACCTGCTTTTCATTATCGACAATGCGCACGACATTGACGCTCGATTTCGCGGCCTTACCGGTAAAGCCGCCGGCCAGCGCGACAAGGCGCAGAACGGTGGTGCCGTCACCGCAGGCATAGGTGCCGGGCTTCTCCACCTCGCCGGTGATAAAGCACATGCCAGCCTTGGAAATAAAGACGGTATCCCCATCGACGATCTGCATATTCTGCGAAAGATCGCCTTTCTCAATCAGCGCGAGCAGATCAATGACGATAACCGTCGATGCCTCGCCGTCTTTTTTCCGCTGGATCGTGGCCGTGTCACCGGCATCTTTTTCCAGCCCCCCGGCTTTGGATATCAGCTCGAGAAAATTGGTCGGCCCGCTCAGCTCAATGAGACCGGGGGTCCGGACATTGCCGAGAACAACCACCTTTTTACTCCGATATTCTTCGACAAAGATATTTACCTGCGGATTGACCAGGTATCCATCTGCCAGCAGACGGGTTATCTTATCGGTAATAGCATTGACCGTGCCGCCCTGCACCTCAACCTGCCCAAGCAGCGGCATGACAATGGTGCCGGAAGACGACACCCTGACCTTCGTGGTTAGATCCTCGTTATCGTAAACGCTGATGCCCAGTACATCGCCGGGCCCGACCAAGTAGTCTGCGGCCCATAGAGTTGTGCTGCAGAGAAAAAGAAACAAAACGATGCTGCTGAGGAACAGAAATTTCACTGGTGGCTTACTCCAAAAATAAAAACTTAAAAAATTTCAGACAACTCTTCTGTGCATTCAATCCGGATTAAAGGGCAAAGTTCAAACTGAAGAAAATCGTATTGGTATCATAATCAAACAGACTCTCGGAAGAATCACGCAGTTCATACTCGTAGGCCAGCTCACCCATCAGCCAGTCTTTGAAAAGATACTCGGCAGACGGTCTGAATCGGTAGGTGTCATCGTCCCTGTCCGAATCAACCAGCTCTTCATAATCGGCTTTTTCATAACTGAGATCGGCTTTACCGGTTATCTTCTCGGTAAATTCCTGCCGGTAACCAAACCGTGCACCAAAGACAATCTTCTCGGCAGCAAGTGTCGTGTCCGATTCCTCATTCAATCTATACAGGTTCAACTTCATTTCTGTTTTTTCGGTAGCACGATACAAGGCCTGGAGATCGACAATAAAATTGTCTGAATCGTCAAAGTCGGGGGTCTCGGTGTCATACTCCTTCTGCTGCATACCTGCCTTGAACAGCAGGGCCAGCTTTTCCGTTGTATCCCATCGCACACCGGCATAATAGGAGTTCTGCGTGTTGTCTTTCTCGGTGGCGCTATCATAGTTGACCGCCGTGTAGCGGTATTGCAGAAAGAGGGACGTCTTGACACTGTATTTATAAAAGCCGTATGCATCGACCACATCATCCTGCCGCTCGAGATACTCGTTGATACTGTCGTCATACATCAGGATGAAATTGGAATAGTCAATCTTTACCCGAACCTTCTCAGTAATATCCCAGTCGGTGGTGGCCATCAGCAGATTGCTTTCATATTCGCGCTGATCTTCCTCCGTCGCCCCACTGAAACCAAAGTCGTCGTGGCCAAGGTTATATCTGTCGAGCAGCTGCAGTGAGAGACCGCCGGGCGTATTGTAACGCCCCAGGCCTTCGAGGGTGACATCTTCGGTGTTTAAAGCAGAATCTTCCGAATAGAAAAACAGGTCGGCGCCGGCCAGGGCATAGAGCTGATAGCGGTCGGTGCCTTCATAGTCGTCAATTTCCTGCTGCAGGCCACCGGGGGAGGTGTTATGCGGCGTGATGGTAACCGGGATGATTTTCTTGCGCGGCAGGGTAAACCACATCCCCGGAGAGACTCTGGTCAGATAATTGCTGGTTTTACCTGAATCAACGTTATACAGGTTATCGGTAAAGCTGCCTTCCAGGCTGAGATAAGGATGGAGATAGCCGCCTTCCAGACCAAAAAGTTCATCGACCGCGGAGCCGGTCTCCTCGGGCAGCATGGACACAGTTCCTTCGGCACCCTGGCCCATCGGCATATCCTGCACTTCAGCACAGAGTCCGGCAACCGGGAAAGCCACCAGACAGACTACAATGAACAGCGATAGACGGTTCATCCCCACTCCCCTTTTACAGATTTTTAATTTGAACCACACCACAAAAAAGGCCGACACTGAACAGAACAGGTCGGCCTTCATATTTGACACAGAACCCCGGCAGACAGGAAATTTTTACTTGGACGCTACTGAGCAATACCAGGAGGGAAGGTACTCGCACTGGCAAACGGTCTCCCCGGTGGCGTACGAGGAGGACCAAAGCCACGCCCCGGCCCCCTGTTACCGGGGGTATACGGCTGGGTATCGACTACGCGATCGCCGCATTCTTCGACGCTTTTCTTAAAACCCGCCGTAACAATCATCTCTGAAATATTAGATTTTGCAGCGGCTTCGTACACATCCTGCCCACCAATACCGGCGCAGTACAGCGCCTTGACGATATTTTGCGGATTGATGTCTGGGAAGGCCATGCTTTTTTCAACAATGACATCCGGGGTAATGCCTTCTTTCAGCGCATCCTCAACGGCGGCATCGATATTCTTTTTTTTGTAGGTGTCATTGAAATTGGTCAACCAGTCAGCCCATGCAATCGATGATGCCAATCCGACAATAAGGAGTGCTCCTAAAATTCTTTTCATGCTCTTACCCCTGGGTCATTTCTTTCAAACGTAATCAGTACGCTGCAAACGGTGCAGTGTCGAACCGGAAAACACTACCACACCGAGCAACTCCCAACAATACAAATTATTGTACCAGCCCGTTGAATGCGGCCCCTTACTAGGCGGTCGCATGCTTGACATCAACGGACCGTTGCCGTGTGGTCAATTGCTCTAAATAGCCGGCAAGCAGCACCGTTTTCTCCGCTGACAGTTCCTTGAATTTAAAGCCGTGATAACAGCTCCCTTCATGCGTTGAGGTCCAGAGATGTTCAGCCTGCACCTCAAATTTTGCCGAATCGATGTCGTCGGGAAGAACGATAGACAATGTCATGCAGTCATTTTCCGTTTCGAGTTCGTTTATTTTCGCCATACAGCCGGTCTGCGAAATATTCAACACCTGCCCACGATAAACCAAGCCGGAACCGGTCGAACAACTCATCATCAAATCGACATAATGTCTCTTGGCCTTTCGAAAAAGTTTTAAAATATCAAAACCACCAAAGACAAATCGTAAAAAGAGATCCGCCCCGGCCAGATGCCGGCGTTTTTTCCTAAGCTTCAGACTGTAGCGGAAAAATCCGAGGATATAGAAAGATGCGACCAGATAGACCGTAAAATAAACGGCAAAGAGGACAAACAGCCACGATTCGGCAAGACTATAGACCGGACCGAGCAGGCTGCAGCTTCCGAGCAGGATGCTTATGGCCAGAATTACCCGAACCGCATCGGCCCTGTTCATGCCGTAGCGCAGAAAGATATGATGCAGATGATACCTGTCCGGCTTGAAAGGGCTGTGCCCCTGGGCAATCCGCTTGAACATGACAATGACCGTATCGGTGATCGGCACGGCAAGTATGAGCAGCGCGGTCACCGGAGTGGTCGCGGCATTTGCGCCCTGGGTCATGGCCAGGGCCATAAAGGCAAGGGAGAAGCCGAGGCAGAGGCTGCCGGCATCACCCATAAAGAGAATTGCGGGATGCCAGTTAAATCTGAGGAAACCAAGAACCGCCCCGGCAAGGGCCAGGTTGAGAAGCATCAGGATTTGATTGCCGACAAAAGAGGCATGGATGGCAAAAAAGATAAAGGAGATAAAAGACAAGCCACCCGCCAGCCCGTCCAGCCCGTCAATGAGGTTGACCGCATTGATCACACCAACGACGCAGAAGATCGTCACCAGCCAGGCAACGACAGCCCCGCCCGGCACATCGAGTGCGCCGATGCCGAGTAAATCGCCAAAGGTAGCCAGAGAGACCTTGCTGAAATAGATCAAGGCGCCGGTGGCCATAATCTGGGCCATAAATTTCTGCTGATGACCGATTTCCTTAAAATCATCGAGAAACCCGACAAGCAGCAAAATGGCCAGGCCAATAAAATAGCCGCGCAAACCGTTAATCGGGATAAACACGAGACTGGTAAAGCTGACGGCTATAACCATACCAATGCCACCGACCAGCGGTAGCGGACTTTTATGCACCTTACGCTTGCTGGGTTGATCCAACAAGCCGATACGCCTGGCGATATTGGCAATTTTCGGCAAAACAAATATGACCGAAAAAAAGGCTACAAGGAAAACGAGAATAATGCGCAGCTCAAAAGAAATCATTATAAATCCTGCCCAAGGCAATATTGCCAAGCTAAAAGCGATTCAGAAGTGGCATAAGATATCTGTCTGAGAAATAAAATGGATATAAATAGCCATTTTTGACCATACATCCTTAATAAAAATAGTATCTAACTGTCATGCAGCCAAAAACCCTAGGAGCCGATTCTTTAAATCCTTTTTCAGCAAAGCGCCCCAACGTGGTCCCTAGATGAAATATCTCATTTAAAGGTAAGAAAAGTCAACGAATAACTTTGCTTCTCGTTTCTCCCGCGCCCACGCTTCCTCCTCATTAATCTATCATTCTGCGGACATAATAAACATTAACGTATCATGTCCCCAGATTAGGGCAAAGATATGTTTTCGGTCGTCCCGGCCCAGAACAGCACAAATCTTGTTGGCGCCGATATTGTCGATGTTATCGAGCATGATATTACTGCCGCTGCGAACCGCCAAAGGCTTTGAGGTCAATTTTTACGCACGCCCTATCGGCGACCGGGAAAAATTAATCCTGGTCTGTGCCAGCATCGATCAGCCTGCAACTCTTGCCAGGGAAATCAAAGTGCTGCAAGATGCCAAAGCAGATTTTCCACAGGCCGAGATGCTCTTAATTACGCTGGTTCAACCCACGTTATTCGATATTCCTGAAGACGTAACCGTTTTTGCTGCCCGCGATTGGTTGCTTCATTAATCTGAGGGAACCAGGACACCAATCTGGGGACATAATAAACAACCGATGTTTAATCTGCTAATCTGTGCTAATCTGGGGCCAGATAAAAGATTAAGGCTCATCCGGATTAAGCGTATTTTACAACACCGGCTCCCATGCTCCAGCGTGGGAGCCGGGGGAGCCTTTATGTCCCCTGAGTACTGCAGATTAACACTGTAGGAATAATGGAAAATCGCAAAAATGACGATTTATAATCATATTTCACGAAATGTAACTCGTTTTCATGATTTTCCAACATTAGAGGAGGGAACCCTGCCGGCCGGATATTCCGCCCTGATCGGAGCACACAATCTGCAAGCACCTCTTCCAGACTTTCTCTGTGCAATAGGCACGAAGCATAAAAAACACGATCATGCACGCTGGCATATTTTTACACCGCGCCATAAACCGGCAGACACTCTTTATGGACATTTGACCTTTGCACTGAAGTATGAAGGCATTGATCTTGCTATTTTCAATGCATTGTTTGAAAAGATTGACGGCAAAGCAATCCAGCAAATCATCCTTTCGGAACCGACAGGAAGGTACAGCCGCAGGCTATGGTTTTTATGGGAATGGTTGCGCCAGGAACAGCTTGATATTGAGGATGCAACAACAGGAAATTTTGTTCCTCTTATCAAGAGTAAATTACAATAGGAAGGGAAATCGTCCCTCTCTCGACGACATCGGGTTCGCGACAATCGACCAGGGACGCGTAATTTTTGCCCCTTGATCCGAAAAACCGAAAGGCTTGAGCAATATCGAGGCAAGAAGCTCTCGGAAACAGCCGCAAAACATTTGGGCCAGATCCATTCCGATCTTCTTGGCCGAGCCGCGGCCTTTCTTTTGCTGAAAGACTCAAAAGCGTCTTACACTATCGAAGGGAAATCCCCACCACACAACCGAATCGAACGATGGGGAAGGATCATAGGTGAAGCCGGACAGCGTCAGCTCAGCATTCAGGAGCTGGAATATTTGCAACGAATTGTTATTGCTGACAATCGCTTCATCAATCCGGGGCTCCGCCTGGAAGGCGGCTTTGTGGGACAGCACGATCGGACTACCGGCATGCCCATGCCCGATCACATTTCCGCCTGCCGTCAAGATCTAACTCCCCTGCTGTCCGGCCTTATAGAAACCTAGGCACTGCTTTGCAAGGATGATCTTGATGCTGTTTTATTGGCAACAATTCTTGCCTTTGGCTTCGTTTTTATCCACCCATTTGAAGATGGAAATGGCCGGATCCACCGTTATCTATTTCATCATGTTCTGGCGGAAAAAGGTTTCGTTCCAAAAGGGATAATATTTCCGGTATCCGCTGTCATTCTCGAGCGCATAGACGAATACCGCAAAACTCTGGAGCATTTCTCAAAGCCACGACTTGAATTAATAGCATGGCGTCCAACAGAGAAAAACAATATCGAGGTATTAAACGATCCCATAGACCTGTACCGCTATTTTGACGCAACGAAACAAGCTGAATTTTTCTTTGCATGTGTTGAAGAAACAGTAACCAAAACCCTTCCGCATGAGGTTGAATTTTAACGGAAACACGATCTTCTCAACAAATTCATCAAAAATTACAATGACATGCATGAAAATCTCGCCGATCTGCTCATTCGTTTTCTGATGCAGAACAACGGCAAGCTTTCAAAACGGGCACAAGAAAAAGAGTTTGCAAAACTGACAGCAGCAGAAATTTCGGCGATTGAACAAAAATACGCCTTAACATGGGGACATAATAATACGCAGATTAATACAACCCATCCCTTAGCGGTTTAACTTGCCCCCGGGATCAAACTTCATTAAAATATCATGCGTGAGATGCACGCTTTTTCAAAGCAGGTCAATGCGGCAATTATCATCCCGAGGTTTATCGCCATCGTGCTTAAAAAGCTCCAGACACTCGGCCACTATTCTGATTCACTTTACGATGTCAGGCTGAGATAAGGTCAATGAGTCTTCATTCATTACCCAAGACAAGGAAATGTCACTCAAAACCGTTCAGAAAAAGCGTCGCAGCGAGATATTAAAAATTGCCGGCCAATACGGCGTCCATAACATCCGCATTTTCGGTTCGGTTGGCCAAGAAACAGAAAGGTCGGACAGCGATGGCGACTTCCTGGTCGATCTTGAGAAAGGGAGGAGCCTGCTTGATCTTGGCGGAATAGCCTTCGACCTCCAACGGCTGCTGGGGAGAAAGGTTGATATTGTTACGGAAAAAGGTCTTCACTGGTACATAAAGAAAACAATATTGGATGAGGCCGAAGTGCTTTGAAAAGCGATATCCTCTTTACAATACATATTCGTGAATGCATTGAACGAATACTTATGTCCCCAGATTAATGCCCAGAATATGTTTATCAATGCATGCAAGCAAATCAGCAGGCAATGCAAAATGTCGGCAATTTTCCTTCCACAATGTAATGGTTGCATCCACTGTTTCACGTACGACCTGCAACACCATATGCTGTGGTAATTGTGATTTTTGAGTCAATTTCCTGAAATGTTCCAGAGTAATGCTCTGCATATTTCTGGTGTTGTAGAGCTTCAACGCCAGCTTATCATTGGGAAGGTAAGGGATAGTCGAGAGCAGATCATACCCCAGCGACAAGGCCGCTGTTTTTCCGTCGCGGTAAATGAAAGACCAGTTCTTCAGGTGCATGTCACCATTTCCGATCAGGATGGTAAACGCCAATCGTCGAATGAAATCCTTTAACCCGCTCTCACCCGTCAGAGTCCAGATCATATACGCGATATTGCCGTAACTGACACCCTCATATTTTTTCTCAGGATAGACGTTGTAAACCTGGGCAAAATCTTCAATATGGATTCGCCTACCTTCCACCCTGTCAAAACGTCTCACAGCCAGCGCCGATTTACCGGCCAACACACCCATTTCCGGTAGACCATCAATCTCTCCCAGGGAAACCAGTCGATTTTCAGGTGTGGGAATGCCGATCATCGCGGCCAGCTGCATCATGGCACATTCATTTTCCGGCACATACATGTAGTTCTGCGCGGGCAGTTTGATAATCCAATCTCCACCCACCCCTTTTGCCGGGATCGTCATACCGCCACAACGTTCCGCGATAGCAGAGAATTTTAACTGAACCCCGGCAAGCGAGAAACGATAAGCGGGTTTGCTATCGCCTTGTTTAGCCTCCGATGGCTCCTGTGACAATCCACTGGTGCCTCCCATTGGCACAACGGTCACGGCACCCGGCAAATCTTCTCCCAAGAGTTCGATCAGCTTGAATTCCGCCGTCGGCTTGACATTTCCCAACTGCGCCAGGTAATTCCTCATATGACCTTCCGGCAGTAAGTTGGAAAAAAAAGCGGGTAGTTTCACTGAAGATGCCTTGGTTTCAGGGATCAATTCACCCGATGCACGGAAAAAAGATTGGCTGAGCACCTGCCTGTCGGGATCGTGCAGATATTTTTCATTGAACGAAAAAAATGTTTTCCCACTCGGCAACATGGTTAATGTGCCAATGGCGGCATCCTGCAGAAAAACCTGCAACAAGTCGGTCATACCCCATCCTCCTCGTCAAGCTGCCAGCGCCGCTCATGCCCTTTTTCCCCCTGCAGCATCGCCCTGACCTGTGACAACAGTTGTCTGGGGACAAGAACCAGCTCCCGATCCAACACCCTGGCCATATCAGACACCGTGGAAAGCCGAGGATCCGTCCCCCCTTGTTCGATCTTCGAAACATGACTCTGCGGCAGACCGAGTTTTTCCCCCACCTCTGATTGCTTTAGCCCCATCGCCTGCCGCGCTGCTTTTAATTGCTCAATAATGATGTTCATAAATATATGCTAAACTATATCCATGCTCACGTAAATATGTTTTAACGTATAATTAATCTGGGGACATAATAAAAATTAACGCATTATGCCCCCAATCCAATAACCGACGTGCATTGTCGATTTTATTAGTCGAGTCGCCCGGGGGAATCTCATCCCCAGGCTCTCCCAGTTCCGGACGTGAGTCTCTCGACTCATCCGGTTCCCCATGCCCCATACCTGACCAAGTCTTGCCGGGCCTTTTCCTTAACGCTCACCACTATGGCTCTTTACCACAGCAGCTCACAAGGTGGTTTGGTGCCTGCTCCTGCAAGCCCACTCCGAGGGACCTACCCTCATCTTTCGTGTAATTACGAGCAAAATTTTTTTGCTCTCGTGGCACACTGTCCCCAGATTACGCTCCCCTTTACCCAGCCGGCTTTGCCGCAGAGGATCCCCTCGTTCATGAGATAATGAACAAAGGACGTTTGATTTATTGATCTGTGTTAATCTGGGGACATTAACGATCGCGACAGAGGAAAATCCATGGACAAACTGATTGAAGACCACCGTGAAGAGATAAGGCGGCTTGCCCTCTTACGCGACGCCCGCAGAGTACGGGTGTTCGGTTCGCGTGCTCGCGGTGACGCCGGTCCTGACAGTGACGTTGATATCCTGATTGATCTTGAAAAAGGCAGATCAGCCCTTGCGTTGGGAAGACTCTTGATGGACCTTCAAGATCTCCTCGGTAAAAAAGTTGATGTGGTGACACCGGCTGCCTTGCATCCGAAATTACGCAACAGGATTCTTCGCCAGGCTGTTGATCTATGACCCTCTCCGAAGGTGGCCAGATTTATGTGGAGCACACGCTCGAGTGCATCGAACGCGTTGAGCGATTCGCATATCAGGACCGCAATACGTTCATGCTATCGGACCTCGTTCAGGATGCGGTGGTGCGTAATCTGCAGACTTTGTCCGAATCCAGCCGGCGGTTATCCGATGAGGTTAAGAATACCCGGTCCCATATCGATTGGCGGGCGATCGCCGGTTTCCGTAACGTTTTGGTCCATGACTGCATGGGGCTTGATCTCGAAACAATATGGCTGGTAATCGAAAACGACCTTCCGGCCTTAAAAGACGCACTCAATGCAATGCAAGCCGACCGTTAATGTCGAGTAGACCGGTTTCTTCCATGAAAACAGCAATTACAAACAAGTCTTTTAATGCGGTGCAGTTTCGTTGCCACCGGTTCCCCGCTGCTGTAAACGGCCGATGTTTCCTCACTCCGCGCTCCCATGTGTAGCCTCCTTTCCTCCCAGCGGAATTACCCTCCTTCTTTGGTACTACGAAGCTATCCGACTCCCTGTACCTCATATGCCTTCCTCCCTCTTCAGTTGTCCGGCATACTCTCTGTTCTTCGAGAGAAACGCAGGGCCTCCCGGGTTGCCGTGCAATCACAATGCCAGACATGCCATGGTCTCTGACCCCGAGGAAGCAACCATCACCTTGCCTTTAACGGTGTTTCCTGTGTTGACTTCCACTATAAAAAAGGTGTCATCCTTCCCAACTCGACATGTACGAGGCTCAAACGCTTTTATCCTTATGGCTTACGGCCTATCTGCTCGCAGTCCTACGCTTAAACCTGGGTGTTACCACACAGCCGCCAAGGACTCGCTACCCGGTTGCTGGCCTGCCTTCCGGGACGGGATTCCCGCCCGCTGGGCTACACGACCTTACCCAACCGCACTTTTATTATGTCCCCCAGATTAACACAGATTAACTAATTACCGCAAAACCCACTGCCCCAATTTCCGAAAAGGCTTGCACAACAACGTCCAGGGAAAAGGCCGTAGCCCGTTCACCGCCCAGGCCTTTCGGTCCATTCTGTTTGCTTCCATCCGGCGCGCAAGGGTACTATTACTCGCCCCGCAATTACGCATGTGCACCAACACGCGGGGAATATAGCTGGACGTGGCTTTATGCTTTACCAGAAAGCGAAGCATCAATTCATAATCGGCAGCCGTACCAAGCTGCTGATTAAAACATCCATATTGCTCATACAGTTTTCGCCTGACAAAAAAAGTCGGATGCGGCGGCATCCAGCCCCACCTGAATTTCCCGGCATCAAAACCGCCGGATTTCCACAGGCGAACAGTTTTCGACGTATCGGCAAAATCGACATATTTCAGATCGCCATAGCAGGTGTCCACTTCCGCCTCGGTAAACGCATCGCAGACATCCTGCAGCACGTTCTCATCGGCATACATATCATCGGCATTCAAGATGCCGACAATATCACCGCCGGCAAGCAGCAGACCTTTATTCATCCCATCGTAGATACCCTTATCCGGCTCCGACAAAACCCGCCGATGGCCAGCCGGAATGGTCGCCAATACGGCCAAAGTATCATCGGTTGAATCCGCGTCAATGACGATATGCTCAACGTTCTTGCATGTCTGCCTGTCAATACTTTGCAGACATCCACCTATGGTGGCCGCGCCATTGAAAACCGTGGTGATGATGGAAATTGTCGTCATAGTATGCTGTTATCAAAAAATCTTGAGGGAGGAAAACGTATCGATCAACGCTGTCCGGCTGGGTCCGGCTGCAGTCTGATATCCAGCACCCTTTCTATGGCCACGACAGGCGCACATCGATGTTCGAGCAGATAGCGCTCCACCTCGGCAATCTTCGCATCGACCAGATAGCGATACCAGAACCCCTGCAAGACATGGAAGGCCGTGCCGGAAGAGCCGTCCAGAAAACCAAACCGAAGGACATAACGGTAGAAAAAATAGACAAAAGCCCGCAACCCGCCGGGCAGCCGTGCGTAAAGTTTCTCCTTGACCCATCGTTTGACTCCGGCCTCGGAGGCGGAACGCAAACTCGCCACACTGTCATGGGGCATGAACCGATATTTCAGATTCAACAGATCGACTGCCTCACGGCTGGCATAACCATTATGTTTGCTGACCCACCAGGACAAAGAATTCAAATTATCATCGAGAATTTCCCCCGCAAAATTCTCCGTCGGCCCCGTCACCTTGATATGCTCGTCCATCCAGCGGTTCTCGCATTCGCCGCAGCCATTGCGAAACAGCCGCAGTACGCGAATCGGAAAAACCCCACCGTAGCGAATCAGCTTTCCCTGAAAGGTCATCCGCCTGCCGCAGTACACTCCGCAGATTTCCTGGCCCATCCCCGGCAGCCGGTCGCGTATCTCGACAGCCAGGGGAAGGGTGATAATTTCATCCGCATCGAGACGCAGCACCCACTCAACGCCTGCATCGAGTTGCGACAAGGCCCAGTTAAACTGTGATCCATGATTAAAAAAAGGATGCTGTACCACCTTTACGCCATAGGATTCGGCAATTCGAACGGTGTCATCTGATGAAAAACAATCGACGACCAACGCGGATGCCCCGACACTCTTGACACTTTCCAGGCATCTTGGCAGGTGTTTTGCTTCATTTAAAGTCAGGATAATGGCGGTGAGATTCATGGTTTTTCCTCATTGCCGGCCATTACCCTTTGTTTAACCAATCGTGCAGGATTTCCGGCCATCACCGCCCAAGGAGGGACATCTTTCATTACAACCGCCCTGGCTCCAACAACCGCTCCTTCGCCAACCACCACCCCCGGCCCGACAAAGGCGTCGGCGCATATCCAGGCTTGGTCAGAAATAATAATCGGCGGTTTCTGCAGAGGCAAATTCGGGCGGGTATAATCATGGGTTCCGGCACAGATATGGGCACGATGCGAGATTGTTGTTTTATTGCCGATGGTAATTTTGCCGAGATTATAGACAAATGCATGTTCCCCTATGCTGGACCAATCGCCTATTTGTAAATTCCAGGGCATAAAAATTACTGCGGTACTGTAAATATGAACATGGTTCCCGACACGCGCCCCGAATAACCTGAGAAGAAAACGACGCCAGCCGAAACAGATGCGGGGACTAAAACGAAACAGCGGGGTGGCTACTGACCAGATAACGCGGCGGAGCAAATCAAAGCTGTTGTATTTGGTGGCCTTTCGGTTGGCGGCGATGTCGATATCTTCACTGGCCATCAGATAACCTGATGCTTTCCGGGGGTACACCACCGCCCAAAATCCACTGATAAACCGTATACATTTCACCAGCTATCTTTTCCCAAGTGAATTTCTGCTGCACCAGCGACAACCCACGGCCACCCATCTCTTTGCGATCTGCCTCTGTTAAAGAAAAGAGATGCGTCAGTCCCATAGCAATTTTTTCGTGGGTCGGTTCCACTTCAATAGCTGCATTGTTTGCAAACCCATCAGGGATATTGCATTGCGGGGTCATCATCACCGGCAAACCATAAGCCCAGGCTTCCAGAACCGTCATTGGCAAACCTTCGCTGTACGAAGGCAGAACGAAAGCATCGGCGTTTTCATAGCATGCTTGTTTAGCTATGCCGAATTGCGGGCCTAGAAAGAGAACACTCTGCTCCAGACCCAACTCAGCTGCCAGCTTTTGCAATTCAGCTTCATGCCCACCCTGGTCCCAGCCGGCCAGGGCCAGAACCCAGTCAGGATTGCGGTTGTTGTCAACCAAGGCTTGACGCCAGGCGCGCAACAGGTTTACCAGTCCTTTTTTGGGATGCAGCCGGCCAAGATAAAGCAGGACCTTTTTCCCGGCTTCTACTTTCTCCACCCAAGGCGCGTCGTACCCTTGCCGCTGTGGCAAATCGATACCATTGGGGATAACACAGACGGGATTCTTCAGCCCAAACTCCCGGAAGGCTGCACGTTCTGATACACACAGAGCATGCAGGCAAGTTGCCTGGACCAGATGTTTTTTCTCAAATAACCAACCGACAAGACGCTTTTTCCATGCAGAGTTCCTGACCGCCCAGGGATCGAGCATGCCGTGCGGTGAAATAACATAGGGTCTCTGCCTTTGCCGGTAATACCGATAATTAACCAATGAGCAATACATCCACAGGCCATGCACATGCTGCAGGTCCGGCTGACACCGTTCGAGCGCTGCACCCATTCCCCTGGCCAGCCCAAAGTTACGCGGCCCTGTCACTTTGAACGTTTCAGGGGAAAGTGGGTGCCAACTCGAATTATCTGCTGCAGTATCAGTGTCTAACGTACCAAGGATCTGGACAGAAACACCGTATCGGTCTGCCATGATTGAAACAGGGCGACGAATCGCATCAAATGTGCCACCTGCCTGTCGACTCACCGAGCCTGTCAGAACCGAAACTTTCATCGATATCCCAGCGCCTGCAAAACGCATTTATCAAACAAATTAAATGGCTTTTGCGGTGTAGAGAGGGCAGCTTTGGCCGCAAGAAACAGATTTTCAGCAAATGTTTCGGGGGACCAGGCAGAGATGATTTTTTGGCTCTCTCCTCCCATGGCCTTTCGATCGACATCCTTAGAGCTAATTTTAACTAATTGATCGGTAAGCTGGTTTATGTCATAGGGGTTAAAAGTAAATCCGTTTTCGCCTTTCCGAACCAAATCAGGTGCGCACCCACATCGGTTTGAGACAAGAACCGGTAAGCCAGCTGCCATCGCTTCGTTTACGACAAGTCCCCATTGCTCGGTAGTACTGGCCTGTACATAGGCACTGGCCAGTCCATAATAGACAGGAAGGTCCGGGTATTGTTTAAAGCCTGCAAGCAGCACATCTCCGCCAAGGTCTAATTTGGAAATAAGACCTTCGATCTGCGGTCGCAATTCTCCATCACCGAGGAGAACTAGCTTCCATCCATGCAGACCTACCCGCGCCCGGTAAGCACCATACGCCCGAATGAGGCCGTCAATATTTTTCTTTGTTACAAAACGGTTTGAAGCCAAAAAATAATTTTCAGGCAAAGTATGCTGGGCTCTCAATTGTTCCGCATTCTTTCTGGCGTCTGATGCTCCTACCAAGAAGTAGTTATTATCGACGACGTCATAGCCAGTGAAAATTCTATCGGATGGCACACCGAGCTTATGCGTATACTCCGCATGTGGTCTTCCACCGACGAGACCTGCCGTAAAATTTTTTGCAACACATCGTTTAAGCCACTCTTTCCACCAATATCTTGGATGGTCATGTTCCGTGGAATCAGACATCGCTATAGCGGGTATACCTATTTCTCGACAAAGAGCCAATGCCAAAAAGGCAGGCCGACCAGACCAGCCAGGGATGGCAACGACTTCAGGTTTTATGACCGCAAAAGCATTTTTCAATGCCTGCATGATCGCAAAAGTCGATTTTTTCTCGACATCGTCGTCAGTGAATAGAGTAGTCCTGCCAAAATGTAGTTTCTCTTCAACAACATCCCAAGCATAGGTGTCATCGACAGTGGAAAATTCAATTGCATGTAATTCGCAAAGAGCACTCGCCGCCTTCAACCGAGCGAGATGATATGGGCCCAAGCGATGGAAAAGCACTGCAACTTTCATTTCCCATTCCCAGCTAGCGAAGTTTCATGAAATATAACTTTACGTACAATTTTCCGTTGACGTTGAGCCCACCAAAGCCCCGGAAAAAGAAAAACAGCAATATGCACCCAAGGGGCAACAAACCAATGTGTACTGTGCGTTACAGCATGCATGGCTTTGACGATCAGCAGCATATAGAGCAATTGCGCTGCCAGATCACCAACTTTTGCAGCATTCCAGATTTTTCTCAACACCAAACCTATAATGAAAAATTTGATACAGCCAAAATACCAGAACGACCCGAAGCTATCTACCAGGCCGGTCACAGTACTACCATATACCGCCCGATAACCAAAGACCCGCGCTGCCACATCCGGCAGGGGTACCATAAAGAATTCTTTTACATCCCTGCCCACCAACTGGGCAGGGATGTAGTTATTAATCAATTCGTTCCAATGACTAAGACCAAAATCAAAATGTAAGGTTCGATCATATGCTTCGATCATAAAAACCGCATTCCTCACTTCATGTCCGCCGTGCTGTATGACAGAAACCAAGTTGTCGATAAAAGCGATTTTTGTCGTGGCCTGTAAGGGTGCCTCCCACGCCTGCGTTTTTGCGAGCGTTCGGTAATCGCCAGTGCTGTGCATCAACAAAACCATCACCACCATGACAGCCACCATAACCCATCTCAGAAGAGCACGCGGTAGAAGACGACTCCGGCCAAAAAATAAGGCAAGCACGATGATAAAAAAAAATTCTGCAGCCGCGGCACGCCGTCCTGCAAGGACAATCCGGTCCAGATAAAAAAGTGCACCAAATCCCCCAATCCAAAGGGCACGACGATCACCAACACGGCTATAAATGAGGCAAGCAAGAGCAAATCCATAGGGCAAAGTCTGGGCAAAAAACAAGTAGGCAACAGCTAGCCCGGTCCATCTAGCCATCGACGTCATCTCTTCAGGCAGTCTGCTGATCAAGAAAAAAAATACAGCACCAAACAGGGTCAAACCTAAACTGACTGCCAGCAAGCGGGGAAGTGCAAAACGGTTACTTAGTAAAGCAAGAGGTCGTGTTTTGCGAGAGTACCCCCACCAGAAGGCCGACACACAAAGAACCGCCATAATGATAGTTTTATCCAGAGCTCCTGGAGGCAAGTCCCATGGTCTATTTGCAAAGCCAAGCAACTGTAGACCTATAAATCCAATAAAAACCGTAGCCATAGGCAGCTGAGGTTCATAGAGTCTCTTACCATGTTCTGTGAGACAACTGGCCGCCATCCAAATGGAGACGATAAAAAACAGGGCCAACATAAAAAACGTCATCGGGGGAGCTTCTCCAGAGTTGCCAACAATCGCTGACGATAAGTCGAAATGCCAACGGACTCAGCACAGGCTCGGGCGGCAGTTGACAACTCGACCAGCCTTTTCAGTTGTCGAACAAGGGTCAATATACACTCTGCAACCTGTATTGGGTCGAGAGTAGGGACAATAAAGCCGGAGATGCCATCTTCAACAATCGAGCCGGAATTTTTAGTACAAATTACCGGCAACCCAGACATCAGGGCTTCGTAAATAACCGTGGCGGATCCTTCACACAAAGAAGGAAGAAGAAAGACATCCGCCCATCGATATTGTTCTAGAATATCACTTCGGGGAACAACACCGACAAGTTCGACATTTGCGGGCTTATTTTTGAGCATTTCAAATGGAACCACCTGGCCACCCACCATACGAAACCTGGCCTGTTCACCTACCATTTTAGCAGCTTCCCAGACTACAGGGCTTCCTTTGCGTAGGCCCACCTCCCCAACTGTCAACACCCGTAACGGCCCAGGTCGACGAGGGCCGCGATCGAGCTGGAACAAATTGTCGACCCCATAGGGGACTACCCGACATTTGTCCACCGGACCTCCCCTGCTGACAACGGCGCTGTACACAAACTCTGAACCGCAGAGGATAAGATCGGCATGCTGCCATTCTTCTTCTTCGCGAGCAATAAAAGCGTTGATATAGGGACCAGAGGGCGTAGCTTTAGCCCATCCAGGATAGCGCTGCACTGCTTCCGCCAGGATTTCCAGCTCCACTGCTCTTGGGGCAATGGTCTGTTCCATTACCGTTGACAGACCAATTTGTTTTGCTGCCCGCATGAGTTCAAGGCCGGCACTGTTGAAAGTATAGGTTGCCGTTGCCTTACCTAGACCTTTTTGCAAAATGGTTTCGCAAAACTTTTTACCAAAAGCGATATGCACCTCTGCTGCCTGCTCAGACGCCCTCCCTCGCGTCCTTGCCCTGCTGTATGCCCATCCGAGGGAAGTCAATGCCGATATTTTACCGTTTGGCACTCCATGCGGCACCCGTCCCAACAGCCGGCGCAAACCACTTGGCCGCAAAGAAACTGGCAGCATACGCAATAATCGTGGCCATCCCTGCACTGCGCAGATGTCTGTATAAAATCGCTCGAGCCTCCCCCCTTCATACAACATGCGTGGGATGGCGTAATGCATTCTGGCACCAAGCTGAGCGACTAAGAACCTGTGTTTAAGCATTCTTTCTTCTCATCCCAATAACCTTCGCCGGCACACCACCTATGACACTGAATGGAGCAACATCGCAATTAACTACAGCCCCAGCCGCAACAACACTCCCGCAACCGATATGAACTCCATCGAGAACAACACTATGTGTTCCCAACCAGACATCGTCTTCAATCACGACTCCCCCTTTGCTCACCATTCCTTGTTGTTGCATCGGGATATCAGTACGGTCGATGCTATGACTAGCTGCAAAAATAGAGCAAAAAGCCGCTATCATTACATTATTTCCAATACTTACGCCACCCATACCATTAATAACCACATATTGGTTCAAACTTGATTTCGAACCAATGTCAATATTCCCCCCGGAGGGCAGGAGCATGGTCCCTGCTCGTACGATAGAACCTTCGCCAATACTTACAGGCCCACCACGTGCAATAAAAGCACGCGGATCAATTCGAGCACCTCGAGACACCAGTAACTGGGGATTGAAGAGCTTGAAAAAAATAGCCGTAAGTGAATAGAATATGTTCATGTTTTGGTCATCCGCTTGCGTTTAAAAATCTGAGTTCTGAAAAACATTATATCTGCGATAGATGGACGCAATTCCGACCAAGCTGCATCGCGATAGTAGCGCACAGCAACCAGCAAAAGTCCACTAAACGCAACCAACTCGCCGACAAGGTATCCACAGGCAATCCCTCTGCCACCCCAATATTTTGCAAGGACAACACCGACAACACCCATAGCCACAAGGCCAAACACCTTGGAAATCACCCCAGCAACCGGCTGTCCTTGTCCGCGAAGCGCCTGATTGATAATCTCTCCAAGCCCAGCCAGAATCAATCCAGGTAAAAGCAGATAGGCTATAGCAGTAGCCGGTAGAAAAGCCTTTCCATAAACCAACGGGAGCAACCAAGGGAGCAATACTACCAGCACCACACCGCCACTTAAAGAAAGAAGGCATCCTCGCCGCAGTACCATAGCAAGAGCAGCGAAGCCACAGCCAAGTTCCGCCTGAGCAGCAGCAGAAAATTGGACAATTCCAAGTGCGCTATTCAGTACGTTGACACTTCCTGCGGCGGCAAAGGCGGCCACATACCAGCCAATTTCCTCAGGCGCCAGTAGCCAGACGAGTAAAGCTTTGTCCATTTGCATGTAAAGGATGCTTATCAAATTGGCAACCACAAAGGGGCGGCTTTCTTTCAGGAGTGGTCCCGCCCCCACTCCCTGTCCAGGACGACAGTAGCTTTTCCGTTTCGCCATCAATCTTAGCAATACAACGCTACTATTTGCAACCAGTAGGGCAGCCACAACCCAGTACACTTTGTCTGTTGCAAACCACCAACAAATAGCAACTCCCCCAAAAAAGATCGGATAAATAAGCCCACGCGTAACATTCAACCAGCGGAAATTCCCCATACCGTGATCAATTCCTTGCAAATTCAACCCTAGGTGATTGATCGGTATAAACAACAAAAATAGATATGCCGCAGGTAACAAGTTGTGATTCGTAACTGGAAGCAAAGCCGGCAAAAGCATTCCACATGTCATCACCGACAATGCCCCGGTGACTAATGCCGCTTTTGTAGCAGTTTTTACCAAACCATCAACTGAAAGCCCCTGTCCAGCAAAACGCGCAACTGCCATGTGCACACCAAATATACCAATTGCGGCAAAAATATTCGGCCACAAGATGATCATTGCTAATTCACCCCGACCTATCGGCCCCAATAGCCGTGCCAACAAAATACCTTGCAGTACAGTGCATCCTTGGATAAACAGACTAGTCGCAAATGTTCCGATATAGGCATATTTGAGAGGGTAATTTGACTGCTTACACTGTGGTCTTTCGATCAAGATTCACGCTCAATCTGGTAGTTTCACAAGCATCCCTTGCTGCACAAAAAACTCACAGGGACAAAAATCTGTAAAATACTGTATATCAGCGCCTTTTTCCTTGGCAAAATCAAGCAAAACTTTTTCGGCAAGCCTTGTGTCGCCACCAGCATTAGATGAGTGTTTATCGGAGTTATCAAGATAAATAATACCACCGTCCTTAACCAGTCCCAGGGCACTTGCAGCACATGCTGCACGATCACTCCCATCAATCATAATTAAATCAAAGCGCTTTCCAGAATCTTTCATGAACGCGCAATAATCAACACCGGTTCGGAATTCATATAAAATATTTTCCTGTCGCGTTGCTTTCAGCAACTGCAATGCTTTTCGATACCAAGGTTCGGAATCTTCAACTGAGAAAACCTGGCCGACGTGGTTAGCGTACCAAATCGTAGACATGCCTGACCCATATTCTAGTACAGTTTTATCATGGTTCAAAAAAGACTCCAAAAAACGAATAGCGTCATAACTGATCCACGGGAGGTAAGGCCTATAATCGAAAATTTTTCGCCCAAGACCAGAGAAAACAGCCCTAGGACTATTGCGCAACACCCGTCGCAAAGGAACTAAATTCCCTTTTTCGTCGTGCAATCGTGATCTTCGGTCATCATTCCCAGCAACGATTTTTTTAATTAACATTAATTTTCATCACCCCTTAGCTATGACCGCAAATGACGGTTGGCATTCATTTTGAATGCGGGGAAAACAACGAGGATATTTTCATTGTCAAGTCAGAATCTCTTATCAGTTTTCTGATCGCAGGCAATATCTTTTCGCTGTCGTTTTTCGTGTTCTCCATTTCTTTTTGTACCAGATAAGTATCGATTTGTGCAAACCTTCCCGCCAGGTTGGTGCATCCATTAAGAATGATATCCATGTACTCAGAGTTTTTCAGATTTTGAACCAGTGGAGTATCGGCGAGAGTCGCTTTTAATACCTTGCTCAAAGAGGCCATTCCGTTCTTTTTGCGGCCACGTCGTTTTTCTCCCCGAAAAAATCGCTCCAGGATATTGTTCGTTCTTTGCGGCTGAATATACAGAACCCCTTCAGGTGTAACAACAGGCAAAGGATCCGCGAACAATTGTACCCAGTATTTATCGAGTTGCTTGTCTTCTACAGTACTTTTGAATGTCCTGTAGATCTGAAAAAAGGTTTATTGTCTTTAACTTGGCCACGGAGATGAACATCCATGATTTCCTCCAGTAAGCGATGGACCTTTTGCAGCCGCCGATAAAAATCAAGATGTAGCCTGTCAAAGGGGAATCCATAACCATTGGATTGGCGAGGCTAATCAAACACCCAGTGGATTAACGCATATGTCGTGATCAGGGGGATATGCTCAAGGGAGGTAGCCTGCCATTTCCCGGATTCAAGGCTTGCCTTGATCTCGTCAAGTGCCTGGGAGGTGGGGTTGATTTTCTGCTCAAGGTATTTTGCTTTCTGTCTCAATAATGACCGGACGTTGAGCTTGCGCAACCGTTTTTGCAGAGCAGTGTACTCATCCAACAACAAATCCTTGCCTAAGTCGCGAAGAAAATGAAAGTGGCAAATGAAATCGGCCACCCCTGGAAATACTTCTGCAACCGCCGTGACAATCCCCCGGCCCATATCATGGACAAGCGCCTGTGGTTCACCGTACTGCTCTTTGATACGCTGAAAAAAGGGGATAAGCAGTTCCTTCTTCTCTGAAGGAATTTAGCTAGCATCAAGCACCAGCTCGGAAATCCCATCAAGGCCACAAAACAAATTGGGACTGTCGCCTTCACAGGTCCCATCCACATGGAGCATGTAGCCACCTCTTCGTGCCATGAGGTCCCTGAGGCGCGACTGGCTCTGCCGGTGTGCAAGGGCAAGATAAACGATGAACTTTCGCCCCAGATAACTTATTCCCCGTACGGATACGAATACATTCTTTGCCGCCAACTCCTTCATAGCTTCCTGATTATTGCGGCAACGAACAAAGAGCGCCATACCCACCTCCACGATGACATCAAAACCAAAGGTGCCCCGTTCAGGGACGAGGCTGCGTGACTGTTCCGAAGCGAAAATTGTTTGATCATGTCGGCAGAACAGCACCGTTTCCTTGGCACAAAAGGCACCGATGTCCATGGTGACCACAGTCTTCGTGCAAGTTTTCTGGACGTGCGGCATGGAACCGCATTTCGGACACTCCTGGGTTTCCGGATAAAAATGTACGGTCGGAATTTTCGGGAATAAAGCACCGGCACCGGCAATCAACCTGTCCACGAACTCCTTGAGCAGTATCAGGGCCCTGAATCCGGAGTTTTTTTTCCCAGTCCATGGTATTCGAAAAATCCTTGGATAGCCGGCAATTCAATTTTGCTCTTTTTAATTTCAGGCAGCACCAGGATCTCTTCCGCGGATATATCATGATGTTTGATGACAGCATCCAGGATCATGACTGCCCCTGGATCGGAAAGGGGAATAACGGCCGGTCGGCAGGAGCGTTCCTTTGCCGCACCTGCTTTTCGTATACCGCAGTGTCATCGGAAAAGTAGACATAGACACCGTCACGTTTTTCTCGACAGACACCGGGACAATTGCGGAAATGATGCAGAAAGGATTGTGGCGAAAGGCCAAGGAGTTCTCCAAGTTGCCTGCCGCTAAGCCCGGCAGGTGCAGAGCTGACCAAATGGACAAAGGTGTTTTTTAAGTTGCCTTGCCTGGAGAAGGAAACATTTCCATGCTGCTTTGATCGTATCTTGATCCAACCGTTTCTTATCTATGCATCCAACCACGATTTACAACAACCACTGGTATCTCCAGCCACATTAGTAAAAGTGAGCTTTGGATTCAGGCACAGCGAATAAGATGTAACCCTGGAATTAGTCCGAAGAAGATGTGATACGGATGCAAGCAGATATGCATCTCGTACCACTTCCAGTCCTTTGCGATAGGGGCTGCCAGGCAACCCGGAATCGTAGTGTCCATGGATTGATGTAGTGCCATCCGATCGAATGCATTCTAGTGCAACAATTTTATCCCCATATCGCTGCTGGAATTGCTCTAATGCCGGCAGGTAATCTGTTGCAATAAATATTCGATCTACTCGATTTGCAGCACTGTACTCGTCGATCTTTTTGAAATATTCAGTTAGGGACGGCGCACTCCTTTTTTCAAACCCTAGCGCCGTATCGGTAAAACGTGCATGCACACCAATAACATGGAAGTCTCCGAAAAGTTCTGCTTTGGCGAGTTCGATTTCCTGGCGAATAGACGCTCTTAACCGCACATATTTTTGCATACACAGGTGGTATGTTTCTCTTATACTTTCCCCATTATACTGAGGCCCTATCTGTGCGGCATCCGGCTTAAAAGCGATCCTGGCGGGAATCTCAGCGAAGCCATTTAATCCAGGCATAACAACCTGTTCAAAGTAGTACTCCCAGACATTGCTGCCTCTTGATTCTTCAAAAAAAAGCGACTCCTGATCCCAGAACGGCTGGGGGAGCACCCCTGCTGCTTCACAGGTTCGGATTCCGTTCAAGGTCATAAACATGTTACCAAAGAAACCACATCGCCCGGCGAGGAGCCTTACTGTGTGGTGTTTACAATAGCGAAACCTCAGTTGAAAGGCACGGCGTCTGGCATGGCAAAGGAAGTCAATAAATCTTTTTTTGGACATTATTGAAAAATAATCTAGGGCAAGCGATGTTATTTAATTTTATAAAATCGAAATGTTAACTATTTTTTGATGCTGTATACTAAAAACTGAAGCGTCTTTTAAAAAATATCCTGGAAAAAGCCCCACAGCTAGAATCCAGGTGCAACAGGCCTCTACAAATGGATTTTAACGATCGGCTCAATGGTCTCATCTTCTTTCATCTGGAAAAGCATACCTCCGGTAGGCATCTCATCCAGAATCTGAAGGAGGATGACTTTTCAAGAATTCATTCTTTGAGGCTAAGAATGACAGAGGTCTTGAACAATTTGTCTATGTCTTCAATGCGCTGCAAGAACAGGCGCGTACAGTCTTGCCGCAAAAATTCCCCGAACTCGGCCAATTGATGGCTCCTTGATTGACTCTGTCCTCTCCATGACCTGGGCCGATTATCGAGGTGGTGCCAAAAAAGCAAAAACCCACATCGGGTTTGACATCAATCGCGGCATCCTGCGGAAAATAGTCCTTACCGCCGGTATAATGATGGTGAGCGGCCATTTGTCAGCAGAATACTGCTGCCGGGCGAAACCGGAGTCCTTGATCGCGGATATCAGCAGCACAAAAATTTTGACCTTCTCCAGTCAGAAGGAAAGCACTCCGTCTGTCGTATCAAAGCAAATACCACAAAAACATGCTTGGAAAAGGTCCCTCTATGAAAAGATTCTATTGTCATCTATGACGCAAAGGTTCTTCGCGGCCAGCAAGGCATCAGTCAGACTGAAAAACCATGGCGACTCGTCAAGTATGATATTGACGGCATACGATACTGGGTTGCCTCAGATCGTTTCGATCTGACCGCTGAGCAAATTGCCTTCATAGACAAGCTTCGTTGGGATATTGAGACATTCTTTGCCTGGTGGAAACGACATCTCAAAGTGTATCATCGTATTTCAACAAGCCCGCATGGATTGATGATCCAGATGCTTGCCGGGCTGACCACCTCTCTTTTGCTCGCCATCTATTGCTATGAGGAGCATGGAGAATCAGTCAGTATCAAAAGGGTTCGGCAGCTGCGAAACAAAAGCCACAAGAAATCCCGGACCGCTGAATCCCAAGGGTCTGATATGAGACTCCAAGGCAACAATTCACCCGCGAAACCCTATGCAAGTCCTTAACCGGACATTACTGGGACATACTACGAATTAACGCTTTATCAATTAGTATTAGTCGAGTCGCCCTGGGGAATCTCACCCCCAGGCTCTCACAGTTCCGGACGTGAGTCTCTCGACTCATCCGGCTCCCCATGTCCCCTTCTCAGTAAGGTTTGCATTACTCTGAGGTTCCTCCCATCTCTGGTTGACCAATAAGTAATTTCAGACATGTTACCCCTTCGCTCTACCTCCACTCCGCATCGGTACTCTCATCCTTGTGGGGTCTCCACTCGGATTTCTTCCTTAGCATCGGAACGACAGGTTTCCACGTTCCATACCTGACCCAGTCTTGCCGGGCCTTTTCCCTAACGCTCACCACCATGGTTCTTTACCACAGCAGCTCAAGGTGGTTTGGTGCCTGCTCCTGCAAGCCGACTCCGAGGGACCTACCCTCATCTTTCGTGTAGTTACGAACAAAACTTTCTTGCTCTCGTGGCACACTGTCCCCAGATTATCCCCCTCGATAACCTAAAGCTTGAACTCACCCTGCATGGGTATGGGCTCTCTTGAAGGATGGTTGGCCATTTTGTGAAAGAACTGAATAAAGTCGGTAAATTGGTTTGTTGCCTCGATTGTTCCAGGATTCTCCGCGAAAATCTTTTTCTCCAATGATTTGAATTCATCAGTTCGGGAGAAAGCAAGCAATTCTTTTTTGGCCTGATCAGAAAGTTTCATGAAAAGTCCTTTTTCAGGGAGGCCAGCAAGGTTTGTTTATCAAAGAGTAAAAAATACTCGTCGAGAAGTTTCCAGTCAATAAGCCTTTTCCTTTGCAACTGATACTCAAGCAACAGCCGCATATCATATATGTCGGCAGCCTCCCTTTGCGTATCATTGGCAATGGCTTGAACCTTGAGGCCGATTATATCCTCTGGAGAAAGCACGGGGATCATATATTTATTGAACACCCTGAACCTTTCCACTCTCGACAGCATTTCTTTTGAGATCGTCTTCGAAGCATGAAGAATGTCAATACTTCCAAATAGCTTTAATCCTGATATATATTGCGATAAATGCGGGGACCGGTGAACACATGAATACATGCAGCCAGTGAGAATTTTATCTGCTTTGTCGAGGTCTTCGACAAGGAGCAGGATGTCAAGATCCATGGTGGCTCGAAGAATGCCCATAATCCCCAGCGCAAATCCCCCAATCAATCCATAATGCAGCTCCTCTTTCTCGAAAGAAGACATGACTTTTTCAAAAACAAGTTGAAAATCCATGAGTGGACACCTTTATGGACCTGGATTGTTTACTGATCTGTGGGTTAATCTGGGGACAGATTAACCCAGCAAAAAAGCCTCCTTAAAAACCCTCTGGACCTTTTTCAAAATTGGCGCATCGAGCAGTAATTGGCCGGAGACGTACTGTCCGGTCATCTCGATGATACTGCCCCAGAGCTTAATCGCCTCATTGGGGTATTGCACCAGGTTTTTGCTAAATCCCTGTTCCTCTTTTACGGAAAAGCCCTGGATGCTGACGTCCTGGCCGGCAAGCCAGAGCGAGGCGCGCATAAGAAACATCGCCCGTGGGAGATGGTAGCTTGACGTGACCACGATGGCCGACCGCAGCTGGTTGTCCTGGATGGTCTGGATCGTTTGGTAAACATCCTCGAAGGTCGACCTGCTCTCGCCGCCGGGCAGTGTACTGATGTTTTCCGGTGCACCGTTCTTTATCAGGAGTTCTTGAAGGTGTGGGGCAGTCGTACTGATCACCATAAAGCGCGGCGCCAGATCATCCTTTATGAGGTCAATGCCTGTGATTATACGCCGGCTGCCACCGGGAAAGACGACAACAAGGTCTGCCGGTTCGAGCGTCACAGTACTTTTGGCAAAATAGACGGCGGTGCTTGTCTGTATCACTGCCACAAGACAGAGGAGACAGACGATGAGTATGATGGCTTTCATTTGTTATTTTTAATCTGGGGACATAATACGTTCATTTTTATTATGTCCCCAGATTACAGATTAGACCACATACCCCTGCTCTTCCAGATACAGCAATATTTCCTGCACCGCTTCCATGGGCGTCATGGTGGTTGTATCGATCGTCAGCTCGGGGTTGGAGGGGGGAATATAGGGATCGGTGATGCCGGTGACGCCTTTTACCTTGCCGGCCCGCGCCTTGGCATACAAGCCCTTGCGGTCGCGCTGTTCACAGACCTCGAGGGGAGTGGCCACGTGCACCTCGATATAGCCGCCGTAGCGGGAGATCAGTTCCCGGTTGGCCTGCCTCGATTCCTCGTAGGGGGCGATTGGCGCACAGAGGGCGATGCCGCCGTTTTTGGTGATCTCGCTGGCGACAAAACCGATGCGGGTAATATTCAGATTGCGGTGTTCCTGGGAAAAGGTCAGCTCGGAGGAGAGGTTTCTGCGGACGATATCGCCGTCGAGCAGGGTCACCGGACGATCGCACATCTCCATGAATTTGACCAGCAGGACCTTGGCAATGGTCGATTTCCCCGAGCCAGAGAACCCGGTCATAAAGATCGTGAAGCCCTGTTTGGACCGGGGCGGGAAAGAACACTGCAGCTGATCGACCACCTCGGGGTAGGAGAACCAGGTCGGCACATCCTCACCGGACACCAGCCTGCGGCGCAATTCTCGCGATGAAATGGTCGCCACCTCCGCTTCCTCGACCTGTTCGAGCACCACGTACTTTTTCAATTCCGTGTGATAGCCCATTTCCCGCTGGGGCACCATGGCGATACCGGTTTCTTTTACATAGGCCGCGACCATCTCCTGGGCGGCGCCGCGTCGGTAAAAACGCCCTTCGCCGTCGCTGGCGGCCTGGGGATCGGCATGGTCAGCGGCGACCATAAAATGGCTGCAGCCAAAATTTTTGCGGATAATCGCCTGCCACAGGGCCTCTTTCGGTCCGGCCTTCCGGCTGGCAAAGGGGGTCAGGCCAAGCTTGATCATGTTGGGCGGAAATTTTTGCGTGAAGGCCTGATAGCAGCGAATCTGGGTATAATAATCGAGATTGCCCGGATGGCTCAGGTCGGCCACCGGCTGCAGAAAAATGGCTGCTCCCGCTTCGCGTGCCGCGGCAATAACCATCTCCCGATGGGCACAGTGCAGATACTCGTCGGTATGAAAGCCGAGCACCTTGCGCCAGCCGTTCATGGTGAAGGAGCGCACCGTCTCGGACGGACTGAGGCGCAGATGCTGAAAGTCATAGTGGATCGGCAGGCTGACACCTTCCAGCCGGCCGGAGATATACCAGTCACCAACCCGGTCGTAGAGCTGCCGCACCCCCGGATGGAGCGCCGGATCGTCGGTACCATAGACCGACAGGGCCTCCTTTTTCTTGTCCGGCTGCCAGATTTCTTCGACGGTCAGAAGGGCCAGGAGAAATCCTTCCTCATCATTGAGGGCAACTCGATTGCCGACCGTCAGTCCGGCAGCAATCTTTTCAGGCACATCGAGACAGATGGGCATCGGCCAGACGGTACCATCGGCCAGCCGCATATTCTCGACCACCGAATCGTAATCCTCCCGGCAGAGATAGCCGTTCAACGGATACAGCCCACGGTTCAGCAAGAGTTCGAGATCACACAACTGCCGCGATGACAAATCTATCAACTTACAGTCCAGTGCCTCGGCGCGCAGCGCTTCAACCCGCCGGAAATGGACAAGCAGGCTCTCTGAATAATTTTGATCCACTTTTTTACCTTTTTAATCTGTAATCTGGGGACAGAATAAAATTATCGACGCACACCAGTTATTATTCTGAAGACAGAATACGATAAATTTTATCATGTCCCCTGAATAATGCAGATTAACTACAAATCAGCAGCCACTTCCTTGCCATAATCATGGGCCATTTTGATACCGCCACCCATTGACGCGGCTTTCAGCATCAGGGGGCCGCCGACCATATCCATGCCGAAGACGTTTTTCATGGTCTGGAAGATTCGATCAGCTGCTTCACCACTCCAGCCGTAGGACCCGAAAGCGCCACCTTTTTTGCCCTGCAGCCCGGCCTTTTCCGCAAGGAACAAAAAGGATTTCATCCTGTTGACCATCTCGCCATGATAGGTGGATGAGCCGAAGATGTAGCCGTCGTAACCGGCAATATCGGCTTCCGTCTTCATATCATTCACATCCTTTAGGACTACATCGGCCATCGCAAAACGCAGGCCTTCGGCAATCAGCTCGGCTATTTTCTGGGTTTCTCCGGTCCTGCTGGCATAGACTATCAGGATTTTTGGCATATTTTTCTCCTTTTTCTGATTTACAATAATCTTAATCTGGGGACATAATAAAATTGACGATGCACACCGGTTGTTAATCTGAGGCCAGATTACGCTATTTTTTGTTATGCCCCCAGATTAAATGCCACATTATTCAGGTAAGCAATAATATCATCACTTTCATACATGGACACATCGCCGTCTATCAGGAAGGGAACCATTGCCTTGCCGCCGACCTGCAGCACTACTTCCCGTCCCGGTGTTCCTGGTGACGCATCGATTACGGTAAAGCCTTTGCCCTCCTTCAGGCCGGTTTTTTCCGCTGCGGTGAGTACTTTTTTACAAAACGGGCAGCTGTCTCTCATGTAGAGTTTTATCACTTTATTACCTTTTTGGTTTGTTTAATCTGGGGACAGAGTAAAATTAACGATGCACGCCGGTTATTAATCTGACGACAGAATACGTTTATTATTATCATGTCCCCAGATTGACCCATCAACACCGCACACCGGTTCCTTTTTTCAGAAGATAGAGGGTTATCAAAAAAAGTACCACGGAAAAGAGCAGCAGCATTCCCAGGCCGGCCCAGACATTGATGTCGGTGATGCCCAGAAAGCCGTAACGGAAGCCGCCTATCATATAGACGACGGGGTTGGCTTTGGACAGCGTCCGCCAGAAATCGGGGAGCAGGGAGATTGAGTAAAATACCCCGCCGAGGTAGGTCAGCGGGGTGATGACAAATGTTGGTATGACCGAGATGTCATCAAATTTCTTGGCAAAAATGCCATTGATCAGGCCGGCGAGCGAGAAAACAAAAGACGTCAGCAGGGCAAAAAGGATCGTAAAGGGCACATTAAACAGCGGCAGCCTGATAAACAGCAGGCTGACCAGCGACACCAGCATGCCGACACAGAGTCCGCGGGTCATGCCGCCTGAGATATAGCCGAGAACCATCACCCAGTTCGGCGTCGGGCTGACGAGCAATTCTTCAATGTTCCGCTGGAATTTGGTGCTGAAAAAGCTCGAAACGGTATTGGCGTAGGAATTGGTGATGATCGACATCATGATCAATCCCGGGGCGATGAAGGCCATATAATCATAGCCGTCGATATCGCCCAGTTGCGAGCCGATGAAACTGCCGAATATGATGAAATACAGGCTGATGGTGATCACCGGCGGCACCAGCGTCTGCAGCCAGATGCGGAAGATCCGTATCATCTCCTTGCGGGCGATGCTGGTAAAAGAGATCCAGTTGCTGCGCATCATTCGACCATTTCCATGAAAAGTTCTTCGAGGCGGTTGGCCTTGTTGCGCATGCTGTCGACGACAATACCCTGCTGGTCGAGATGCGCGAGAATTCGGTTCATTGATTGCGATTTATTTTTCGTCACCACCAGGGTTCCATCGTCCATGAAGGAGAATTCGGTATTTTCCAAGGGCATGACTGCCGACACCGGATTTTTCGTATCGAAAAAGAAGGTTTCCTTATTCAATTTACGCAGCAGTTCGCGCTTACTGGTGTTCTCGACGATTTCCCCCCTGGTGATAATGGCAATCTGATTACACAGCTGCTCGGCCTCTTCGAGATAGTGGGTGGTCAAAATGATCGTCCGGCCCTGGCGGTTCAGCTCGACAAGAAAATCCCACATGCCCCGGCGCATTTCCACATCGACGCCGGCGGTGGGTTCATCAAGAATGAGCAGTTTCGGTTCATGGACCAGGCCGCGGGCAATCATCAGGCGTCGTTTCATGCCGCCGGAGAGTTGCTGGGCGGGGACGTGCCGTTTCTCCCACAGGCCGAGTTTTTTCAGGTACTTTTCGGAACGGACCAGCGCCTCCCGGCGGGGAATGCCATAATAACCGGCCTGCTGGGTGACGATGTCCTGTACTTTTTCAAATATCGAAAAATTCGCTTCCTGCGGGACAACGCCGATCAACCGTTTTGCCGCCGGAAAATCGTCATCGATGTCGATGCCGAAAACGCGCACCTTGCCACCGGTCTTGGTGACAAGCGAGGTAATAATGCCGATTGTCGTGGTCTTTCCGGCACCGTTGGGACCGAGCAGGCCGAAGAAGTCCCCTTCCTGGACATCGAAGGTCACCCCGCTGAGTGCCTGGAAGCCACCCTGGTATTTTTTCTGCAGATTTTGAATTGATAGGGCTAACATTTTCTTTTCATTTAATCATGGGACATAATAAAATAGTCGACGATCTCTTCAGCCAGATTTCTTCCTTCCAGTGCCGATATCTGCATGATACCCGTCGGACAGGTGATGTTAATTTCCGTGAGCTGTTCATCGATGAGATCGAGTCCGGTAAGATGGATGCCATGTTCGAGCAGCCAGGGGCCGACGTCGGCGACGATTTCTTGCTCTTTGGCCGTCAGTTCGGTCCGCAGCGCATCGCTGCTGGCGAAATTAGCGTGGTAGCCCTGCCTCGGTCGGCGCATGGCGGCACCAAGAAACCTGTCGCCAACCATTATCACCCGCTTATCCCCTTTATAAACATTCTCCAAGAATTTCTGCACCATAACCGGCTGCTTGCCTCCCCCGGTATACGCGGCGACCGTTGCCCGGTCGGACGGTTCTATCTTTTGCACCGCTTTGCCCTGAAAGCTGTCCAGGGATTTGATGACACTTGTCCCCTGGGCACCGAGAAAATCCGCGATCACCTCAGGGTCTGAACTGACCAGGGTCGGCGGCATATGGTGGATAAAAGGCAGGGCTATCAACTTTTCGTTGAAATCGCGCAGCGCCGACGGACTGTTGACGACCCGCGTCTTAGCCAGGGACAGCAGCTGGGTGGCATAATGAAAGGCCATGTCGTAGGGCGGCTCTTTGCGCATGAAAATGAGTGCGTAATCATCAAGGGCGCGTACCCGTTTTCGGCCGAAAGAATCGGTGGCTATTACCGCGGCGTGGGTCTGAAAAAACAGCCGCTCGATCGTCGCCGTATCAACACTGATGCCGGACTTTCGGGCCTGGTCGATAATCGCCAGGGATGTATCCGTCTTTGCAACCAGGCCCTCGATGGGGTCGAGCACTACTAACCATTCCACTCTGCTTCCTCCTTATATTTCGGACAATTGGTGAGTTGGTATACTAATCACCATAGGCCTTTGCTGCAAATTTCATTTATTAATTTAATCTGTCCCCAGAACAAATTGCCACACAAGTGTTGCAACACTTGTGTGGCAAAGAAAATGATTGTGTCGCATAGCCATGGCGCTTGGTCTTGCCGCAGGCCTGCTGCCGGCAGCCGCTTTGCTCTGCTGTAGCCGGTTTTATTAATGATACGTCACATTGGCACTGCATATGCTAGTGAGCTATTGACCAAGATAGGTAGAACCCAAAAGGTCATTCCTGCAGATAAATGCAGAGGGATTGGGAGGATTCAAAAAATGACATTTTTTCAACGACCTGCATCAAGCACACCGTTTTCCACGGAACATGCCTGTGTCACCTATCTGTTTCAGAAACGCTGGCCGTGGGGCTTCAAATGCCCTTTCTGCCAAAGAGTGCAAAAGGATATGGCCCCGGCCTATACGGTTGTCTGCCGCTATTGCCGCAAGCAGACGTCCATCACCGCCCACACCCTGATGCATGGCAGCAAGAAGAATCTGGTCGCCTGGATGCGCGTGGCCTCGCAGTTCTGTTTCCACGAACAGGGCATCAGTGCGCGGGAGCTGCAGCGGTTGATGGAGCTGTCCTGTTATCAAACCGCCTGGAGCTGGCTGCAGAAGATACGCCATGGCGCGGCCCTGGCCGAATCGGCGACCTGCCGCGATACCGTTCTCTTTGACGTTATCCCTCTGCAGATTTCCGCCGCCGGCGACAAGAAAACCCGGCAGATCGCCATGGCGCTGGAGATGGAACACGCCAAGGCGGAATCGATACGGGTGCGGCTGTCGGTCCTTGCCAACACTTCGCCGGAGCAGGTTACAACTGCCATCGAAAGTCTGGTGCGGCAGGACACCATCCTGCTTCTCCCCGATCATTACCGCATGGAGATCAACAGTCTTGACGAGAGGTATCATGTTGCCGCACCGACCGCCGAACAGCTCACCCGGGGACAGCTTCTCCTGCAGGAAACCTCCAGCTGGCTGGACAGACTCTACTGCGGGGCAATCGATTCCTGCTACCTGCAGAGCTATCTTGATGAATTTTGTTTTCGGCACAACACCGTGTCCTGGCCAGACCGGCTGGCAGTTCTTGATCATCTGCTGTCCGGATTGATCACCCCGGCCGACGATATGACAAAATCCAGCCACTCACCCTCCGGGGGGCAATAACATGCACAACAGAATACAAACCGGCTTACTTTTGATTGTTCTCAGCGTCCTCGGCATTCTCGGCTACAACGCCTGGTTATGGGAAACAACACCGCCCGGGCGGAGCTACACCGACTTTCTCGCCGAGCTGCACAGTGGCGACATTATCTCGGTCCACCTCCAGGGCGGAGAAATCCGCGGCGAAGACAAGATCGGCAGACCATTTCGGACGTTTGCCCCCGATCCCGCCCTGCTCATGCCGCAGCTGCTTGACGCGGGGGTGACCATCACCGCCGAGGAACCGCCCGACCTGTTCGACAGGCTGCTGCCGCTGGTTTTGCTGATCGCTATCCTGTCGGTTCTGCGCATGTTTTTCACCAAGGGCTCGATGACCGGCAGCAAGGTCTGGACCGACAAACGTTTTCAGCTCAGAGCGGAGCCGGCGGACATGAAGACCTTTGCCGATGTCGCCGGTATTGACGAGGTCCAGGAAGAGCTGAAGGAGATCGTCGATTTTTTGAAAAACCATGAAAAGTACAACCTGCTTGGCGGCCGCATCCCCAAAGGCGTACTGCTGCAGGGCCCCCCCGGCACCGGCAAGACCCTGCTCGCCCGGGCCATCGCCGGGGAAGCCCTGGTGCCGTTCTATTTAATCGGCGGCTCGGATTTTGTCGAAATGTTCGCCGGAGTCGGCGCCTCAAGGGTCAGGGAGTTATTTGCCGTGGCGAAAAAGAATGCCCCCTGCATTGTCTTTATCGATGAAATCGACGCCATCGGCAGCAGGCGAGGCGGCGGCAACGGCTCGCACGAGGAGCGGGAACAGACCCTCAACGCCCTGCTCGTCGAGATGGACGGTTTTTCCAGCAACGAAACGGTGATCGTCATCGGCGCGACCAACCGGCCGGATATCCTCGACCCGGCCCTGCTGCGTCCGGGCCGATTTGACCGGCAATTGACCGTTTCTCTGCCCAATCTGCACGGCCGGGTGAAGATCCTCCAGGTGCACACGCGCCAGGTGACCATTTCTCCGGCCCTGAACCTGACGGTTATCGCCCAGGGCATCCCCGGCTTCAGCGGCGCGGACATCGCCAACCTGGTCAACGAGGCCGCCCTGACCGCCGCCAGACATAAAAAACTGTCGGTGGAAATGGATGACTTCGAGGCGGCCAAAGACAAAATCATGATGGGCCTCGAACGTAAGAACGCCGCCATCAATGAGAAGGAACGGCGCATCATTGCCTACCACGAGGCCGGTCATGCCATTGTCGCCCGGCTGCTGCCGGATACCGACGAGCTGCATAAAATAACCATTATCCCACGGGGCATGGCCCTCGGCCTGACCCAGCAGGTGCCCATTGAAGAACGCTACACCTACTCGCTGATGTATTTACTGAACCGGATCAAGGTACTGCTCGGCGGGCGTATCGCCGAAAAAATTGTCTTCAACCACCTGTCCACCGGCGCAGCAAACGACATCGCCGGGGCGACGGATATCGCCATGCGCCTGGTCTGTGAGTGGGGCATGAGCAGCGCCATCGGCTCGACCGTCTATCGCCGCAAACAACAGCAATTTCTTGGCACTGTCGAAACCAGCGGCAATTTCAGCGATGTCACCGCCCGGGAAATCGACCTCGAGGTGCGCAGGATCATCAACGACTGTTATGCGGAAACCGAGAAACTACTGCGCAGTCACAACCGGCTCATCCACGAGCTGGCGGAGGTGCTGCTCATCAACGAGACCATTGATGCGGAAGAAATGGAGATAGTCATGCATTGTTATATCAATACGGAAAAAAGTGCGAAAACAACCCCAGACAAACAGAACACGATCGACAAAACAGAGGAGATCCCGGCATGAAAAGACCTAAACCTGGTGCAAGAATATTTTATCTGCTGCTCGGCGGCATATTGTGCAGTTTCCCGGCACTGGCCATGGATATCGACGATGCACCGGAAAGTGTGACGATTGACTATCTGCAGGAATTGTATGAGCCGGTGACCTTTGATCACCGGATGCATGCGGAAAATTACGCCTGCAATTCCTGTCATCACCACACCACCGGCGACGGCCCGCACAACGCGGTCTGCGGCAAGTGTCATACCACTTCCCCAGCCGTCGACGACGTCTCCTGTTCCGGCTGTCATGAAGAGAAAAAAACGGCCCCGGCACCGGCGACAGACGGCACCGCCGGCACGTTGTACCACATCGACAAACCAGGCATAAAAGGTGCGCTCCACCTGCAGTGCCTCGGCTGCCACGCGGCAGAGGGCGGACCGACCGAATGCCAGGAGTGTCACGCCTTGACCCCGGCGGGGCGAAAACGCTTCCTGGTAAAAGAGTGAGGATCGACTGATAAAAGATTGCAGGTATCACCAACGGAGACAAAGGAGACCACAATGTTAGAGAAAATAAGCCGAAGATCCATCCTGAAAAATGGCCTGGCCGGGACCATCGGCGCCCTGCTGCTGCGGCCGAAGGCCGGCGAGTCCCATGATATCAAAAAATATCCAAACAGCATGGGCGTGCTGGTCGATCTGACCCGCTGCGTCGGCTGCCGGAGCTGTGAAGCGGCCTGCAATGCCGAGCAGAAGCTCCCCGAGCCGATGCAACCTTTCACCGACATGGAGGTTTTTGAGGAAACCGAGCACGGCCGGCAGCGGCGCACCGACGAAACCCGCTACACCGTCGTCAACCGCTACGAGGTGCCCGGACAGGACCATCCGCTGTTCCGGAAAGTACAGTGCAACCATTGCCAGGAACCGGCCTGCCTCTCCTCCTGCTTTGTCAATGCCTATACCAAGACCCCCGAGGGTGCGGTCATTTATAATGCCGATGTCTGCGTCGGCTGCCGGACCTGCATGGTTGCCTGTCCATTTTATATTCCAACCTTCAAGTATTCCAGTGCTTTTTCCCCGCAGATCATGAAGTGCGTCTTCTGCTACGATACCAGGCTGAAATTCGGCAAACAACCCGCCTGTGTCGAGGCCTGCCCGCAGGAGGCGCTGCTCTTTGGTCAACGTGACGACCTCATCAAGATCGGCAGGCGACGCATAGAGGAAAACAAGGACGGCTATCAGGACCATATCTACGGCGAATATGAAGCAGGCGGCACCTCATGGATGTATCTGTCGAGCGTTCCCTTTGAGGAGGTCGGCTTCGATACCAATATTCCCCATGAACCTATTCTCGATTCGGTGAAGAATTTTCTCGGCATCGTCCCGATGGTGCTGACCATCTGGCCGGCGCTCTTTGCCGGTTTCCATCTCTTGGCAACCCGTAAGGAACAGCCCCGGATAAGCGATGATAAAAACGGACAGGAGGATGCACAATGAAGGCGCTTATCGCTGAAGATACCCACTTACCGATCACCGGAACGAGCCAGAACACTGGTTCCGCATGGTCCCTGCGCGAAAAGATTTTCCTTGGCCTGACGACGAGCAAATATCTCGAGCAGCTGCGACGGAATCCGGTAAACTGGCTGCTCCTGATTATTTTTGCCGTCGGCGTGCCGCTTCTTCTGCAGCGGTATATCTACGGCCTCGGCTCGGTAACCCATGCCTCGAATGATTACCCGTGGGGGCTTTTCCTCGGCTTCGGTCTGTTCGCCATGGTGCCGCTGTCGGCATCGGGCTTTCTCCTCGGTACAACGGTCATGCTCTTTGGCCGGGAAGATTTCCACCCCATTGAACGACTCGCCCTGCTCAATGGCCTGCTTGGCTATTTTTTTGCAGTGGTCTACCTCGAGGTGGATCTGGGCATGCCCTGGCGGCTGGCCTATCCGATGTTCGTCTCCCTCGGCCCGGCGGCGGTCCTCTTTCTCGTCGCCTGGCATGTGGCCACCTATCTTTCCGTGCAGATCGCCGAACTCCTTCCCGCCTTTTTCGAGTGGCTTGGGCGACCGGCCTGGAAATATTACATAAAACGAATCAGCCTGGGGCTGACCATCGCCGGAATAATTCTCTCCACCCTGCACCAGGGCGCACTCGGCGCACTGTTCACCTATGCCCCGACCAAGCTGCATCCACTCTGGCTGTCGGTTGAGTTTATGTGGATCCATTTTCTCTGCTCGGCGGTCTTCGGCGGGCTGGGCATGGTTATCGTCAGTTCCACCCTGATCAATCGCTTCATGTCCTGGCGCTGCGGCAAGGCCTTCAGGGAAAACCTGGACTACATGACCCTGGGCCTGGCCAAGGGTGCCAGCTTCGCGATGTTCACCTATCTGGTCATCAAGCTTGTCGCCGTTGCCCATGACAATGAGTGGGAACATCTTCTCACCGGCTGGGGGTTTTATTATCTTATGGAGATAGGCATCGGTGTGGTGCTGCCGATGATGCTTTTTGCCAAGGCCGTGCGTGACGGCGCGGTTGCCTTGGCCCGCTGGGCGGCATTTATCGCCGTGTTCGGGGTGGTCTGGAACCGGCTGAATACCGCACTGTTCGCTTTCAACTACCAGCTCTATCAAGACGTGCCCTACTGGAAAGAGATCTGGCTGACGGTCACTCTCTACGCCCTCTATTTTATCGTCTACCGGTTTATTGTTTATCGGTTGCCGATTGTTTTTGACTGGGAAGAGTATAGGGCCTGACCCGGAAGCCATTTCTTTATCGTTCCCACGCCGCGCCGTGGGAACGAGCTCCCCGACAACCTATCCGAAAGAGTGTACAACACATATGTAGATCTGTGGCGACACTCCCCCACCCCCTGCGACAGTTTTTAGTTAAATACTTACCACCAGTGGCATCCGCCAATCTCCCCCTCGCGGCAACACATCATAATAATATTACATTACAGATACTTATATAAATTTAAGAAAAATACGAAATTTCTTTTTAACAAAACAGCTTCCGGCACGACCCGTGCAACATAAAGAGTAAATCGAGGGTAGCACAACACATCCAGCCACTCTTACTCACCCCACATCAACGGAGGACACCATGAACGCACCTATCATCACCAAAGACAAAATTCAGATTGATATCGCCGACGAGGTTATGAGTTTTACGCTGAAAGCAGGGGCAGTTGTCTGTGCGGCAATCGGCATCTGGGGCCTGACCTGTCTGGTCGCCGCACTGGCAAATGTCGGCACCGTCAAAGTGATTCAGGGCTATATCACGGCCATCACCGGCTTCTAAGCCACCAGGCGAACAGGCGGAACTCATTACACACCAACAGATACTTTCCAGAAGGAGAAAAGATATGGCTATGAAAGATATAAAACCCGTCGGAGCATTAATGATCGGTACCGGAGGCCTCTTCGGCCTCTGGGCGCTCGCGGCAATGATTGGTGGTCTGCACCGGGTCGACTGGCAGCCCACGGAACTGGTCCGACAATACCTGGTCGCCAGCGGCATGATCCAGCCGATACATACGATGGTGGATTTTTATACGCACATAAAAGGTATCGAATATATTATCTGCGTGATGTTTTTTGTCGCCTTCCCGGTCTTCTTCCGGTACGTCGAGAAACGTAAAACCACCATCAGGAGTTAATTTGACAATTAATGGTTACCCTTGTGGAATTTTTCCCGGTGCCTCGCCTGCCGCACGGCTTTACCGGCGACGGAATAGCCGAAGGCACCGATAGGGTGACGGGAAAGGGAGAAATATTCTCCGTGACAATAGGCCAGCAGTCCGGCCTGGCCCAGCTGAATCGTGCCGTTTTGGTCGATAAGTGATTTCTCCACCTTATTTCTGACAATCTCGGCCACGAACAGATCATGGGTACCCAGCTCGGTGACGGAACGTACCTTACATTCCAGAATTACCGGGCTTTTTCTCAGGGACGGGACGGCGACATCGGTACCGGGTTCCAGTTCCATGCCGAAATGTTTGATCTTGTCGACCTTTCGTCCGGAACGGCAGCCGCAGAAATCCGTCATTTTCACCATCTCCCTGGTGGTCAGATTGATAACGAATTCACCGGTTGCCGAGATATTTTCATGGGACAATCGCTCCTTGCGCACGGCTATGGTCACCAGCGGCGGACGGGTGCAGGCGACTCCGGTCCAGCCGACCGTAAACACATTGACCTTGCCTGTCTTATCGATGGTCGTTACCAGCACCGCCGGCACCGGCCCGAACAGGACGGAACCTTTAAAGAGTTCTTTCGTCATGGTTGTCTACTCCGTTTTCATAGCAAATATCAATAGGCATACCCACTTGCCGGGCGGCGGCGACCGCCAGGCGGTCACAGCGTTCGTTTAACGCATTGCCGGCGTGGCCCCTCACCCAGTTGAACGAGACGTCAACACCATCGAGCAGTTCGAGCAGCTCCTGCCAGAGATCAACATTCAGCACCGGCTGTCCGTCACTCTTGCGCCATCCTCTGCTCCGCCATTTCCTGGCCCACCCCTTGGTGATGCCGTTGACCAGATAGCTGGAATCCGAAAAGAGCAGGATCTTTTTCCCGCAGTGCTGCAGCTCGTCCAGGGCCACGATTGCCGCCATCATTTCCATGCGGTTGTTGGTCGTATGCCGGAAACCGCCACTGAGCTCCTGACGCGTGGAGGCTCTTTCAATGACCACCCCATAGCCGCCGGGGCCGGGGTTGTTAATGCAGCCCCCGTCGGTATAGACGACGATTACCGCCGGGTCATGCTGCCGGGGCGGTGCGGCGCCGTTGTCCCGACTGCTGTTTTTCGCGCCCTCTTTTTTCGCGTAGAGCGGGTTTTCCAGCCAGGCCTCGGCCTCGGCCCTGGTGGGAAAACTCTTGAACTTTGCCGCGGCAAAGCCCTTGACCTGCTTCTCGGCCGTCGCCCAGTCCCGATATATGCCGGGGCTGCGACCTACGGCAACCGCGTAGTATTTCTCTTTCGCCATGTTCTTTTCTTACACCCCCCGGGGGCTCCTGCATCTTTCAAAAGAAAAAGCCGGATTACCCTGCAGGGTAATCCGGCTTTTTCACCTGTCTCCACAACCTGAGGATATCAGCAGCCTTTGATGCCTCAGCCGCCACTGCTGGGGGCGTCTTTTTTCATCGGAGCCGCGGCCCCATCCTTGTTCAAGGGCGCGCCGATGGCATCACGGGAAATTTTTACGGCAACATCCTTGGCAATTTCCAGGGTGACAACCGTGTCGGTCAAGGCGGTAATGACCCCGTGCAGGCCACCTTTGGTGACCACTTTATGGCCTTTTTTCAAATCGTTCAGGAAGGCCTGATGGGCTTTAGCCTGCTTCTGCTGCGGCCTGATCAACAAGAAGTAAAAAACAACAAAGATAAGAATGAGCGGGATAAATGAGGCAATTCCGCCGGCGCCGAAAGCTCCACCGGCACCATTTCCTGCCGCATTAGCAATGCCTACCATAACAAAACCTCCAAAAAATTAACGGGAATATGTAAAAAACTGCTTCTTGCAACATCTCTTACATACAGGGTCATAAAACATTGTCCATGGTAATCATTCATGCTCCAGCTTGCTATAAAAATCTTTGCGAAAGCGGGCGAAATCGTCCGCCTCGATTGCTTGCCGGATAGCCGCCATCAAATGAAGATAGTAATGGAGGTTATGGATGGTATTCAAATGATAGCTGAGTATTTCCCGGGCCATAAAAAGATGCCGCAGGTAGGCCCGGCTATAGTTTCTGCAGGTGTAGCAGGTGCATTCCCCGTCAAGGGGGCCATGGTCATCGCGAAACCGGGAATTCTTGATGGACAGCTTGCCCTTAGAGGTGAAAAGCGAGCCGTTCCGGGCATTTCTCGTCGGCATGACGCAGTCGAACATATCCACCCCGCGCCAGACGCCTTCAACCAGATCGGCCGGGGTGCCGACCCCCATCAGGTAGACCGGATAATCCTTTGGCAGGCAGGGCACCGTCGCTTCAGTCATGTCATGCATGAGATGCTTTTCTTCGCCGACACTGAGACCGCCGATGGCGTAGCCGTCAAAGCCGATATCAATCAGGGCGGCGGCGTGCTCCCGGCGCAAATCGGCATACATGCCGCCCTGAACAATGCCGAACAGCAGCCGCTCTCTTTTACTGTGGGCCTGGCGGCACCTTTTCGCCCAGCGGCTGGTCAGATCGGTCGCCTTGACCGCCTCATCTCGCGTCGCCGGAAAAGGGATACAGGTATCCAGGCACATCATGATATCCGAGCCGAGCGCCTGCTGGACATGAATGGCATCCTCCGGACGGAGAAATAGTTTTGATCCATCGAGATGCGAGCGAAACGCCGCGCCTTCCTCGGTGATCGTCGCCAGCTCTTTCAGGCTGAAGATCTGAAACCCGCCGCTGTCGGTGAGAATTGACCCCTTCCAGTTCATGAATTGATGCAGCCCGCCAAAACTCTCAATCAACTCATGGCCCGGACGGATATACAGATGATAGGTGTTGCCGAGGATGATCTGGGCGTTCATTTCCAGCAGATTTTCCGGCGTCACCGCCTTGACGGTACCCTGGGTTCCCACCGGCATGAATACCGGCGTCTGGAAAACGTTCTGTCGGGTACGCACTTCTCCTCTTCGCGCCGCACATTCGGACGAAGTACAGTGGAGGGTGAATGGTGATGTCTTGTGCATTGTCTCAGTAAAGTCTTGTTATTTTTTGGTATACTATGGATGAGTGTTATTTTATCGCCGGCGGGGAGAACGACGGAGAAGCACGGGTAAACGCAGTGCAACAGAGCATTCCCGCGCCTCTCTGTCAATGGCTATTGTGCAATTAACCAGCGCTCCTTCGTGTTATCCCTTCATTATCATTGCATCAATATCGACACTTCTTCTTTTCTTTTGCGATATTTTTCTGCATACTAAAGAAAGCGATCAAAGTACGCGGCCTCAACCCCGGAATCCGATTAAACATGAAAACCGTTGTCATCATAGAAAATGAAGCTGTCGAACTGGGGGCCCTGGTCGGTCTTTTTACCCATTGGCAGAAAGAACTCAATATTCTCAACGCCGAGAGAGAACAGGCGGCCATCGATCTCATGTCCCGGCAGCGGGTTGACCTGGTGGTCTGCGACCTTAGCCGACCCGGCGGCAGCACCCTGGACGATTTTTCCCTGCTGACGCATACCTTTCCCTATGTACCCTGCATTGCCTTATATAAGCGGGAGAGTTTCATCCCGGAAGAGGCCCTGCGCCGGGGGGCCAGCCACTGTCTGGAAAAACCCGTCGATACCTCCCGGCTGCTCCTGCATGCCGGGGAACTGCTCGACGCCGCGACCAGCGGCAAGATCAAAGGCATCCCCATCCACAGTTTCCTGCAGATGCTCGAAACCGAGGAAAAGACCTGCACCCTCCAGATAGACCGAGAAAACGACACCGGTCTGCTCTATGTAAAAAACGGCGTGCTGATCAGCGCGGAAACAAAAAAATTCACCGGCGAGGCGGCGGCCCACCTCATCCTCTCTTGGCAGGAATCGGTCGTCAGGATACGATTTTTTAACGGCCAGCGTAAACGGCAGATCAACAAGCCGCTCATCTCGATCATCATGGAGGCCTTTTCTCTCGGCGGCAAGGGGAACCAGCTGCACCAGGGCATCCTCAACCCAAAACACCAGTTGCCGCTGAAGCACCTCTCGACCCTGGGCAAACGCATTCCCCTGGAAATCGGCTCGCAGATCAAACTCGAGTTCCCCCATCTCGACGCCCTTTTGGAGAGTGAGATGGTCGGGATGCTGCAGGAGAACTGTCTGATCGTCACCAACCCGCAACCCTTTTCCGACCTCGAGGAGCTGGTCGGCAGCGAGCAGAGGGTGATCATCAAGTATGTCCACAAGGGGCGGGTATGGATGTTCAAGGCCCAGCTGCTGAAGACTGTCGAATCCCCCTCCCAGCTGCTTTTTTTCGAATACCCCGGCGTTATCCATTATCACGAACTGCGCAAAGCGAAAAGGACGTCCATTTTTGTTCCCAGCACCTTCCATATCAAGGAAGAGCCTGAGCTGTACGCCACCCTCATCGATTTGAGCATGACCGGAAGTCTCTGTCAGATCAAACATAAGGGGGACAAGCCCCTGCCGCAGATCGACATCAACAGCACCATCCTGCTCCGCTGTCTGCTGCCGGGGATCAAGGAAGAACAGCAGATCGACGGCCGGGTGAGAAACATACAGATCGATCCGGCGGAAACGCGCGTTGGAATCGAATTTGAGAATCTGCAGCCGCACCTGGCGGACACGATTGGTAAGTATCTCTATTCGATTGAGAGTTTTTCGTAACTGCTTAAAAGAGCGTCATCCCCCGGATGTCTTCTTCCTTTCCGGCAATATCATTGGCCAGGCGGAACTGGCCGACCGCCCGCACAAGGTTATCACCATCCCGCCGCACCTTGAAATAGCGGTTGCCGCGCAGGTGATCGGTATAGAAGCGCAGGCCAAGCTCAAAAGAGACAAGCAGCACGCCGGCAAAGACATACTCCCGCTGGGTTTTGGTCAACACGCCGTCCTGCCCGGAAAAATAGCCGTCCAGCAAGGCCCGGCAGAGCTGCAGATCAAAGCTGATCGGCAGAACATCCGCGCCGGTCTCGCCCATCCGGTTGCAGCTGGACCGCAGGCAGTCGCCTATATCGTGATGCACCAGGCCCATGGCCACGGTATCAAGATCAAGCAGGCCGAGAACCTCCCCCTGTTCATTAAAGATAAAATTATCGACCTTCGGATCGCCATGGATCGGCTGCAAAACGAGGGCACCTGCCTGCCTGGCGTCCTCAAGAATCGTCGCCTGCGGCCGGTAACACGCAATCGCCGCCTGGCAGAAGGCGCCTTCCTCATCGACCGGAAGTCTCACGTCGCGCACCACCCGGTCATAGTCGTGCAGGTACCCGGGCAGCTTATGAAAGCCCGGCAGCGGGTCACGAAGGGCGTGGACATCGAGATCAGCGGCAAGCCGGTGAAACCGGGCGAGCATCTGTCCGACCCGGCGCGCCTGCGCGGGACCGGAAAGCACCCGGCAACTCGCATGCGGCAGGTAACTCTGCCCGCGCCAGAAGGCTCCCGTGCCGTCGCGGTACCAGGAACGCTTGTCCCAGGTCGGCACCGGCGAGGCGACCTGCAGCCGTTCTTGTCCCCGGTTGCTTTTATGCTGCAGGTGGGCGGTGATTTTCTGAAAGTTTTCGATGACCCTCAGGGGGTCGGGGAAGACGTCGCTGTTGATTTTCTGCAGGACAAAGGTAGCAACCGTCCCTTGCACAAGAAAAGTGTCGTTAATATTGCCGCAGCCAAGCGGGGTGACAGTGCAGAGAGCCGGGTCGCCGCAGAATGCGGCAAGGACATCAGGGGGAACGCTCTCACCAGCCATCGGATTGCCTTTTGTGTAACGCCAGCCGACCATAACGGGCAGCCCCGATGAGGGCCGCGTCCCGGCGCAGGATGACATTGACCGGAATGTCCCGCATAAAACCGGCCATTTGTCCCTTGGCATGGAAGCTCTGTAAAAACCCATCAAACTGCACATGGCCGATTAATCTCGGCAGGATGCCGCCGCCAAGATAGATACCGCCCTTGGCATAGAGTTTCAACGCCAGGTTGCCCGCCTCGCTGCCGAGAATCGACAGGAAAAGATCGATCACCCGCCGGCAGAGGGGGCAGGGCTTTTCGCCGGATGATCCAGTTGCCCCGATAACCCCGGCAACGATGGCCGGAATCCTGTCCTGTGCCGTGCGCATTGCCTCGACAATCCAGGCGGATTCCGCCATGTGGTGATATTCCTTGCAGAAGTCATACAGGTTGGCCAGTCCTGGGCCGGCGATCAACATTTCATAGCTGACCGGCTCTCTTTTTTTGCGCATCCAGATGAGAAGAGCGAGCTGTTCTTCATCGACCGGGGCAAAATCGGTGTGGCCGCCTTCCGAACCGCGGACAAATTCCTGTCCGCCGCATTCGACCAGCAGGCCTTCGCCGAGACCGGTCCCCGGGGCAATAACCCCACGCACTTCTCCCGCTCCGCCGGGAGCCGCCTGGATTTCTAAAAGATCACCTGGCTCAAGCATGGCAAGTGAGCTGCCCACCGCGGTCAGGTCATTGATCAGGACGACCCGGGAAAAGCCGAAGCGTTGTTCCAGACGGCGGCGGTCTAACTCCCAGGGCAGGTTGGTCATCCGCGCCCTGTCGCCGGAGACCATGCCAGCCACGGCCAGACAGGCAAGCCGTGGCGGCTGTTCCAAGCCGGCCAGGAAATCCTCGAGAATCCGGTCAATGCCGCTGAAGGCGGCATTGACATAGCGCTTTTGCACCAGCGCGCCGCCGTCCGCGTTGTTAAGCGGAAAAATGGCCACCTCGCTTTTCGTTCCACCGATATCAGCTGCAAAAATCGTTGCCATTATCGCCCCCATCGTATCGCCCCACAGTATGGCCACGGCCAAAAAACTCCTCTGCCGAAAGCTTGCACAACGCTCTAGGTATCAAGACACTGTATATCCCACGCCTCAGTCCGCCCGCTGTTATCAGGGTTTTTGACGATGGTGAATTCAAATATTTTCGAGGAATCGAGAAACAGCGTGTCGTGGACATCATGGGCCTTGGAGCAATGGAAAAAAACCGACTGGGCCTGCAGGCCCTCCGGCGTCAGACGGTAGTAGCGCATAAAGCCGAACCCTCTGTCCGGGTTATAGTTGAGCGAAATACCGCGCTGCCTGTTTTCCCCGCCCTGGGCCGGAATCGGCAAAAGCCCCGGGATAAGAAAGCCCGACATAAAACTGTCCGCGGCCTCTTTGAGGTCATTGCTGACATGATCAAAGCCGATGACTTCCACCCGACAGCCCATATTCTGCAGGGCCAGCACCAGCCGAATAAAATCGCCGTCGCCGGTGAGCAGAATGACCCGGTCGAGGTTTCGTGCCTGGAGCAGGGCATCAATGGCCAGATCCATATCCGCATTGGCCTTGGTGGTTAAAATACCCTCATCGTCGACAAAGTGTTTGACGAATTTTTTGATCACCTTGAAGCCGCACTGGCGGATGACGTCATGGTAACGATAGAGTTTCTGCCGATATTCGACATCATCCTTGGTGCGCTCCCGATCTTCCGCCAGATACGAGTTGGCCCGCAGCAGTGTTGAATTACCCGCACCGGCAAGCTCGACCAGGACATCGTAGCGCATGCCGTAGCCGCCGCACATTCTAATATTTTCCGCATCTACATAGATTCCGGTCTTGAGCATATCGCGTCACATTAGTCAGAGGATCCTGCTTATTCCCACTCAATCGTCGCCGGAGGCTTGGAGGAGATATCATAAACCACGCGGTTAACCCCGCGCACCTCATTGATAATCCGGCTGGAGATTTCGCCAAGGATTTCATAGGGCAGCTTCGTCCAGTCCGCCGTCATGGCATCCCGTGAATCCACGGCACGGATGGCGATGACATGTTCATAGGTCCGGCCGTCGCCCATGACACCAACGGTCTGGATCGGCAAGAGCACGGCAAAGGACTGCCAGACCTTGCGATACCAGCCGGCCTTGCGCATCTCATCGAGGACGATGACATCCGCCTGGCGCAGAATACCCAGCCGCTCGGCGGTCACCTCGCCCATGATCCTGATGCCGAGGCCGGGTCCGGGAAAAGGCTGCCGATAAATGGCCTCTTCCGGCAGACCAAGTTCCAGGCCGAGTTCACGGACCTCGTCCTTGAACAGCTCCCGCAGGGGTTCTATGAGATCGAGCTGCATAATCTCCGGCAGGCCGCCGACATTGTGATGGGATTTTATCGGCGCCTCGCCACGGAAGCTGACCGATTCAATGACATCGGGGTATAAGGTGCCCTGGGCGAGGTATTTTACCCGGCCGATTTTTTTCGCCTCTTCGTCAAAAATTTTTATAAACCCAAGACCAATGCGCTTGCGTTTGACCTCGGGGTCCTCGACCCCCTGCAGTTCCCCGAGGAAATAGTCGGTGGCATCGACATCTATCAGCTTCAACTTGCTCTTTTCTTTGAAAAATCGAAGAATTGAGGCGGTTTCACCGGTACGCATCAGACCGTTATTGACATAAATGCAGGTGAGCTGGTCGCCGATGGCCCGATGGATAATCGCCGCGACAACGGAGCTGTCGACCCCGCCGGAAAGAGCACAGATAACGTTATCGCTGCCGACCTTCTGCCGAATAGCCTGCACGTTCTGCTCGATAAAGGAATGCATAGTCCATTCCGGCCGACAGTTGCAGATGCCGAAGATGAAGTTGCGCAGCACATCGGTGCCGATCAGCGTATGGGCCACCTCGGGGTGAAACTGTACGGCGTAAAAGGGCTGTTCCTTATGCCTCAGCGCCGCATAGGGTGAATTTTCACTGACGGCGGTCGCTTCGAAACCCTCGGGAATGACCTCAATGCGGTCGCCGTGGCTCATCCACACCTGATGCTTGATACTCTCGATGACCAGTCCGGCAAACAGTCCGGCGGTATAATTAATGGTCAGTTCCGCCTTGCCGAATTCACGTTTTTCCGCTTTTTCCACCTTGCCGCCCAGCTGCTGGATCATCAACTGAGCCCCGTAGCAGATGCCGAGAACGGGGATGCCCAGCTCAAACAGGCCGGCATCGGAGAGGGGGGCATCGAGGTCGTAGACGGAACAGGGACCGCCCGATAAGACAATGCCGGACGGCCTGAGTTCTTTCAGCTTTTCGAGGGATATGGAGAAAGGATGAATTTCGCTGTAGACCTTCTGCTCTCTGATGCGTCTGGCAATCAGCTGGGTGGTCTGCGACCCAAAATCAAGGATGACTATTTTTTCGCTATGAATATCCATGGATTTTATCTTGTTCTCCTCAATAGTTATTCCGGTATGACGCCCTGACTCGGTCGACGTCATCCTTTTTTCCGACGGATCGAATCCCGCAGCTTCCTAGGCAGTCCGATAATTAGGCGCTTCCTTGGTGATGATGACATCATGCACATGGGATTCCCTGAGCCCTGCGGCGGAGATCCGCACAAATTGCGCCTTCTGCTGCAGATCGGCGATAGTCGCGGCACCGACGTAGCCCATGCCCGATCTCAAACCGCCGATCAGCTGATAGATGACCGTTGACAGCGGTCCGCGATAGGGCACCTTGCCTTCAATGCCTTCCGGTACCAGCTTGGAAGAGCTGGTCACCTCCGACTGAAAATAGCGATCGGCTGAGCCCTGGCTCTGATTCATTGCCCCAAGCGAGCCCATGCCCCGATAGCCCTTGTAGGTTCTGCCCTGGTAGAGAAAGGTATCTCCCGGGGTTTCATCGGTTCCGGCAAAAAGACTGCCGAGCATGACCGTACTGGCACCGGCGCCGATAGCCTTGGCCAGGTCACCGGAATACTTGATGCCGCCGTCGGAAATTATTGGAATATCGTATTTATTGGCAACCTTGACGCAATTCTGTAAAGCGGTCATCTGCGGCACGCCGACACCGGCGACGACGCGGGTTGTACAGATCGAGCCGGGCCCGATGCCGACCTTCACGCCGTTTGCCCCGGCCTTGATCAGATCCGCCGTTCCCTCGCCGGTGGCGACATTGCCGGCAATAACCGAAAGGTGGGGAAAGGCGGCCTTGACCCTGGCGACCGCCCGCAGCACACCTTTTGAATGGCCGTGGGCGGAATCGACCACCACCACGTCCACCCCTGCCTTGATAAGCCTTTCCGCCTGGCTTTCGATATTATCGCCGACACCGAGAGCGGCGCCAACGAGCAGGCGGCCGAAAGAATCTTTGGCGGCCAGGGGATATTTTTTAATTTTTTCCAGATCCTTGATGGTGATCAGCCCCTTCAGACCACCCATATCGTCAACCACCAGCAGTTTCTCAATGCGATGCTCATGCAGCAGGGCCTTCGACTGCTCCAGGCTGATACCGACCCTGGCGGTGACCAGGTTCTTCGAGGTCATGACGTCGGCTACCCGCAAGCCGTCATCGGAGACAAAACGAAGATCGCGGTTGGTGACGATCCCGGCCAGTTTGCCATCGTGCAGAACAGGAAGACCGGAAATTTTGTAGGTGCTCATGATCTCCTGCACTTCGGCGACCGACTGATCCTGGGTAACGGTGATCGGATCGATGATCATGCCGGATTCGGACTTTTTCACCCGTTCAACCTCTGTCGCCTGCTGCTCAATGGTCATGTTTTTGTGGATGATGCCGATGCCGCCTTCACGGGCCATGGCAATGGCCGTCCGGTGTTCGGTCACGGTGTCCATGGCCGAACTGGCCAGAGGGACCTTGAGGAGGATGGTGTCGGTGAGCCGGGTATCGAGTTTTACTTCACTGGGAAGAACTTCGGAAGCGGAAGGTACGAGCAATAAATCGTCAAATGTAAGTGCGGTTTCTATATGATCTGGTAACATGTCCCCTCCTTGTCAGGGAGTGAAGCATAAAAGGCTGTTTCTGGTCCTCTTTGCAGGCAAAGCAGGTGTTTTGCGGAAAAGGACGCCGGGGCTGCCTTTCATAATTCACATTATGCTCTATTTTTAAAAGTATCACAGTACAGGCATCTTTATTAAAGATCTCATTTTTTTATGATACCCGATTATCTTACCTGAAATTTGATAATTTCGTAAAGTGTCGGATTAATACCGGTCCGCTCTTTGCCGACAAAGGAACTCTCGCCACTATGCTGCTCGAAATCAACCCGATAAATCCTCAACTCCGTCTTATTGAAAACGTCGTCAAGGCACTGAAGAACGGTGCGATAGTCTGTTACCCCACCGACACCGGCTACGGCATCGGCTGCGACCTTTTCAATCAGAAAGCCATCAAACAGCTGGTCCAGTTGAAAAAAAGGCCGAAGGATAAGCCTTTTTCCTTCATGTGCTCCGACCTGACCGATATCAGTCAGTATGCTCATGTCTCGAATACCGCCTACCGACTCATGAAAAAGAACCTGCCCGGGCCCTATACCTTTGTCCTGCCCGGCACCAAACTGGTGCCAAAGACCATGGCCACCAGGCAAAAGACCGTCGGTATCCGGGTATCAAGCCACCCGATCAGCAAACTCCTGCTTGAGACCCTGGGCAACCCCATCGTCAACACCAGTGTCCAGCTGGAAGAGGAAGAGACAAAGCTGGCCGAACCCTACGAAATAGAACAGTATCTCGGCAAAAGAATAGATCTCATCGTTGACGGCGGCCCAATCTATCCCGACCCCTCTTCGGTCATCGATCTGACCGGCGATTCCCCGGAGATTCTCCGCGTCGGCAAAGGGGACGTCAATCCTTTTCGCTGATGAGTGCTTCTTTCAAAGATTTGCTCATGGTGAAATGCAGGGTTTTCCGGTCGGGAATATCCATAATTTTACCGGTGCGGGGATTTTTCGTTGAACGCGGTTTTCTCGCCCGCACGGAAAAACTGCCAAATCCACGCAGCTCGATACGTCTCTCATCCATCAGAGCCGTGGCCATAGTCTCCAGCATAATATCAACCGCCAGGCTGATGTCCTGTTTCTGCATGGAAAGTTCACTGCTGACTTTATCTACCAGATCTTTTTTCAACATACCTAATTACGCATAATCAACTTGTTACCAAGGACGACCCTGCCGGTCGCTCCCCATAGATATAAAAAAAGGTTGCCTTGCCATACATCCGGCAAGGCAACCTTTCAGCTGCATTCCAAGCGCCTTAATCAGGCGGATTCCTAATCGTTGTCAGCGGAATCATTGCCTTCCGCAGCTGCCTTCAACAGATCACCAAAAGTTGACGGGGCGGATTCGGCGGCGACCTTTTCAGCTTTCTTGAATTTTTCTACCGCTACCTCTTCGTCATCCCCCTCAAGGGTTTTCACGGAAAGGCCGATCTTACGATCCTTCGCAGAAACATTAATAACAATCGCCTTCAGGGTATCGCCGACCTGATACATGCCGACCGGAGTTTTCACCTTGTCTTTGGAGAGTTCGGAGACGTGCACGAGGCCTTCAATGCCTTCTTCGAGTTTGACGAAGACACCAAAATCGGTGACGTTGGTGATCTCACCTTCAACGACGGTGCCGGAGGGGTAGTTGTTATAGGCTGCCTGCCATGGATCGGGAACAAGTTGTTTGATACCGAGGGAGAACCTCTCATTTTCCTTGTCGATCTTCAGGACGACCGCCTGGATGGTTTCCCCCTTGGCATATTTCTCCGATGGGTGTTTAATCCGCTCGGTCCAGGAGAGATCAGAGACATGGATCAGTCCGTCAATGCCCTCTTCAATGCCGATGAACACACCAAAGTCGGTAATATTTTTAATTTTTCCTTCAATAACGGAGCCGACCGGGTAATTTTCCGTGACCAGGTCCCATGGGTTCGGCTGGAGCTGTTTCATGCCGAGCGAGATACGTTTGGTCTCGGTCTCGATATTTAAGACCATGATCTCGACTTCATCGCCGACGGAGACCATCTTGGAGGGATGACGCGGTTTCTTCGACCAGGTCATTTCGGAGACATGGATCAGGCCTTCAACACCTTCTTCCAGTTCGACGAAAACACCGTAATCGGTAATGGAAACAACCTTTCCTTTGGTCGTCTGATTCACCGGATACCTTTCGGTGACCGTCGCCCATGGATCGTCGCGCAGCTGCTTGACACCAAGGGACACGCGATCATGCTCCTTGTCGTATTTGAGGACTTTAACCTCCAGCTCTTCGCCGACCTTATAGAGTTTCGCCGGATGGGAGACACGTCCCCAGGAAAGATCGGTGATATGACAGAGACCGTCCATACCGCCCATATCGATGAAGAGACCGTAGTCGGTAATATTGGTAATGGCGCCCCTGATGATCTGGCCTTCTTCGAGCTTGGAGCGCATCTCTTCGCGGAGCTTGTTCCGTTCCTCTTCGAGGATAGCCCGGCGGGAAATAACGACGTTGTTTCTTTTCTTATTGAATTTCAGAATCTTGAAATCCATCGATTCGCCGATCAGCCCATCGAGATCCTTGACCGGACGAAGGTCGATCTGCGAATAGGGCAGGAATGCCGGAACGCCGATATCAACCGACATACCGCCTTTGACCCGACTTTCGATTTTTCCGGAAATTGTGCCGTCAGCTTCCTGAATCTCGGCAATTCTTTCCCATACTTTTATTGCAATAGCCTTTTCTCTCGACAGGAGGAGTCCACCTTCTTCTTTTCGTCGCTCGACGAACACCTCGAACATATCACCAATTTTAATTTCTTCACCATCCTCCAGGCGGAATTCCGACTTGGCAATATAACTTTCTGCCTTATCGCCGACATCAACAAGGAGATAGTCGTCTACCGTGCCGATAATGGTGCCCATGGCAACATCACCTACGGCGACCACCTTGTTGTTTTCTTCCATTTCGAAGAGTTCCGCGAAACTCATCTCTTCATTGCTGTCCTGGGTTGATTGATTAAGTTGTTCTGTCATGGATTTTACTCTTCCTGTAGACCAGAGGCCAAATTGTAAAAGGTTATTTTATCCCCGTGCGCAAGAGGTACGGAAATAAAAAGAAAATAAGGTATACTCCCGAGGGGGGGGTAACCTTTGGAGACATAAACCGCACTGTATAGCAATTTTTCGACGAAAGGACAACAACTTCTTGCAGGAAAGGAGATTTTTTTCGTATTTTCAGAGGACTCGACCACAGCCCTTCGCAGCCGAGAATGTTTTTTGCTTTCATTCCCGGCTCATCATGAAGAGCTCGTGTTTATGCGGATTTTTTTTCGAACTTGCCTCGGCTCCGGCTTGAACTGCCGCTTCTTGGTTTTCGCCCGACGTTCGGCCGCGGCCGGGGACTGGCCTGGTCGGCATCCGGGCCTTTTTCCCGACCCTTGGGCGGAGGGGTGAGAAGATTTTCATCCGGCAGCACACAGTCCAGTTTTTTGCCGATAAATTCCTCGATGGCCGGCAGATAAAAGGAGCCTTCTTCACAGGCAAAACTCACCGCCTTACCTTCAGCACCGGCCCGGCCCGTCCGGCCGATGCGATGGACGTAATCCTCCGGCTCGTAGGGCAAGGTGTAGTTCACCACAAAGGTTATGCCCTCAATGTGGATGCCGCGTCCGGCAACGTCGGTCGCCACGAGGACTTTCACCTTGCCGGATCTGAAGCTCTCTAGCCTACTCACCCGCTTATTCTGGTCAACATCGCCGGACAACAGCACGCAGTCGATATTATTTCGCTGCAGACGGTTGGATAATCGCTTCGTTTCATTTTTCATGTTGGCGAAAACAATGATTCGATCGTCCGGATTCTGCTGGATGAGATTATAAAGAACGGCATATTTCTCCTCCGCCGTGACCAGATAGACGGTTTGCTCCACCGTTTCGACAGCCATCTGCTCCGCCTCCGCCTCGACCACTTTCGGCTGCACACTCCATTGTAGCGCCAGGCGTTGGACATCTTCCGAGACAGTGGCCGAAAAGAGCAGGGTCTGCCGGTCGTTTTTCGCAGGCAGCCGGCCGATGATTCGCCGGACGTCGGGGATAAAGCCCATATCCAGCATTCGATCCGCCTCATCGAGCACGAGGATTTTGCAGCCGCCCAGGTCGACGACTCTTTTATTCATAAAATCAATAAGACGTCCGGGGGTGGCAACGAGGAGATCGCACTGCTTATTTTGCAGATAATCCATCTGTTTCTGGTAGTCGACGCCGCCGTAGACGGCGCGTACCGAAAGATTGCAGTATTTGGCGAACACCGCCCCCTCTTTGGCGATCTGCATCACCAGCTCACGGGTGGGTGCCAGGACCAGGGCACGGACATTTCCTTTGCCGGATCTTGTTTCCGCCAGCAGCCTGGACAAAATGGTGATCAGGAAAACGGCGGTTTTGCCGGTACCGGTATTGGCTTTGCCGACAAGATCCTTGCCGGCCAGGACATCTTCCAGCGCCTTTTCCTGAATCGGTGTGCAGTACTCGAATTTCTGATCGGCTATGGCCCGCATCACCTTCAAGGGGATGGGGTAGTCGTGGAAACGGCTTTTGCCTTCCATCGGGGTGACCGGAAAATCCTCCAGGCTCCAGGCTGGTTTCACCCTGGCCTTTTCCGGCGCACGATATTTGCTTTTTTCCGTCACCGTCGGGACCCTTTGCTCGACGGGCAGTTCTTTCTCTTCGCCTGGTTTTGCTGCCGGAGTGGCGGTCAGGTCTGGCTCAGTGGTGCCTGCGGCCGGAGTTGCACGACCCAGCAATCTACCACATCGATGTCTTCCGGCCTGGGCTATTCGCCTGATTTTTCTGCCTACGGCAAGGATGGTTTTTTTCATTATCGACTCAATATATAACCTAGAAATGGCTCCGGCATGGCTGGTTAAAAGACCCGTGCCGGACCTGGCCTGCGCATACAGATGGAGACAATGCTCTCCTGTGACAGGGGGGTAAGTGGCAGGTTGCGCCGTTGCGCGGCCTGCAGAAGAGAAGTGGCGTAAACGAACGAAAAAGGAAGATTATAACGTTCGGACAACATTGATCACAGCTCAGACATTGACCAATTTACTCTATTTTCCAATGACCCGCAACTCCTCCATCAACGGCCCGAATAATGTTTCGAATTCAGGAATAGCCTTTTTCAGCACCGTTCCCACATAGGGTATTTCAGCGTCATTGACGACAAGGTTGACCGAATAGGCCAGCGCCTGCAGATCGTACAGGGTTTCAAACTGTTCCCCCAGCAGGACATAAAAGATATAGCGGCGGCGGGACATATCCATCATACGCATAAAGCGGTGAAATTTGCCGGTATTGATACCGCCCGGTTCAAAACCGCTATGCAGAAAAACCGCCGCATAATTGACAAAGCGCATCTTGTCGATGGCTTCCTCCGCCGTCTGCGCCGGCTCGACGAGATAACCGAATTCCGTGGCGGCTTTCACGACCATGGCGCGATTCGATGACTCAGGCATAAGTACCAGCGCCCTGGGGATATCTTCAACAACCTCTTTTTCTTCAAAAGAGCCATCCCTCAGCCAGTCCGTGGCAGGCGGGGCCGGTGGTCTGACCCTTCCAGCCGGTGGCGATTCTTGCCGGGCGGGGCGAGCGGCGTCGGTACCTGGACGAGCGACCTGCATACTCTTTGCATCGAGACCGAACGGGACAGCGCAGTGGACACATTTCACCTTGAGCTGCCTGCCGGGCTCAAGCCGCTGCACACTTTCCCGGATTTTATCATTGAGCTTCAACTGCTTCCCACAATGTGGACAATTCACTATCATAGTTTCCTCATACCCTGGTTAGTCACTGCCGCCCCCATCCTGTCATCGGCCATAGAAACCGTAACTTTCCTCTTTTTCCTCTTCCATGGCCAGATCCGTCAGACTGGTTGTCGATTCCCCCCGCTCCGCCTTGATCCGGTCGAGCCCACGGTTCATTTCCGCTCGATGGGAACAGTAGGTAATGGCATTTTTCTCGGTTATCACTCCCCGGCTGTACAGTTCAAGAATATGCTGATCAAAGGTGCGCATATCGAGAGCCGAACCTTCGCTGATAATATGATAGAAGGTTTTTTCTTCGGTCTCGCCGTTTAAAATGAGATCCTTCACCCGTAAACTGGTGCGCAGAATCTCCATGGCCGCCACCCGCCCGCCACCGACACGGGGCAGCAGGCGCTGGCTGACGATCCAGCGAATAGTATCGACAAGTCTGTTGCGAATCTGCGGCTGTTCATCCTGCTCGAACATGCCGAGGATACGGTTGATGGTCTGCCCGGCATCGATGGTATGCAGGGTCGACAGTACCAGATGCCCTGTTTCCGCGGCGGTCAGACCGATCTCCATGGTGTCCCGGTCGCGCATCTCACCGACCAGGATGACCTTTGGCGCCTGGCGAAGTGCGGCCCGCATGCCTACGGCAAAACTGCTGAAATCGTTGCCCAGTTCACGCTGATTGAAAGTGGCCTTATGCTGTTCATGGACATACTCGATGGGATCTTCCAGGGTCACCACATGCACCGGCCGCTCATGGTTGATGCGGTTGAGCAGGGCGGCAAGAGATGTCGTCTTGCCCGTGCCGGTGGCCCCAGTGAAGAGGATAAGCCCGTTCAGATCGGCGGCCATCTTGCCGAAGGCGTCGGGAAACTGCATACCCTCGATGGACGGCACTTCGGTCTCAAGTTTTCGTAAAACGGTGGTAAAATAGCCCTTCTGGGTGAAAATATTGACCCTGAACCTGGCTTTTTCGGAAAGCGAATAGGAAAGATCACACGACCCTTTTTCGACCAGATCCTTGAGCAGCCGCCGGTTATTTCCGATGAGATTAAGGGCGAAGGCTTCGGTCTGAAAGGGCGTCAGTTCGGTGACCGGCGGTGAGACGGCAACCGGCACCAGCAGCCCGGACGACTCGACCTGCAGGGATTTGCCCACGGTTATATTGAGGTCGGAAACGTTGTCATGGGACTCCAGCATGGCCGCTATCCAGTAGTCTATTTCCGTCTTTTTCATTTTGCTCCCTTGAAAAATTGTGCAATACTACTTGTTTTCATAGTATATTGTCTCTAAACTAGAGCGTGTTGCAAGCTTTTTTTCTATTTTTCTACATATTTCTTTCCGTTATGGATTCCCTATAAAAATTACGGAGTACTATCATGGCCATACCATTGCGCAGCGCAACCACGACAGAGGGACGAAGAATGGCCGGGGCCCGCAGCCTCTGGCGGGCCAACGGCGTCAAGGAAGAGCAGTTCGGCAAACCGATCATCGCCATCGTCAACTCCTTCACCCAGTTCGTCCCCGGCCACGTCCACCTCCATGCAATCGGCCAGCACTTGAAAAAGATTATCGACAAGGCCGGCTGCTTTGCCGCCGAATTCAATACCATCGCCATCGATGACGGTATTGCCATGGGCCACTCCGGGATGCTCTATTCCCTGCCGTCCCGGGAGCTGATTGCCGACAGCGTCGAATATATGTGCAATGCCCATACGGTTGATGCGATGATCTGCATCAGCAACTGCGACAAGATCACCCCCGGCATGCTTATGGCCGCCATGCGTTTGAATATCCCGACCATCTTCGTCTCCGGTGGTCCCATGGAGGCCGGTGTTGATGGCGACAAGCGATACGATCTGGTCGATGCCATGGTGCTCGCCGCCGACAGTAGTGTCAGCGACGAGGAGATCAACCGGGTGGAGCGCTGCGCCTGCCCGACCTGCGGCTCCTGCTCGGGGATGTTCACCGCCAATTCCATGAACTGCCTGAACGAGGCCCTCGGGCTGGCGCTGCCCGGCAACGGCACGGTAGTGGCCACCCACGCCAATCGTAAACTGCTCTTTGAAAGGGCGGCCGAACGTATCGTCACCATGGCCTCGGCCTGGTACGGCAGGGAAGACAGCTCGGTTCTGCCCCGGTCCATTGCCACCAAGAGCGCTTTTATGAATTCCATGACCCTCGACATCGCCATGGGCGGCTCGACCAATACCGTACTGCACCTGCTGGCTATCGCCCATGAGGCCGGGGTCGATTTCACCATGGACGATATTGACCGCCTGTCGCGCAAGGTTCCCAACCTGTGCAAGGTCTCACCGTCTTCCAGCTACCATATTGAAGATGTCAACCGCGCCGGCGGCATCATGGCCATCCTCGGAGAACTCGACCGGGCCGGCCTGCTCGACGCAACCGTCCATCGGGTTGACAGTCCGACCCTGCGTGAGACCCTTGACACATGGGACATCTCCCGCCCCGGCCACAGCCAGGAAGCGGCCACGCTTTACCTGAGCGCGCCGGCTGCCGCCGGGCTGAATCTGGTCATGGGTTCCCAGAGCACCATGTACAAAAAAGCCGACCTGGACCGCAAGTCCGGATGTATCCGGGACATGACCCACTGCTACAGCAAGGAAGGCGGCCTTGCCGTCCTCTTCGGCAATATTGCCGAGAACGGCTGTATCGTCAAAACCGCCGGCGTCGATCCATCAATTTTTCAATTCTCCGGCTCCGCCCGGGTGTTCTCTTCCCAGGAGGCCGCCTGCGAGGCTATTCTCGGCGGCACCATCAAGGCCGGTGACGTGCTCATTATTCGTTACGAAGGCCCCAAGGGTGGACCCGGCATGCAGGAGATGCTCTACCCGACCTCCTACCTGAAATCGATCCATCTCGGCGCGGCATGTGCCCTGGTCACCGACGGACGTTTCTCCGGCGGCACCTCGGGGCTGTCAATCGGTCACGTTTCGCCGGAAGCGGCGGCCGGCGGGGCCATTGCCCTGCTTGAAGACGGCGACACTATTAACATCGACATCCCGGCAAGAACGATTACTGTTGCCCTCACCGACGAAGAACTCGCCGTGCGGAGAACAAAAGAAGAGGCAAAAGGAGCCGCCTCCTATAAACCGGCCAACCGGGACAGGAGTGTCAGTAAGGCCCTGCAGGCATACGCCCTTTTTGCCGCCTCGGCCGATAAGGGTGCGGTGCGCATTCTCCCTGAATAGCTACGGTGCCTGCCCATGCGCTTTTGCGCATGAAAACCACCCATGGCTGTTTACGACATCTTGTACCACCGACAACAGAGGAGCGATTCTTGAAACCGACAAACACAGAAGATCCGGAATATTTTCATAAAGTCATCGACTGCCAGTACGCCTGTCCGTCGCACACCCCGGTACCGGAATATATCCGGCTGATCAGCCAGGGCAAGTACGATGAGGCATTCACAATAAACTGGATTTCCAATGTCTTCCCCGGCATCCTCGGACGTATCTGTGACCGGCCCTGCGAACCCGCCTGTCGACGGACCCGGGTCGAGGAGACGCCGGTGGCCATCTGCCGCCTGAAAAGGGTCACCTCGGACTTTAAAAGCGACAACACCGACTTTATGCCCAAAGTTCCCAGCGAAAAAAACGGCAAAAAAATTGCGCTGATCGGCGGCGGTCCCGCCTCGCTAACCGTCGCCCGCGACCTGCTGCCCCTCGGCTATGAGATTGACCTCTACGATGATCAGTCGAAGGCCGGCGGATTTATCCGCACCCAGGTACCCTCTTTTCGCTTGCCCGAGAAAGTGCTCAATGAAGAGGTCGACCGCATTCTCAACATGGGGGTGACCACCCATTTCAATCACTATGTCGAGAGCCTGAAGACCATTGCCGACAAGGGCTACGACGCCATCTTCGTCGGTACCGGCGCCCCGCGCGGCCGTGACCTGCCTGCCCTGCCCGGCAGAGTTGCCGGCGATGCATCGATTTTTATCGGCATCGAATGGCTCGCCGCGGTGCTCTACCGCCATGTCTCCTCAACCCCGGAAAAAGTATTGGTGCTCGGCGGCGGCAACACGGCCATGGACTGCTGCCGCATGGCGCGAAGGCTCGGCGGAGAAGACGTCCGGGTCATCGTCCGCAGCCCGCGCGCCGACATGAAGGCCTCGCCCTGGGAAATCGAGGATGCCGAGGACGAGGGCATACCCATTATCGACAACCACGCACCGGTCGATTTTGTTGTTGAAGACGGGCGATTAATCGGCATGCATTTCCAGAAGATGACCGCCGAATACGATGCGAACGGCAGGCGCAAACTGCTCGCCAGCAAGGAAGCGCCGGTCTTTATCGCCTGCGACCAGGTACTCCTCGCCGTCGGCCAGCAGAACGCCTTTCCGTTCATCAAGGAGGATATGCCTATCCAGATGAACGAACACGGCCTCCCCGTCCTCGACGAAAAAACGTACCAATCTTCCGTACCGCATATCTTTTTTGGCGGCGATGCCGCCTTCGGACCGAAAAATGTCATCACCGCCGTGGCCCATGGCCACCAGGCGGCGATCTCCATCGATCTTTTCTGTCAGGGCAAAGATCTCCATGACCGTCCCGGCCCGACAACCAATCTCGTCAGTCAGAAAATGGGCATGCAGGACTGGATCTATGACAGCCACGTCTCCCCTGACCACCGTTATGCGGTACCGACCGCCGACCGGGTCAAATCGCTGAAGGACCGGTTGGTCGAAGTTGAACTCGGTTTCAGTAAAAAAACCGGCCACCAGGAGGCCCTGCGCTGTCTGAACTGCGATGTGCAGACGGTTTTCGATTTTTCCACCTGCATTGAATGCGATGCCTGTGTCGATATCTGCCCGGAATTCTGCATTAATTTCGTAGAAAATGGCGATGAGGACGATCTCCGCGCACGACTTCTCGCCCCGGCCGACAATCGGCAGCAGGCCCTCTACGTCTCGCCGGTCCTGCCCACCGGCCGGGTCATGGTCAAAGACGAGAATGTCTGCCTGCATTGCGGGCTCTGCGCCGAACGCTGCCCGACTTCCTCCTGGGAAATGGTGCAGTTTACCTATAATTCCGCACTGGCAGGTCAAAAATGAACAAGAGAGAGAGTGTCAACGATTTTGTCGTCCGCTTCGCCAATGTCAACGGCTCCGGCTCGGCCAGCGCCAACAATCTCTTTGCCCGGGCCATCTTCCGGCTCGGCGTCCCGGTCAGCCCGAAAAATATTTTTCCCTCGAACATCCAGGGATTGCCGACCTGGTATGAAGTACGAATCAATGAGCATGGCTTTCTCGGCAGACGGAGCGGGGTTGACCTGGCCGTGGCCGTCAATGGCCAGACCCTTTACCAGGATTACCAGGAGGTTTTGCCCGGCGGCTACTTTCTCTACGATTCGACCAGAGAGTTGTCGGAAAAATTCAACCGTGACGATATCACCGTCATCGGCGTCCCGCTCACTACGCTGTGCAATGACGAATTCAAAAATCCCAAACTGCGCCAGCTGCTGCGCAATATCATTTACGTTGGCGCCCTGTCCTTTCTCCTCGATCTGGACTTTTCCATTCTGACCGAGTCCATCGAGAAACAGTTTCGCAAAAAACCCAAGCTGGGTGAACCAAATATCAAGGCCCTCGAGCTCGGCTTCGCCTACGCCAAAGAGCACCACGCCGGGGTCTGCCGGCTGTCGGTGCGAAAGTCGAAAAAACTCGGCGACGAAATCCTCATGGACGGCAATTCCGCCCTTGGCCTGGCCGCCGTCTATGCCGGGGCCACGGTCACCGGCTGGTATCCGATCACCCCATCCACCTCGGTGGTCGAAGCCTTTGAGCGCTACAGCAGGCAATTCAGAACGGAACAAGACACCGGCAGAAACAAGGTCGCCATCCTGCAGGCGGAAGATGAACTGGCGGCCATCGGCATCGTCATCGGTGCCTCGTGGAATGGCGCCAGAGCCTTTACCGCCACCTCCGGTCCGGGCATTTCACTGATGAGCGAATTTCTCGGCCTGGCCTATTTCGCCGAAATTCCGGCGGTGCTGGTCAATGTCCAGAGAGCCGGCCCAAGTACCGGCATGCCGACGCGTACGCAGCAGGCCGACCTGCTTGCCTGCGCCTACGCCTCACACGGGGATACGAAAAACGTCCTGCTTTTCCCCTGTGATCCGAAGGAATGTTTTGATCTCGGGGCCGACGCCTTTGACCTCGCCGAGCGGCTGCAGACGCCGGTCATTGTCATGCTTGACCTTGATCTCGGCATGAACGACCATATCTGCGCCCCTCTTGTCTGGGACGACAGTCGAAAATACGACCGCGGCAAGGTGCTCAGCGCCGCAGAGCTGGACAGCCGCCAGGAAAAATGGGGCCGCTATCTCGATATCGACGGCGACGGCATCTGTTATCGCACCTATCCGGGGACACATCCGACCAAAGGCGCCTATGTCACCCGGGGAACCTCACATAACGAATACGCCGGCTACACCGAGGAAAGCCCCATTTACCAGGCCGGGATGGAACGTCTTCTGGTAAAATGGCAGACCGCCCGCAGCCTGATGCCCCCGCCGCGCATCAAGATCAGAGACACGGGTTTTGCTGTCGGCGTCGTTTTCTTCGGCACCACTACCCACGCCGCCTACGAGGCTATCAGCCGCATGGCGGAGCAGGGGCTGGAAATCAACAGCCTGCGGCTGCGCGCCTTTCCCTTTCAGGACGAGGTGGTCGAATTTATCAACCGACATCAGATGATCTTTATTATAGAACAGAACCGCGACGGCCAGCTCCGCACCATGTTGATGACGGAAATTGGTGTTTCCCCGCGAAGGCTGCAGTCCATACTCAACTTCGACGGCCTGCCCATTACCGCTGATTTCATTACCAAGAAAATCCAGGCTCTCCTTGCCGATGAGCATCAGGAAAATCTTCAGGTTTCCCAGGGAGGACAAGCATGAGCTTTGATCGACCAAATTTTCGTCATCCAAAACTTGCTAAAAATTCGGCAGGATATTCCCGCACGGATTATGAAGGGGCAATTTCCACCCTCTGTGCCGGCTGTGGGCACGACTCAACGACCAACGCAATTATCCAGGCATGTTTTGAATTGTCGATAGTACCGCATCGGGTGGCGAAAATGTCCGGGATCGGCTGCTCGTCGAAAACGCCCGCCTATTTTCTCGGCAAATCCCACGGCTTCAACGCCGTGCACGGGCGCATGCCATCGGTGGCCACCGGGGCGAACATGGCCAATCGTGAGCTGCTGTACATCGGCATTTCCGGTGACGGCGACACCGCCTCCATCGGCATGGGCCAGTTTGCCCACGCCCTGCGCCGCAACCTCAACCTCAATTACATCTGCATGAACAACGGCTGCTATGGCCTGACCAAGGGACAGGATTCGGCAACCGCCGATAAAGGGTCAGTGGGCAAGAGAGGGGCGCCGAACATGTACGCCTCCATCGACCTGTGCGAACTGGCCATCGAACTGGGCGCCAGTTATGTCGCCAGGGGCTTTTCCGGCGACAAGCAGCAGCTGGTGCCGCTCATCAAGGGTGCTATTGCCCACAACGGTCTGGCCTTCATCGATGTCATCTCGCCCTGCGTCACCTTTAACAACACCTCCACCTCGACCAAGAGCTATGAATATGTCCGGGAACATATCGAGGCGACCAATACCTTTGATTTTGTCCCCCTGCAGCAGGAAATCCTCGCGCAATATTCCGAAGGCGCAAGCCAGGAGGTGGTGATGCACGACGGCAGTATCATCCATCTGCACAAGGCAAATTCGAGCGAGGACGTCACCGACAGGCTCCAAGCGGTGAACAAACTGGAATTAGAAAAAAAACGGGGCAGGCTGCTCACCGGCCTTTTATATGTCAACCCGGACATCCAGGAGACCCACGATATTATCAATTCGACTCTCCGGCCGCTGAATACCCTGACCGAGGCGGATCTTTGCCCGGGTAACAGTGCGCTGCAGCGCATCAACGAAAGCTTGCGCTAGTACGCTTTGACCGTGAGGCGTACCCGTGCAGAAACTTTTTAAACAGATACTCACCTCCCGTGTCTATGAAGCAGCGGTAGAAACATCGCTTGATACAGCGGCAAGCCTTTCCACCCGACTTGAAAACAAAATCCTTCTGAAACGAGAGGACCAGCAGCCGGTTTTTTCCTTCAAACTGCGAGGCGCCTATAATAAACTCGCCCACCTGTCGCCCGCGGAGCGGGACAGAGGGGTCATTACCGCCTCCGCCGGCAACCACGCCCAGGGCGTCGCTTTTGCCGCGGCCAAACTGGGCATACGGGCGCTGATCGTCATGCCGCAGACCACGCCAAAGATAAAGATCGATGCGGTGCGGGGGTTCGGCGGCGAGATAGTCCTGTGCGGCAATAACTACTCGGAAGCGGCGAGCCACGCGGAAAAGCTTGCCCTGGAAACGGCCATGGTCCCGGTACATCCCTTTGATGACGAACTGGTCATTGCCGGACAGGGAACCATCGCCGATGAGCTGCTGCGGCAAAATCCCGGCCGACTCGACGCGGTCTTCGTCCCGGTCGGCGGCGGCGGACTTATCAGCGGCATGGCCCTGTACCTCAAGACCCTGCGTCCAAAGATCCAGGTGATCGGCGTGGAACCGGTGGACAGCGACGCCATGTACCAGTCCCTGGCCGCCGGGAAACGGATCTCCCTTGACTCGGTGGGCATTTTCGCCGACGGGGTGGCGGTCAGCAAGGTCGGGGTACTCACCTTTGCACTGTGTCAAAAATACGTCGATAGAATAATCCGGGTGACCACCGACGAGTTGTGCGGCGGCATCAAGGCAATCTACCAGGCGACCCGCGCCATTGTTGAACCGGCGGGCGGCCTGGGCATGACCGGCCTGCTGAAATATATCCAGGAAAGCGGCTGCACCGGGCAGACCCTGGCGGCCATCAACTCCGGCGCCAATATGAATTTTGAACGGCTGCGTTACGTCGCCGAACGGACCATGGTCGGTGAAAAGCAGGAGGCACTTTTTGCCGTGACCATTCCCGAGACCCCCGGCAGCCTGAAGGCCTTCTGTCGCGACATGGTCGGAGACAGGAATATTACCGAATTCAACTACCGGCTGTCGAGCCGAAAAGAGGCGCATATCTTTGTCGGCATCTCCATTCGCAACGAACAGGAACGCTTTGATTTTGGTGCCCAGCTCAGTGCCGCGGGCTATGAAAATCTTGATATTACCGACAACGACCTGGCCAAGACCCATATTCGTTACATGGTCGGCGGCAAATCGGGCGTGGTCGACCATGAACGGCTGTTTCGATTCCGATTTCCGGAAACCCCCGGCGCCCTGAGCCGTTTTCTTCGCGCCACCCGGGGCCGGCACAATATTTCCCTTTTTCATTATCGGGCCGATGGCGGCGATTTCGGCCGGGTTCTTATTGGCCTGGAGTCTCCGGAAGAAAAAGCCGGTGCGCTGGAAAAACGACTCGACGCCCTCGGCTACCTCTACCAGGAAGAGACCAACAACCCGGCCTACAATCTCTTTCTGTAGTGTTTTAAGGTGAGGCTACACCGGCGATTCGATCTTTCCCGCAAGGATATTTGACATTCCCCTGTATAATCTGGATAATGAAGCGATACTACCGTGCAGGGGCAAAATTTTTCCCACCCTGGCGCACGCCGCAGGCTAAATATCCTCCAGTTATGCACAGGTGCTGAAGTATGCTCGAACTTCGCAAATTTGTTGCTCCGGAATTTGTTTTTGGTGCCGGATCTTTTGATCTGGTCGGCCGATACGCCCGTAATTTCGGCGGCAAAAGGGTCATGGTGGTCGCTGACCAGGGGATCATCGATGCCGGCTGGTGCGCCCAGGTGGTTGCCAACCTGGCGGAAGAAGACATTGACTGCCGAATTTTTTCGGCGATATCGCAGAACCCCCGCGCAGAGGAAGTTATGGCCGGGGCGGCATTCTATGCCGAGAACAACTGTGATGTGCTTGTTGCCGTCGGTGGCGGCAGTGTTATGGACTGCGCCAAGGGTATCGGCATTGCCGCGACTAATCACCGAAACATTGTCGAGTTTGAAGGTATCGACAAGGTACCTGTCCCCGGGCCGCCGCTCATCTGTATTCCCACCACGGCAGGGACCTCCGCCGATGTCTCGCAGTTCGCCATTATCTCCAACCCTGCACGGCATTGCAAAATTGCCATCATCAGCAAAACGACGGTCCCGGATGTGGCCCTGATCGACCCTGCGGTCACCCTGACAATGGGCAGCTATCTTACCGCCTGCACCGGCATGGATGCCCTCGTCCATGCCATCGAGGCCTATGTTTCCACGGCGCATTCACCCCTTATTGATCTCCATGCCCTGGAGGCGATACGCCTGATCAGCACCTACCTGCCCGCGGTCATGGAACAGCCGGACAATCTGGAATTACGCGGCTGGGTGATGCTCGGCAGCCTCGAGGCCGGCCTGGCGTTCTCCAATGCCAGTCTTGGCGCCGTGCACGCCATGGCACACAGCCTCGGCGGTCTCTTTGATCTGGCCCATGGCGAATGCAACGCCATCCTCCTTGAGCCGGTAATCGCCTACAATTTCCCGCAAGCGGCAAACCGCTATCATAAAATCGGCGAGGCCCTCGGCCTTGAACTGCACAACCACTCCCCGCGGGAGGTGGAAGCGGCAATCCTCAACAAAATAAGACGCCTCAGAGAAAAAATCGGCATTCACAGTACTCTTGCGCAAAGAGGGGTGACCTGCGCCGACATCACCGGCCTTGCCCGCAATGCGCTGCAGGATCCCTGCATGGTAACCAACCCGAGAATGCCCAACCGCCAAGATATCGAGAAGATCTATGAAAAAGCCCTCTGAGGCGGAGGTCATCAGGGCGAAACTCCAAGAGAGCATTATCGGCCTTGGCGAACGATCCATCCGGAAAAGCTATTATCCCGAGCTGCAGCAGCGTATCATCGAACTGGAACGGGCTAACGCAGAACTTTCCAATGAAATTGCCGAGCGGGAAAAGAGTGAACAGGCCCTGCATAAAAAAGAAAACTACTTCCGCGCCCTGTTTGAAAATGCCGGTGATGCGATATTTATTGAAGACGAGATGCACCGCATTATCGATGTCAATACCCGGGCCTGCGAGTTGCTGAACTACCAGCGGGAAGAACTGCTGCGCATGCATATTCCCGATGTGCATGCGGTTAAAAAAGATACTCAGAAAGTCGGCCCGATCAAAGAGGACCTGCTGCGCAGCCATGGGATACCTTTTGAAACTATTGACATAACCAAAGATGGGCGCTTTGTCCCGGTGGAAATTACCACGGTGAAGCTGACCACCATCGATGAGAATCTGGTTTTATCAATTGTCCGCGATATCACGGAACGTAAACTGGCCGAGGTAGAAAAAGAAAAACTGCAGTCCCAGCTCATCCAGTCCCAGAAAATTGAATCCGTCGGCCGACTGGCCGGCGGCGTGGCGCATGACTACAACAACATGCTTGGGGTCATTCTCGGCCATGCCGACCTGGCCCTGCTCAAGGCAAGGGAGACCCATCCCCTCCATGATCATCTCAAAGCAATACGCCATGCGGCGCGGCGGTCCGCCGAACTGACCCAGCAGTTGCTCGCCTTCGCCCGCCGCCAGGCCATAGCTCCGCAGATCATGAACCTGAATGCTGCCGTGACCACCACCCTGCAGATGCTGCAATTGCTCATCGGCGAAGACATTGCCCTGGACTGGCTGCCGGGAAGCGAGACATATCCGGTGAAGATCGATCCCAGTCAGTTTGATCAGCTGCTGATGAATCTGTGCATTAATGCCCGGGACGCCATCAGCGGCGCCGGGAGAATTTGTATCGAAACCCGGAAAACAGCCATAGACGAGGCCTACTGTGCGACAAAATTATATTTCGTTCCCGGCGACTACGCTGTCCTCATCGTCAGTGATAACGGTATAGGCATGGATAGACAGACCCAGGCCAAAATCTTTGAACCCTTCTTCACGACCAAGAATTTAGGCAGGGGCACCGGTCTCGGCCTGGCCACGGTCTATGGCATCGTCAAGCAGAACAGCGGCTTCATCAACGTCTACAGTGAACCAGGCCAGGGAACCACTTTCAGTATCTATCTCCCCCTCGCTGTCGGCTTGACTCTTGCGGATATAAAATCACCCGGCAGCACCATCGCAACAAATAACACTGAGACCATTCTCATCGTCGAAGATGAGCAGAATCTGCTGCATATCTGTCAGACAATGCTGCTTGATCTGGGCTATAACGTGCTTGCCGCGGGTACGCCGGAGGCGGCTCTGCGCCTGGCGGCTGACCATAAGGACGGGATTGACCTGCTGCTGACCGATGTCGTCATGCCCGGGATGAACGGCCGTGAACTGCAAACCCAGATGCAAAAGAGCAATCCCGACGTAAAGTGCCTGTTCATGTCCGGCTATACGGCAAATGTCATCTCCCATCACGGGGTGCTCGATCAAGACGTGCATTTTATCCAGAAACCGTTCACCTTCAAGGAGATAAGCGGAAAAATCGTCGAGACCCTCAACAGGAAGGCGGCATAATCCGACAGGCTCCGAGGATCCCTGGTGAACGTTCTTCGTTGCTTGCTGTTGCTTTCGGCAAAAAAAACATCTTCCTCTACAAAAGATATTGATCTCCTCCCTATCACTCGTTAGGTTATAAGTATTCAGTACTTGTGTATCAACAGATACATCCTCGACGCCACGCATGCAGAGGAAAAAATCTTGCGGGAGATATCTCGGGAGAGCATGACAATCGATAATGACCTGCCCACCAACAGGGACAAGAGTGAAATCCGCAGACAGGCTGAGGAAAAAATCCATAAAAAAATGGCGCGGACCTCGACGGATCTCCAGTCCATGTCGTCCGAAGACATAAATCGGCTGGTCTTTGAACTGCAGGTGTACCAGGCCGAGCTGGAGATACAGAACGAAGAACTGCGCCGGTCTGAAGAGGCCCTGAACAAAACACGCGCCAGTTATTACGATCTTTACAATCAGGCGCCGGTGGGCTATGTCACCGTCACCAGAGAAGGTTTGATCCTCGAAGCCAACGCCACCGCCGCCGCTCTCGTGGAGGCCGACAAAAGAGATCTTGCCGGACAGCCGATCACCCGTTTTATTCTCCCGGCAGACCAGGACGTTTTCTACCATCATCGCAGAAAGCTCCTTGCAGCCGGGACACCCCAGGTCAGTGAGCTGCGCTTGCTGAAAAAAGATGGGGTGTCATTCTGGTCAGAACTGAGGTCCACCCTGGCGAAAGGGCAAGACGACTCGCCCGTATGGCGAATTGTCCTAAGTGATATCAACCGGCGCAAACAGATGGAAGAGACCAATGCGCAACTGAAGGCCCATCTGAATCAGGCGCAGAAAATGGAAGCCATCGGCACCCTGGCCGGCGGTATCGCCCATGATTTCAACAATATTCTTGGGGCCATTCTCGGCTACGCGGAACTGGCCCGGGAAGACAGCCCACCGGAATCGACTGTTGCGCACGACCTGGAGCAGATTATTACAGCCGCAACCAGGGCCCGGGATCTGGTCATCCAGATACTCGCCTTCAGCCGTCAGACGGAAACCGAAAGCGTCCCGCTCGAACCGGCACATATCGTCCGGGAAATACTCAAACTGCTTCGCTCCATCCTGCCGACCGGCATTGACATCCAGCCAGATATCGATGACGAGACGGATTTAATTGTTGCCGATCCGACGCATATTCATCAGATACTCATGAACCTTTGCACCAACGCCTTTCATGCCATGGAGGCAAGCGGCGGCACCCTGTTTATTTCCCTGCGCGGGACGGTGCTCGGCAAAGAAGATCTGCTCGAGGTGTCAAACGTTGGGCCGGGAAATTTCATGCAGTTATCCATCGGAGACACCGGTCCGGGCATTCCACCGGAAATACAGGATAAAATATTTGATCCGTACTTCACCACCAAAGCAGTCGGCAAGGGGACCGGCATGGGTCTGGCCATTGCCCATGGCATCGTGCAGAGTTACGGTGGTTTCATACGGTTGCACAGCACGCCGGGCAAGGGCACAGTCTTCCATATCTTCCTCCCGACGGTCACGGAACATACCCTGCAGAAAGCCGATTCCATCGAGCTACCCTCTGCCGGCGGTGAACGAATCCTTTTTGTCGACGACGAAAAAATGCTGGTCAAGATGGCCGAGACCATGCTGGAACGGATGGGCTACAGCGTGACGGCGCGCACGAGCAGTCTTGAGGCGCTGACCACTTTCCAGAATCAACCCAATGCCTTCGATCTGGTCATTACCGATTATTCCATGCCGGCCATGACCGGTATGGATCTTGCCCGGCGCATGCTGCAGATTCGGCCGCAGCTGCCGATCATTCTCTGCACCGGATTCAGCTCGACTATTTCCGAGGAAAAGGCCAGAGCTGCCGGTATCAAAGGCTTTGCCATGAAACCTGTGGCGATGAAAGAACTTTCAGCCTTGATTTGCAAAGTTCTCAATAAGAAAAATAAGGTTCTCCGCTAAAAAAACCGATGACGATTGTTTCCCACGACACCACCCCGTCCATGGCAGCCGGCCTCTTCGTCTGGGGGTTTGGCGCCGTTTTCTATCTCCTTGGTTTTTTTCATCGGGTCGCCCCGGCGGTGATCACCGGCGAACTGATGCGCGATTTTCAGATCAGCGCCGCCGCCCTGGGCAATCTTTCGGCATTTTATTTTTACAGCTATGTGGCCATGCAGATCCCCACCGGGATTCTTGCCGACCGTTGGGGACCGCGGCGGCTCCTTACCCTGGGGGCTCTGGTGGCGGCCATGGGTGCGGTCATGTTTGCCTGGGCGCCAAGCCTTGCCTGGGCTGCCGCCGGGCGTCTGCTCATCGGCGGCTCGGTGGCGGTTGCCTTCGTCTGTCTGTTAAAACTGGCGGCAAGCTGGTTTTCGCCACAGCGCTTTGCCATGGTGACCGGACTTGCGCTTTTTTGCGGTATCATCGGGGCGGTCTTTGCCGGTACGCCGTTGCGCATCTTTGTCGATCAGTTCGGCTGGAGAAACGTGATGCTCTTCTCCGCGGCCACGACCGTTCTTATCGGCGCGGGCACCTGGCTGTTCGTCCGGGATTACCCCGAAGAAAAAGGCTACCGCGATTTCATACCGCTGCCTTCCCATCCTGCCGCAAAAAAAGATTCAGGCATCATCGCCGATGTCCTTCATGTCTTTACCTACCGCAACATTGTTCTTCTTTTTGTTATTCCCGGCGGCATTGTCGGTTGCGTGCTCACCTTTTCAGGCCTGTGGGGCGTCCCCTACCTGACCACCCTGCATGGTGTTTCCCCGACCGCTGCCGCCACACTGACGTCGGCCCTGCTGGTTGCCTGGGCTGTCGGCGGTCCATTTTTCGGCTGGCTGTCCGACAGGCTGCGCAACCGGAAAAAGCTCTATCTCATAGGCTGTGCCATTTCAGTGAGCGGCTGGGCGGCGCTTATACTGGTGCGGGATATTTCTCTCAGTATGCTCATTCCACTTTTAGTGATAACCGGTTTTTCTTCCGGGTGTATGATCATCAGCTTTGCCTTTGCCAAGGAATCGGTGCCGACGCATCTGGCGGGAACCGTCTCCGGGGTGATCAACATGGGGGTCATGGCCGGACCAATGATCCTTCAACCGGCCGTCGGCTGGGTTCTCGATCGCATGTGGACCGGGGACATGGTCATGGACGTCAGGATGTATGATGTGGTCGCCTACCGCAGCGGTTTTGGCTTGATGCTCCTCTGGATTACCGCATCCTTTTTCCTGCTTTTCTTTACCCGGGACACCGGCTGTCGCCAGAGGGTGGCATGAAGGGGCAGACCGTGTCAAAGCTCGGTCTGGGGAATCTCGGTCAGGATGCATGCAGCACCATCCATCTCGGCCACGATAAAGTCAATGGTCACCCGGACCCGGGCAATCTGCCTTGCATCAGGATTAACCTGCAGCCAGAAGGTTCGTTCGGCACTGACCCGAGGCAGTACCGGGACAAGGGTTGGTTCGCAACAGGCCATAAAATAAGGCAGAACGCCAATGCCGTTGTCGGCGAGGATGGCCATCTTCTGGCCGACGAGGGTGGAACTCCTGAATTGAGGCCGCACCCCTGGATGGAACTCGTTGATGAAATTCAAGTCCTGATCATAGAGCAGATCATCGATATATCCGATGGTCCTGTGTCGGCGCAGATCTTCCCTGCTCTCTATCGGCGCACGTTCTTCGAGATATTTTTTCGTGGCAAACAGGCCGAATTTATAGTTGGCCAGCCGCCTGACGATAACATTGCCCGCCGCCGGTTTTCTCACGGTAATTAAAATATCGATCTCCCGCCTGGCCAGACTGTAATACATCGGCACGGCAATGAGTTCGACCTCAAGGGTCGGGTGCATGCGTTGCAATACGCTGAAGCGCGGGGCGAGAAAGCAGGTTCCGAAGCCATCCGGGGCACCGATGCGAATGGCCCCGGAAAGCTGGTTGTTCCTTCCTGAAACATCTTCCTCAAGACGAATCACCGTTGTTTCCAGCTGCTCGGCATAGGGGAGCAGCTTTTCTCCCGCCGGCGTAAGGCGGCAGCCCCTTTCCGTGCGGGTAAAAAGCTGGGTCTGCAGGGAGGCCTCGAGTGCCGACAGCCGCCTGGAGACCGTGCTGTGGGTGACTTTCAGCTCACTGCCCGCAGCAACGAAAGACTGTGTCCGGCAGAGCACGAGGAAAAAGCGCATATCATCCCAGTTCAGTTTCATTATTTTTTCCCTGGTGATTGTAACCTTGGCCCACAGCCCGTTTCCCACCACGGCTAATGATCATTCATGCACAACTGATGGGTATTATTACGCGTAGACTGTTCGTTATTATATGCTCTAATAGAAGGGAGGGAAAGATACATGCCGTAACCGTTCACGGAAAAATCCCAACCACAGGAGATACCATATGAAAACGCACGTTGATAACAGCTTGGCAGCGCAAGGGGAATACGTAGCACTGGAGAAGTTACTGGAACAGGGTCGACAATTGCACACCGCGGCGGTCTTTGCCCTCTGTGCCGGCATATTCAGGCGACTGACCTGCCGCTCACTTTTTCAAAAACCAGGGTTCCCGGCCACCGGTAAGGATCTCCGCACCGCCGGCAGTGACTAGCAGCGTATGCTCGAACTGGGCGCTTCTGGCCAGGTCGCAGGTTACCGCCGTCCAGTTATCGGGCCAGATGACGCATTCCGCACGTCCGGCATTGATCATCGGCTCGATGGTGAAGGTCATGCCCTCTTCAAGAATCGTTTTATTATTCGGCTCATAAAAATGGGCCACATAGGGCAACATATGAAACGATTCGCCGATGCCATGGCCGGTAAATATACGGACGATGCCGTAACCATGTCGCTGGACATGTTCTTCAATAACCTGCCCGATGGTATTGAGCTTCTGCCCCGGCCTGACCACATCGATGGCCTTCATCAAACACTCCCAGGTTACCTGCACCAGCCTTTTCGATTCTTCATCGACTTCCCCGACAAAAACGGTCTCGGAACAGTCGCCATGCATGCCATGGACATAGACGGTTACATCGCAGTTGATGATATCACCCTCGGCCAGCTCCCTGCTGTCGGGGATACCGTGGACCACCACCTCGTTGACCGAGGTGCAGATGGATTTCGGGAAACCCATATAATTTAAAGGGCTGGGATAGGCGCCAAGTTCGATGGTCCGCATGTGGGCGATCCGGTCAAGGGCATCGGTGGCGATGCCGGGTCGGACCTCGGCAAGGACCGTATCCAGTACATCGCGGGCAATTTTTCCCGCCTGGCGCATCCGTTCGATCTGCTCGGCGCTGCCCTTTTTGCAGGAAACCTTGCCAGGGGCGGGAACCCCGCTGACGGCATATTCAGGCAGGCTGATATGCTCCGGCACAGTTCTGCGTGGACTTATCCTGCCGGGTGAGACCGTGGCTTCGCCGCCTCTTTTTTTCGGCATACCGGGGGGAGCGGTTTCTCCAAGCTCATCGGAAAGCAGATGACACTTCTTATACTTACTGCCGCTGCCGCACCAGCAGGGATCATTTCTCTTTGGTAATTTCATTTTTTCTCCCTTGTCCGGTCTGTTTTACAACTGAACACTTGGAAATCCAAGGAAAAACAACTACCCTATGTGAGAGCGCCACAATGAATACGTCGTCCTCCAACATGGTATCTCATCCCCTTTTCTTTTTTGGGATGTAAATCTCGCACAGAACAGACAGATGGTACAAATTAACCGATCGGAACTGCAGGCAAAAATTCAGGAAGACCCCTTCCCTTTCGGATCCCAGGTCTTTCTTTTTTTCGGCGAACGTTTTCTCTGTAAGGAGGCCGCCGATCTGCTGCAGAATAGTCTCCTGGCCCAGCAGGCCGGCGCTGTACACAGCCTCGACGGCGACACGGAAGACCCGGCCCAGACCCTGGCCAGACTGATGAGCTTCAGCCTGCTCCCGGGCCGACAGCTCTACCGGGTCGCAAACAGCCGGATTTTTCATAGTAAAACCGTCGCCTCGGACATATGGCAGAAGGCGGCCCAGGCCTTCCAGGCCGGCCGTCCCGGCCCGGCCCTCCGTCACCTCCAGGCCATGGCCCAGGCGGTTGAGCTGAAAATCGACGGCCCCAGTCCACTCTCGGAAATAACCGGGAAGGAATGGAAAAAGATATTCGCCTTTGACAAGCCGGACGAAAGCCTTGCCTGGGCCGACGTGCTCCTCAGTCAAGCCCAGGGGCCGGCCAAGGTCAACACAGCCAACCTGGTCGACCGTTATCTTGAGGCATTCGACAAAGGACTCCCCGGCGGCAACATTCTTCTATTAACCGCGGAGACAGTGGACAAGCGCCAGCGATTGTTCACCTATCTCAAGAAAAACGGTATCATTGTCGACTGTTCCGTCGCCTCCGGCGCCAATGCCTCCGCGCAAAATGAACAAAAGGCCGTGCTGAAAGAGGTCATGCAGAAGACCCTCAGGGAATTCAATAAAAGAATAGATCCCCGGGCAGTGGAAATATTTTTTGAGCGGGTGGGTTTTCATCCGGTGGCCGTTGTCACGGAAACAGAAAAACTGGCCCATTTTGTCGGTGACCGGCCGGTGATCACCTGCGATGACCTGGAAGAAATGGTCGCCCGCAACCGGGAAGACGCCCTGTATGAATTGACCGATGCCTTCAGTAAGCGGCAGGTAAGCAGAACCCTGATAATTTTGTCGCGCCTGCTGGAACAAGGGTTCCACAGCCTGGCCATCCTCGCCACCATGCGCAATTTTCTCAAAAAACAATTGATCTATCGCTCTCTGCAGATGCGCCCCACCCCGGCCTGGCGACGTGGCATGAATGCCAAGGAATTCCAGAACAGCTACCTGCCGGACCTTAAGCTCCAGGGGGAATGGAGTGATATGCTCCAGGGCCACCCATACGCCCTGTTCATGAGTTTCACCAAGGCATCGGAATATTCCTGTTCGGGGCTGAGACGATGGCTGGCCATGCTCCTCGAGGCGGAATTTCGCCTGAAGGGCTCGCCTTTGCCGGCACAACTCATCCTTGAAGAACTTTTCCTGGCAATGCTCCAGGGGGCACCAAAATTTTCCTGAGACGCAGTTTTGTGGTATATTGAAAATGCGCCGAGAGTTATTATCGTAAGTGGTGTTTGATGATCCTGTCGTCATGGGCAGTGGATTCCGGGCCAGGCCCCGGAATGACGGCAGGTCAACCATAATTTGTCGGTCGGCAGGAATGGGCAAGGGCCAGGCCGGGAACGACGGATGGCACCAGGTAACGATGCAGTCCCCAAGCTACCGATCGGTTCCTAACAGAACAAAACAATTAACGTTTTTATTATTTATTGCAGAACCATGGCAGAGAGCAAACGACGAAGAGAAGGATCGGTAGTTACCAAAGATACCATTGAGACAAAAGAACCGCGACTCTACAAAGTATTGATGCACAATGACGACTATACTTCCATGGAATTTGTCATTGCCATCCTTGAAACCGTTTTTCACAAGTCGCCCCATGACGCAACAAAAATAATGCTTAATGTCCATAACGAAGGTGTAGGAATCGCTGGCGTCTATACCCGGGAAATCTGCGAAACAAAGATCTCGGTGGTGCACCAGCTGGCGAAGAAAAACGAGTTTCCACTCCGCTGTTCAATGGAAACAGTCTAACAGGCGAAAGTACCCCTTTCACCCAACAAAGTGCGAGAATTATGCTGAGCAAAACACTGGAAAAAGCCCTGATAATGGCTATAAGAGAAGCAAAAACCCATAATCATGAATATGTCACTGTTGAGCACATGCTCTATGGCCTTTTGCATGACGAGCTCACCAGTTACATCATTAATGAGTGCGGTGGGTCAACCCAGGTATTAAAGGAACGCCTGGAGAAGTTTTTTCTTATGGAAATTCCAAAATTTACCAACACCACCTCAGGTGAACCGGCCCAGACCATCGCCTTCAACCGGGTACTGCAACGTGCCGTCGCCCATGTGCAGAGCTGCGGCAAACAGCAGGTCGACAGCGGTGATGTGCTGGTCTCCATCCTGGCCGAGGAAGAGTCCCATGCCGTCTACTTCCTCACATCAATCGGCATCGGCAAGATGTCGGTGGTGAACTTCATTTCCCACGAACTGCCCGCCGATGGCCTGCAGAAAGAACCTTTTACCACACCACCTGAGAGTCCCTTGCCGCAAAAAGGGATAAAAGACGCCAAGGCCCTGGAAGATTTCACCATCAACCTGGCGGAATATGCCGCCCAGGGCAGACTCGACCCGCTCATCGGTCGCAATGAGGAAATCGGCAGAATCATGCAGGTGCTGTGCCGGCGGAAGAAAAACAATCCGCTGCTGGTCGGAGAACCAGGCGTTGGTAAAACGGCCATGGCCGAGGGGCTCGCCCTGCGTATTTATGAGGACAAGGTTGCCAGAGAAAAAGGTGAAAAACCACGGGTTCCCGACCTGCTGCAGGATGTCGAGATCCACCTGCTCGATATGGGCACCCTGGTCGCCGGCACAAAATATCGCGGCGACTTTGAAAAAAGGCTGAAAAGCGTGGTGTCGGCCATAGAGCAGAAAGAAAATGCCATCCTCTTCATCGACGAGATGCATACCATCGTCGGCGCAGGCGCCACCAGTGGCGGCTCGATGGACGCCTCGAACCTGCTGAAACCTGCCCTGCAGGCCGGCATTTTGCGCTGCATCGGTTCGACCACCTATGAAGAGTATAAAAACCAGATTGAAAAAGACCGGGCCCTTTCCCGACGTTTTCAAAAAATCGACATCGAAGAACCATCGGTCGCCGATACCCATCTTATCCTCAAGGGGCTGAAAGATAAATACGAAAGCCACCACGACGTGCGCTACTCGCAGAATTCACTGAAGGCCATGGCCGAACTTTCCGACCGCTATATCAACGAGCGTTTCCTGCCGGACAAGGCCATTGATATCATGGATGAGGTCGGTTCTTTTTTCCGGCTTGAAGGCAGACAGGGCACCATGGTCAGGGTAGGCGATGTCGAAAAGGTCGTCTCCCGGATAGCCAGAATTCCGGCGAAGAGCAGTTCCATCTCGGAAATCCATGAACTGCGTGAGCTGGCGGTCAATCTGAAAAACGTGGTCTTTGGCCAGAACGACGCCATCGAGGCGGTGACGACCGCGGTCAAGCGGTCGCGGGCCGGCCTCGGCAACCCTGACTCCCCCACCGGCAGCTTTATCTTTGCCGGCCCGACCGGGGTTGGCAAAACAGAGGTGGCCAGACAACTGGCCGTCACCCTCAATGTCCATTTCGAGCGCTTTGACATGAGTGAGTACATGGAAAAACATGCCGTGGCCAGGCTGATCGGTTCACCTCCCGGCTATGTCGGTTTCGATCAGGGCGGCCTGCTCACCGAAGCCATCCGCAAACATCCCTACTCGGTGCTGCTGCTCGACGAGATCGAAAAGGCCCATCCAGACATTTTCTCCATCCTGCTGCAGGTGATGGATCACTCGACCCTCACCGACAATTCGGGCCGAAAGGCGGATTTTCGAAACGTCATACTGATCATGACCACCAACGCCGGCGCGAGAGAATTGGCCAACAGAAGCATCGGTTTCGTCACCAGCAAGAAAGGCAGGGATCAGGCGGCGGTGAACAAGCTCTTTGCCCCCGAGTTTCGCAACAGGCTTGATGCCATCGTCTCGTTCAGCTCGCTTGATCAGCAGGCGACCGAGCACATTGTTGACAAGTTGATCCGCGAACTCGAAGGACAGCTGGCCGAAAAACGGGTGAGCATCAAGCTCAGTGCGCAGGCCAGAAAATACCTGGCCGTCAAGGGCTACGACCCAGACTATGGCGCCAGGCCGCTCAGGCGTCTGATTATGAAGGAGATTGGCGATACCCTCACCGAGGAAATCCTCTTCGGCAAACTGGCCAAGGGCGGAGAAGTGCTTATCGACGAAGCCAATAAGGAACTGACCTTCAATTACACCAGGTAACCGGAGAAAGGAGATCTTTTCCTCCTGACCTGGCAGAGCGTATATTTATTTCATTTTCCGCCGCAAAACAGTATGCCCCACGTACTGTTTTGCGTTTTTTTATGCTCTTTACCGGAAAAGCCGAAAAACCGTCCTTCCGTGCATTTACGAAAACCGACTGTTGTTGTATAGAATACCAATACATGTGGTTTTTATGTTCATTTCTACAACGAGATGATCAATAACAAAGGAGAAGCGGCCATGCATGACTGTATCTTTTGCAAGATTGTTGCAGGTGATATCCCCGCAGAAAAGCTCTATGAGGACGACGAGGTGCTGGCCTTCCGGGATATTGCCCCCCAGGCACCCGTGCATTTTCTGGTAATCCCGAAAAAACATATTGCCGGTCCGGCGGATGTGGTTGAAGCCGATGACAGACTCGTCGGCAAGCTGCTGCGTGTCGGTGCCCAGGTGGCAGCGGAAAACGGCACCGGTGGCGCCTACCGGGTCATCTGCAATAATGGCAGCAAGGCCGGGCAGGTGGTGTTCCATATCCATCTGCACATCCTCGGCGGCAAAGACCGCCCCTGGCCCATTTGATCTCTGTGTTCCGAGCTTAGAGAAAACAGCAAAGGAAAAACCGTATGGAAGAATGGCTCCGTCAATTTTCGCCGATCACCCAGGCCTTCATGGGCACCTGCTTTACCTGGTTTTTGACCGCCCTGGGCGCGGGTCTCGTCTTTTTCTTTAAGAAAATTGACCGGAAGGTCATGGACGGCATGCTCGGCTTTGCCGCCGGGGTGATGATTGCCGCCAGTTTCTGGTCCCTGCTCGCCCCGGCCATTGACATGGTCGAGTCGAGAGGCGGAATCGCCTGGCTGGCGTCCTTGGTCGGCTTTTTAAGCGGCGGGCTGTTTCTCTGGTGCGCGGACAAACTTCTGCCGCATCTTCATCCTGGTTTTCCGCCCAAAGAGGCGGAGGGAATTAAAACCGGCTGGCAGCGCTCGGTCCTGCTGGTTCTGGCCATAACCCTGCACAATATCCCTGAAGGACTGGCGGTGGGCGTCGCCTTCGGGGCCGCGGCTGCCGGGCATCCTGCTGCCTCTATCGGCGCGGCGGTTGCCCTGGCCATCGGTATCGGCATCCAGAATTTTCCGGAAGGTGCCGCTGTTTCCGTACCGCTCCGCCGGGAAGGCATGTCGCGCACGAAAAGCTTTCTCTACGGCCAGGCTTCCGGGATCGTCGAGCCGGTCGCCGGGGTTCTCGGCGCGGTCGCGGTGATCTCCATGCAGCCGATTCTGCCCTACGCCCTGTCCTTTGCCGCCGGGGCGATGATCTACGTCGTCGCCGAAGAACTGATTCCCGAGTCACAGGCCGCGCGGCACTCGGACATCCCGACCATCGGTGTTATGCTCGGATTCGCCATCATGATGACCCTTGATGTGGCACTTGGTTGAGATGATCTTTTTTCCGGCAGAGCCTTTGACATGAATGACTTTTCCATGGCATTCGTCCTTTTTCTCCAGGGTTTCCTGCCACGGGATCTCCCTGTACCGAGCCTGGTCCTGCTGCTGTTCGGTACCTCGTCGCTGTTGTTGTGTGTCTGCATCCTGCTGTTGGTCAAACGTGCCGCATTACAGGCGCAGCACCGGGTGAGCCAAGAGCGACTGACGGCGGCTGAAAAAACCATCGCCGACACCCTGGCAAAGAGCAACAGCCAGGCCATCCGGGAAGCCCGGCTGACGACGCTGCTGGAAAATGAACGTAAACACGCCGGCGAAAAGCTGCAGCTGCTTGAAGACGCCAGGGAAGAGCTGCGCCTGCAGTTCGCCGGCCTGGCCCAGCAGATCTTCGACGAAAAAAGTGTCAGATTCAGCGAACTGAACCGGGACAAGCTGGAGGCGATCCTGCAGCCATTCAACAGTCAGCTGACCGCCCTCAAACAGGAAATAACCGAAATCTATCGACATGACAGCCGCGAAAGGTTTTCCCTGAAAGGTGAGATCGTCCAGCTGCGTGACCTCAACCAGCAGATAAACCAGGAGGCGATCAACCTGACCAGGGCCCTGAAAAGTGATACGAAGGTTCAAGGCAACTGGGGCGAGCTGGTTCTGGAACGGGTCCTCGAGCGGTCCGGCTTGCGCCGCGGCCTTGAATACGACAGTCAGGGCGGCTTTCGGGATAACAATAACCGGTTATTAAAACCGGATGTGCTGGTGCATCTGCCGGAAGGCAAAGATATCATTATTGACTCCAAGGTATCCTTGATAAGCTGGGAGAGATATGTCAACAGTGATGACGAAGACGACCGCGCCGCCCATCTCACCGCACTGCTGCAGGCCATTCGCGAACATATCAACAGCCTGAGTAAAAAAAATTATGCCGAGCTGAGCGGCGTACACTCCCTGGATTTCGTCCTGATGTTCATGCCTATCGAGGCTGCTTTTTCCACCGTCTTCGCCCAGGATGACAATCTTTTCGGCGAGGCGCTCAGCAAAAACATCATCATTGTAACGCCGACAACCCTGCTCGCCACCCTTCGCACGGTGGAAAATATCTGGCAATTTGAACACCAGAGCAAGAATTCCCTGGAGATCGCCAGACGGGCCGGTATTATGTATGATAAATTTCGCGGCTTTATGGAAGAGATGGAAAAAATCGGCAAACAGCTGGCCACCTGCCACAGCACCTACGATGGCGCGCTGCTGAAACTGACCCAGGGCCGGGGCAACCTGATTGCCCAGGCCGAACAGTTGAAGGAATTAGGCGTACAGGTGAAAAAGGATATGCCCTCTTCGATAACCGATATGGCCGACCTCGAACTGAAAAACTAACCCCGGTAAACGGGAAACTAGCCGGGATTCTTTTTAATGCTCGCCTGTCGGGTACTCTTTCCAGTACCCGTGCTTTGCAGCGGACACCGTACCATCAACCTTGACAAGCTCGCTAAAAGCCAGATTGCAAGATGGCTGAGTAAAAAAACTTCACCACAGCAGGAGACGCCGATGCTGTTACATCATCAATTTATCGACATCGCCAAACGGTTTGGCAAAAAACTGGCCATGCATGACTTCTCCACCGACCGGAAACTCACCTACTCCAGAGCGCTTATCGCCTGTTTCATTCTCTGCCGTTTTTTTTCGCGGCTCGATAAGGGGTTTATCGGCATCATGATACCGACGTCGGCCGGCTGCATTCTCTGCAAAATTGCCGTTTTGATGAGCGGTCGTATCCCGGTGATGATCAACTACTCGACAGGGGCGGAACAAAACGCCGGATATGCCCAGCGGAAGTGTGATTTCAAAACGATCATTACCTCGAAGGCCCTGCTGGAAAAAATAGAATGCCCCCATGTCGCCGGCATGATCTATATCGAAGACATCATGGCGTCCATAACCACCGCCATGAAAGTGCGGGCCGCCATCACCGCGGCCCTTCCGGCAGCACTGCTGAAAAAGCTCGTCCACGGCGGTCAGGAAGATGACACGGCGGTTATCCTGTTTACCAGCGGCAGTGAAAAAGATCCGAAGGCGGTGCAGCTGACCCATAAAAACATTCTTTCCAATATTGCCTCCGTTTCGCCGATTTTCGATTTTCGCAGCGACGATGTGTTCATGTGCACCCTGCCTTTTTTCCATGTCTTCGGCCTTACCGTCAACCTCTGGCTGCCCATATACCACGGCATGACCATGCTCACCTACGCCAATCCGCTCGACTTCAAGAAGGTGTGCACCATCGTCCGCGACCATAAAGCAACCTTCCTGGTCGGCACGCCCTCTTTTTTCTGGGGATATCTGCGAAAATCCGAGAGAGGCGATTTTGATACGCTGCGTATCGCCCTGACCGGAGCGGACAAGTGCCCCGAGGCGCTCCGGGAAGGTTTTAAAACCAAACACAATATTACCGTCTACGAAGGGTATGGCGCAACGGAATGCTCGCCGGTAATATCGACCAACACCCCGGAATTCAACAGGCCTGGCAGTGTCGGCAAGCCTATTCCCGGTATCCAGATACGTATCGAGAATTACGAGACCGGCGAGGAATGCGCTCTTGGCGAGGATGGCCGTATCCTGGTCAAAGGCGACAGCGTCATGAAGGGATATTTCAATGACTTTGAACAGACCTCCCTGCACATCCGCCGTGGCTGGTATGATTCCGGTGATATGGGAAACCTGGACGAAGACGGCTATCTGTGGCATGTCGGCCGGTTAAAGCGATTTGTTAAAATCGGCGGGGAAATGGTTTCTCTGGTGAAGATCGAGGATGTACTGGAAAAATTTCTGCCCGCAGACAGCTATTGCTGTGTTGTGGAGATCCCCGATGCCATAAAAGGGGCGCGAATCGTCGCGGTGGTCACCACGCCGCTGAATGAAAAAACCGTCCTGAAACAGATGGCCAGACAGCTTCCGGCCATCGCCCTGCCGAAAATTTTTCTTGTCTGGGAGACACTGCCGAAAATGGGCAGCGGTAAAATTGATTTCCGCACCATCTCGGAAATGGCCAGGGAGCAGCTGACACGGAAAGGTATTGCCTGACGTGGCCATCTTGAAATTCGACTTTTGACGAATTTATCAATTTATCAATCAATTATGTTATCTGCCGAAAAAAATGACAGTGCGCTGCGAACGTTTTTCCGCAGCCCGCTTTTTGATTGTTTCCAGTTTACTGTCCTCATTGCCGTCCTCGGCTGGCTGGCGGTGCACAGTGCCGACAATATCGGCTATAACTGGCAATGGTACCAAATCCCCCGCTACCTGTTTTCGACGACCGAGTCGGGGGTGGTCGCCGGTCCGTTACTCGAAGGGCTGCTGATTACCCTGCAGATCTCTCTGATAAGTTTGTTTTTTGCCCTGGCTATCGGCCTGCTAACCGCACTGTTTCGCCTGTCCAACTCCTTTGTCGCACGGTGGCTGGCAATCATCTATCTTGAAACAAGCAGAAACACCCCCCTGCTTATCCAGATATTTTTCATCTATTTCGTCCTTGGGCCTATGCTTGGGCTGGATCGAATGACCGCCGCCATCCTCGCCCTCAGTCTCTTCGAAGGCGCCTACGCCTCGGAGATTTTCCGTTCCGGGATCCAGTCGGTTGACCGGGGGCAGATCGAGGCGGCCAGCAGCCTTGGTCTGACCACCTTTGCCACCTACCGCCATATCATCATTCCACAAGCCATCCGAACGGTGCTGCCGCCGCTCACCAGTCAGGCCATCTCGCTGGTCAAGGATTCGGCCCTGGTCAGCACCATTGCCATTTACGATCTAACCATGCAGGGCCAGGCCCTTATCGCCGAGTCCTATCTGACCTTTGAGATCTGGTTTACCGTCGCGGCCATGTATCTGTGCATTACATTATTTTTATCGGTGGTTGTTGGCATAATGGAAAAACGTCTTAGTTTACCTTGAGATGTATGGGTTACCCACTTTATTCCTAACGTACAGGGAGACTGAGATGAAAACACAACACCATAGCCTGCGCCTGACCACATTCGCCCTCCTGCTGCTGTGCATCACCGGCTTCAGCTACGCGGCAACCATCCAGCAGGAGATTTCCGCGACCAGCACCATCGAAACCGTTAAAAAAAGAGGGGTTTTGAAAGTCGGCATGGATATCTTCCAGCCCTGGGCGATGAAGGATAAAAACGGCAAACTGATCGGTTTTGAGATTGATGTCGCCACTCGTCTGGCTGAAGATATCGGCGTTAAAGTTGAATTTCTGCCCACCGCCTGGTCCGGGATTATTCCGGCGCTGCTGACTGGGAAATTCGATGTCATTATTGGCGGGATGGGTATCACGCCGCAACGTGGTCTGCAGGTCAACTTCACCCAGCCCTACGACTACTCGGGGATGGCTATCGTCGCCCACAAAAAGCTCGCCGCCGGTTTTGACTCTCTTGAAGACTTCAACCAACCGGAGGTGCAGATTGCCGTAAAACTTGGTACCACCGCCGCAGCCGCCGCCAAGAAATTCCTGCCCCAGGCCAAACTGCGGATGTTTGACACCGAGCCCCAGGCCTACCAGGAGCTGCGCAACGGCAATGTCCATGCGGTGGTGGGCAATGCGCCACGGCCGGCCTATGAGGCCGTCGATTACAGCGACACCCTGTTTCTGCCGGTGCAGGGCACCTTTACCAGGGAGCCGATTGGTTTTGCCATGAGAAAGGGCGATCCGGATACTCTCGCCTTCTTTAACAGCTGGATCACCGTGGCCACCCTTGAAGGCTGGCTGGAAGAACGGCACACCTACTGGTTTGGCGGCAAAGACTGGCAGAACCAGGTCGAATAGGCAAGAAACCATTAGCCACCATGGCTGTTTTGCCGGCTTTTTCTCTTGAGGCGGGGGCAACCTTTGCCGTTACCCCGCCTTCTTGTCCACGCCTCCCCCGAGTGCTGGACTTTTAATCCTCCTTTTTCTATGCAAGCGAAGAAACCAGCAGTCACCCTCCTCGACGGCGTCATTCTCCTGGCCATTATTGGTTTCTTCGCCTACATCTGGTATCGGCTTTTCTTCTCCCTCAACTACAAGTGGAACTGGGAGATTATTCCGACCTATCTTGTTCGTTTTGATGCGGAAAAACAACGATGGACGGCAAACATTCTCCTTGAAGGATTCCTCACCACCATCAAAATCAGTATCTGGGCGACACTGCTGGCGGCCCTGCTCGGCTTTACCATTGGCCTGATGCGCGTCTCCCCCCGGCTTTTTTTCCGCCTGATCGGCAGGACGTATATCGAGGCGATCCGCAATACCCCGCCACTGGTGCTGGTGTTTATCTTTTATTACTTTGTCAGCGACCAGCTGCTCACCTTTCTCGGCATCGAAGATATGTTCCGGGCAAGCCCGGACGGCGTGCGGCAATTTCTCGCCTTCGTTCTTGCCGAACCAGGCCTGATCACCCCTTTTCTGTCAGGAGTGCTCACCCTCGCTCTTTTCCAGGGCGCCTATATCGCCGAAATCGTCCGGGCGGGAATCCAGGCCATCGATACCGGACAATGGGAAGCAGGCATGGCCCTCGGCCTGACCCGATGGAAGATGATGCGTCTGGTCGTTCTGCCCCAGGCCATACGCATTATGCTGCCGCCGCTGGCCAATGAATTTATCAATACCATCAAATGGTCATCCATTGTCTCGATAATTTCCATCCAGGAACTGACCTTCCAGGGATTGCAGGTGATGGCCTCGACCCAGGCAACAATTGAGGTCTGGTTGACTATTTCTTTTATGTATCTCCTCCTCTGCCTGACGCTTTCTCTGGTGGTCCGGAGAATAGAGATACATCTGAGCCGTTCCGACCAGACGGTGCTTCCCAGTCGTCAATATATGCCGTAATATGGTCCGGCTATTTTTCTTTAAAGGACTTATAATGCCAGCCGCAGTTTCGCCTTTTTCGATTACCAATATCAGGCTGTTTATCGCCTTTAGGTTTTTTTTCAATGCCCGGTTTTACTACCCGGTCTTCACCATTCTCTTTCTCGATTTCGGCCTGACCATTGAACAGTTTGCCCTGTTGAACACCGTCTGGGCAATGACCATTGTCTGTGCCGAAGTCCCCTCCGGCGCCCTCGCGGATATTCTCGGCAGAAAATACCTGCTGGTCTCGACAGCCCTGCTCATGGTAGCAGAAATGTCTCTTCTGGCCTTCGTTCCCCTTGGCAACAGCAGCCTTATTTTCTTGGTCTTTCTCATCAACCGCGTTCTCAGCGGTCTGGCGGAGGCCATGGCCAGCGGGGCTGACGAGGCAATTGCCTACGACACCCTGGCCGCAGAGGGCAACCCCGACGACTGGCCGAAGGTACTCAGCCTGCAGATGCGGCTGCGCTCCATCGGCACGATTGTCACCATGACCACCGGGGCGCTCATCTACGACCCGAACATGGTCAACCGTTTCCTCGCCTGGACCGGCACCTCTTTCGTTGTCGACCAGCAGACAACCATGCGCTTTCCAATCTACCTGACCCTTGTTCTCGCCATACTCGCGACCATTACTGCCTGCAAAATGGAGGAAAAAAAGAAAGGGGACACGGAGGGCATTAATTTCAGAACACTGGCCGCACTGAAAATGACCTGGCAGGCCGGCGCATGGATCGCCCGGACGCCGCTGGCCATGGCCATCATCCTCTTTGGCATGTGTTACGACCATATTCTGCGCATGATTGTCACCATGAACAGCCAGTACTATCGGCAGATCGATCTCCCGGAGGCCAGTTTCGGGGTGATCGGTTCAGGCATTGCCCTGCTTGGCCTGCTCGCCCCGAAACTGGCCGAATACATGATTGAAAAAAATTCACCGACCACGAACATGCTCTGGGTGGCGGCCATCAGTCTCGCCGGACTGTTCGGCCTCACCGGCTTTTTCCCTTACTGGGGGCTGCTGCCCATGGCCTTGATCTTTGTCGCCATGATGTTTGTCTCCTTTTTTACCAGCCACTATCTCAATCGCATAACCGCATCGCACCAGCGGGCAACGGTGCTCAGTTTCAAGGGGATGGCCTTCAATCTCGCCTATGGCCTGATCGGCTTTCTCTTTGCCCTGCTCATCACCCACCAGCGGACGGCCGCAGCAGGGCTCCATCCGACATGGTCACCCTCGGCCATTGACAATCTGGCCTTTGTTCGAGCCATCTCCTGGTTTCCCTGGTATACGATCATCTGCCTCGGCTTGATCAGCCTCTACTGTCTGCTCCGGCTGCGAGGCCGACCGGCCGAATCACTGTAGCAGGCTGTCAATGCGCTTGCATAGAACACAACGAACATTTATAGTGGGGACCATAACAACCGCGACCGCCTGGGGAGGTGATTTTCATGTTAAAGCGATTTTCCATATCACTTGAAGAAAAGCTGCTGGACATTTTCGATGAGCACATCAAGACGCACAGTTACAACAATCGCTCGGAAGCTATCCGGGATCTGATCCGCAAGGCCTTCGTCAAGGAAGAATGGGAAGCCGACAAACAGGTCATGGGCGTTATCAGCCTGGTCTATGATCATCATCAGCATAAGCTGCAGGAAAAAGTTACCCTGGTGCAACACGACTACCATCATCATATCGTCTCCACCACCCACGTGCATATGGACCATGACAACTGCCTCGAAGTCATCGTCGTCCGGGGCAAGGCCAAAGAAGTGCAGGAGCTGTCGGATCGGCTCACGTCCCTCCGGGGGGTTCGGGACGGCAACCTGGCCATGTCCAGTACCGGAATATCGCTGCATTAACTCCCATGAAAAAGATCACATTGGTCTCCGTGCATGGTGGCCATAGCGGCCAGTTCTGCCACCATGCCACCGATTCGCTGGAAGAAATAGTCCAGTTATATATAAAGAAGCAATTCCGCTGGGTCGGCATCACCGAACACTCCCCGGCCATCAGCGATGCATTGCTTTATCCTGATCAGAGAGCGGCCGGTCTAACGCCGGATTTCCTCCTCGATCGTTTTGCCGCCTATATGCAGGAATGCCGCCGGCTGCAAAAGAAATATCGCTCGGAGATCCGTATCTTTGCGGCAATGGAGATTGAAACCTACAGCGGCTATGAGACGTTTATTCCGTCGCTGATCAACAGGTTTCAGCCGGATTATATCGTCGGTTCCGTGCATTTCGTCAACGATATGGGCTTTGACTATTCCCAGGGGCAGTACGACAAAACGGTCGCCGCCGCAGGCGGCATAGACCAGCTGTACTGCAACTACTTTGACGCCCAGTACCAGATGATCAAACTGCTGCAGCCGGCGGTCGTCGGCCATTTCGACCTGATCCGTATTTTTGATCCAGGCTATAAGCAGAGACTTCTGCAGCCGAAGATCATGGCGCGGATCAAAAGAAATCTCCAGCTTATCCGCGAGCTGGATCTGATCATGGATTTCAACCTTCGCTCGCTGCTGAAGGGAGCAGACGAGCCGTACATTTCCCGGGTGATCCTGGAAATGGCCCTGGCCATGGGCATCGCCGTGGTCCCCGGAGACGATTCCCACGGCCTGGCCTCCGTCGGCGCCAATATGGAGCAGGGTATCGCCATTCTTCGCGAACAACCGGGCTGCGACAATGGTTGGAGAGAGCCGCAGCTACTGCACTATTGATGGACACCTGTTCCCGTCGGCTCTAGCGAAAAGATTCATAGCGATTGAGACCGTATTTTTTTATGCGGTAGCCGATCTGCCTCTCGGTCAGCCCCAGGTCCCGTGCCGCCCGCACCTGCACCCAGCCATGACGGCGAAGAGCTGCTTCAATCTCCGTCCGTTCAATATCCTGCAGCGACTTTCGGGTAAAGTTCGGCTGTCGGTTCACCGATTGATCTCCCGCCTCCCGAGATTTTTCCAGCTTCATTTTTTCCAGAGAGAACAGGCTGGGGGGCAGATCCGCCAGTCCGAGCCGATCGCCTTCGGCCAGGATAACCATGCGTTCAACCAGATTCTGCATCTCGCGGACATTGCCGGGCCAGGAGTAGTTAATCAAAAAATCAAGGAGCTCCGAGGTAATCTTGATCTCTCTGCCGTTGCGCTCATTGCTCTTACTTAAAAAATGGCTGAACAACAGTGGAATATCGTCTTTGCGGTCGCGCAGAGGTGGCAGAACAATGGGCACGACATTGAGGCGGTAGTATAAATCCGCCCGGAATTGTCCGTTGGCCACCGCCTGTTCCAGGCTGACATTCGTTGCGGCGACGATGCGTACGTCGATGGTGAAGGTTTTCGAACCGCCGATTCTTTCAAATTGTTTTTCCTGCAGCACCCGAAGCATCTTTGCCTGCAGAGACAGAGGCATTTCGCCGATTTCATCGAGAAAAATAGTCCCGGCGTCGGCCAGTTCAAATCTGCCGGGCCGTGAGGCATGGGCCCCGGTAAAGGCGCCCCGCTCATGACCAAACAATTCACTTTCCAGCAACGTTTCCGGCAGGGCGGCACAGTTAATCTTAATAAAGGGATTATTCTTGCGCCGGCCGCCCTCATGGATCGCCTTGGCCACCAGCTCTTTTCCCGTCCCCGATTCACCGAGCAGCAGCGCCGTTACATCACTGCTGGAAATTTTATCGATGACGCTGAACACCTCCTGCATCGGTTTGGAGTGGCCAATGATAAAATGCCCCTGATGGACATGGTGCAGTTTCGCCTTGAGCGTGGCGTTCTCCTTGAGCAGTTTCGCCTCCTTTTTCTCAATCTCCCGGTGCAGGGTGAGAAACTGGGCAATCAAGGTCGCCAGTACCGTGAGAAAGCGCAGGTCTTCCTCAAAGGAAATGTCATCGGCGAACAACCGGTCAACGGTCAGCACCCCTTCCGGCGTCCCTTTGACCATTACCGGCACGCCAAGAAAGGAGATCTTACTTTTGCGCACTTTTGACCGCGCGCCGGTTCTATTGAGAAAAAGCGGCTCGCTGTTGATGTCGGGCACGACAAACGGCGAGCGGGTCTGAAATATCTGCCCGCACACCCCTTCATCCGGGCGGTAAACACCGCGCATTTCCTCCGCTTCCGACAAGCCGCAGGAGGCCTTGATCGTCAGTTTCTGTTTGGCCTTGTCAAACATCAACAGGGTCGCCCGTTCCATTTTCATGGTATCATTGAGGACACCGAGAATACGCGACAGGGTATTGCTCAGATCAACCGCCGTGCCGATCAGTTCGGTGATGCGGTACAAGGCAATGAGTTCCATGCCCTGGGTTTTGGTCTGCCCGTCCAGCAAAATTCCTTTAAATGACTGCATTATTTTTCACCCGCCTGTTCTGTTCGTGCCTTACAGATTACCTGGTGTCTTGCCAGGTTTCTTCTGCATAAAAGCAAAGCAAACATCGTTCCATTTCAGCAAATACTCAGAATAATGAGATATTTTATTTCCCGTCTCCACCATATCCCTCTTTTCCATGTCTACGCCGGTTTTTTTACAACAGATTTGTTTTTGCCCCGAGGCTTTTATAACATTTTTGTAATGTAATTTACCAAGCAGACAAAGCGACAACAATTTCCACACTCTATTACTTTTTTGTTGCTTTCCTACCATACTGCGCCGCCTGGCCAGCGCGTTTTTTTCCACGAGACATGACCGTTTTTGCCGCTTATCATACTATTTTTATTGATAATTATTTTCAAACCACACGACTGGCACAGCCTTTGCTGAGAGGATTGCAACACAGACAGCAACGCTGCCCGTCGGCACCGGTAAACGGGGTCCTTCCCGGGAGCTGAATGACAAAGCAGCAAGTAACACTGCACACACCACAACCCATTCCAAGGAGAGCATTATGAGAAAGGTGGCAATTTACGGCAAAGGCGGCATCGGTAAATCAACAACGACACAGAACACCGTAGCGGGACTGGCGGAGATGGGACGAAAAGTAATGGTTGTCGGCTGTGACCCAAAGGCCGACTCCACCCGTCTGCTGCTCGGCGGACTTGCCCAGAAGTCGGTTCTCGACACCCTGCGCGAAGAAGGCGAGGACGTGGAGCTCGATGATATCAGAAAACCTGCCTACGGCGGCACCTGGGCGGTGGAATCGGGTGGACCGGAACCGGGTGTCGGCTGTGCCGGCCGGGGTATCATCACCGCGATTAACATGCTCGAATCTCTCGGCGCCTACGAGGAAAGCGAAAACCTCGATTACGCCTTCTACGATGTCCTTGGCGACGTGGTCTGCGGCGGATTTGCCATGCCGATCAGAGACGGCAAGGCCGAAGAGATCTACATCGTCGTCTCCGGGGAAATGATGGCCATGTACGCGGCGAATAACATCTGCAAAGGTATCATGAAATATGCCCAGTCGGGCAGTGTTCGGCTCGGCGGCCTGATCTGCAATTCGAGAAACGTCGACAACGAGAAGGAGATGATCGAGGAACTGGCGAAAAAGATCGGTACCCAGATGATCTATTTTGTTCCCCGGGACAACGATGTGCAGCGCGCGGAAATCAACAGAAAGACCGTCATCGAATGGAACGCCAAAGCCCCCCAGGCCGACGCCTATCGTGGCCTGGCCAGGGCAATTGACAACAACAAGATGTTCGTTATCCCCAAACCGCTGGACATTGAAGAACTGGAACAACTGCTGCTTGATTTTGGCCTGTTGGAAACGGTTTAGCACTTACAAAAACGAAGGAGATAAACAAATGATGATCATGATCAGAGCCATTGTTCGACCGGAAAAAGCAGATGACGTTCTTGCCGCCTTGATGGATGCCGGATTTCCGGCGGTAACCAAGTATTCGGTCACCGGTCGCGGCAAACAGCGCGGTATAAAAATCGGCGAGGTGACCTATGACGAGATTCCGAAAACCATGTTGCTCAGCGTCGTCAAGGCGGAGGACAAGGATTTCGTTATCAGCACCATCATGGATGCGGCCCGCTCCGGCATCAAGGGCGCCTTTGGCGACGGGAAGATTTTCGTCGCCGAGGTTGAAGACGTCTACACCATCAGTTCCGGCGTGAAAGAGGGTGCCGATACGGCCGAGGTGACCGCATGAAAGAAATTGTTGCCGTCGTACGCATGAACATGATGAACAAGACCAAGGCGGCCCTCACCGCCGCCGGCGTCAACGCTTTTTTTGCCCATGAAGCCCAGGGACGAGGCGTTGGTTTTATCAACCGAAAATTGGTCAAAGGTGCCGAACAGGGCTATGAAGAAGCCGCCGCTCTGCTCGGGGAAAAGGGCAACCTCTACCCAAAACGAATGGTCACCATCGTCGTCGACGATGATGACGTCGACGATGTTATCGAGGCACTTATCACCACCAACCAGACCGGCAAACCCGGTGACGGTAAAATATTCGTCCTCCCCGTGGCCGACGGCGTCAGGGTGAGAACAGGCGAGAAAGGTACAAAATCAATAACATAGATTGTGAGGAAACACGTCATGGGAAAAGCACATAAACTGGTGCAGTGGGATCCCCACAACATCAAGGAAAAACTTCTGGAAAAATATCCGCCGAAGGTCGCCCGAAAACGCGCCAAGCAGATAATGATCAACGAGGCGCTGGAAAACACCACGCCGGAAATTGTCGCCAACGTGCGCACCATCCCCGGCATCATCACCATGCGCGGCTGCACCTATGCCGGATGCAAGGGGGTTATCATGGGACCGGCCAGCGATATCGTCAATCTCGTCCACGGGCCGATCGGCTGCAGTTTTTACGCCTGGCTGACCCGTCGCAACCAGACCGACGGTATCAACGACACGGATGCGAACTTTATCAACTACTGCATGTCCACCGACATGCAGGATTCGGATATCATCTTCGGCGGAGAAAAAAAACTCGAAGCAGCTATCCAGGAGGCCTACGAGCTGTTTCACCCGAAGGCGATCGCCGTCTTTGCCACCTGTCCGGTCGGCTTGATCGGCGACGATATCCACGCCGTGGCAAAAAAAATGCGCGAAAAGTTCGGTGACTGCAACGTCTTTGCCTTCAGCTGCGAAGGCTACAAAGGTGTGTCGCAATCCGCCGGGCACCATATCGCCAACAACCAGGTATTCACCCACGTCGTCGGCAGGAGCGAAACCGAGAAAACGGAAAAGTTTAAAATCAACCTGCTTGGCGAATACAACATCGGCGGGGACGGCTTTGAGATCGACCGCATCTTCCAGAAATGCGGCATCACCAATATCTCAACCTTTTCCGGCAATGCGACCTATGACAAATTTGCCTCGGCCAACCAGGCGGACCTGAGCTGCGTCATGTGCCACCGGTCGATCAACTATGTGGCCGACATGCTCGAGACCAAATACGGTATACCGTGGATCAAGGTCAATTTTATCGGCGCGGAGGCGACGGCAAAATCGCTCAGGAAAATTGCCCAGTACTTCGGCGACCAGGAACTGACCGACCGGGTTGAAGCAGTCATAGATGAAGAAATGCCTGCGGTGGCCTCGGCCCTGCAAGAGGTATTGCCAAGGACCCAGGGTAAAACGGCAATGATTTTTGTCGGCGGTTCCCGGGCGCATCATTACCAGGAACTGTTTAACGAACTGGGCATGAAGACCATTTCAGCAGGCTATGAGTTCGGCCATCGTGACGACTACGAAGGCAGGGAGGTCATTCCTACCCTGAAGGTCGACGCCGACAGCAGGAACATAGAGGAAATAAAAGTCGAAGCGGATCCTTTCTTGTACAAGCCGAGAAAAACGCCGGAAGAACTGGTGGCGCTTGAAGAGGCCGGCCTTGAATTCAAGGCCTACACCGGGTTGAACCCGGATATGGCATTGAACACGCTGGTCGTCGATGACCTGAACCAGTATGAGGCGGAAAAACTGGTGCAACTGATGAAGCCGGACCTGTTCTGTGCGGGCATCAAGGAAAAATATTCCATCCAGAAGCTCGGCGTGCCGATGAAACAGCTGCACAGCTACGATTCAGGCGGACCGTATGCCGGCTTCAAGGGTGCGGTCAATTTCTATCAAGAGATCGACCGGTTGGTCAACAGCAAAATCTGGAGCTATATGAAGGCGCCCTGGCAGGAAAAACCGGAACTTTCCGCGACCTACGTCTGGGAGTAAAACCTGCGCGAGTGTATTAAAAAATAGAAGATGACGAGTTTTGGCTCGATCATCGGGAAGGGAAGACAATGTTACTACGACATACACCTCAAGAAATAACAGAGCGTAAAGCCCTGATGATAAACCCGGCCAAGACCTGTCAGCCGATCGGTGCCATGTACGCCGCCCTGGGAATAAAAGGATGTCTGCCGCACAGTCATGGTTCCCAGGGTTGCTGCGCCTATCATCGCAGCACCCTGACCAGGCACTACAAGGAACCGATTTCCGCAGCCACCAGTTCCTTTACCGAGGGTGCGTCGGTCTTCGGCGGGGCGGCTAATCTGATACAGGCAATCGATAATATCTTCACGGTCTACCAGCCGGAGGTTATCGCCGTGCATACCACCTGCCTGTCGGAAACAATCGGCGACGACCTGCCGCAGATTTTCGACAAGGCCAAAAAAGACAAAAAAGTCCCGGCGGGCAAGACTGTTCTCGGCGCCCCGACGCCAAGCTATGTCGGTTCCCATGTCACCGGTTTTTCCAACATGGTCAAGGCGATGGCGGCTCTGGCCGAGCCCTCGACGAAGAAAAACGGCAAGATCAACGTCATTCCCGGCTGGGTAGAGCCCTCGGACATGGAAGAGATCAAGAGGCTTGCCGCCATGGTTGGCGCCAGAATCAACATGTTCCCGGACACCTCGGGGGTGCTCAATGGACCTTTGACCGGCGAATACAAGATGTTCCCCGACAGCGGCGCCTCCATCGACGACATTAAAAACAGCGGCAGCAGTATCGGGACCCTCGCCCTCGGCGAATGGTGTTCCGCCGATGCAGCCAGACTGCTCGATACTAAATGCAAGGTGCCCTGCTCTATCCTCGATATGCCCTTTGGGCTGCAGGCCACCGATCGATTCATCGATGCCCTGAGAACTGTGGCCGGCACCTCGGTACCCGATGAGATCGCCGCGGAAAGAGGCACCCTGGTGGATTTGATTTCCGATATGCACCAGTATTTCTACGGCAAGAAGGTTGCGCTGGTCGGAGATCCCGATCAGGTGATTGCCATGACCGAATTCCTCGTGGCCATCGATATGCGTCCCGTGCATATCATCACCGGAACGCCGGGTAAAAAATTCGAGTCCCGGATAAAAGAGATCACCAAGGACATGGGCCGTGCGGTCAATGTCAAGGCCAAGGGCGACATGTTCCTGCTGCACCAGTGGATAAAAAATGAGCCGGTTGAGCTGCTTATCGGCAACACCTACTGCAAGTACATCGCCCGGGATGAAGACCTGCCTTTTGTTCGCTGGGGTTTCCCCATTCTTGACCGCCAGGGGCATCAGCACTTTCCGACGGTCGGCTACAAAGGGGGACTGCGCCTGCTGGAGAAGATCCTCGGCGTATTACTTGATCGTAAAGATCGAGACGACCCTGAAGAAAAGTTTGAACTGGTCCTGTAATACCGGCTTTTCCCGCAGCAGCCGAGCGTTCATGCCGCTGCTGCCTTTGCTATAAAGCTATGAAGTTTTTGGTGAAAAAGATGACTGAGCTCTCCAGTACACACCGTCACGATTGCCGTTGTTGGCAGAAAACAGACAAAACGGCCGGAGTTATCCACCTGCCCATTGCGCCCCAGATTGTCGCCCGAACACGGTTTTCGCCGCCGCCCCCTGTGCGCAATTCAAGCATCATGGTTCCCGAGGCAATGGACTACTTAGCCCAGGCAATGCAAGGGAAGCCGGACGTCACCATGGTGGCCATAACCGGCCCCGGCGATCCGCTGGCAACACCAGGGATCACCATAAGTGCGGTGGAGCAGATTCGAACACGTTATCCGGGACTGAAGATCGGCCTGAAGACGCTCGGCATGGGCGGCGACAAATTAGCAGGCGCTCTCGCCCAGGCCGGCGTCGATTATGTTGAAATGCAGGTGGATGGCGTTCGTGCCGAGATTCTTGAAAAAATCTATGCCTGGATCAGGCCGGGTCTGAAGACTCTGAAGATATCCGAAGCCGTGAAACTGCTCCTCAAGGAACAGCAAAACGCGATTCCGGCACTCAAATTTCATAATGTCGATGTGTCCATCCTGACGACGCTCTACCCCGGATGCAACATCGACCATGTGACGAAAATCGCAGTTGAAATGATGGAACTCGGCAGCAGGAGCATCTCGCTTCTGCCCTACAAACCCGAACCGGGCGCAGAAGTTGATCTGGACAGCCCAGACGCGAAGATCCTCCAGGAAGCCGCGGAAAAAGTGCGCAGATATCTGCCCATAGTCGAGCCGACGCTGCTGCAGCCGACTGGCCATTCCGGCGGCGAAGCAATTTCCGAGCAGCCGTATCAGGCCAAGCCGAGTAAACAGCGGCCGAATGTGGCGGTCGTCAGCTCCAACGGCATCGAAATCGACCTGCATCTCGGCCAGGCCAGCCGTTTTCTGATTTACGGCCCCCGGGCAGACGGTCTGCCCTGTCTTCTCAGCACCAGAGATGCCCCGGAACCGGGCACAGGAAAAAACCGCTGGCAGGACGTGGCCGCTCTCCTGGCCGACTGCTTTACCCTTCTTGCCGTCAGTGCCGGGGAAGGTCCTCGGCGCATTCTCGGCGAAACAGGCCTCAAGGTGCACCTTGCCGAGGACAACATCGAAGGGCTTGTCGATGTGCTGTACGGCGGCGGTAAAAAATGTAAAAAAAATAAAAAATAAACTGCCTGCACAAACAACAACCTGTTTTTACAAGTATTTTACCCTCAACACCGGAGTACATATACCATGGCCTTACCTGCGAGGCAGATTCTTCTCTGCCAGAGTTTTCGATCAAAAGGCGACCCCAAGGGGATCTGCCACAAACAGACCGACGGTTTTCTGCAGTATATCGAGGAGGAAATTCTCGATCGCGGTCTGGATATGCAGATTGTCGCCACCGGCTGTCTGAAACAGTGTGAATCCGGGCCAATCATGGTCATCCAGCCGGACAATCTCTGGTTCAAAAACATTGACAGCGAGGAGGCGATTGATGCGGTGCTCGATGGGCTGGAAGACGGCGAGCCGCCAAGCGACTATCTCCTCGCATAGGGCACAATGGACATATCGCCGATAATCCGCCCGGCCGAACAGTCGGATGTCGACGGCATGGTGTTGCTGCTGCAGCAACTTTTCGCCCTTGAAAAAGACTTTGCTTTTGATGCAGATCGACAAAAAAAAGGGCTGAATCTGCTGCTTGAGGCGGCAAACGGCGTGATCATGGTCGCCTGGGCAAAGCAGGGGGTGATCGGCATGGGCAGTGGTCAGCTGGTTATTTCCACCGCCGAGGGCGGGCCGTCGCTGTTCGTTGAAGATGTCGTGGTACAGCCATCACGGCACAGCCACGGAATCGGCACCAGGCTGCTGCAGACACTTGGCGACTGGGGGGCGGCAAGAGGGGCAAGACGCATGCAGCTGCTGGCCGATCGGAACAACGCTTTTGCCCTCGAATTTTACCATCGCCGCGGCTGGCAGCAAACGCAACTCATCTGTCTGCGAAAATTTCACCGTGAAAGGGACCAAACATGAACATTGTACAGATTGACAACTGGCGCGACTATCGGCGGGACGGCGAGCAGTTTCTGCACACCGCCACGGCGGCACACCAGAAAAAACGCAAGGCCTTCTCGACGGACACCCTCTACAATGTCACCTGTATGGCCATCGAAAAGCTGATCATGGCCTTTTTGATGAAAAACGGTGATCTTGCCGAAAACCATACCATGGCCGATCTGCTCAGGGCGCTGCAGCTCCATCTCGGCGATATTCCTGATCTCACCGAAAAGCTTCTGTATATGGACACCTTTCAGGAGATATGCTCGCTGGATAATTTTACCATCCATACGCCAAGCGAGGATGATGTCGCTAAAATGCTCGCCATCGGTGAGGATGTCCGGGCGCTTTTGCACCCCCATCTCTATGACCAGCGTAGTTCTCTACATTAACAATCAACAAGGACAATATCATGGAAAAAGAAACCTTAGAAAAGATCTTTGAATATGCTTCGATGCCGGTGCATGGCACCCTGTCGAGAAAAATCAGGAAAAATGTCAAAGTGCAGATCAACGAAGGGGCGATATATGAAAGCGCGGTGCTCTTTCTCGGCGACGGCTTTATCCGTGTCACCGAACAGAAGGAAAAAGAGGCCGTCAATACCTATTACGGCTGGGATAAAATTGCCTCCATCCGCACCCTTAGCCTGGCCGAATAACTCTGTCGCTGCATGCTGGCTGTTTTGTAAGGAGAATATCGTGACAATGACCCAAACGGTTCCCTACCGCCCCTTAGGCATCCTGAAAACACTCGTGGAAAGTCTTGGCTTCGAGGTGAGCCACTGCTACGAGGATCTGGTCTTTTTGGCACACAATGCCTTTTTGTTTCGCATGGAGGACAAAGGCGAAGAGGTCAGCCTGCTGTTCAATATGGATTCGCACCCAGGCAAGCGCCTCGAAATAACCGAACTTCTGGCAACCGAGGGGAAAAAACACCACCTTGTCATTACCAGTCCGGGCACCTACCGGATAACCGCCAACGAAGCAGACGGCGCTATTAACCTGGAGTTTTACGAAGAAACGGAAGAGACGTAGTAGGCAGCGTTACTCGATTCGCGATCACCGCCATGGGTAGCCATGATGGTGATCGCGAATGCACATTAAAGCCATCCTTCAGAACCATTATTTCCCTTTTTTTCCGCCTCCGGATCCCTTCCCACTGCCACCTTGCGTTTTGGAACGCTCTTGCATGAGTTGATGATTTTCCCGTCGAATTTGCTCTTGTTCCTCCGATGTTTTCGCTGAACGCATTCTTGACTGAAATTCGTTACGCTCCTGCTGGGTCATGAGCTGCCGGCTTTTGCCCTGATCCCCGGCGGTAGCCGGGGAAATACCGGCAGCAAATAGCGACAGAACAGCAACCGAGGCAAACACTGCCAATAATCTTTTCGTCATATTGCACTCCTTAGATAAACTCTTTGTCTGCTTCATTATGTCAATTTTGAGATCGCAGCGACTGCGACGGCAGACCAGTCAATAGTTATCTGCTATAATATCGCGGGAGAAGCAGAACGACAAGCAACGTCATAGGCCGGGTCAGTTTTTTTTCTTGCCATTTTGGCTGAATGTTCCACCACCACTTGTGCATCTCCATGGCCGCAAAGATAGTCAGAGCAAGCCCAGGCAATGCGGCGAAGGTGAGTGTGCAGGTTTTATCGCTGCCGATCAAAGTGCAGCCGCCCAGCCCTTTGACCGCCGCCAGCCGGCGGACGTTTACACCCCGGCGGGCCATGTGCGCTGTGGCGATGACCAGGGCAACCGTCAAGGCTACCGGTAGCCCTTCAGGAATGGCGGAAAGCGCCAGAGCAACGCTGAACAAAAACTTATCGTTCAGACTCTAGCCGCGAAAAGAATGCAGCAATCATCGTTTCTCGGCCGATGCGGACGAGGTAAACTGGTCGAAGGCCTCCAGCGCCTTGCAGGCATAGACCACCGCCGGGCCGCCGCCCATCAGGATTGCCAGGGCTATGGTCTCCATTATTTCGGGCCTGGTGGCCCCGGCCCGGATAGCGTCATGAACGTGGTAGGCGATACACCCTTCACACCGGGCAGTGATGCTCATGCCGAGTGTCATGAGCTGTTTTGTCCGGGCATCGAGAGCGCCCGGTGCGGTTGCCGCACCGTTGAGCTGGGCAAAGGCCGACATCGGCGAGCCCAGCTCTTTCGCCAGTTCAGCGGACAACCGCTGCAGATGTTTATGCAAGGCAGGGTAGTCTTCACTCATATCGTCGATCTCCTCTGTTCAAGTGAGCTGCGGCCGATGGAGGTAGATGCTTCAAGCCAGACGGCGGGAGAAATAGGCAAGCATTTCCGTGAGGGTATTCAGCTTGCCGTAATCCGCCTCGGGGACGGAGACGCCGAGTTCCTCATCGATACGGACAAAGAAATTCAGGGCATCAAAGGAGTCGATATCCAGCGCTTTCCGGATATTTTCGTCCGGCGCCAGCTCGCTTGGGTCCGACTCGGGTGCAAGCCGTTTAAGAATGGTGAAGATAACCTCTTTGATATCATTTTCGTTCATAGCTTTTCCGGCTCCTGCAGGTAGCGGTTCAAGGCGTCGAGAAACTGGGCGCCGCGATGGCCGTCGGTAGCCCGGTGGTCGGCGGCAAGGGTGGCGGTAAGAACCGGCCGTATGCCGAGCATACCGTCCTCGGCCCAGGGCTGCTCGATGATCTTGCCAAAGCCGACCAGGGCCACCTGGGGCGGGTAAATAATCCCGTAAACCGTCTCCACGCCGAGGTCGCCTAGACTGGTGATGGTGACGGTGGCGTCGGTCATCTCGGTGCTGCGCAGTCCGCCGGATCGGGCGCGCTGAATAAGGTCGCGCAGCGCGGTCATAAGTTCATCCAGGCCCAGGGCGTCGGCATGGAGGATGGCCGGGGCCATCAGGCCACCCTGGCGCAGGGCGATGACAAACCCGATATGCATCGCCTCGGAAATCCGATGGTGGTCATCGAGCCAGTAGCCATTGAGTTCCGGCACTTCGCCCAGGGCCAGCGCCACCGCCCTGATGAGCGGGACGACGGGCAATATCCGCTCCTTGATCGGCCGCTGCGCATTTTCCGACGCCAGCCATTGCAGGGTGCGGTGCATATCGATGCGCGTCTGCAGATAGTAGTGGGGGATTTCCCGCTTCGAGCGGGCCATGGCCGAGGCGATGGCCCGGCGCATGGCCGCCCGCTGCGTCGGTTCGGCCACCTCCCCAGGCTGCTCGGCCGGCTTGGCTGGTTCGGCTGGAGCTGCCTGCTCGATGTCGGCGGCGCATATGGCGCCCTCCGGACCGGTCCCGATAACCATGTTCAGGTCGACGCCGCGCGCGGCGGCCAGCGTGCGGGCATACGGCGAGACCTTGCCCCGGTGCATTCCGGGGGCGGAAATGGCCGGCATGGCCTGTTCCTTCACCGCTGATTCCGTGCCGATGACGGCCATGGCCGTGCCCACGGCCACCTTTTCGCCCGGCTCGACCAGGAGCGATTCAATGACCCCGTCTTCGTACACTTCGATCTCGATGGCCGCCTTGTCCGTTTCCACCACGGCGATGACATCCCGCCGCCGGACGCGGTCTCCCTGCTGCACCCGCCATTCGATAAGTGTCCCCGCCTGCATATCCGAACCCAGACTGGGCATGCAAAATTCAGCCATCGGCACCCACCATTTTACGAACGAGGTTGACGATTTGATCCACCTGCGGCAGGACCGCCTGCTCAAGATGTCCGGCGTAGGGCATGGGCACCTCGACGCTGCACAGGCGTGCAACCGGAGCGTCCAGCTCGTAGAAAACATTCTCCATAATCCGCGCGGCAATCTCGGCGGCAATGGAGCCGCTGCGGCATCCCTCATCGACAATGAGGGCGCGGTGTGACGCCGCCACCGAGTTCAGAAAGGTCTGTTCATCCAGAGGGCGCAGGGAGCGCAGGTCGATGACCTCCGCCTCAATTCCCTCTTTGGCCAATATTGCCGCCGCCTCGATCGATTTGTGCAGGCTCGCCGAATAGCTGATAATTGTGATATCTTTTCCGGCCCGGCAGACACGGGCCCGGTCGATATCGACCGGGCCGGCAGTGGCAGTAACAGTCCCTTCCATATTGTAGAGGCCGGCGTTTTCAAAGATCAGCACCGGATCCGGGTCCTGCAGCGCCGTCCAGAGCATGCCGCGCGCGTCCTCAAGGGTCGCCGGGCATACTACCTTGATGCCAGGGATATGGGCATACCAGCCCTCGAGCGAGCGGGAGTGCTGCGCCGCCAGCTGTCGACCGCCGCCGGTGGCCATGCGGATGACGAGGGGCACATTGAACTGGCCGCCGGACATGTACAGGTAGACGGCGGCGGTATTGAGGATCTGGTCGGCGGCGAGCAGGCTGAAGTTGACCGTCATCACCTCGACGATCGGGCGCATGCCGCCGAGAGCCGCGCCAATGCCCGCCCCGACGAAGCCGGATTCGGACAGCGGCGTGTCGCGGATTCTCTCCGAGCCAAACTCCTCGAGCAAGCCTTTGCTTACCGCAAAACAGCCGCCGTATCGGCCGACGTCCTCGCCCATGAGGAAAACCCGTTCGTCTTTGTGCATCGCCTCGCGGATGGCTTCGCGCACCGCTTCACGGTAGGTCAATTTGTGCAGGCCCTTGTCAGAGTTGGTCATGGCGCCCTCCGTTCCGAATAGACAAAGCGGGTCAGGTCTTCGAGAGACTCCCAGGGAGAGGCCTCGGCAAAGGCCACGGCTTCGTCGATTTCCCGGGCGACGTCCTGCTCGATCTTCTCGATATCGCCATCGCCGACCGTCCCCTGATCCTTCATCTTTCCGGCGAATGTGGCGATCGGGCAGCGCCCTTTCCACTCTTCGACTTCCGCTTTGCTGCGATAGAGTTCCGGGTCGTACATCGAGTGGGCGCGAAAACGATAGGTGCGGCACTCGAAAAAAAACGGTTTGCCACTGCCGCGAACCACCTCGGCCGCCTCTTTTGCCGCCTTTTCGACGGCCAGTACATCCATGCCGTCCACCGCCGCGGCCGCCACGCCGTAGCTTGCCGCTTTGGTGGCAAGATCGACGACGGCCTGGGAATATTTCAGCGCCGTGCCCATGGCATACAGGTTGTTTTCGCAGACGAAGAGCACCGGCAAATGCCACAGGGCGGCGAGATTCATGCTTTCGTGGAACTCCCCTTCGGCCACCGCGCCATCGCCAAAAAAGCAGCAGGTCACCCGCGATCTCTGCTGCATTTTGTCGGCGAGGGCCAGACCGACGGCCATCGGCAGGCCACCGCCGACGATGGCATTGCCGCCATAGAACCTGGCTTTGCCATCGAAAAGATGCATCGAGCCGCCGCGCCCCCGGCTGCAGCCGTCCTGCTTGCCGTACATCTCGGCGAGGATAGCGCCCATGCCGATACCCCGGATGAGGGCATGGCCATGCTCGCGGTAGGTGGCGACGACGGCGTCGTCGCCGGTCAGCGCCTCCAGCACGCCGACGGCCACCGCCTCTTCGCCGTCATAGAGGTGGAGAAAGCCGCGTATCTTCATGGCGCTGTACAGTTCGGCACACTTTTCCTCCAGGCGACGGATGCGTATCATGCTGTGCAGCAGGTGGCGTGCATGGACAGAGTCGACCATGTCGGTCTTGGTTTTGCCGGATTCTTTCCTATGCATTGTCAATCCTCCAGTGTCGACAGATCGCCTTCGGGCAAGCCCAGCTCGCGGGCCTTGAGCAGTCGCCGCATGATCTTGCCGCCCTTGTTTTTCGGGATGTTCTGCTGGAAATCGATCTCTTTGGGCGCCACGGCCGAGCCGAGTTTTTTACGGGCAAAACCGAGAAGCTCCAACCGCAGCGCATCGCTCGGCAGCCTCCCCGGCTTCAGCGCCACGAAGGCCTTGACGATTTCACCGATAAGCGGATCCGGTTTGCCGATGACCCCCACTTCGGCAACGGCAGGGTGCTCCATGAGCGCACTTTCGACCTCGAAGGGACCGACCATGTGTCCGGAGGTTTTGATGATGTCATCGGCGCGGCCGACGAACCAGAAATAGCCGTCCGCGTCGCGTCTGGCCAGGTCCCCGGTCAGATACCAGCCGCCGGCGAAGCACTTGCGGTAGCGCTCCTCGTCGTGCAGGTAGCCGCGAAACATCGACGGCCAGCCCGGCCGGAGGGCCAGATCGCCCTGCACGTCGGCCTCCTCGACCACCCTGACCCTGTCGTCACCAAGGCGCTGGACAATGGCCGCCTCGATGCCGGGAAGCGGTCGCCCCATCGAGCCGGGACGAATGGCCATGGCCGGGAAATTGGCGATCATGATGCCGCCGGTTTCCGTCTGCCACCAGTTGTCATGGATCGGCAAGCCCAGCGCCTTTATCCCCCAGATCACCGCCTCCGGGTTGAGCGGTTCCCCTACGCTGTGAATGAGGCGCAGATGACCCAGGTCGACGGCCTGGGCCGGCTCGATACCGAGCCGCATGAACCGCCGGATGGCCGTCGGCGCCGTGTACCAGACGCTCACCTGCCGGGAGGCGAGAATTTGACACCAGCGCATGGCGTCAAAATCCGCCTCATCAACGATATTGGTGATGCCGTGCAGCAGCGGGGCAATGATGCCATACGACGTCCCGGTCACCCAGCCGGGATCGGCCGTGCACCAGAAAATATCCTCCGGATGAAAATCCATGACATATTTGCCGGTCATGTAATGGGTGAGGGCGGCGCTGTGGGCATGGAGCGCGCCCTTGGGCATGCCGGTGGTGCCGCTGGTAAAATGCAGCAGGGCGATATCTTCCGGGTCGGTCGGCGGAATGGTATAGACGTCGGAAGCCGCCTCCATCAGTTTCGGCAGCGACATCGGACCGCCCCCCGGATGCTCTTTGACGTCTACCAGCAGGACATAGCGCAGCGCCGGCAGCCTGTCCATCAGCTGACTCACCTTCTGGCGGTACAAACGTTCGGTGGTCAGCAGAAGTTTTGCCTCCCCCTTGCTCAGCCGCTGAAAAATCGGCTCGGGACCAAAGGCGGAGAACAGGGGACAAAAGATGCTCGTGTTTTTGAAAACCCCCAGGGCACCGATATACAATTCGGGGATACGGCCGGCCAGGGTGCAGACCGTATCCCCCTTGCCGATGCCGAGGTCGGCAAGGATGTTGGCAAAGCGGTTGCTCTCTGCTCTTAATTCGCCGTAGGTGAAGGTGCGGGAGGTATCGTCGCTGCCGAGCCATTGCAAGGCCACGTGGTCGCGCAGACGACCGCCGGCATGACAATCGACCGCCGCATGGGCGATGTTAAAGCCTCTGCCCTCGGCAAGCCTTGGTAATTCGGCCCGGATGGTCTCCCAGGAAAACGTGGCCCGCGTGTCGGCATACTCCAGGAGATTTGGCGCCTTCTTCAACGAATCCAGATGTTTCTCAATTGAGTTATACAGCATCATCGCACCTCGCCGCCCTGTCTCATCCGAAAAATACGCTTAAAGTATGTTATGTATTATATGTCGAAGTCCGGTGTTTTGTCAAGAACCCTCAGCCGTTAATGCAGCGGACAAAAAACAGCCGCTCACCTAATTCCTCAACCGGACAATTGAACATACAACCGCTTACCGATATGGTTGTTTCTTCTCTGAATGATTCGGGTACGATGCGAGGATCCTCAATAGGGATATACTCGGGAGGATATACTCAACTCAACGAAAGGAGGAAACAATGAGACTGGTTTATCGTATTTCAACCGCGCTGGTCGCACTCGTTCTGATCGCTGCACCGGCCCTGGCCGTTGAAAAAGTGCGCTGGAAGATGGCCATGTCCTGGTCATCAACACTCACCCCCTTTGCCACCGCCCCGATTGAATTGGCGAAAATTATCGAGGAAATGAGCGGCGGCGACTTCACCATCAGGGTAGAGGGCGCTGAAAAACACAAGGCGGCCCTGGGTATTCTCGACATGACCAAAGGCGGCCAGTACGAGATGGGTCACAGCGCCTCCTATTACTGGAAAGGCAAGGATATCACCACGGTCTTTTTCTGCACCGTTCCCTTCGGCATGAATGCCGACGAGCAGAATGCCTGGTTCTACAAAGGCGGCGGCATGGAGCTGATGCAGAAGACCTACGACAAATTTGATGTCCTCAGCTTCCCCGGCGGCAACACCGGGGTGCAGATGGGCGGCTGGTTCCAAAAAGAAATCAAGGGATTAGATGATCTGAAAGGCCTGAAAATGCGTATCCCCGGACTGGCCGGAGAGGTTTTTGCGAAACTCGGCGTCAATGTCACCAATATCGCACCGGGGGAACTCTACACCTCTCTCGACCGTGGCACCATCGATGCGCTGGAATGGGTTGGACCGGCCATGGATATCAAGATGGGCTTTCATAAGATAGCGCCTTTCTATTACACCGGCTGGCATGAGCCCGCCACCGAACTGCAGTTCCTCATCAACAAGAAAGCCTACGACAAGCTGCCGAAAGAGTATCAGGCCATGCTGGTCACCGCCATGAAAGCGGTAACCGCCGACCTGTTCATCGACAACTTTGCCGGCAGTGCCGATGCCTGGGAACAGATGAAGACCGAATTCCCGAACATCCAGGTGAAGACCTTCCCGAAAGAGGTCATGCAGGCGATGAAGACCGCCTCCGACGAACTCTATGATGAATATGCCGCAAAAGACGCCAGCTTCAAAGAGGTACTCGATTCGCAGCGGGCCTACACCAAAAAGGCCCGGGCCTGGACCAACATTTCCGAATACAACTACATAAAAACCTTAGAGGAACTGGCGGACTAACGCTGGCAACAGCCCACCCGCCGGCCATGCCGCACCGTCCAGTCTTCGCCGGCTGGACGGGAGCATCCCTCATTTTCCCTTACAACCGATAGCCATGCTTACAAAAATCGAAAAGGTTATTCACCGTCTCGTCGACATCATCGGCAAATTTCTCGCCATCGCCCTGCTGCTGATGGTGCTCAACATCGCCTTTGATGTGATGATGCGCTATCTCTTCCACGCCAGTTCTGTCGGCATGCAGGAGATGGAGTGGCATCTGTTTGCCATTATCATCCTCTATGGCGTCGGGGTGGCCTTGCAGCATGAGGCCCATGTGCGGGTCGATTTTCTCTATGACAAAATGAGCCTCAGGACCAAATCGCTCATCAATATCCTTGGCACAATTCTGTTTCTTATGCCGCTGAGCCTGCTCATTCTGTTCGGTTCATTCGATTTCGTCGGCGATGCCTACACCATAAATGAGATCTCCGAAGATCCCGGCGGGCTGCCCTACCGCTGGATCATCAAGAGCATGATCCCGATTGCCTTCGGGTTTCTGCTGTTCAGCGCAACCGGCTATATTCTGAAAAACATCCATCAGCTGAGGATCGCTCAATGACAGGTATAATTATGTTTTTCGCGGCGCTAATTCTCCTCAGCGTCGGTTATCCGGTGGCCTTTACCTTCGGCGCGGTGGCGATGTTTTTCGGGGCGATTGCCGCCTTTGTCGAACTGATGCCCGACCCAAATCTAGTCCTGGTCGCCGAAGAATTTTTCAGCATGTTTTCGATGATGCCGTTTCGCATCTATTCCATCATGACCAACACAATCCTGATGGCCGTACCGCTGTTTATCCTCATGGGCATCATCCTGCAGAAATCAGAACTGGCGGAACGGCTGCTGGAATCAATGGGCATCCTGTTCGGCAGAGTCCGTGGCGGGCTGGCCATCAGCACCGTACTGGTCGGTACGCTGCTGGCTGCTTCCACCGGGGTGGTCGGCGCCTCGGTGGTGGCGATGGGCGTCATTGCCCTGCCGGTCATGCTGAAATACGGCTACTCGAAAAAACTGGCCACCGGCACTATCTGTGCGGCGGGAACCCTGGGCCAGATCATCCCACCGTCGATTGTGTTGATCATCCTCGGGGATGTCTTTCAGCTGCCGGTCGGAGATCTCTTCAAGGCGGCGTTGGTGCCCGGCCTCGTACTGGTCGGCTGCTACATTGTCTACATCGTCATCATCGCCCTGGTCGACAAAAAGGTCGCCCCCGAGATTACCGTGCCGGAGGCGAAGAAGAAGGGATCGGTCATGCGGGCCCTCATTGCCATTCTGCCACCGCTTGCCCTGATTATCATCGTCCTCGGCTCAATCTTTGTCGGTATCGCCACGCCAACCGAATCGGCGGCGGTCGGCGCCCTGGGCGCCATGATTCTCGCCGCCATGTACCGCAAACTCAGCTGGCAGATCGTCATCGACTCTTCTCTGCAGACGGTGATGATTACCGCCATGGTCTTTGCCATCCTCATCGGCGCCACGGCTTTTTCCATGGTCTTTGTCTACACCGGCGCCGATCTCATCGTCGAAGAATTTATGACCGGGCTGCCCGGCGAAAAATGGGGCTTTCTCATTCTCTCCATGGGCGCCATCATGCTGCTCGGCTTTTTCATTGATTTTATCGAGATTTCCTATATCGTCGTGCCGATCCTTTTGCCGATCGCCCAGGTCATCGGCATCGAACCGATGTGGTTCGCCATCCTCATTGCCATGAATCTGCAGACCTCGTTTCTCACTCCACCGTTCGGTTTTTCTCTCTTTTACCTGAAAGGAGTATGCCCGCCGGAGGTCCGGACCGTGGACATCTACCAGGGGGTAGTGCCGTTTATCATTATTCAGGTGCTGGTTCTCGCTTCCATTGTCATTTTTCCCCATCTTTATGGGTTGACCTGATGGGGAAGATCCTGCCGCCCAAGAAAAAATAACCTCTCCGGGCGGAGGGGAATTTGGTTTTCCCGCCGCCCGGAGTATGGTAGGCTGTACATTTTTTTGGCATGTGACGGTACAATGCGACGTTCAGGAACTCTATGGATCTGCTCACTTTCTCCCTGCATAATATTTTTGCCCTCCTGCAGCAGATGTCGGTTTTTCTTGTCATCGCCTATCTCTTCACCAAGTCGCCATTTTTCCGGTCTTTTCATGTTCACACCCTGCATCCGCGGACATTGCTGCTGCTCTATTTTATTTTTTCAACCTTTTCCATTCTCGGCACCTACTTCGGTTTGCCGATCAACGATGCCATTGCCAATACCCGGGCCATCGGGGCGGTGCTTGCCGGCATCATCGGCGGACCACTGCTTGGCGGGGCGGTCGGCCTGACCGCCGGACTGCATCGTTTTTCCCTTGGCGGCTTTACCGCTGTCTCCTGCGGCGTCTCCACCACCGTGGAGGGGTTGATCGGCGGCCTGGTGCATATCTACCTGGTGCGCCATTACCAGCAGCACCGACTGCTCAGTCCAATGGTCGCTTTTCTCACCACCTTGGTCGCCGAGATTACCCAGATGCTCATCATCCTGACACTGTCACAGCCTTTTGAGCAAGCGGTAGCCCTGGTCCGCATCATCGCCCTGCCGATGATTCTGGCCAACAGCACCGGGGCGGCCGTCTTCGTCAGTATCATCCGCGACCAGCGCAAAATGTATGACGAACTGAGTGTCTTTTTCTCGACCAAGGCGCTGAAAATGGCCGAAAAGACCGTGGCGATTCTTGGCCGGGGTTTCAATATGCAGACGGCCGGGGAGGTTGCCTCGGTCATCCTGCAGGAAACCGGGGTCGGGGCGGTGGGAATTACCGACCGGGAAAAGGTGCTCGCCTTTGTCGGTGACGGCAGTGACCACCATCAGGTCGGCCAGGGCATCAGCTCGACGCAGACCATGAAAGCGATCCGGGAAAACCGGATAGTCTATGCCGACGGCGGAGAAAAGAAATGGCGCTGTAATCTTTCAGCGGCGTGTCCACTCGGTTCGGTGCTGTGCGTTCCGCTGCGCCTTGATAATGAGCTGATCGGCACCATCAATCTCTTTGAGCCGAAAAATAAGCTTTTTCTGGTGACCAACAAGACCCTCGGCGAAGGTATCACCAAGCTGCTCTCCGATCAGATTCTCTATGCCCGGTATATCGAGCAGAAAACCCTGGTCACCTCGGCGGAGCTGAAGATTGCCCAGGCACAGATAAGCCCGCATTTTTTATTTAACGCACTCAACACCATCATCGCCATTACCCGTAAGGATGCCGATCGGGCGAGGGATCTGCTCTTGCATCTTTCCAATTTTTTTCGTAAAAATCTTAAACATACCGGAAATCTGGCGACACTTGAAGAAGAACTCAATCATGTGCATTCCTACCTGGTGATCGAAAAAGCCAGGTTTGAGGACCGTTTGCAGCTGGAAATGGCTGTCGATGACGACCTGCTCGCCCTGAAGCTGCCGGTCTTTTCCCTGCAGCCGATTGTCGAAAATGCCATCAAGCATGGGATATCGAATATGCTCGGCCAGGGCGTGATCCGTTTGACCGCCGTTCGACAGCCAGGCTCTCTGCGCATCATGGTCGAGGATAATGCCGGCAATTTCATCGAGAGAGGAAAAAAGGGTCTGGGCATGAGCATTGTCGAAAAAAGGATCAAAAATCTCTGCGGCGAAAACCACGGCCTGGAGATTTCCTGTAATCCAGGGGAACGGACGGTCGTCGCCATAACCTTACCGGAAGGAGGGTGTGGAGAAAAATGATTCGCGCGCTGATTGTCGATGATGAAATACATGCCCGCGAGGAGATGGCGATTCTCCTGGCGGAAACGGCGGTAATCGAGGTAGTCGGTTCCTGCGGCAACGGCATCGAAGCGCTAAAAATGATCAACAGGCTGCGGCCGCAGGTGCTGTTTCTTGACATTCAGATGCCGGTCATCAGCGGTTTCGAGCTGCTCAATATGGTCAACCAGGAGATCATGCCCCATGTGGTCTTTGTCACCGCCTTTGACCAATACTCGCTGAAGGCCTTTGAGGAAAAGACCCTCGACTACCTGCTCAAGCCGGTCGACAGTCACCGCCTGGCAAAAACCGTCAGCAAGCTGCAGCAGACCATCGGCGAAAACCGCCCGCCGACCTTCGACAGCGAGGAGATACGCCGCATCCCCTGCCTGCTTGGCAACAGGATCAGGCTCGTTGGTCTGGAGGAGGTGGAATTCATTGCCACCAGCATCGCCGGAGTCCACCTGACGACCAGGGACCACGAGTATTTCACCGAGGTCACCCTCAAGGTCCTCGAAGAACGAACGCCGCTCTTACGCTGCCATAAACAGTATCTGATCAATATCGACCAGATCAGGGAAATTGTCCTGCTTGACGGCGGCATGGCCCAAATCGCCACCCACGGCGGAAAACATATCCCGGTGAGCAGACGCTATCTGAAAATCATCAAGAAAAAATTATTTATCTGAGGCCGACTCCGGTTCCAGAACCCCTCTCCCTCTGCCCTGGATACCCTGCCCGGGCGGTGTCCTGACGGTACTTGCCCCAAGGGGGGTACTGCCACGAGCCCCGGCTTATTTTCCGTTTACCGGTATTAGACAAATTTGCTGCGGAACATGAAATAAACCGAACCGACAAGGCACAAGCCGGCCCATAAATAATCCAATTTCAACGGTTCTTTTAAATACATTACCGAAAACGGTACAAAAATGGACAGGGTAATGACTTCCTGCAATATCTTCAGCTGGCCGACGTTTAACACGGTATAGCCGATTCTATTGGCCGGAACCTGGAAAAGATATTCCAGCAGGGCAATTCCCCAGCTGACAAAAGCGGCAATTATCCAGGGCTTGTTATTTAATTCCTTGAGATGGGCATACCAGGCAAAGGTCATAAAAACATTACTGCAGAGAAGCAAAGCTATTGAAATTATTACTGGGCGCATATTATACCTGCATACTTGCTGGGTGCTTGTGCACAATGTGATCAACGGGGTATCCGGCAATAGTCTCTGGCTGGAACAATTGAAACTCCAACCGCATGACGATGTCAAGCGCGATCCATTCTACCGCCTCGCACGCACCATTTTCTGCCAAGGCCGGTGACGGATCATGCTGCACACATCCCCCCAGGCACCGAGGAGCAACAGAGGATAATTCAGCGAAAGAGCAGGGACTTGAGGCGTACCGGCCAGAGCCGGGGACTGCGCAGTCTGGTGCAGGCCGCCCAGGCGTGGTGCAGCCGCTCCCCCTGTCCGGTTCGTCCGCCATAGACGGATGCATTGTGCACGGCGATAATAAGTTCGATTTCGTCGGTTACCGCCGGCAGCCGTTTAATCAGCCGCCGGCCATATTCCCTCGGCGTTTCCGACGGCGCGAGGGGCAGCCCACTCACAGCACCCCAGTTCATCAGGGACAGATAGAGCTGAACGGGACTCCGGGAAGGTCTGCCCGTACCGCGCAATTTCCCCGGCAGGACCATGACTGCGGCAAGAATGGTGCGCAGCAGTTGCCAGAACAGCCGCCAGGGGCTGGGACCAGGCACTGCCCTGTCAGTTTTCTTGGTGAGCCACCAGACCAGCTGCCAGACGAGCAAGGCGCACAAAGCAAGCGCGAGCAGCACACCCAGGCCGGCAGCGAAAACAAGAAGGATTTTCTGCACCAGCAGCAGCCATCCCTGCACCGGCTGTTCAGCGATTAGCTGGATGGAGGCATCCGCCGCCGAGCCGGAACCTGCCGCATCCGAGCGAAGGCGGCCAGGGCCAAAGACAAAGGTCAGAATACGCAGCAAGAGTGCACAAAGCGGCGCGGTCACCGTTTTCAGAACCGCCACCCCGGTCTCGGCAGCCACGGCCAGATACGGCAGAGACAAGGCGGTGACGCCGCCGCCCAGCAGCAGCACCAGGGCGAGAAAACTGACTGCCGCACCGATGCCGCGAAAGCCGGAGATGAAACCGCTTGTCCCTTGCCCCGTGCCGCAGCGGGCCAGGCAGAAAGCCGGTACAGTGAAGGCAAAAAAAGCCAGGAGCAGCCGCGGCAGGGAAAGCCCGGTAAGAATAATGCCCCCTTCGACCAAGAGGAGCATCTCAAGCAGGTGCAGCAACACCAGGGCGATGACACCGAAATCAAAGTGATTAGATACCGTGACATGGCTTCTCGGCAGCAGAGCCAACCGGGTTCCCGTTATCCACAGGGCACAGCAGCAGCAAAGAGTCACCGCCAGCCGCAGCCAGTGCAGCGGCGTTCTGGACATGGTAAAAAAATCAGCTCCCCAGGCCATTTCGAAAAATGAGTACGCCGGGGTTTCAACGCCATAGATGAGAACGGCACAGGCCAGGAGCAGAGCGGTCAGGTGCAGGGCGCCGATCTGATAGATCCGCCAGCCGCGGCGATGATGGGAAACGGTCAGCAGCGTGGCCAACATGGCGATACCGAGTGCCGTCAGATGCGGCAAAGGCTGGCGAAAACCGGCGAGCATGATCAGCGAAGCCCAGCCATACAGCCAGCTGAGATCCATACCCAGCAGAGCCGCCAGGATCAGCCATTCCCTCCTGTCGTTCATGCGGGTCGAGCCTCCGGCAGCAGGTGGTCCAGCGGCAGTACTCGTTCTCCGGGAAAGCCGGACGGGGCCGGGTGGCCGGACTGGGTACAATAGACCGTGGTCACCGTGATTTTTTTCCGCCGCAGGAGGTGTACCGGCTCATATGCCTTCTCCGGCCGGTGCAGGGTAAAGAGGATACAGCTCAGGCCGCTGTTCAGTCCTCGCACCTGCCGGAGATAGTCGCCGATGGTCCGGCGGCAGGTCATCTCCACCCCGGCCAGTGTCTCGAGCATCAGGGTCGACTGACGGGCGCTTCGGGCCACCGTGACAAATGGTGATCGATTGCCGGTCATGACGCCGTTGGTAACCAGACCGACGGCGAAACCCTGCCGTTCACACTCCACAGCCAGCGAGGCGAGCCCCGACACCGTCCTCTCAAAGCTGGCAGCAGCCGCCGCCGCGGCAAAGGGGCCGACATCGAGGACAAACAGCGCCCGGGCCTGGCGCGAGGGTTCAAAAACCCTTTCCTGCAACCGGTTCAACCTGGCGCTGGCGGTCCAGTGGATATAGCGGGATGGCCGGCCGGCGTGGTACTCGCGGGTGCCGAGAAGGTAGATCGGGTCTTCGACCGGGCTCTTCGCCCCCGGACTGCCGAAGAGATCTTTTTTAATGTATACAAAGGGCCGCAGCGGCAGCAGGCGCGGGTAGACGATCAGGTCGAGCGGCTGTTGCATCAGAACCTTTTCCCGGGGGTAGATGCCGAGCAGATCCCCGCATACCACCCGCGGCGGGCCGAGCCGATAGATGCCGCGCTGCCGCGGCCGAAGACGCCAGGAAAAATGCACCGATTGATACCACAACAGACCCTGCTCCCGGACCGGTGCGAGCTGACCGGATGCATCCTCGACCGAGCCGGGAACGGGAACAATCACCCGCATCCACACCGGCAGTGGCTGCCGATTTTCAGCGACGATCGCCATCTGCACCGGTTCGCCGGGAAAAACCCGGTCCCGGTCAAAAGACGCGCAGACCTGCAGCCGGTCAAGACTGAGCCGACTCCAGAGCCAGGCGCCGTAGACAAAGGCCAGCAGGAGCACGAGCAACAGGGTCAGATTTTTCTGGGAATGAACGAGGGAGAAGGCCAGCAGCCCGAGGAGAAGCAGCTGCATGAGGCCGAATTTTAAAAAGGTTGCTTCCCTGTCGTCAACGACTGCCATGGTTTTTTTCAGCGGACGCCGATTGGAACGGGGATGCGGGCGATGATATCATCGAGAACCTGGTCAACGGTAGTCCCCCGGAACCGTTCTTCTTCGCGGAGAATCAACCGATGGCTGAGAACGGGCCGACACAGGGCCTTGATGTCGTCCGGCAGCACATAGTCCCGGGCCTGCAGGGCGGCATAGGCCTGCCCTGCCCGCTGCAACCCAAGGGCTCCGCGGGGGCTGGCCCCGAACAGAATGGTCGGTTCCTGCCGGGTGGCCCGGACGATATCGGCAATATAGTGGCGGATGGGGTCTGCCACGCGAATCTCCTTTCGCGCCTTTTGCATGGCGACGATTTCCCAAGGTGCGGCGACGGCACCGAGCTCCAGCAGGGGTTCGTCCTTTTGGAAGCGGGCCATGATGGCAATTTCCTCTTCGCGGCTGGGGTATCCCAGATGAATACGCAGGAGGAACCGGTCGAGCTGCGCCTCGGGCAGGGGAAAGGTCCCTTCCTGCTCGATGGGATTCTGGGTGGCGATGACAAAAAAAGGCGCGGGTAAGGCCATGGTCTGCCCGTCCACGGTAACCTGACGTTCTTCCATGCTTTCCAGCAGGCTGGACTGGGTACGCTGGATGGTACGATTGACCTCGTCGGCCAACAGCACATTACTCATCACCGGTCCGGCCTGAAAGGTGAACTGGCCGGTCTGCTGATTGAAGACATTAAAGCCGGTGATATCCGATGGCAGCAGGTCCGGGGTGAACTGCACCCGCTTGAAGGTCCCGCCGATGGAGAGCGCCAGGGATTTGGCGATAAGCGTCTTGCCCAGACCTGGCACATCCTCGAGCAGGACATGACCATCGGCCAAAAGAGACGTCATAAGCAGGCGGACAACTTCCTCCTTGCCGATAATGACCCGGCCGATATTCTCAATTATTCGTTGACACAGGGTCAGATCCACCATGCTCGGTCACTCCTCCTTTTTTTATTATTCTCATCTTTATTCTATAGACAAGACTGGCTAAATCAGCCCTGGCCGCACGACACACCGGCCCTACTCTACCATTTTTGTGTACAAGAAACGAGACCTCTCTCCTGTGCTGATCATTATGCATGAGAAGGTACCGCTTCGAGCGGCGGGTGCTTTTTGATCGGATAACCCTTCCGATAGCCGCCCAACCATAGGAATATCCAGTTTGACAAATAGATCCATTCAACTATAACTTCACCCCATGAGCGTCTGGGCAGAAGCATATCATGCCCCTATCACAACGCGACGGACGAACAACGTGCAGGCCGACATCGGCCTTGAATAAACAAAAGAAAAAAGGTGAAGAGGATGGGCGAGGATTATCGATTAATGTGGACGGAACTAGGGCTTGATCTTGAGGCGCACGATGCACTGCTTGGCGTCCTGGGACAGGCATATGGCGATATATTTTTATCCCAGAAGAATCGCCCGGATGGGATGGGCTATTTTGATTTTGTCATGAGTGAGGTCCATGGTCTGCGCATCCGCGAATTACTCGATGAGAAAGAGGCCGGCAGGAAAATCATCGGTTCTTATTGCGTTTTTGTTCCTGAAGAGATTGCCCTCGCCGCCAACGCCACGCTGGTTGGGCTCTGTTCCGGTGCCGATTTTGCTATGGAAGACGTGGAGAGAATACTCCCGCGCAACACCTGCGCGCTGATTAAATCCTCTTTCGGTTTCAAGCTGGGCAAGGTCTGTCCCTACCTGGAGAGCGCCGACATGATCGTCGGAGAAAACACCTGCGACGGCAAGAAAAAAGCCTACGAATCACTTGGCCATCTCGTTGAAAACCTCTATGTCATGGATCTCCCCCAGGTGAAATCGGCGAACGGCAAAGCGTTGCTCAAAAGTGAATTCCAGCGGTTCAAGACAGCGGTCGAACAATTGACCGGGGTTTCTATCACCGTGGAATCCTTGCAGCAGGCGATCAAGACGGTGAACGCCAAGCGGGCGGCGATGCACCGCCTTTCGTCGCTGCGGAAATCTGATCCGGTAACCATCTCCGGCCTTGATGCCCTGCTGGCCAACCAGGTGTTCTTTTATGACAATCCGGCCAGATTTACCGAGTCGGTCAACAAAATATGCGATGAGCTGGAAAAACGCATAGCGGTAAATGATGGCGTTTTCCCCGCCCGTACGCCACGCATTCTTATTTCCGGTTGTCCCCAGGCGGTGCCCAACTGGAAACTGCCCTGGATTATAGAAACTTCCGGCGCGGTCATTGTCGGGGAAGAAAGCTGCGTCGGGGAACGCGGCACACGCAATCTCACCGATGACTCCGGAACGACCATCGATACGATGCTCGATGCCCTTGTCGACCGCTATTTCCAGGTTGATTGCGCCATTTTCACACCCAACCATGAACGTCTTGACCATATTCAGGAAATGGTCACCGACTACCGGGCGGATGGCGTCATCCACTATGGCTTGCAGTTCTGTCAACCGTATCTTATGGAATCGATGCCGGTGGAAAAGGCGCTGGAGCAGAAAGATATCCCCTGCCTGCGCATTGAAACCGATTACAGCATGGAAGACGTGGGACAACTGAAAACGCGGGTTGAAGCGTTCATTGAACAACTTCGCTAGGAGACATTAGAGTGCACAAGCGTTTTGCTGGAATCGATATCGGCTCAAGGACCATTGAGCTGGTCGTGGTGAATGAAGAAGGAAAAATTGTCGAAAGTCTGCAGTCGGACACCAACTTTGATCCCATGGCCGAAGCAAAAAAGTTGCTTGCCGGGGTACAATACGATTGTATTATGGCCACCGGGTATGGGCGAACTCTTTTCGAACTTGCCTTTGAATCACCGACAGTCACGGAAATAAAGGCGCATGCCACCGGGGCGCGAGTTTTTTTTCCCCAGGCCCTGACCATTCTCGACATTGGCGGCCAGGACAGCAAGGCTATTGCTCTCGCCGAAAATGGCCGGGTGAAAAAATTCGAGATGAACGACCGCTGTGCCGCCGGGACAGGTAAATTTCTCGAGGTAATGGCCAGAACCCTTGGCTGCGCGATCGAGGCCTTCGGCAAGGAAGCTCTTCTTGCCGAGCAGGATGTGCATATCTCCAGCATGTGCACCGTCTTTGCCGAATCGGAAGTAACCTCCCTGATTGCCAAGGGCACGAACCCCCGGGAGATCGCCCTTGGCCTGCACGCAAGCGTCATTCGCCGAGCCGCCGGCATGATCAACCGGGTATCATCGGAGGGCGATATCGTCTTTACCGGCGGGGTCGCTAAAAACCCCTGCATGACCTCCCTGCTCGCCAAGAGACTTGGCCGCAGGGTGTTCATCCCCGAGGATCCGCAGTGTATCGGTGCATTTGGCGCCGCACTGCTGGCCCGGGAAAGGTGATATGCGCTCTGGACTCCCTCGATAACCAGGCACATCAATCTAGCCTGTGCTCCTGCTCATTTGCCTGCCGCCGATATGTTCACCTCTACCCAGTGTTCTTTATGGTCATCCACCAAGGGGATGATCGTATCGTTGAGCTCCTTGCCATTTACCTTTACCTGTCTTGCGCTGTTGCCGGAGACCCCTTGCCGGACGTTGATATGATAGATAGTCTCCCGGAAGCGATAGTGCATGGTGAAGCCCGGCCAATCGGCCGGCAGGCACGGACTGAAATGCAGCCTGTCGACGTCGAGCCGCAAACCCAACAGCGATTCGACGATGAGCCGATACATCCATGCCGCCGATCCGGTGTACCAGGTCCAGCCGCCGCGTCCGGTATGCGGGGCTACCGCATAAACATCGGCGGCAACGACGTAGGGTTCGACCTTGTAGACGGCAGTCTCGGCCGGCGTTCGGCCATGATGTATCGGGTTGATCATGGTGAAAATCTCCCAGGCCCGCCGGTTGTCGCCCTGGCGCGCAAAGGCCATGGCCGTCCAGATTGCCGCATGAGTGTATTGCCCGCCGTTTTCGCGCACACCGGGAACGTAGCCTTTGATATAGCCGGGATTAAGCGCCGACGTGTCAAACGGCGGATCGAGAAGCTGAACAAGGTCATGCTCACGGCGGACGAGGTGCTTGTCGACTGCCTCCATGGCCTGGCGGGAGCGCCCTTCATTTCCCGCGCCGGACAGCACGGACCAGCTCTGGGCGATGGAATCGATGCGGCATTCGGAGTTCTCCATTGAACCGAGCGGCGTCCCGTCGTCGAAATAGGCTCGGCGATACCACTCGCCGTCCCAGCCATGCTCCTCGATATTGCGCTGCAGTTTTTCGGCCTCTGCATGGCAGCGTTCGACCATGGCTATGTCATTGCGCAGGTCCGCAACTTCAGCAAAGCGCATGAGGACCTCGTAAAGAAAAAATCCCAACCAGACGCTTTCGCCTCTGCCGTGTTCGCCGACCAGATTCATCCCGTCATTCCAGTCGCAGGAGCCGATCAGCGGCAGGCCATGCCCGCCAAACCGGAGGCTGTTGAGAATGGCCCGGACACAGTGGTCATAGAGACAGGCCGTCTCATCGGTGCGGATCGGCAAATCGTAATACGAGTCTTCATCGGCGTTTACTTCCCGTCCCCGGAGGAAGTGGATCTGCTCATCGAGCACGCCGCTGTCGCCGGTGGTAAGAACATAGCGGCAGGCGGTCAGCACCAGCCAGAGGTAATCGTCGGAACAATGGGTACGTACGCCTCGACCGATCGGCGGATGCCACCAGTGCTGCACGTCTCCTTCCTCGAATTGCCGGGATGCCGCAAGCAGCAGATGCTCCCGCACCAGGTTCGGCCGGGTGTAGAGCAGGGCCATCACGTCCTGCAGCTGATCGCGGAAGCCAAAGGCACCGCCCGACTGGTACGTTGCGCAGCGCGCCCAAAGCCGACAGGCGAGAGTCTGATAGAGGAGCCAGCCGTTGGCCAGAACATTGAGGGATTGATCCGGTGTCTCGACATGGACTGCGCCGAGGGTATGGGCCCAGTGCTGCCAGACCGTGTCGAGGGCGACGCGGGCGGCGGCTCCGCCGTGGAATCGATTGATCAGTTTTTCGGCTTCATCCCGGTCTTGTCCAACACCGAGCCTGAAGACGATCTCCCGCTCCTGCCCGGCAGCAAGGTCGAAACTTACCTGGATGGCGGCGCATGGATCAAAGGCAGCCCCGACCCTCCCGGACAGGCGGATCCGGCCCATCGCGGCAGGTGTCGCCAGGGTTCCGTTACGGCCTAAAAATTCGGTCCGGTCGCCGGTTATGCTGCGATTCCGGTCATCCACATCAAAGAACGCCGTGCGGTTGGGGAACTCGGTATTGTAGGGGTTGACGGCGAGGAGTGCGCCGCTTTTCGGCTCAATGGCGGTAACAACATGCATGGTCGATTTTCGCCGCAGGTCTCCAAGCACCCATTCGACATAGCCGGTGGCCGAAAGTTTCCGGGACCGGTCCGATTCGTTGCGCACTTTCAGTACCGCAAATTTAATTGGTGCATCGAGAGCCACGTACAACCACAGCTCGGAGCGGATGCCGCGTTCCGTACATTCAAAGACGGTATAGCCGAAGCCATGCCGGGTGACGTAGGGCGAAGCGCCGCGGCAGGGTGAAGGTGTTGGCGACCAGAAGTGACCCCGCTCTTCATCGCGAAGGTAAAAGGCCTCACCGCTGACGTCGCTGACCGGATCGTTGGCCCAGGGGGTCAGTCGGAATTCATGGGCATTCTCGTTCCAGGTGCAGACCGGACCGCTTTCACCGATTATCGTACCGAAAGAAGGATTGGCCAGCACGTTTACCCACGGCGCCGGGGTTCGGTCACCAGCAGTGGTGGTGATGACATATTCGCGACCATCCGGAGTAAAGCCGCCAAGGCCGTTAAAAAACAGTAAATCGTGGCGCGGCTGGGACGCTGCCGCCTCTGGTTCGCGACGGAGGGTCCGGGTGGGGATGAGCGTGGGGACATGTATCCCCTGCAGGCTGCGCCCGCCGATCTGCTCGGCAAGCGTCCCTTTACTGTCGGTGAGAATAACCCGGGCAACAGCCTGAAACAGGATGCGATCCTCCTCAGCTATCTGATCGGCGAGGCGCACGAAGATGCCGCCGTGTCGTTCGGTGATACTGGCTTCTATTCCGGCGATATGATCGACGATCTGGTCGTGGAGAAGCTGCCGGTATCCGGCATGATCTTCGTTCCAGATCACCAGATCCACCGCCAGGCCTTTCAACCGCCAATAGGCGTGGGCCTGAACCAGTTGCCGCACCAGATCGATATTGGCCGGATCGGCAATCTGCAGCAGGACAATCGGCAGATCACCGGAAATGGCATAGCCCCACAGACCGGATTGACCGCGGTTGTTCTTTTTGAGAGTGTCCGTATCGGCACGCAACGCGCCGTTGGCATAGAGGACCGCTCCGGCCAGGCGGCCATAGAGATGGGCGTCAGCGTCGGTAGCGTTGATCTGGCGCAGCAGTACCTGGCCATGGGTCCAGGCCAGGTCGAAAGCTCGATCGGCGAGATAGCGATCCTGATATTTCTCCACGAGACTCATTGCTTCATCACGGCTGGCGCCGATACCGGTAACCATCATTATCGTCACCGATTCGCCCGGCTTAACGAAAAACCGCGAGCGGATGGCGACTATCGGATCAAGCACCGAACCCTGACTGCCGGAAAGGCTGTTATCGCTGCCGGCATCCCCGCCCAGGGCTTGCGGGTTGGCACTGCTGTTGCCGCGGCCGATGAACTGGAGGCGGTCGGTTTCATAGGAAATCTCCTCGACATCTGTCCCGTGAATGGCCATCAGATGCAGCATCCAGGGCGCCTGTTCACCTCGCGACCGAGGCCTGCGGGTGCAGAGGATGGCCCGCTGTTCCGGGATTATTTCCGTCTGGACGAAGAGATTGCTGAAAGCCGGGTGCAGCGCGTCGGCTATGGACGTTGCCAGAACCACCTCGGCATAACTGGTTACATCGATCTCTCTTGTCCGGCGAGTGCGGTTGGTAACCTTTACCCGCCGCAGCTCGACATCGTCGTCGGACGACACGACAATCTCGGTATAGGCGTCCAGCTCGTCGTAACGACTGCGAAACTCGGCCCGTCCCTCTGAGAACACCGCCTCAAAATTTGTGCCCCGCTTCAAAGTCGGTTGGTGAGTCGTCGACCAGAATCTGCCGCTGTTTACATCACGGATATAACAGAAAGTGCCCCAGTTGTCACAGGTACTGTCCTCGCGCCAGCGGGTGATGTCAAGGTCTTGCCAGCGGCTGTAGCCGCCGCCGACAGCAGTGATCATTACGTGATATCTGCTGTTTGACAGGAGATGGGCCTCCGGATACGGCGAGTCGGGACTCTTGAAAACCCGGAGCGGTGCCTCCTGCCCGCCGCCAGCCATTTGATGCCCGGCCAGCTCCGAGGTGTGGGCATAAAAAGTCGTTGCCTTGGGGATTTTCTCCTGCAGCAGCAAGAGCGTCGCCTGGAACAGCGGTTCCGACTCGAATCTTTGCTGCATCGGCCGACCAAGAAGCAAAGAAGCCAGAGAGAGAAAGCTCATGCCCTGGTGGTGGGCCATGAACGACCGCACGATCACCTTGGTCTGGCCGGGCGGCAGACGGGAGGCGGTGTAATCGATGGCTTCATAGAAACCGTATTTTCCGGCAAAGCCTTCTGCAGTCAGGCGTTCAAGATTGAGACAGGCCTTTTCGGGAGCCACCATCAGCGCCATCACCGAGGCATAGGGAGCGATGACCAGATCTTCGGCGAGCCCGCGCTTCAGTCCCAGCCCGGGAACGCCAAAGGCGCGGTATTGATAGTTATGATGCACATCGATGGCATTATAGCCGCATTCAGAAATGCCCCAGGGTACCCCGCGTTTTTTACCGTATTCGATCTGGCTGGCCACCGCCGCCTTGCAGGTCTGGTGAAGCAGAGTGTTTTCGTAAGTCGGCATGACGAGCAGCGGCATTAAATATTCGAACATCGAACCGCTCCACGACAGAAGAATCGATTCGCCTCCCGTGGTCGTCAGCAGACGCCCGAGGGCAAACCAGCTTTCCTGCGGCAGTTGTCCCTGGGCAATGGCCACGAAACCGGCAAGCCGCGCTTCCGAAGCCAGGAGATCGTAACAGCTGGGATCCCGGCGATGTTCGCCGACATTGTACCCGATGGTCAGCAGACGCTGCGAGGGATCGTAAAGAAAGCCGTATTCCATCTGGGCGAGCCGGTTTATGCGCAGGGCCAGATTTATGATGGTCGCCATGCGGGTTGCGGCCGGCCTGCTCCCGGCCGGGAAATTGCGTTCCAATTCCACCACCTGGCGGAGGCTTGGCATCCTGTCACCGTCTCCACATGCGCCGGGTTCATCTGAAGAGGACAAACACTCCATCCACGGCGCGAGCAGGGTCAGCTCATCCAGGGCGTCGCGGCACTGATCGGCAAAGGCCTGGGCCCACCACCGCACCTGACTGCCGGGGTCGGTATCAATTGCTACCGCTTCCGCGACCAGCAGGGCCGCAGAGCTTGTCAGCCGCAGCAGACACAACCGCAGCTCGATCAGGCTGGCCGGCGGGACGGCTGCTGCCTGATCGAGCTGCCTGTGCAATTCATTCCGCAGGCCGGCCAGGGTGCTCCCGCCCACGTCACGCAAAACCGCCAGGGTATCACTCAGGGCGGCAAACAATCGGCTGCCGGCAATCGGCAGATCGACAAGTCTTCGCAGACCAGAGGCTAAAGTGAGAAGATGGCCTGCCAGATTGCCGCTGTCAACCGACGAAATATAAAGAGGGTGCAGCGGCGTCAGGGATTGGGTGTCGTACCAGTTATAAAAGTGGCCGCGATGCCGTTCAAGGGATTCCATGGAGTGCAGAGTGTTTTCCGTTCGTTCCATGAGTTTTCCGGCGGAGATATAACCGAAATCGTAGGCTGATAAATTGGCCAGCAGGGCAAGCCCCATGTTGGTCGGCGAAGTCCGGTGGGCGATGACGCCGACCGGATGTTCCTGGAAATTATCCGGCGGCAGCCAATGGTCCTCCCTGCTGACGAAGGTCTCGAAGAAGGCCCAGGTTCTTCGGGACAGTCGGCGGAGAAAAAGCGTCTGCCCGGCGGTCAACTTTTCGGTACGGCGGGCAAGCGGCCTGCTCATCCACCAGGTGATCAGCGGCGAACAAAACCATCCAACCAGAATCGGCACGGCAACGGTAAGGGCAGCCGGTTGCAGCAGGGCGATGGCTCCTGCCGTAACGGTGGCAAAAACCGGGGCGCTGCACATCGACCGGCAGGAACCAAGAAGGCCCGGGCGTTCGGCGCTGCCCACGTCACCCGACGGGTTCCACTGAAGCAGCCGCCGGTGTGAGATATGCATTCGCCAGAGCGTGCGCAACACACCATCCAGACTATAAAAAGCTTCATGGGGTAAACACACCAGGGTGAACAGCGGTTGCAGACAGTGGCGGCCGGCCGCGTGCATGTTGCTTGCCAGATGTTGACCGAGCGTCACATCGGCCGGCTTCTGCAGGACGTTCAAGGCCGAGGCCAGCAGTGAAGGGATGACGATCATGCCGATCACCGCCAGGGTCCAGAACCAGGGAGAGGCGAGTACCGTCCAGCCGAGCAGCAGCAGGAAAACCGAGGCCGCCGCCATCAGGCTGCGCCGCAGATTATCGAAGATCTTCCAGCGCGACAGCATCGACAAGGGGTTTTTGCGCAACTGGTTGTCCCGATCGGGCACCCAGGGCAACAGCCAGCGGGCAATCTGCCAATCCCCGCGAATCCATCGATAGCGGCGATGCACATCGTCGCTGTAGCGGGACGGGTACTCCTCGTACAACTGCACATCGCTCTGCAGCCCTGCTCTGGCGTAGCAGCCCTCGAGCAGATCGTGGCTCAGGATGAGGTTGTCAGGGAACCGTCCGGCCAACGCCTGCGCGAAGGCATCGACCTCATAGATGCCTTTGCCGATGAAGGAGCCTTCACCAAACAGATCCTGATACACATCGGAAACAGCGCGGGTATACGGATCGATGCCGGGATCACTGCCGCACAGACGGGCATAGAGCGACCGATTCGCCCCGGACAGGCTGATTGCCACCCGTGGCTGAAGAATGGTGTAACCGGCAACCACCCGCTGTTTGTCTTCATCATAGAGTGGCCGGTTGAGGGGATGGGCCATGGCGCCGATAAACTGCCAGGCCGAATCGCGGGCCAATAGGGTGTCGGTATCGAGAGTAATCACGTACTTCACCGCCGACAGGATGGCCGTGTCGCCGACGACAAGGGCAAAAGGGGCGAAGCGCAGGTTACTGGTGTCACGCAGCAGCTTGTTTAAGTCGGCAAGTTTGCCTCGTTTCCGCTCGTAGCCCATCCACCTTTTCTCCTGTGGATTCCACCGGCGCGGCCGATGCAACAGAAAAAAAATATCGCCCCCGGCTATGCAATATTTTTCATTCAATTGTTCTGTTTTCCGGTGGGCCATGTCGAGCAAGGGTCCGTCTTCCGCCAGGTTTTCTTCATCGGCATCGCGAAAATCGGTGAGCAGGCAAAAATGGAGGTGGGGATCCCGATTGGCCAGAAACCGCACCTCCATGGCCTCGATCAGCTCTTCTATGTTGTCAGCACCGGTCAACATCGTCGGCACCACAACCAGGGTTCGCAGTTCTGCTGGAATCCCTTTGGATAAATCCAGGCGCGGCAGCGATTGCGGCGTTACCACTGCGGTCGCCAGCCAGTTTACCAGGGCGACCGCCGCCTGACTGGCACCAAGAAAGGCAAGCAGCGCGAACAGCCAGAGCGGCCACGACTGCAGGCCATCGGAGGCGGCTTTCACCGTAAAGAATCCGGCCAGCAGGGCGGTCAGCAAAAGAATAGCCCCAGCATACATCGAAAAAGGAACGCGGCGGACGACTTTGACAAGCACTTCGGCGGGTGAAAAGCGAACTCCAGCCCTGTGTTCGAGTTCGGCTAGACCCGCATCGACAAGGTAGAAACCAACGTGGGCCGTACGGTCACCGCCTTTTGCGGCTGCGGCTTTTTGTGCCAGGCCGATCGCCTGACGCGCTACCTGGTCCTCGAAGCGGGAACTGCGGACGGCGATTTTTTCAACGACATGGCGATAGCGGTCGCGGCTGGCAAAATCCATCCGGCCATAGACATCGGCGGGATCTTCCCGCAGGACCTGCTCGACCACGCTCATCGTCTCGACGAACTCGCCCCAGTCCATGGTGCTGAGATAGCGGAGACTGCCGATGCTGCTGCTCACCGAGACCTGGTCGGCCGCCTGCTGCTGTGTTTCCGCCTGCACCAGTTGTTCGATGGTCAGGGCGAATTCGGACAATCGTTGTTCCAACCAGGTAAGCGGCAGGGCCAATGCCGGGCCCTGGCCCTTGAGGCGGCGGGTCAATTCGGCAACAAAGGAGCTGACCATCGGTGGATTTGACCGGGCCATGTCGGCGATCACCACAATGAGGTTTTTCGGATCCTCGGTGGCGATCTTGACCATTTGATCGGCCCAGTGATCAGCGAGGTTGCGATGAATTCTGTCCATGGCGATGCGGGCGGTGATCCGCCTCAGGTTTTCAATCAGGGCGAGACGCAGCATGATCGGAATGGCCCAGAGTTCACCCAGTTTCAGGACGGTGACCGCCTGATAGGAGGAGACGAAACTGCTGAGGCTTTCGCTGCCGACCCGGCCGTCTCCATGGGAGATCGTCTCCAGCGCTATGTCGTACACCCGCGGCAGGCCCGCCGATGGCCCATTCAGCAATCGCGGCAATTCACGGCTGTAGCCCTTCGGCAGATGGAGTTTTGCCGCACGGATCTGTTCTTCAATCAAGTAAAAGTTGTCAAGCAGCCATTCTCCGGCCGGGACAATCGCCCGGTTGGCAGTGACCGCCTCAGTCAAAAGACGGCAGACGTCGACCAGTACCGTCTCATTCTCGGCAAGCCGGGACAGCAGCTGGTCCGGTAGACGATCAGGATGCAGCGCATGACCCTTGGCAAGAGCTCGGCCATGCAGCTTCATCTGATCGCTGCCGAAAAGCTCCGACCGAAGCGGCGGTTCTTCGGTGGAGGTCATTTTCGCAGACCTTTTCTTGACGAGATCGCCGAGAAAGTGCAAGACATTTCTCCGGGTGTTCGTGGGGATGACCTTCATTGACGGTACTCCTTGTAAGGCTTGCCGTTACGCGTGATACGATGACGCTGTGATGCGGTTATAGCCATTATTATGCTGGATTATCTGCTCCCACGAAGGCGTATGGCTACAGGAACAACCTCTGCCAGAGAGCAAGATATATGCTCCAGTGGTGGTCTCGTCAAAACACGACGGCCAAGGAAAGGCCCGGACCGGCAAAGGAAGTTATAACGAAGTGATCAGCTCATGCTGATTCGTCACGGTTAGTTATATTCACCGCATCCCGGCATCCAAATGATGGATGTAAATGGATTACACAAAGCAGCAGGATCTTGTCCCGATTATTTACGGCAGGGTTTTATGGCTGTTCCATTGGCAGCGGCTCAATGGGTATTTCGATATCTCCATATCCAACGTTTACAAACGTATGGATACGTCGTACCAATGGGCGGTTCACCGTCAATTTCGGCAATCGACCAAAACAACCAGGGCTTTCCCTATGCAGGAAAGCCCTGTCGAATCCAGAATGCCGGTACAAGCTGTCTTGGTTGAGGATAAAACTTCACCATCTGTGAGGTCATTTCATCCTCCTTGAGTAGCTGAGGCTCAAATGCCCGCGACACCCTCTTCATTTTTAATTCGGCTTTGCAGCGCGTACATGGTTGTTGATCCCGAAGACCAGAACATAAGCTTCCCCTCTTTCACGAGGTCGTTTGCCACATTTTTCAAGTCACGTGGCTTTGTCTCCGGATCACAGGCATAGAAATCTTTGATGTACAGCTGCGCTTTCGGTGATGTTCCAGCTTTCTCAAGAATTGCAGCCTTTAGTGCTTCCTTCGTTAATTGCATTTAGAACCTCCAATAGAATGTAAAATCGGCAGAGATCTGCCAAAACGTGAACAGAACAGTATTTGTCGTCGCTCAAGGTGTCCATTCTCGTTAATGCAATTTTTACGCCTGTTCCCTGTCACTTGATCGACTGTGTCGTAAGTAGGAACTTTTATATGATAATTTACCCATGAACATTTGCGGCTTGATCAATAGCTGGCGAACTTCTGCTGGTCATATTTAACCACTGGTTATATATGACCAGCAATCGACGAGATCCTGACGATCGCCCGGATCTCTACAGAGGGCAGTTACTCTCTTTTCTGTTGTCTTCAAATTCTATACCTGATACCTTTGTCCACGTTCACTGCCGCTCTGCAAATGACCTCTCCTGACAGCGTCCCGTTCATGGCCGAGGCAAATCTGCTCAAAAAATCTTCATTCATTTTTTAAAAGGTAGGCGATAATTCAGGGGGGGTTCCTTTTGACATTTGATGTTATCCTGCTGTTCGTTATCATAGCCGTCGCCTTAATCCTGTTTATAGGCGGCTGGCTGCGTGTCGATCTGGTGGGGCTGCTGGTACTGTCGGCCCTTTCCCTCACCGGTTTAGTCACGGCGCAAGAGGCATTATCCGGCTTCAGCAGTCCTGCCGTGGTCACGGTCTGGGCCTTGTTTATCCTCTCTACGGGTCTGACGCGTACAGGCATTGCCCACCAGCTCGGCCTGCCGCTGCAAAGATTTGCCAAAGGCAGCGAAGTGAAGCTTCTGTTTGTGCTGATGATCTCTGCCAGTATATTGTCGGCGCTCATCAATACCGTTACCGTTGCGGCTATTTTACTGCCGGCGACCATGGAGCTGGCACGCCGCAGCGGGCGCCCCCCCTCTCGCCTGCTCATGCCGCTGGCACTTGGTTGTCTTTTAGGTGGTCCCTTTACCGGTATCTCAACTCCACCAAATATTTTGGTCACCGATGCCATGCGCAATGCAGGGCTTCAGCCTTTTGCCATTTTTGACTTCACGCCAATCACCGCCGCAATCGTTATCGCCGGTATCACCTTCATGGTGCTTGTTGGCAGACACCTCCTGCCCAACAACCGTTCCCTTGATACTTCCGGCGGCACCGGTGCGATTGGTACTTCCTACCAGCTCAGTACGCATATTTTCACGACCCAGATACCCGCCGGATCGCCGCTTGACGGCAGGACAATAGCCGAGAGCAGATTAGGCACCGCCCTCTATATGACCGTGCTGGCACTGAAACGAAAGGGAGTGTTGATGCTCGCTCCCCGCCCGGACGACGTACTGCAGACAGGAGATATACTCATTGCCCATGGCAGTCCCGAACACGTGCTACGGTATCATGCCAGTCAGCATCTCCAATTGGAATCGTCGGACGATGTCCAGGCCCAACTCCGGAAATCCCTGCATATGGCAGTAGGACATATCACTGAAGGATCTCCGCTTATTGGTTCTACACTGGCGGAAAGTGGGCTGCGTCGGGAACATGGTGTTCATGTGCTGAAGCTGCAGGGTCCGACGGAAGATAACATTAAAGATCTGCCTCGACACCAGCTTGCGGCTGGAGACCGCCTGCTGCTGCAGGGTGAACGGAAGGCGCTGGAAGGGCTGACGGGTCGAAAGCTTATCTCGGAACTGCACTTCGTCGGCGAAGAAGAACAAAAGGCGCTTGCCGGTAACCGTGCCGAACTTTTACCACTACGCGTGCCGCCCGGCTCGGTACTGGCCGAACATAACCTGGTTGAAAGCCGACTGGGCAATGCTTTCGGGCTTACCGTGGTCGCCCTGGTGCGGGGTGAAAAGCTGTTGTGCATGCCTTCGCCGGAGGAAAGAGTACAGGCCGACGATCTGCTCATACTGCAGGGTGCCCCTCGCGACCTGGAGATTCTGGAAGGTCTTCAGGAACTGGCGATTACAGAGCAGTCGTCGAGCCTGATCGCCGAACTGGAATCGCTGCAGATCGGGGTAACAGAAATCCTGCTCTCGCCACGGACCACCCTGGCCGGCAAGAACCTTGCCGACCTGCTTTTCCGCGATCGCTATGGCATCAGTGTACTGGCAATCTGGCGCAAGGGTTCAGCTTATCGATCAGGTCTTCAGGACATGCCTTTACAGTTCGGGGACGCCCTGCTGGTCTATGGACAACGCCGAAAACTCGAGGCCTTGTCCCGTGACCCGAATTTTATCGTCCTCGATGAGACCGTCGCACGGGCTCCACGTCTGGAGAAGGCGCGCATCTCGGTTATCATTATGGTGGCGGTGATTCTGAGTGCTCTCCTCGGCCTTGTTCCTATCTCCATTGCCGCCCTCACCGGGGCTTCCCTGATGGTGCTATTCAACTGCTTGACCATGGAGGAAGCGTATCGGGCAATTGAGTGGAAAGTGGTCTTTCTTATCGCCAGTATGCTGCCGCTGGGCGCAGCTCTTGAAAACACCGGGGCGGCACAGATGGGCGCGGCGGCTTTGATCGCCGCCGTTGGCGATCTCGGTCCTCGCTGGGTTGTTGCCGCACTCTTTACCGTGACGGTGCTGGGCACCCAGATCATCCCCACCGCAGCCCTGGTGGTGTTGATGGCCCCAGTGGCGCTCAGCACCGCCGCCTCCCTGGGCATCTCTCCGCATCTGCTGATGATGACGGTTGCCATCTCGGCTTCTTCAAGCTTTGCCAGCCCGCTCTCCCACCCTGCTCACCTGCTCGTCATGGGCCCCGGAGGCTATCGTTTCATTGATTATATGAAAGTTGGCGTGCCCATCACCATTATTTCTCTGCTCGTATCGGTGGGCCTTCTGCCTCTTTTCTGGCCGCCGTACTAATTTCTATCATGGCTGGAAGAGACCAGGCCGAAGAGTCTCTGAAGACGCAGCCTCGTTCACCGAGGTTCTCCAACCTTCTCACTTCCTGATGTTACGACAACAAAATCCTACAAAATAAGGGCCCAGCCTTCACTTTTGTAGCCTTCGCCCCGGACCATTCGGGCACGCCCCACCCCCCTTTTCTCTCAGGCAACCGTCTGTTATCAGGCCAATAAATTGCCATACACACACTTGGCACATCCTTTGCTGAAGAGATGGTAACAAAAAAATCAACCTACTTTAGCTAGGAAAGGAAGGCAACCTATGGGCACAGCACCTCTTTTACAGGACAGATCGAAACAAATTCACCGCAAGGGATCCGCCCCTTTTGAAATCGACTGCAACAAGGACAGCCTGGCCGGCGCAGTCAGCCAGCGTGCCTGTGTTTTCTGCGGTTCGCGGGTGGTACTCTACCCCATCGCCGACGCGCTCCACCTGGTCCATGGCCCGATCGGCTGTGCCGTTTACACCTGGGATATTCGCGGGGCGCTGTCATCCGGACCCGAGCTGCACCGGCTCTCTTTTTCCACCGACCTGCAGGAACTCGATGTCGTCTTCGGCGGCGAGAAAAAACTCGCCAAAGCCCTCGATGAGCTTATCGACCTGCATAAACCGAAAGCCGCCTTTGTCTATTCGACCTGCATCGTCGGGTTGATCGGCGACGATCTGGAGGCGGTGTGTAAGAAGGCCACCGAGGAAAAAGGCATCCCGGTGCTGCCGGTCCAGTCGGAAGGCTTCAAGAAGGGCAACAAACGTGCCGGCTACGAAGCAGCCTGTACCGCCATGGCCCGCTTGGTCGGCATGGGTGATATCGGCAACATCTCCAGACACTCCATCAATATCCTCGGGGATTTCAACCTTGCCGGGGAAATATGGCTGATCCGCGAATATTTCCAGCGGATCGGTGTTGAGGTAGTGGCGAATATTACCGGCGACGGCCGGGTTGCCGACATTCAACGCTGCCACGGGGCGGCATTGAATGTCGTGCAGTGTTCCGGGGCGACCATGGATCTCGCCAACATGCTGCAGGATGGCTACGGCATCCCCTCTCTTCGCGTCTCTTATTTCGGCGTCGAAGACATGGCCGAAGCGCTCTACGCTGTCGCCCGTCATTTCGGCGAACCGGAGATGCTGGAAAAGGCCCGTCAGCTGGTAAAAGAAGAACTCGCCACGCTGTTGCCCGAATTGGCCAGATACAAAGCAGCCCTGACCGGCAAGAAGGCGGCGATCTATGTCGGCGGGGCCTTCAAGGCCTTTTCGCTGGTCAAGGCCTTTCGGCTGATCGGCATGGACGTGGTCATGGTCGGCTCCCAGACCGGCACCAAAGAGGACTACATCGAACTTGAAGAAATAACCGACGAAGGGTGCATCATCGTCGATGACAGCAACCCCCTCGAACTTTCGTCTTTTTTGAAAGAAAAGGACGTCGATCTTTTTGTCGGCGGCGTCAAGGAACGGCCTATTGCCTATAAACTCGGCGTGGCCTTCTGTGACCACAATCACGAACGTAAAGAGATGCTCGCCGGTTTCCAGGGCATGCTCAATTTTGCCCGCGAGGTGTACGGCTCGGTTATGAGTCCCGTCTGGAAATTTGTCCCCCGCAGAAACAAGGAGGTGTCGTCATGACCAAGATGCCAAGTTATACCGCCACCACCAACGCCTGCAAACTCTGTAAACCCCTCGGGGCATCGCTGGCCTTCCGGGGCATCGAGAGCTGCGTCCCCTTTCTGCACGGCTCCCAGGGCTGCGCCACCTATATGCGCCGCTATATCATCAGCCATTACAACGAGCCTATCGATATCGCCTCGTCCTCATTGGGCGAGAAACAGGCGATTTACGGCGGAGGCGCGAATCTGAAACTGGGCCTGAAAAATGTCACCACCAAATACGCCCCCAAAGTCATCGGCGTGGCAACAACCTGTCTGACGGAAACCATCGGCGACAATGTGCCGATGATCCTCGCCGAATATGACAAAGAATTCGGCACCGCCGACTCTCCTCTTATCGTCCATGTCTCGACGCCAAGTTTCTCGGGCACGCACATGGAAGGCTTCAACGCGGCGGTGAAGGCGGTAGTCGAACAGCTGGCGACCGAAGCGGAGCCGAACGAAACTATCAATCTCCTCAGTGGTTTTATCTCGACCGCTGATATCAGATATCTCCGGGAAGTGTGCAACGACTTCAGCATCGATGCGACCATTCTTCCCGATTATTCGGATACCCTCGATGGTCAAGCGCTTAACGATTATCCGCTTATCCCTGAAGGCGGCACACCGCTTAAAGCCATCGCCCATATGGGTGGTGCGAAAGCCACCATCGAACTCGGCGCAACCCTGCCGGCGGAAACCGGCGGCAAAGTGCTGGAACGAAAATTCGGCACCAGGCTGCTGCGCACCGGACTGCCGATCGGCATACGGGCAACCGACGCCCTTTTTGACCTGCTCGCCGAACTGAGCGGGCAGCAGGTTCCGGAACGACATACCGCCGCCCGGGGCCGCTTGATCGACAGTATGGTCGACGGTCATAAGTATATTTTTGGTAAGCGGGCGGTTGTCTACGGTGAAGAGGACCTGGTCGTCGGCATGACCTCCTTTCTCGCAGAAATCGGCATACATACCGTACTCTGCGCCTCGGGCGGCAAAAGCCGCAGGTTTGCCTCTGCCGTCGCGGCGGCCCTTGAGGGGTTGGATGGCGAACTTCCGGTGGTCAAGGAGGATGTCGATTTCTTCGATATCGAAACCATGGCCAAGGAACTGCAGGTCGACCTGGTCGTCGGCCATTCAAAGGGATACGCCTTTGCCAGAAAGGAAAATTTGCCCCTGATCCGCGTGGGGTTTCCCATCCATGACCGTGTCGGCGGACAGCGGATCCTGCACCTCGGCTACCACGGTGCCCAGACCTTGTTCGACCTCATAACCAATACGGTCATCGACAAGAAGCAAAGTGACTCGTCGGTCGGCTACAGCTACATGTAACTCTCTTTTATATTTCTACACGAAGGACATATCATGAAAAATTCGGAGAAAAAAGATTTCCGCAGCCACCCGTGTTTTAATGCTGATGCCAAAGGTAAATTCGGCAGGGTCCATCTGCCCGTCGCACCCAAATGCAATATCAAATGCAACTTCTGCGACCGCAAGTATGACTGCGTCAACGAGTCGCGCCCCGGTGTCACCAGCACCATCCTCTCACCGGAGCAGGCGGGTGTGTATATGCAGCGGGTACTGGAGAAAGAGCCGCGAATAAGCGTTGCCGGTATCGCCGGGCCGGGCGACCCCTTTGCCAATGGCCTGGAAACCATCGCCACCATGCGCACGATCAGGAAAAATCATCCGCAGACCCTGCTGTGCGTCTCCTCCAACGGCCTGGCTATCGGTCCCTACATCGAGGCCCTGGCAGAAATTGAAGTCTCCCATGTGACCATAACCGTCTGTGCTGTCGATCCGACGATCGGCCAAAAAATTTACGCCTGGGTAAAAGACGGTAATGTCATCTATCACCGCCTACAGGCGGCCGAACTGCTGCTCTCCCGTCAGCTCGCCGCGATCAGGAAACTGAAAGCCCATGACATCACCGTCAAAGTCAACTGCATTGTCATCCCCGGCATCAACGATCACCATGTCGAGGATGTCGCCCGGACCATGAAGGAACTTGGTGTCGATCTGCTGAACTGCATGGCCATGTTTCCCAACGCCAACACACCCTTTGGCGATATTGCTCAACCGGATACGCAGATGATGGAACAGCTGCGGGCCAAAGCGGAAGAATATCTACCGCAGATGCGTCACTGCACCCGGTGCCGGGCCGATGCGGTGGGTTTACTCGATGAGGATCGCACCGAGGAATTCAGAAGCTGCCTGTCAGCCTGTTCGTCCCTCAAACCCATGCCGGCTGAGATGCGCCCCTATGTCGCCGTCGCCACCGAAGAAGGCATCCTCATCAACCAGCATCTTGGCGAAGCCCGCAGCTTCGAGATCTGGGAACAGGTCGACGGCTCGTTTCGTAAAGTCGAGGACCGTTCAGGCCCGGCGGTTGGAGGCGGCATAAAACGCTGGCATCAGCTGGCGAAAATTCTTGGTGACTGCCGCGCCGTACTGGTCAGCGGCGTCGGCCCGACGCCCTTTGATATTCTCACCAAGTCCGGGGTAAAACCCGTGGCGGCAGCCGGCTTTATCGAGGAAGGATTGCGCACCGTCTATGAAAACAAGAAGGCCGCATCCCTGAAAGGCAGGCGAAGCCCCTGTGCCGACGGCAGCTGCAGTGGATCGGGCGGAGGATGCGGTTGAATTTCTCGGATAGCCTTTTGAGAGAAATATTTGTCTCGCTGTAAAATATGATTATCTTTGTCATGAAGCGTTTTCCTGCCGGCGTGCGAAACAATTTCCTCTTAGCCAAAGGCTCAACACTCTCACCTTAAGGAGAACATTATGAAAGATACTGAAAATTTACATCAGAAAGTGCAGGGGCTCTGTGACTGCTTTGCAACCAATGACCCGCTGAAAGAAATGTCGCAACTGAAAAATGATGCCGATATCGATGAGGCGGCATTAAAATGGATCGCCCTGGCGGTTCTGCACGGAATCAACAGCAATGCCAAAGAAATTACTATTGCCGCCACGAAGAGTGAAGGCGTCAAAGTCACCGCTGAATACAGAAAAGCCGAGCTCCCCTCCCCCGGCACTCCGATTGGTGAAAAAATCATCAAAGCCATGCGAGAGATCTCCCATCTCGAAGGCGGCAAAGCGGAGACAACCCTGGCCCTCGGTGTACGCAATAGCAGCATGGATCTTAAAATCAAATCCAAACAAGACGGAAGTGAACAGAAAATAACCATAAAATTCCCCTGAGTTCAGAGGGGGTACCCAAAATCCAGGGCTTACTGCCGGAGGGACTGACGGTAAGCCCTGGGAAGCTATCCGAGAAAGCCCTTGCCCAAATGTTCCTCCGGCTCGAAACCCAGAGCGCAAACGTCCTCCCCATCAAAACGAGAAATGAAACAGCTCTTGCCCATTTGATTTATTGTCTTTTAGCCGGGCAGACATTATCATTTTCCGAATGAGTATGACAACCGGATCATATCCCGACGGTTTACTCTCCCTCTATTTTCCAGCCACTCTCAAGTCGTATTACATCCAGAGGAGATACAGCATGCGTATCGGCGTACCAAAAGAGATACATGAAGGGGAAAAGCGTGTCGCAACGACACCTGAAGTGGCCAAGCTTCTGCAGAAAATCGGCTTCGAGGTGACCATTGAAACGGGTGCCGGGGCGGCAGCAAAGTTCACCGATTTTGCCTATCGTACCGCCGGCGCAGGCATAGCAAAAGATGCCCAGACACTCTACCGTGAGTGCGACATCATCCTCAAGGTCCGCCCCCCCGAATCCCGTCCGGATCTGTCCATAAATGAGATCGAGCTGTTACACAAAGGACAGACCCTGATCAGCTTTATCCAGGCCGGACAAAACCAGGAACTGGTGCAAAACCTTGCCGCAAAACAAATTTCCGTGCTGGCAATGGATTCCATCCCGCGTATTTCCCGCGCCCAGAAAATGGATGCCTTGAGTTCCATGGCCAATATTGCCGGCTACCGGGCCGTCGTTGAGGCGGCGCAGCACTTTGGTCGATTTTTCACCGGTCAGATAACCGCAGCCGGCAAAATTCCCCCGGCAACGGTCCTGGTCATAGGTGCTGGAGTTGCCGGCCTTTCGGCAATCGGCGCGGCCAGGAGCCTGGGCGCAATTGTCCGGGCCTTTGACACCCGTCCCGAGGTCAAGGAACAGGTTGAGAGCATGGACGGCGAGTTCCTCATGCTCGATTTTGCCGATGAAGACGGCTCCGGTGAAGGCGGCTATGCCAAGGTGATGAGCGAGGAATTCATTAAGGCCGAGATGGAGCTGTTTGCCCGCCAGGCCAAGGAGGTCGACATCATCATTACCACGGCGCTCATTCCGGGCAGACCGGCCCCGGAGCTGATCACCGAGGCGATGGTCGAGACCATGCGGGAAGGCAGCGTCATTGTCGATCTCGCCGCCGAAATGGGCGGCAACTGCAAACTCACCGAAGCGGACAAGGTCGTGGTCAAGCACGGTGTGACCATCATCGGCTATACCGATCTGCCATCGCGCCTGGCCACGCAGTCAAGTCAGCTGTACGCCACGAATCTGCGCCATCTTTTAACGGATCTGACCCCTGAAAAAAACGGCCGGATTATTCTCAACATGGACGATGAAATACTTCGTGGGGCGACGGTCATCAAAGAGGGCAAAATCACCTGGCCGCCACCTGCACCCAAACTGTCGGCTGCCCCGAAAAAACCGACGGCTCCGGCCATGAAAACAGCGAAAGTGGCAAAAAAACAGGGCCCGGCGAGCCTCGTCCTCACCTTCATCATCGGCGGTCTTTGCTTACTTGGGCTCGGCAGCGTGGCGCCTCCGGCATTCATGTCACATTTTACCGTTTTTGTGCTGTCCTGCTTTGTCGGCTATATGGTTGTCTGGAATGTCACGCCATCCTTGCACACGCCCCTGATGAGCGTCACCAACGCCATCAGCAGCATTATTGTCATCGGCGCCCTGCTGCAGATTTCCTCGGAGAGTTTCCTAATCATGTTTTTGGCGGGAATCGCAATTTTGATTACCAGCGTCAATATTTTCGGCGGCTTTGCCGTCACCCATCGCATGCTGAGCATGTTCAGGAAATAGGAGGAAACACATGGCACAAGGTATTGTCAGCGTAGCCTACATAGGCGCCACCATCATGTTTATCCTCGCCCTTGGCGGTCTGAGCCGACCGGAAACCTCGAGACGAGGAAATTATTACGGCATGCTGGGCATGCTCATGGCCCTTCTGGCAACCATCATCGGTATTGTTTCCAACAACTATTTTGTCTTATTTGCCGGGGTGATCGTCGGCGGCACCATTGGTCTGGTTCTCGCTAAAAAAGTGGCCATGACCCAGATGCCGGAGCTGGTGGCAATCCTGCATAGTCTGGTCGGCCTGGCTGCCGTACTGGTCGGTTTTGCCAATTTTATGGATCACACCACTGTTCTTACCGGGGTGGACAAAACCATTCACGATGTAGAAACCTATCTGGGTATCCTCATCGGGGCCCTCACTTTTTCCGGTTCGATTATCGCCTTTTTGAAATTGAGTGCCAGGATAGGCGGCAAACCCGTGCTGCTGCCGGCGCGGCACTGGTTCAATCTCGCTTTGCTGCTCGGGGCAATCTGGTTAGGAGCAAAATTTATCAATCAGTCGGCGGTGGGAGGCGGTACCTTGCCGCTTGTCCTGATGACCCTCATTGCCCTGGTCTTCGGGGTGCATATGGTCATGGCCATCGGCGGGGCCGACATGCCGGTAGTGGTATCGATGCTGAACAGCTATTCGGGATGGGCGGCGGCGGCAACCGGTTTTATGCTAAACAATGACCTGCTCATCGTCGTCGGTGCATTGGTCGGCAGCAGCGGTGCAATTCTCAGCTACATTATGTGCCGCGCCATGAATCGAAAATTCCTTGCGGTAATCGCCGGCGGTTTCGGTACATCCGGCGGGACAACGTTAGCGGGTCCGGAGGAAGAGGCCGGGGACATCATCGCCATTGACAGTACCGAGGCGGCCGAGCTGCTGCTTGATGCGAAGGAGGTTATGATCATTCCCGGATACGGCATGGCGGTCGCCCAGGCGCAGCATATCGTCCATGAAATCACCCGGAAACTGCGGGAGAAAAAAATCAACGTCCGCTTCGGCATCCATCCGGTAGCCGGACGTATGCCGGGGCACATGAACGTCCTCCTCGCCGAGGCCAAAGTTCCCTATGATATTGTCTTTGAGCTGGATGAGATAAATGAGGACTTTGCCAATGTCGATGTCTCGGTGGTCATCGGTGCCAATGATATTGTCAACCCGGCCGCCCTGGAGGTACCGGACAGTCCTATCGCCGGAATGCCGGTGCTTGAATGCTGGAAAGGAAGGACAACCATAGTCCTGAAACGATCGATGGCCACCGGCTATGCCGGGGTAGCTAATCCGCTTTTTTACAAAGAAAATACCCGGATGCTCTTTGGCGACGCCCGGGAGAGTCTGGAGGCCGTACTGAAAAATCTGGTGTAGTTGACCAGGCAAAAGAGGCAATAGTGCTACAGCAAGGTTATTGCCTCTTTTCTGGTATTTCTCGGCAATTCGTCTCTATTTTTTCAATTCTTCGCTGGTGTCTTCCACCTTGAAATGCGGCATTCAGCCAGGCGTCGACTATGGCAATCCCTTCCGCTTGCGACACCATCCTGCCACCCAGGGCAATGACATTGGCGTTGTTGTGTTCTTTGGTTAAACGGGCACTCTCAATATTCCAGCAGACCCCGCAACGGATTCCCGGGACTTTATTTGCCACCATCGCCTCACCGTTGCCGCTTCCGCCAAACACCAGCCCACAGTCACTGTCCCCCCTGGCGACACTCTCGGCGGCAGGCCGACAATAATCCGGATAGTCGACCGCTGCCGTGTTCGCAGTGCCAAAATCAACTATCTCATAGCCTTGTATCTCTAAATGAGCCTTGACAGCCTCTTTCATTTGGTACCCGGCATGATCTGCTCCAAGAGCAATTTTTGTCATTGACTCATTCCCTGTTTTATTGACAATTGCACATTAAATCAGAATCATGGCAACAGTTCACCGGCTAAAAAACAAGACTGTACGCCCTGCACTCGCTAAACGTTTACCAATCATGTGCCGGGGCTTATCTGTGGGTCTTATCAGCGGCACCGCCCTCATAAGCACATTGTTTAAAATCGATTGGCTGGTGGCATTTCTTACAGATGTGTTCACGGTTGAACTCATCGGAAAATATTTCTACTTCGGCACCGCATTTTTGGCATTTGCAGATAAATGACTTGAGATTTTTAAAAGACTCAAAACCAGGACAATGGCTACTTGGTGTATTCATCGTATTCTCCTCTTGTGTGAATCAGTTTATCCTTTTGGTCCTGCACCCGCGCACGATAACCTCAAATTCCTGTCCAACTCATTCTCTTTTTTAAGAACTTCGCGCCGCAAAGTCAAGGAAACTTCTCAACAATCAATTCCCACCAAGATTTGTCTACCCAGGAAATGACAAAAAAAACCCGCAAACTGTTGCCAGTTGCGGGTCTGAAAAGACTTTCGTGCAAGTCTTTATACTAAACATGGTGC
>CAMBBS010000003.1 GCA_945863875.1 Desulfopila aestuarii DSM 18488
GAAAGTTTGGAGAAATTATGCTGATTGAGGAGATTGCCCCGAAAAAGGTAGAAGCCTATCAGCAGAAGAAAGCTGAACTCCACGAAGGGGTCAATGGCCTGGAACGATTGGTAGAAGAACTGAAGGCCTGCCGGAAGCAAACACCAAAGGACATCACCATAGCTGATCTGCCGAAGAAGGAACGGTTCAAACGCCTGGGCACAAAGAGCAAATAACTGATTGATATAATCAAAATGATCGCCTACAGGGCGGAAACGACCATGGTAAGTATCGTTCGTGATTCAATGAGCCGTAGTGAAAATGCCCGGAGCCTCATTGAGGCAATTTATACAACTGAAGTGGATTTGATTCCCAATGAAAAAGAGGGAATATTAAAGGTCCGATTGCATCAACTGGCAAACTGGTCAAGCGGAAAAATTTTAGAGCATTTGTGCAACGAACTTAACACTACCTGTACCCAATTTCCTGGCACAAATAATTGGCTGATTTATGAACTGGCATCATAGTAAAATCGCCGATTTCAGGAGTTCTGAAGGTTACACCGGGGGCGCTTAAAGAGAGGGTAAGGCAGTAAGAAGGAGCCAATGACCTTAACAGCAGGAACCCTGCCAACGAGAAGCAAGAACCAACCAGGGAGGAACAACCAGAAATGAAACCAGCGGCAGCCGGGAAAACCGGGGCGCTAAGGGAGAGAATAAGGGGGAAGACTACAGATAAAAATTCATTTGGCCGTAACAGCCAAATGAGCTATAGCGCTGAGCTAAATTCAACCGCTTTTGCTGTGCTAATTTCATCCAACCAGGGCGTTTATACGTATAAACACTCATCTCGGCGGGGTAGGATTTATGTATGTTTGGCGGGGTAACGGGATATGAGAACCATCATTTTGCATTGTGGATGAATGGGTGAATAGATCTCAGCGCTATAGAAATGAGCGACGAACCAACCAGAAAAGGATGCCGATAAAGACGACGAGCAGCTATCTCTTTCTTGGTCGGCAACTCGTTACACTGTAACGACTGGTACGATCATGGCAGACGTGCGGATATTGCCACCACCTATAGATAATTCTCCCTCTACCAGCAATTCCAGACAACTACACACAGCCAACGATTGCCGGCAAGCGGTAATGACTTGTAAGTGGAAGAATTTGCGAACTATCTCGAATTGAGGGAGTTAATATCCTCCAATGGAGGACGGCGGGAATCGCTACCGGAAACTTTATTCTTGATGGGGCTGGAAGGGGTGAGCGATGGATAATTTATTTTCATGGCTTGAAAAATGAAAAGTTGTACAGGGGTTGTACAAAACGACAGAAAAGAAAAAAGGACTTACAGCAAGCTAGCCGTAAGTCCTTGAATTTCTTGGTACACCAGGCAGGATTCGAACCTGCGACCCCCTGATTCGTAGTCAGATACTCTATCCAGCTGAGCTACTGGTGCATTGAGGAGTAGCTTTTATACCCTAGATTGATCGGTAACTCAAGCCTGTTTTTTGGTATTTATTTCTTTTTCCGCCTTATGGAAAGACACTTCATGGTCTGCCGGTTTCATATCGACTTCGGCAATGATGGAAATTTCTACCTGATAGCGCTTTTCCAGCTCACTGAGTTCGCTTCGTTTTTTGTTGAGCAGATACGACGCCACATCAAGAGGAAAATGACACTCGATCGTCTCTACCTGCTTGCGACTGGCACCGGTCTGAATTCGCCGCAAATAATAAAGCGAGAGGGTCTCGACCGACCGTACCGTTCCCCGTCCTTTGCAGTGCTCACACCGCCGATAATTGCCTGACTCAATGGGAGCGCCCAGTTTTTGCCGCGAAATCTCCATGAGGCCGAACTTGGATATTCTGCTGAAGTCCACTTTGGCCTTGTCCTTCTTCATCGCCATTTTCACTTCTCTTTCTACGGCGAGGATATGCTTTTTGTTGCGCATATCGATAAAGTCAACAACAACCAGCCCGCCAAGATCTCGCAGCCTTAATTGCCGGGCGAGTTCGGCAGCTGCTTCCATGTTGGCCTGAAAGATAGACGCCTCAAAATTTTTACCCTTGGAGGTGGAACCCGAATTCACATCGATGGCGACCAATGCCTCGGTCGGGTCAATGACTATAGAGCCACCTGACGGCAGATTGACCTGCGATTGATAAATCGACTCTATCTGGTCCTCAACGCTGTACTGATTAAAAATCGGTCGAGCCCCCTGGTGAAAGCGAACATTGACATTTTTTTGCTGCTCCGGCGGCAGCATCTTAACGAACTCTTTCACCTGTTCCAGGGCGGTCCGGTCATCAACGAGGATCTCCTGGATAGAAGGATCGAAATGTTCCCGCAAAAACCGCAGCACACTCCGGTGATCTTCGTACACCAGGCCAACCCCGTCCATCTCCTGTCCCTTGTTCTTGATCTCGCTCCACAGCTCAAGAAGATACTCGACATCTCGAGATAGGGCGTCCTGGGTTATATCAACACTGGCCGTACGGACAATCCAGCCGATCCCCTCCGGTAAATTCATGGCAGTCATGGTATCTCGAAGCTGCGCTCTGCGTTGTTCACCGGAAATTTTTCGGGAAATTCCCGCCGAATCCGAGCCGGGCATCAACACAACACATCGTCCGGGAATCGACAGAAAGGTGGTCATGTTCGCGCCTTTCTTGCCCACCTCTTCTTTTACGACCTGGGCCAGGATCTCCTGCCCCCTTTCCACCACATCGGTTATATTGATTTTTTTCCACTGGTTATTTTCCACCTGTTGCCGAATCTCCGCACTCAAATCCTGCTTATAATATTCGGGATGGATCTCGCTGAACGGCAGAAAACCGTTTTTTTCCGTGCCGTAATCGACAAATGCCGCCTGAAGACTCGGTTCGAGCGCAACGATCCGGGCTTTGTAGATATTGTTTTTTGTCTGTGTTCTGGAAATCGTTGAGACATGGATGGATTCCAACCGGCCATCCTCGAGCAGGGCCAATCGACATTCTTCCGGTTCTTCGGCATTAATAAGCAGCTTACAGACTCTCTTGGGCTCTTCTTCCTTGGCCTCCGCTGCTTTTGTGGTTTTTTCTTTTGCCGATCGTGGTTCAGACAGAGCAGCTTGCTCATCCAAATCATCATCAAAACGGGCGGCAACCGCCTCGATGTCTGCGGCTTCTTGCATCTCTGCAGCATCTGCAGCAGAGTCGGCATTCTGCTCGGTTTCCTTTTTCGACAAAGAGATCTCTTCAATGGCTGCAGTCTTTTTCCCCAGTCCTCTTCCCCGACGTCCCCTTGAACGTTTTGCCGGAACCTTTTCCACAGCAGTGGCCAGCTCCGGCGAGGACGCATCCCCATCAACGCCGGCAACCACCTCTTTTTCTCCGCCCGATACTGCTTCAGTTACCGTCTTGTTCTTGTCAGCTTCTTTCGCTTTTCCGGATCTTCGTCTTCCGGGAGGTTTTCTGACAGGATCACTCTTTTTCGGCTCATCCACAATTTCTGTGCCAACCTCGGCTGGCACTTTTTCTGGACTGACCGTTTCTGCCGGTTTTTTTCTCGGTCTCCTCTTCGGCGCAACTATCGGGGCTACTTTTTCAGTCTGTTTTTCAGTCGCGACCACTTCAGTCTTCGGATCTGAAGTCTGAACGCCGGCAGAGGGCGCATCATCAGCACCTGCACTGGTGGTACTCTTCCACCATGCCCCGGTCGTCGCCTTTATCTGAACAGTCTTTTTCTCTTTCTCAGCATTTTTCTTTACAACCATATTTTGTCCTTTTTACCGAATGCGGCACACGTGCAGTGGGAGGTCATCCGGCCGTCTTATTGATAGAGTCCTTGGCAATGCAGGCGATACGCTTGCAGCATTACCAACAATCATCGTATTGGTACGCACCCCGCCAGGCGGGATTCGACAAAATCCCCCCCCCAGGGGAGGACGATTTTCATTACCCCTTTCGGGGTAGGTGCCTTCACGAAATTATTTTCTGATAATTTGCAAGACACTAACACTCTTAACGGGATACATTCAGCGAGATCAGCTCAGACAGCGATTATTCCTTATCATATCAGACAGATACGCTGCCGAAACACCAGCACGTTTCCGATGCCTGAAAAACTGTCTTTTCCTCAATATAACCCTTCAATTTTTAACAGGAAATGATCCCGGACATCTCTTTGAGATGTCTCACATATTTTTGTGAAAACATGATACATCTATTCACATATGGAGAGAAACAATTCCCCGACACACTAGTACTGTCAATTTCAATGAAACACAAATAATATTTATTCTTTCACCCTATGGGAGAAATTTAGTTTTCAGGTTTTTTCTTTCCCGTGAAGGAAAACTGGCACATGTCGAAAAACTCATTGTTTTTCAAATATTATTAAGGACATAATCTCATCATCATCCGAAGACCGCATGACTTTAATCTTGACAGTGTTCGCTCTGAACCGTAAATTCCAGCTCTTGGCAAAGCATAAACGTATAATGGCATATGCTTTATCCCGCAAAAAAGCAGCATTGACAGAAATACTCTCTATTTTACTCTTTTCCCTGCAAAGAGGAAAGCTTATTGCACTGCAGATAACGATCTCTCGAAAGGAGTATACTGTGTTTAGAAGTTCGTTTAGATTCAGCTGTTTTCAATTTATGCCAGTTGTATTATTCCTGCTGCTGTCTTGCGCTCTTGCCTGTCAGGCGCAGGCAGAAACTCTCTCGACCGAAGAATGGAATATTTCTGCTGATAAGCTTGTGCGCTATGAAGATCCAAGCAGCATAGTCGCACAGGGCGATGTGGTCCTGATAAAAAAAGAGCGGCTGCCGCCACCGCGCTCAGCAGCTGAGATCAAATTTTCCCAATGGTCGGAACTTCTAGAAGAAACGGCTGAAGACGCTGACAAAGCGGCTGAGGACGTTGAACAGTCGGCAGCGCCGGAGTATCAAACGGTCATGACCATCAAGGCTGACTGGATTGTCTATGACATGGATCTTGAGTCCATCAATGCCAAGGGGAATGTGCAGATTTCCACCACAGATGCCCAGCTTTTTGCCCAGGCAGGGACCTTGCAGTTAGCCACTGAAACTGGAATTTTTTCCAATGCAACAATCTTTTATAAGGAAAACTCCCTGCATCTCGAAGGGAAAAAAATTGAAAAAACCGGACCGGACACCTACCGGATTGATGACGGCTGGGTGATAACCTGTAAACTCGAGAGCGGTCAAACCCCTCCCTGGAGTTTCTCAAGCTCGAAGACAAACGTCCGGCAGGATGGCTATGCGGTCCTCAAACACGCCAGATTCAACATACGGAATGTGCCGGTCTTTTATACGCCTTTCCTGCTTGTTCCGGTAAAAAACACCCGGCAGTCCGGTTTTCTCTTCCCGGAATTTTCCGCTTCCGACAACAACGGCTTCGGCTTTAACCTGCCATTCTTTCTTAACATTTCCGAGTCTGCCGATGCAACGTTCTATCCGGCGTATCTGCATAATCGCGGGTTCATGCCGGGTGTCGAATTCCGCTATGTTGCCAGTGCTTCCGACAAGGGCGTCATAACCGCCAATTATCTCGACGACAAACTTTCCGATCCTTCTGAAACCGAATATTTTAATGACACCGGCTACACCCATGATAACAGCGACAGGTATTGGATTCGGGGCAAAGCGGACCATTCCTTTGCCGACTGGCAGTCACGTCTTGATCTGGATATTGTCTCCGATCAGGACTATCTGAAGGAGTTTGACTCCGGGGTAACTGGATTTGAAAAAACCCACAACCGTTATCTCGACACCTTTGGCCGTGGTTTCCAGAATGAGTCGGATGCCTTACGCGAAAACACCTTCAACACGCTCCGCACCTGGAATGGTACGTCACTGCAGGCGAACCTGCTCGCCATCAACAATGCAGACACCGACGCCGGCAGCACCGATACACCACTGTGGCAATTGCCCAGTATCGACTACTCCGGCGTCATCCCTCTCGGGGATTCGTATTTTAACCTTGATTGGGATACGAATTATGTCAACTATTGGCGGGAGGATGGCATCGGTGGACATCGATTTGATGTCAATCCGTCGATATCGTCGCCCATCCCTCTCGGGCCATACCTTGAATCGAGAGCCGAGCTTTCCCTCCGGGATACCTTCTATGTTGTCGAAACGTATGGAGAGGAGACATGGGACAACAATAACGTGCAAAACCGTCTCTATCCTGAATTCGAATATGAGCTGGCGACCACTCTAGAAAAAGATTTCTTCTCTGCCTCAAACAGTAACCCAACAACTGCCCATCAGGTACGGCCGTTTGTGAAATACGGCTATCTGCCTGACGTTGACCAGAAGGATCTCCCTGCATTTGATGATGTCGATTTCATTGAGGATAAACAAGCAATTACCTACGGAATTGATAACTACTTAAGTTCCTATACCAACTACGGCGGCAGTGAAGAAGACCCCTACACCTTCCTTGAGCTGAAAATAGAACAAGCCTTCGACCTTCGTACTGAAGCCTCTGACCAGCCATTTTCTGAGATATTTTCCGAATTAAAATGGAATCTCTTCAGCGGGACCGCTCTTTCCTATAAAACGTACTTTGACATATACGACAGTGCATTCAACCGCCACAACTTTGAAGGGCAATATACCAACGCCAGGGGCGATTATCTCAACCTTGATTACAGTTTTAATGAGGCGGAAAATATTGAGCAGCTCAATGCATATTTTCTTGCTCGTCTTTTTCATGGCTGGAGCGCGGGTGGATCAATTGAACACTCACTGTCGCTGGATGAAACTATCGAATCCAGAGGATCGTTGATCTATCAGGCGCCCTGCTGGTCGGTCAGACTTGAGACACGGTACACCCCTGAAGACACCACCTACCTGGTCATTTTCAGTCTCGCCAACATCGGTGTTCCACTGGGAGCAAGTTTTTAAATTAAACAAAGAACCAACAGCTCAGCCGCAGGAGCATGAACGTTTTCTGTAGAAAAAAGATTATGCACTATGATATTTTCAATGGCGATGCCGATGGCATATTCGCCCTGCAGCAATATCGCCTGGATACCCCAGAGCCCGACGCACAGTTACTCACCGGCGTCAAAAGAGATATCCGCCTTCTCTCCCAGGTCGAAAACCTATGCAACAGTTCGCTGACTGTTTTCGACATCTCCCTGGACAGTAACCGGACTGCACTGGTGCGCTTACTTGCTAACAACAACAGGGTCGTCTATTTTGACCACCACTTTGCCGGCGCCCTGCCCCAATCCCCCTTGCTGCAAACATTCATCGATCACTCTCCCGATACCTGCACGTCACTTATCGTTGATGCAATTCTAGCGGGGAAACATTGTCTCTGGGCCATCTGTGGCGCCTTTGGTGACAATTTACACCAGCTTGCCTGCCGGTATGCAAACGACCAGGGTTTAACGCAGCAGCAGACAGGTCAATTGCAGGAGCTGGGAGAGTTGTTTAATTATAACGGCTACGGCACGAATCTCGAGGATCTGCACTATCACCCGGCCGATCTCTTCAAGGCGGTTCAACCCCACAGGAATCCTTTTGATTTTATCGCTCAATCAACAGAACTTGTCATTCTGAGAAGCGGCTATCGTGATGATATCGCAGCGGTAATGCAGGTGCCGGCAATGCAGACCCCGGGGAAGAACAGAGTCTACATGCTCCCCGCCACGCCATGGGCCAGAAGAGTCACCGGTGTTTTTTCCAATCTCAGGGCGAGAGAAATGACGCATGCCGCCCATGCAGTACTCTCGGAAAATAATGATACTACCCTGAGAATCAGTGTCCGGGCCCCGCTTGATAACCGACAGGGTGCCGATACCCTCTGTCAGCTTTTTCCCACAGGTGGCGGCCGAGCTGCCGCCGCGGGTATCAATAGTCTGCCGGCTGATCAACTGGATAAATTTCTCGAAAATTTTCTCTCTTTTTACCGCTGACAATGGTAGATTATGCGCAAGTCTTCAAATCGTGGAGGAAAAGCCATCATTTACTCTCGCCTGAATTTTTCTTTGTTTGCTACCGTCTTTTTCGCACTCCTGCTCAGCTTGCTGCTCGGTGGTCCCTGTATTGGTGATGATTTGCCGAAAGCTGCCGACCTTGTCGTCGACGGCCAGCCTATCGACCTGTCCAGTGAACGTTATCAGCGGTTTTTTCAGGAACTGGAAGAAGCACATGCTTTTCCACAAGAAGAACTGCAACAGCTCTTTCAGGGTCTCAAAATCGACCGCCAAGTGCTCGAGCTCATGGATAAACAATGGGAGGCGAAACCCTATTATCAATATTGGCCGCTCTTTATCACCCCTTCGGTTATTGCCAAAGGAAAAGAGAGCCTTGAGCAGTACCGGCTGTTGTTTGATCGGATTGAAACCGAATTTGGTGTCGACAGAGAGGTTATTGTCGCCATCTGGGGGATCGAATCTCGATTTGGCTTCAATCAAGGCGGCTTTAATCTCTTCCGAACACTCAATACCCTCTTCGACAGGTACCCGCGCAGGTCTGATTTTTTCCGTAACGAACTGATCAATTTCCTCATTCTCTGCCGAACCAACAATATGGATCCCCTCGAAGTAAATGGCTCCTATGCCGGGGCTTTTGGTCAGGCCCAGTTTATGCCTTCGAGTTTCAACGAATATGCGGTGGATTTTGATGGCGATAATCGCCGCGATCTCATTCACTCAATGGAGGACATTTTTGCCTCCATCGCCAATTACCTGCAAAGATTTGGCTGGATACTGCATGCACCGGTCTATGCCGAAATAGGCAATAGTCTCAAGTCAGAACTTCTGGTGACGACGAAGGAAGAAGGCAGAAAGGGTATGCTGGACTGGAGGCTTGTCGGTGAAATCCAGCAGATCTCTCTCGCCCGCCCGCCCCGGAATGGAAAACTTTCCATTATCGAACTTGAGCTACCGCCACAGGAAAATGCCAACATGCGCTATGTCGCCGGCTACCCGAACTTCCAAGCCATTACTGAATACAACCACAGCTATAAATATGCCATGGCGGTCAGTGAAATGGCGGAAGCATTCAAAAAATAATCAGACCGATCCGACATGTCTCTTCGATTGCGTCCCTTCATTCTGCTCGTTCTCCTGCCGTCGATCTTTGCCGCTGCCGCCCTGTCTGCCGGGCCGCACCTGTTCGAGCCAAGAGATAGCTACAAACCCCTGCACCGTCTTGACCAGCGGGATGTTCCTTTTTTCTTCGATGACATGGACATCGAGTCTCTGATCAAATGTGCGCAGCATCAGGCGGCCTTTCTAGAGAAACAGAACCCCCGGGCAAAGATTATCTTCGGCTCCGACCACTATACTACATCCTGGCTTCTCCATTCCATAGAGGAGCTTCTGAGACACCTGCGGCAAAAGCCGGACAGCAAAGAACTGAATCGTTTTCTGCATGCGAATTATCTCGTCTACGAGGCCGGAGGCCGCCCGAAACAACAAGGCCGGCGCATGCTGGTTACCGGCTATTACGAGCCGGTGTTTTCCGGCTGTCTCACCCGCCAACAGCCCTTTGTCTTTCCTATCTACTCCCTGCCGAAATCTCTCGTTGTTCTGCCTGGCGGTAAAAGCGGCAGCAGCAAAACTGGCCGATACGACGGGGATAACAGGTTCGTCCCCTACTGGACCCGTGCTGAAATCGAGCAGAACAATCTGTTGCTGGGAGAGGAACTGGCCTTTCTTCGGGATCCTTTTGATGCCTTCCTGCTCCACGTCCAGGGATCCGGCAGAATCCAGCTGCCGGATCATTCGATTCGCTCTGTGCGCTTTGCCGGCTCAAATGGTCTGGAGTACCGCTCCATAGGCAAACTTCTGGTTGATGAAAAGATTATGACGCTGGCTGAGGTGACTGTCCCGGCCATCAGAACCTACCTGGAAAATAACCCGGAACAGCGGCAGCGTATCCTGCAGCATAATCCGCGTTACATATTTTTCTCGTGGGGCGATGCCCTGGCCCCAAGAGGAAGCAGCGGCGAAAGACTCACTCCCGGCAGATCGATTGCCATGGACGCATCGGTCCTCCCCGGTGGGACTATCGGCTATCTGCTTTCACGTCGACCGGTGAACACCCCGGACGGCAACATCTCCAGCTGGAAGACACTGAGCCGTTTTGTTTTTCCGCAGGATTCGGGAGCGGCGATCAAGGGAACAGGACGCGTCGACCTGTTCTGGGGCAGTGGAGATTATGCCGAACTTGCCGCAAATCATATGAAGGAAGAAGGACAACTCTACTTTCTGGTGAAAAAAGGCTTCCCCGGCACGAAACATCAATGATCGGCCACAGAGAATACATGAAAATATTTCAAAAGTATCATTGCATAACCATGCAGCAGCCGGCATGACCAACCGGCAGCCGACAAACCCTGCATATCCAATAGTCACCCTCATTACCGATTTTGGCCTGACGGACGAATATGTCGGTGTCGTCAAGGGGGTCATGCTCTGTCATAACCCGGCTCTTCGCATCGTCGATATCTCCCATCTGATCCCGCCGCAGAATATCTCCAGGGCCTCACATCTTCTCAACAGGTCTTATCGATTTTTCCCTCCCGGCAGCGTGCACCTGGTTATTGTCGACCCTGGCGTCGGTTCCAACAGGCCTCTTCTGGCAATACACGCAGAGGCATATTTCTTTGTAGGACCGGATAACGGCATCTTTACAGCCATCTTGAACGGGGTCAGGCCGCCAATCGTGCACCGCATAACCGAGTCAGATCTCTTTCTTCCGAGGGTAAGCGCCACCTTCCACGGCCGGGATATAATGGCTCCGGTGGCGGCCCAGCTGGCGACCGGTCTGCCCATCACCAGGGTAGGGCCACCTATCCTCCCGAAGGATTGTCTGCTCAACGTTCCCGGATCATCTGCCGTCATTAATGACGTTCTCCACGGTGAAATCACCCATGTCGATCGCTTCGGCAACCTGTGCACGAATATTTCCCGCAGTGATGTGGAAAAATTTGCGGAGGGGAAGAAACTCTCATTTTGGATAGGCGAAGAGGCAGAAATCCTGGACATTCCACTTGCTTCATCCTATGTCGGCCAGGAAAAAAACGGCCTGGTGGCGCTTTACGACAGTCATAATTTTCTTGAAATAGCTGCCAACAGGGGCAATGCTGCACAACGGCTCCAGGCAGCCACCGGCTGCAAGGTCTTGCTCTTTCGTCGATGAGGCCGAGGGGAGATTTGTCGCCACCCGGCCATGGTCGACAAAAAAGCAAGGCACCGACACCGACAGACTATCGATTACCCTGGTGCAAGAAGGCTGAACCTTACCCAGAAATCAGGAAATGACTTGGCCACGCACTCTTCCCCGGTGATTTGCACGCCTGGAATACGCAGTCCGGCCACGGCAAGACTCATCGCCATTCTATGATCCTCATAGGTTTCGATGACCGCGCCTCTCAGACCAGCCCCCCCCTCGCCATGGATGATCATGGCGGCGTCCTGTTCTTCGACTTTTACGCCGAGTTTCGTCAGCTCGGCAACCACGGCGGAGAGCCGGTCACACTCTTTTATGCGCAGATGGGCTATGTTTTCAATCACCGTCCGCCCATGGGCAAAGGCGGCGACAACGGCCAGGGTCGGCACCACATCCGGCATATCGCCCATGTCCACACGGATCCCTTCCAGTCGATTCGTGCCCTGCAAGGTAATACCGTTTCCCGACCTGCTCACCTCGCAGCCCATCCGTCCTAAAAGAGGGACGAGCATGGCATCGCCCTGCAGAGACGGCACAGGGACATTGGTCACGGTGACCCGCCCACCGGTGACAGCGGCGGCCGCCCAGAAGTAGGAGGCGTTCGAGGCATCCCCTTCAATCTGATATTCCCGCGCCCGGTAGCAGCCCTGGGGGATGGAAAATGAGCTAAAATCAGACGAACAGTCAACGGCTATACCAAAGGCATCCATTACCGAAAGGGTCATGGCCACATAGGGCTTGGAAAGCACTTCACCCTGCACGCGGAGCACACAGGGCATCCGGGCATACGGGGCCACGAGCAGAAGAGAAGAAAGATACTGACTGCTTTTGCCTTCCGGCAAAATGGTCGTGCCACCAGCCAGTCCCCTGCCCTCGATGGCGAGCGGTGGGCAATCGGTTCCTTTGGTGGCACTGATATCCACCCCCCAGCCGCGCAGAGCGACCAGCAAAGGCCCAATGGGTCGCTGGTGCATGCGGGCATCGCCATCAATAAGAAAATTGCCATTGCCTAAGGAGGCAACAGAGGTGAGAAAACGGGTCGCCGTACCGTTGTTGCCCAGGTAAATCGGCTCGCTCGACGGCTCAATCAACCCTGCCTTGCCGTGTATTACCCACTCTTTTCCTTTATCCATAACAACGCCCATCTGCATAAGCGCCTCGGATGAATATCTGGTATCGTCACTTTCCAGCGGGCCAGACAGGGTGCTCGTTCCCTTGGCCAGAGATGCGGCAATGAGCGCTCTCTGGGTAAGACTTTTGGAACCGGGAACTTCAATTGCCGCATCGATATGCTGCACAGGCTGTATCTCTATCATAATTATTTCGCCGGGTTTTTCATGGGGATAAGGGACTGTGGCCTTGCTGCGGGCAAGCGCAGCCCGCCGATAAGAGAACGAATTGATGTCAATTTTTCCGCCACGGCATAGGCAGCTATGCCGTCGACGACATCTTCGCTGGCTCTCGGGTTAAGGAAATTAGCCGTACCGATCTGGACGGCTGTGGCCCCGGCAAGCATGAATTCCAATGCATCTTCCGCCGACTCGATACCGCCTATGCCGATAACCGGAATGGACACCACCTTTGCCACCTCATAGACCAGACGCAAGGCCACCGGTTTTATCGCCGGTCCGGAAAGACCGCCAATGACATTGGCGAGGACGGGTTGTTTCGTCTTCAGGTCAATGGCCATGCCGATGAGGGTGTTGATAAGGGATATGGAATCGGCCCCCCCGTCCTCAACCGCCCGGGCGATCACCTTGATATCTGAGACATTGGGGGACAGTTTGACCATTACCGGCACATCCGCCTTTTTTTTGACCGCGGATGTTACCGCAGCGGCCATGGCCGGGTCGGTACCGAAGGCCACGCCGCCTTTTTTGACATTCGGGCAGGAGATGTTCACCTCAATGCCGGCCACCCCGGCAATTCCCGCCAGCCTTGCGGTTATCTCCTCATACTCAGCCAGGGAATCGCCGAGAATATTGACGATGACCGGGATATGCAACGCCGCCAGATAGGGCATCTTCTCGGTGATAAACCGGTCAACCCCAACATTCTGCAGACCAATGGCGTTCAGCATACCGCAGGCGGTTTCCACAATCCGCGGTGGCGGATTGCCCGCTCGGGGGTGGAGTGAAATGCCTTTGACGATCACCGCCCCGAGACGATGCAGATTCATCAGATTTTCAAACTCCCGGGCATAACCAAACGTACCAGAGGCGGTCATCACCGGATTGGCAAGCTCTAGCGAGCCGATATTGACCCGCAGATCGGGCAAGACATTTATTCCTGGGCTCAGCTCTCCCATAGCAACTCCTCCGCATCATAGACTGGACCATTGAGACAGACATGGGTATAGCCGCCATTTGCGGCAGGCCTGGAGCAGCCGAGACAGGCGCCCATACCGCAGGCCATAACGCTTTCAACCGATACCTGGCACGGAATCGCCCGGGACCTGCACAAGGAACTGACCACGGCCATCATCGCTTCCGGACCACAACAGTAAACCGTGCATCCAGCCGGTAACGGCAAAGATTGCATGAGCTCGATAATAAAACCCCTATGGCCGAGAGAGCCGTCATCAGTTGCTGTGTGGATGGTGAGTCCAAATGCCTGAAAATCAGCCAGGAGGGGTTCAAGTTCGATTTTTTCCCGTGCGCCGAGGACGAGCAGGTCCTTACTGCAATCATTTTTCAAGCGGCAGTTTTCCTTGACGAGAAACAGCAGCGGCGCAATGCCCAGTCCACCACCGACAATCACCGAGGGCGATGTTGCATCTAGGCGATATCCCCGCCCCAGAGGCCCGAAAACCGACAGCGTTTCCCCGGGCCTCTTCTGGGCTAGAATATCGGTCCCCCTGCCGACCACCTTGAAATAAAGCTGCAGCCGCCCATCCGCTCTGGTCTGATGGATGGAAAAAGGCCGCCGCAGCAGAGGATCCTTTCCAGGGCCGACCCGGAGCATGACGAACTGTCCAGGTTGTGCGCACCCGGCAATTCGCGGACAATCAAGCGTCAAGCGGTAGTTTTTTTCAGAAAACTGTTCGACGCGGGTAACAGTTGCTTTTTCCTGGTATTGTGACATAGTTAGGCTATACAATGTAAAAGATTTATGCGTACCGGCTATTACTCCGCCGAGATAATCGGATTGTTACCCATTGACCGGGGTCAGTATATTGAGGAAATTCAAACTATTTATTGTACTATTATGATCAGCGACCCCATTCTTGTCATAGTCGCCGCGATTTTCGGTGCCATTGTCGGCAGTTTCTTAAATGTTGTCATTCTGCGATTACCTGAAGAGGATCAATCGATCGCCTACCCCGCCTCGCACTGTCCGCACTGCTCTGCACCTCTGCGCTGGTATGAAAATATTCCCATCGTCAGCTTTCTTTTTCTACGCGGGAAATGCGGTCATTGCCGGATGCCGATCTCCGTCCAGTATCCGCTGGTCGAACTGGCCATGGCGCTTCTTGCCGCCGCCATCATAGCAACTTTCCATGTGACCATTGCCGGGGCGGGATATTTTCTGTTCAGCGCCGCGCTTCTGGTCGTCATCGTTATAGATATTCACCACCAGATCATCCCAGATGTCATCAGCCTTCCCGGCATCATTCTCGGGGTTCTCTTCTCTTTTATCAGTCCCACCGTCACATGGCAGAGTTCACTCATCGGGCTACTCGTTGGCGGCGGCGTGCTCTATGCCGTGGCCTTTTTTTACTTTCTGCTGCGCAAGGTCGACGGCATGGGCGGCGGTGACATTAAACTGCTCGCCATGATTGGCGCCTGGCTTGGCTGGCAATCGTTACCTTTCGTCATTTTTGCCAGTTCTTTCAGCGGCTCGATCGTTGGCCTCATCGCCATGCTGTATCAGAAAAAAGGCGGCCGGACGCGGATCCCTTTCGGTCCTTTTCTGTCTTTGTCGGCACTTGTTTATACTTTTTACGCAGAAAAAATTCTTTATTTTTTCCACCTCTATCTCACCGGACAATGGCCCTGAAACGGCGCCGTTTCAGTCGTCTTCCGTGAGCAATCTCCTCGCCATTCGCCTGCCTTCTTCCATTGCCATATCTCCCTGCTCCTTATTGTGGCCAAACCCCGGATAATGTTTTCTGAACCAGGATTTTTCCTTTCGCACCATTTTTCCGCGCATCTGCAGCACGAGACCAATAAACCGCCAGGGCTCTTTGATCGGATGAACAAAGACTATCGGTGCAAGAGGCTTGGCTTGATATTTTTGTAAATAATATTTCAGTGTCCAGTAGTGTATCCGCCAATATGACCTGCATGATATAAAAGGAATAACCCTCTTGCCTGCACAGACCTGTTGCCCATATCTATCAAGAAAATCCAAAACTGGCCCACTGGGGTGATAGGACCAGGTAGGGCCGGCGATAACGACACAGTCCCAATCCGCAAAACATTGTGCACTCACCGGATGAATCGTCATCCTCTGCCGAAGAAAGGTCCTGACCATGGCAACGGCCAGACGGAAATCGGTCTTGAAAGGGAACGGATATGGCGTGACTGGTTCCAGCCGTTCAAAAACCACTTCGATGCCCTCACGCTCAAGTCCTTCGACAAATCTTTTAAGCAACACTCTGGTTTGCTGGGTAAAAGAGTAAAAAACAATGAGCATCCGTTTTCGTTTCAAATGATATCCTCGAATTATGGCATAGGTCAATTGGAACTCATCCCGGTCAATCTCTCTCCATCCTTTTCTCTTAACAAAAAAAAAAGCCCCCGACAAGTCGGGGGCTCTTTTCATAGCAAAAGAAATCTGATAACTAGGCTTCTACTTCATGCTCAACACCCACGGCTATTTTATAGAGAACTGTCACCAGCAGCAATCCGGTCGCCCAGATCCCGAGAGTGATGCCGATTTCATTTGCCGTTGGATAATACTCGACAATCTCATGCAACGGATTGACGGCCAGTCCCCCCATGACAAATCCGAGTCCCTTATCGAGCCAGAGCGCAATAAAGATCATAGCACAGCCGATCCCCACCAACAGATCGGTGTTCACCTTGCTGATTTTCATATAGGCAAATAAGCCAAGTCCACCAAAACAGAGCAATGTGGAACTCCACATAAAGGGGACGAGATTATTATACACATGACCATTATGTTCAAGGCCGAAAAACAGATATTGCAGAGCATACTTATGACCGGGAATATTTGAGTAATAGCCGACAAAAAATTCCAGGCAGACAAAAAAGGCGTTTATTATGGCTGCATACATGATAATAGTCGTCAGCTTGTTGATCGCCTCTTTTCCGGCATCAAAGTGGGCCACCCGCTTCATGATCAGACAGGCGATAACTATGAGTGCCGGTCCTGCGGCAAAAGCCGAAGCGAGAAATCGGGGAGCGGTAATCGCGCTGAGCCAGAAATGTCGACCGGGCAGGCCACAGTACAACATTGCCGTTACGGTATGGATCGAAACGGCAAACGGGATAGAAACATAAACAAAGATGTAGACCCACTTCGGCGGCTTAACCTGTTTACGTTCGGCGGTGAGAATGACCCAGCCGCAGATAACGTTCAGGGTGAGATAGCCAAGCAGGACCACCATATCCCAGAAAAGCATGGAGTTGGGGGTTGGATGGAGAATCATGTTCAGTCCGCGCAAGGGCTGCCCGATATCCGCCATGATAAACATGAGACACATTATAAGGGCAGAAATAGCAAGGAATTCACCAAGAATGGTCAGTCTGCCGAAGATTTTATAGTTGTGTATGTAATAGGGCAGAACGAGCATCAGTCCTCCGGCCGCAACCCCGACCAGAAAGGTAAACTGTGAAATATACAGCCCCCATGACAGGTCTCGGCCCATACCTGTTAAATACATGCCGAAGAGAAACTGTCTGAGATAACAGATCGCACCGACGGCAATGAATGCAGTGAGAAAAGCCAGCCACATCCAGTAGTTAGAGTTGCCTTTTAATACTTTTTCAATCATGACTCCCTCACACTATGTAAAAGACTGACGGTTTGGTTCCAAGGGATGGTTTCCGTTGGATGGTATGGTCCTGGTCAAGACGGCGGCGAATCTCGGAATTCGGATCATTCAAATCCCCAAACACAATCGCGCCGATATCCTTGACAGCCTCAACACATGCGGGCTCCAGCCCCAGGGCTAGTCGTTCGCTGCAGAAATTGCATTTCTCGACAACACCGCGCATACGGGTCGGAAAATCGGCATTATATTCTTTAATGTACGGCCGCGGATCCATCCAGTTAAAGCTCCTGGCGCCATACGGGCAGCCCATCATACAGAATCTGCAGCCGATGCAGCGATGGTAGTCCATGGCGACAACGCCGGTTGTTGGCATTTTAAAAGTTGCCTTGGTCGGACACACCCGCACACAGGGTGGCTCATCACATTGATTACAGAGTACCAGGTAATTGTTTTCCTTGGTAATGGCGGAGGCATGGTAAGCTGAATGCTCCGGAAAGGCATTTTCAAAGGGGACGTCCCAGAGCCATTTGATCTCACTTTTCGCCCCGTCAATCTCTGGTACGTTATGCACCTTGTGGCAGACAGCGGCTAACTTTTCGAGAAGTTCCGGATGACCATACAGTTTGCGCATGTCAATGAGCATGCCAAGCCGTACTCCCGTCGGAGCCTCTTCCACGCCATGGCCGGTCGCCGCATGGGCGTCGGCGGGGGCGGCATGAGCCGGCGTTTCACCATGGCCCGTTGAGGAAGCAAGGGCTGGAGAAGAGGTGAGTTTCACGACCACCGGAGCACTGATTCCGGCCAGAGCAGCCGCTCCGGCAATTTTAAGAAATTTTCTTCGCTGCTTATCCATTAGTGTGTCTCCTTTTTTTCCGCCGCTGCGGTCGGGGTCAAATGACAATCCCAGCAGTAGGGTGTGACAGATACATATTCATGACAGGAGTCACAGAATTTCTCCTTGTTGGTATGGCACTGCATACAGGCCATCTGCAAACCTTTACGATATTCTTTTCCGTTTACCGTGACAGCTATACGGCCGCCGTCACGAAGGACCTCGTCACGCCATTCATTGAGCAGCGCCATGTGACTGGCACGCATTTCGCTAGCTGAGGCGACACATTGTTTCTCTCCCCCCGGCGGCAATTCAGTTTTTGGTACCGTGCTTGCCGTCGAGAACGCATTGAACCAGAGCGGGAAAGTCACAAACAGGACAAATATGGCCAGCCCCGGTATTATTGTTCTTTTATTGTACATTAGTTAACTCCTCTGTTCTGTTCGGGATATTTTAGAGCATGGTACGAAAGCCATCATCGAGATCAGCCCGGTTTTCACCTTCTAAAACAAGGGCATTGGCAAGAAGCTCAGAGATGCCGCACACCCTGACACCGGGATTCCAATAGTCCATAAGTGATGTCAGTGTCGCCCTGTCGATTGCACAGACACATGCCAGCATATTCACATCATGTTTGTCGTGTACATATTTGACAGCATTGGCGCGTGGTAATCCTGAACGCATTCTCAGTTCCATGATCTCATCGGTATTGAGGCCGGTTCCCGAACCACAGCAGAAGGTCTGCTCGCGGATGGTATTTTCCGGCATTTCCACCCAGTCGACGATATGATCCAAGATGTAGCGAGGTTCATCAAGAAGTCCCATTGCCCTGGCCGTATTGCAGGAATCATGGTATGTCGCTTTCACGTGACTGTTGCGACTCTTATCAAACTTCAGCTTGCCATGTTTAATGAGATCGGCAGTAAATTCGCTGATATGGACCATTTTAGTCGAGGCGGCATTCTCAAAAACAGTGCCGGTGATCGGGGAGACCGGTTTTTCCAGGAAATCCGCCGGACCGTTCATGGTATCCATATACTGATGGACAACACGCCACATATGCCCGCACTCTCCGCCAATGATATATTTTACGCCCAATCTCTTCGCTTCGGCGTACATCTTCGCATTGAGTTTCTTCATCGTCTCATTGTTGGTGAAGAGGCCGAAGTTACCGCCCTCCGAGGCGTAGGTAGACCAGGTATAGTCCAGGCCGATCGCTTCAAAGAGAGTGAGATAGCCCATGGCGGTGTACAGTCCAGGTTCGGCGAAAACATCAGCCGATGGCGTAATGAACAAAACCTCGGCGCCTTTTCTGTTAAAACTGACATTTGGCCTGACCCCGGTCAGCGATTCAACATCATCGACAAGAAATTCAACATTGTCTTTGAAGGTGTGCGGTTGCAGACCCATGTGGTTACCGGTGCGGTTGGAGTTGGAAACCGGCTCCAGCACCCAGTTGATACCCACGCCGACCAGATGCAGGAGTTCACGCAGCATCATGGTTACTTCGGCAGTATCAATGCCATACGGACAAAAGACCGAACATCTGCGGCATTCCGTACACTGATAGGAATACATGAACCACTCTTTCAATACGGCGACGGTCATCTCACGGGCACCGGCCATTTTGCCGAGGATCTTGCCGGCGAGGGTAAAATCATTGCGATAGACGGATCTGAGCAGTTCAGCCCGCATGACCGGCATATTTTTCGGATCACCGGTACCGAGAAAGAAATGGCATTTATCCGCACAGGCGCCGCAACGGACGCAGCAATCCATGAAAATTTTCAGGGAGCGAAATTTTTCAAGACGCTCTTTCAGACCTTTAAGTATGATTTCTTTCCAATCCGCCGGTAGTTTCCAGTCGTCATCTTCCGGGGACCACTCTCGGGAGTTAGGAAAATGCAGCCCCGACTGACTGTCGAGATAGGCTACTTTTTCCGATTTGGCGGGGTAGGCATAATTACCCGATTTAAATACAGCCGGGTATTCCATCCAATCCATGGTAGGTATTGCTCCTGTTGCCAAGGATGGTCCCTGCACTACGCTTTTCGATAATTGTTCTAATTTTGGAACTGCCATCGTTATCTAATCCTCTTAAGCTAGTTTTGGGTCAATATTCTTAATCTTCATCCTTTTTAGGAGCCAGCTCCTTTTCAACCGGAATACCGGCGTCGACCATAAACTCACGGAATTCATCCTCATATCCCGCATAGGAATGGGGAAGGATTCGCGGATTCCACGGATTGATGTGACGCTTGGCACGGCTGGTATTTTTCATGTTTCTGGTCGGGCTCATAAAGACACCGGCAAAGTGCATGAGTTTGCTGAACGGAAAATAGGCCAGCAGGGCACAGACGAGAAAGAGATGGATGTAGAAGATTGCGCCGATTTCTGCGCCGATTGTCGGAGAAAAGGTGACGAGACCGACGGCCAGTTGTTTAATATTGACAATGTCAATATCGGTGCGCAGGAAGTAGCGCATCAGGATGCCGGACAGGGCAATACCAAAGATCAGCACCAGTGGGAAGTAATCATTCATCAGGGAGATGAAGCGGACATGGCGGGTAATAAGCCTTCTGGAAAACAGCAGCGCAACCCCTGCCAGCAGTCCGATGTCGGTTATATACCAGGTGGGTGCGCCGACCTGGAAAAGGCCGTCCCCATATTCGAGCCAGCTGATCCATACGGGAACCGGGTCAAGAAAAAGACGCATATGCCGGACAACAATCACCAGAAACGAATAATGAAAAATCAGGGCGAACATCCATAACCACTTGGAGGATTCATAGGTGATCTGAGGTCCATCATAAATTTCCGATTTGGTGTTTCTAAACAGTGACCGAAAGGTCACAATTTCAAGAAACATTCTTGCGACAACCTCCGCGGTTGTATTCGGAGCTTCAAGCCGGTCATGCTTGATAAAGTCCAATGATTTCCCTTGTCCGCAGGTGGTCTGGATCGAAAATGGCACAGGGGACTTTGCCCATTGCACCACCCTGTAGACACAGCCACCAAGGAAGATCATCAAGGCCAGATACGGCAGAGCGACACCAAACAGATAAGGCATCCCCGGTATCTGAGATCCGAGTCCGGCAATCAGTACCAACGCTATGACTGCCAGGAATGAGAAGGCGTACTTCATTTCTTACCTCGCTTCAATTAAACTGTTTTGGAAACCATGCAGGTGCAGAAACCCCCCTGTCATCCGCGCAGAGACCAGTTAAATACCATTTACCTAGAGTATAATTTTTTTTTCAGGCAGCAGATTCGATGGACACCTGCTGTCTGTTAATATGTGGCTTCCGGACTTTATCTCATTGATCCGGACCTGATACAGACGCTCTCGGTAGTGCATGTATATATCAAATGCGGCCAGCACCGCTAGATCCACTGCAAATTCAAAATCATACAGCTCGTTTACCAGCTGTTTTCGCTCTTTATCGGCCGCGAAAATTTCACGGGTAATATGCTTGACACCATTCAATGGTGCAACGGCCTGCGACGGGGTAAACTCCTGCACGGAACGAATACTGATTATCTGTTCAAGCGGCGGGACAAACTCTTTGGCATCAGCCCCTTTGGAAAGCAGCAGAAAAAGTTTCTCCAATGCCTGGCGAATATTAGCACCGACCGGATTGGCAAACGTGTCCCGCTCTCTTACAAAAAAACCTGATGAAACATAGGTTGACAAAGTATATTCAACCCATTTATTAACTATTTTTTCTCTGTGGTTTCTAAAACCTTCGGCAAGATCCATACACTTACAACCCCTTCTGTTAACAACGCAACTGGCATTGAATAGTCACCTGGTAAAGGAAAAGACGAATGAATGACCATTCACAAATTGACATTTTTAGCACCTTTTCCTCTCTTTTTCAAGAACATTTTACGAGGGCACAGTTCGCTCAAATGACGATAGCGCAAGGGGTGCCCGCCCATTTTCAGTCCTTGGAAAACCGGATAATATCGCCGACCATATTGACGGCCTCACGAATGTACGGATCCTCTTTGACATCTTTCAACCACTTCTCCTGCGGATCTTCCTCTGAACTCTCCGTCTCGGCAAAGTCGGACTCTTCTCCCTGTTCCTCGCGATATTTCCGGTAGTGGGCCCCGACCTTTTCTCTCATGAGCCGTGACTCCTCACGCTTGAAGCGCATATCGTCGATCTGCACGGAAAGCATCGTATCCTCGCTGCGTTCCGCCGCTTTGACGGCTTCTTCCCTGATTATTTTCAGACCTTCGTCGGAAGCCGCTCGCTCGAGGCTTCTTTGCCGTATTTTCTCCAGATCAAATTTTCTTTCATTAGGATTAAATTCAACAGGTTGAATAGAATCCCAGGGCAGAGAATAATCAAGGTAGCGCTCTCCCGATTTTATGTGTTCAAACAGATTCGGCAGGACGATATCGGGTTCTACGCCACGGTACTGGGTGGAGCTCCCGTTCACCCGGTAAAATTTCTGAATGGTAACCTTCAAGGCGCCGAGATCTTCGTACTTTTGCAGATTCAACAGAGGGATATTCTCGTTGATATCGATAATCGTCTGCACGGTGCCCTTGCCATGGGTATGCGCCCCTCCGACGATAACCGCTCGCCGGTAATCCTGCAGCGCCGCGGCGACAATTTCCGATGCCGAAGCAGAAAACTTGTTGACCAGCACCACCAGCGGTCCATCATACGAAACATCATTATTCGTATCGCTCAGAATCCGCTTGTCGCCAAATTTGTTCAAAACCTGAACAACCGGTCCGGACTTAATGAAGAGTCCCGTGATATCGACGGCATCGACGAGAGCTCCCCCACCATCATCGCGTAAATCGAGAATAATTCCATCGACATTCTGTTCAATTGCCTTAAGAATTTCCTGCTGGGTATCGTCTGTTGAATTTCTGCCCTTGGCTCCGTTTTTCGTTCCTTCGAAGTCACGATAAAAAGAGGGGATGTAGATGTATCCGGTCTTACGACCGCCGGCTGATTCAATCACCGAACTTTTCACGAAGGTTTCTTCGATCTGGACGACATCGCGTATAATCCTGACGACCTCCGTTACCCCATCAGGTTTTTTCACCGTCAGGCTGACCGCTTCGCCTTTAGGACCGCGGATCAGACGGACAGCATCCCTTAGCCGCATATCGGTTATATCCACCGGTTCTTCACCTTCCTGGGCGACCTGCAGAATTATATCCTCCGCCTTGAGGCTGCCCTGCCTGGCCGAGGCACTGCCGGGAATAATTCTGATGACCTTGATAAAGCCGTCGTCTTCGCGAAGCAGCGCCCCGATTCCTTCAAGGCTGCCGCGCATGTTTATATCGAATTGCTCTTTGCTTGCCGGAGGTATGTAGTTGGTATGGGGGCCGAATGCCCGGGTGACAGAGTTAAAAAAACGATCATAATGGTCCTGCAGTGTTTCCTGGTTCAGACGCTGGAAAAAATTTTTGTTCCGCTTACTGACCTTGACCAGGGCCTCTTTCCACAGTTCCGCCTCAGTCAGCTGTTTGGCCGGCTGTTTCGTCTCGGCAGCTTTGTCCAATGAATTTTTCTGTTCTTCCTCAAGATCAAGGTACTGCGAGATGACCTGCGCTTTCAACACCTGCCGCCAGCGATCTTTCAGTTCCTCATTATTTGCGGCGAAATCGATTTTTTCCGGGTCTGTTTCATAGGATTCTCTTTTGTGCACATTAAAGCTGCCAACATAAAGGTCTCCCTGCGCCAAGAGTACCGGCTTGCGAATTTTCAGCGTCTGCCCGACCTCTAAACGCTTCGGATCGTCAAGATTGTTATCGACGATCAACTCACCCACTTCGATGTCGTCAAAGCGGTCGGCTATCTTATCGAGGGTGTCTCCCGGCTGGACAGTATAGGCAGTGAAGCCGGCAATAGGTCCGGCGCCCACCCTGTCACTTGCCAGCATGGTCCCGACCATTTTCTGCACAAGGTCGATCTTTTCCCTGAGAATATCATAGCCGGTGTCAGGCAGGGTGATCCGGCCATCGACAAGATTGTCGTCAATGTAGGGGGCAAAGGCCTCGAGCTGTTCCACATCTTTTTTCAGGAGGAACCTTTTCTGATAGTCCAGCTGTTTTATATAGAGATTAAACGTGGCACGAGCCAGGTCGTCGTTGAAAAGCTTGTCACTGAAATGCAGGGAAGGCAGCTGCTTGCTGAGAATATAGCCGATGAGCCTGTTTCTCTTCTGGGCATCCTCGTCCCCTTTGCTGCTATTCCCGAAGGTTATGGTTGCAAGAAACAAGCAAAAGAGCGTGAGGGAAAAGACCAAAAAAATCTTTTTATTTTTCATAATTGTCATAAAAGGGGGGGGGATCTAAAAAACGGATATGTATGCTACGATTGTCACGTAAGAGATAACAGAACAGAAAAACAAATACCACGACAAAGACATAGCCATGGAAAAATTACAAACGGCGATTGGCCAATTTTTTTCAAATTGCCACTGACGACGACTTTCCAGCGGAGTAACCCGATGGTGGTTTTTCTATTGAAAGAGTTATATTGCCACCATTTTTTCAGAAGGTGACAGCGGTGAATGGTGCCGGCGTGATGCGACTGTTTTACCATCGCGTCATAAGAGTCAGGAGGAGGGGGGGCAATGTTCCGCCAATGCTTTGTGCCTGCCGCCTAACTCAACACCGAGTTCAAGGGCAAAGCTCTGCAACTCCTGGTAACTGCAGTTGATAATGGAGGGGCGATCGCCGCTTTGCAGCCGGTCAATTTCCGTATCGAGAAAAAGCAGAAGTGCCTCGGCGGTCAGCCTCCGGACACCGCCCACCGGCAGCTGCTGACGCGAACAAAATAGACAAAACCGCCGATAATTAATACTCGACCGAGCAATGCCCCGATAGATGGCCTTGCCGCTGTTGGCATGCTGCAAATCCCGCAGGACTATCTCCGTATACCGGTCTACAGCCGCCTTTTTGAGCCATTCGACTTGCTCTTCCTCCAGCACAAGGTGTGGACCATCTTGAGCTCGTGTCAGCTGATAGATCGCCGAATTATAGGCAATTTCAGGAGTTTCTCCAGAGTATCTGACGATATACCATTCGTTTTCGATGGCTTCGATCGGCTCATTTGTCATCATGACGGCTTTTCATTATCCCCTTTTTGCAGGCCAAACAATTCACGGACAGTGGTTACTTTCAGATCGCTGTTGTCCCGCCCGGCACAGGATTCACTCTTCAGGTACATCAGCGGATCGTGGAGAATTTTTGCGGTAATGGCCGTCACCATCCGGCTGAGATTTTCCCGATCGGCATCGGTCACGTCGGGCATTCTGGCCAAGGTCCGGTCCAACTCCAGCTGCACGATTCCATCCATTTTTTCTTTAAGGGCCTGGATCGTCGGGGTCACCGCCAGGCCGAGAAACCACCGTTCGAACTTCAGCGTCTCCTCATCGACAATACGCGTCGCTTTAACCGCCTCTTTGTCACGTTCCGATTTGTTTACCTCAACCACACTGCTTAAATCATCAATATCATACAGATAAACATTGTCAAGTTCATTCAAACGGGGATCAAGGTCCCTGGGGACAGCAATATCAATAAAGAAAAGCGGTCGGTTCATTCTGGCCCGCATCACCGACTTCACCTCGTCCTTGTGCAGGATGATTTCCGTTGCCCCTGTCGAACTGATTATAATATCGACATGTTCCAATTGTGCCACCAGTTCTTCCATGGCGACTGCCTTCCCTTTAAAGCATTGGGCCAAATCGACCGCCCGAGCCAGGGTTCGATTGGCCACGGTCACGGATCCAACGCCGTTACCGACAAGATGCTCTGCGGCAAGTTCCGCCATTTCACCGGCCCCAACCAGAAGCACATTTTTATCTTCCAGATTGCCGAATATCTTTTTGGCGAGCTGCACGGCGGCATAGCTGATAGAGACGGCCGACGAACCGATAGCCGTTTCGGTCCGTACCCTTTTAGCTACCGAAAACGACTTGTGCAGGAGTTTATTCAGTAAGGGTCCGGTGCAGCCGAAATGGGCGGCATACCTATAGGCCTCCTTCAACTGCCCGAGAATCTGTGCCTCGCCAACCACCATCGAATCAAGACTGGCGGCGACCATAAACAAATGATGGACAGCCTCCTTATCGTAGAGCATATAGAGATACTGCGGACATTCGTCCCGGGGCACCCGGCCCCCAAAAAGAAAATCGACAATAGCCGCTTCCACATTGCTTTCAGCCTCGGTGACCAATAGCAATTCAACCCGGTTGCAGGTGGAAAGAAGGTAGTACTCGCGCAATCCTTGAATATTTTTCATTGCCGCAAGCGGTTCTTCATAGCCTCCCGACAGGGCAATTTTCTCACGTATTTCAACGGGAGTCGTCTTATGGTTTACCCCAAGAAGCAGTATTTTTTCACTTGGCATAACTATGAACGCCTCCAAGCAGATATGTCACACCCCACAGGGTAAAAACAATAGAAGCAAAACCGACGATGGCCATGACGGCCGCTCTTTTCCCCCGCCAGCCCACGGTATACCGTTGATGGAGCTGGACCAGATAAACAAACCAGGTTATCAGTGACCAGGTCTCTTTCGGATCCCAGTGCCAATAGGTGCCCCAGGCCTGACGGGCCCAGACGGAACCCGTGACAATGCCGAGGGTTAAAAAGACAAAGCCCGCGGTAAGGCAGTGATTATTCAATTGATCAAGGGCATCAAGCGATGGGAAACGGGAAAAGAAATAGCCGAACTTTTTACTTTTCAGTTCTCTTTCCTGCAGCAGATACATCAGGCCGCCGCAAAAGGCCAGGGACAAAAAGCCATAAGCAATAATTGAAACTCCGGCATGAATCGGCAGCCAGATACTTTGCAGGGCGGGGAGAAGGGGAGAAAACTCCCTTGATGAAAGAGATGAGATGAGCAAAAGACAGCTGATGAAAATCGAGACAAAGGTGCCGAAGTTTTTTACGGTATAACGCCACCTGAAAGAAAGGTAGGCCCAGGTTGTCGCCCAGGCGAAAAAAACCACAGCTTCATGCTGCGAGGTTATGGGCGTATGGCCGGCCAGAATAAAACGCGAAGCTATATGCAGCGTCTGCAGCACCCCGGAGACAAGAAGAATCATCCGGGCGATTTTGCGTATCTTTTTGTTTTGGCTAACGAAAAAAACCAGATATGCCGCCGCGGCAATGAAGGTTATGCCCAGAACCGATTGAAAAAGGAGATAGTTTATTTCTTCCATGGGTATCCTTGCATCAATTGACATCATTCAGGTTTTGCACCTGCTGAGCACCTTACACCGGCGTTCTTCCCCTTTACCAGGGCGAGAGTCATCTCAACAACCTGATGTATCGTGCTTTTCAAGAATTTTTCTCATGAGTGTCACCGCATCGACGGACTCCGGCAACTCGCGAAGCAGCATCATCTGCAGATCAAACCAGTTTGCCTGCAGGATTAGTTCAACAATTCCTTCCTGCATCAATCTGCGGAAAAGTTCCGCATTAGCAAGGGAGTCGCCATCCGCATCAACCACCTTCTCCCGTATCAACGAGAAAAGGTCAGCAACGATCTCGTACTCGGGAACGACGACAATTTCCAGTTGTTGTCTGATTTTTTTGGCAAGGGCGGGACTGCTGCCGCTGGTGGAAACGGTAACAAGCATTTTCCCCCGCCGAAAGTGGGCGGGAACATGAAAATGACTGTTTTGCGGATCATCGGCACTGTTCAGTAAAACAGCATATTTCCCGGCTTCCCGGGCGATGAGGAGCTGAACCTCATGGTTGTTCGTTGCCGCAAAAACTAGGAAGGCTCCCTTCAAATCACCCTCGACAAACTCTCTCGCAAACCATTCAATTTCTTTATGCCGCGCCAAGACCTGCAGCTCAGCGTGAGCCGCCGGGCTGATGACCCGAATCTTCGCTCCACCGGCAAGGAGGCTTGTCGTCTTGCGCAAAGCGACCGCTCCCCCGCCAACGACGATGCAGAGCTTGTCGGTAATATTGACATTAATGGGATATAACGACATGGGTGTTACAAGAGTAAGCACAGCCCATCGGCTGTTTTCATTTTACGGGCGGCCGCAAACAGCTACCGTACAGTTACGACGGTGTAAACAGGGTAATCAGTTTTTTTTGGGTCGTAAGCGATTGATGACGATTGTTATCTCTTTCCCGTCCCGCTTGATGACCTGCTCTTTGAGCCCAATGTCAAAATCACTCTGGGCAAGTTTGAGAAATTTCGGCAGACTCTGTCGTTTTGCATCATGGGCCAGATAAATCACTCCGTCCGGTTTCAGGCAGGTTTTGCAGATATTCAGTAAAGGCACGAAAAATTCATCGCGAAAAAGTATCTCTGCTCCGGCAAGGACGTCAAAAGGCTCCATCTTCGGGGGATGCAACCAGTCGAGGTGGGTAAAATGGACCCCGGTCAGTCCGGATGCAGCGGCACTCACCTTCTGAAAATCCATGATGATCTCTTCATAATCACTGATCGTCACCTCAAATCCTGCCGAAGCGGCGGCCAGGCCGGGAGCACCCAGCCCGGCGCCAAGTTCCAGCAGTCTGTTTCCTGCACCATTGGGTTGCGAGCCTAGGACATAGGCGAGAATCATCGCGGCATCCCAGAGTCGAATCCAAAAGGGGAACTCCGAGACATCGGCGAAGGGGTCCTTGCCGTCGAGAAATTCCTCCAGATCAGCAATTTTCAACAATCTGATCTGCTTTTCGCCAAAACGCAACCGATCAAAGGTCAGCTGGTACTTTTTTCGAATACGGTTATAAATCTGCCGTTCGACTTCTGGAAGAGTACGTATATCCATGGATGAAACCTGATAAATTTACAGTGGGCTACAATCAAAAAAAACGGGTCGACTGATGTGAAATCAACCGACCCGGCACAATACTTAAAGAAGAACGCTCTGTCAATCAGCAACCCTCTACAGCACCCTTCTTGGCAGTAGATACCTTGATCTTATCACCGGCCTTGAGTTGATCGGCTTTCTCACAGGTCATGGTCACTTTATCACCATCTACTGCATCGACCGTGCAATTAAGTTTTGCAGCAAAACCCAAACCAGCTGTACTCAATGCAAAAACTAAGGCCATGGCGCACGCGACAATCTTCTTATTCATTGTTTTTCTCCTTTGATTTCTGGTTTTATTTCGGAGCGAAGCCCCACTCTTTCCAACACAACAACTCCCATTTAGAGCTACATTCTATTTCAATTTTACATTAAATGCAACTGTCATCAATCAATCCAGCAGGCTGCGAATGTCTCTTTCAAGAATCTCGTGTTGCACATAGCCGGTATATTTTTTAACCACATTACCGGATTTATTCACCAAAAAGGCCACGGGAATACCGTATACGCCACCAAAATCCTGGGTGGTCCGCGATTCCGCCAGCAGGACGGGGTAGTTTATTTCTTGACTTTTAACGAATTTTGCCACCGAATCCGGCCCAGTCTGATCGACAGACAAACCCACCACCGAGAACCCGGCATCGGCCAGTTCCTTGTGCAATTTTACGAGAATGGGTACTTCTTCCGCACATGGCGGACACCAGGTTGCAAAAAAGGTCAGCAGTAATACCTTCCCGTTAAAAGAATCTGATTCGATGATTTTGCCGTCACGCACGCTCTCCAGTGAGAAGGGTGGCATTTGCGTTGCCGCCTGAGCGACAACAGTCGACAGGAGTGTAAAGATCAGAGCCATACACCATACAGGGAAATGGCTCATTTTTTGTTTTTCCATGAATCTGCTCCGAAGGAGAATTGAAATTTATTTGTTCTATGATATACTCAAACCACAAAATATTCCATAATATCTCAAAGTCAACCAACTGGAAAGAAAGATAGCAACTCGGCAACAGATTAGGTACAATCGCCAGGACCCCTTGAAAAAGCTTTGCACTGCAAATGACAGCAGATGCTTTTGCATTGCCTTTTTTTCTTTCCCTTATGTTTTTCAATTTTAGGTTTTTATGAAAAAAATACTCACGCGGCGGCTAAACACACCATATTTAGTCCGCTTGATGCCGATTGTACTTCTCGGGCTGCTCTTGCCACTTTACCTTTCCGCCGAAGTTGTCGATAAAGTTATAGCGGTCGTCAACGATGAGGTCATTACTCTTTCGGAGCTTGAGGAAGAGACGGTCGGGTTGTTTCGATCCATCACGGAAAATAACCCCGGGGTACCCGCCGTTGACGCCCTGGAACAGGCCCGGGAAGTCTCCCTGAACGGCATGATTGAACGCCGCCTCATCCAGCAAAAGGCCAAAAAATACAATGTCACCGTCACCGAGGAAGATATCCAGGCGGCCTATGAAAATGTACGCAATGGCATGTCTCTTACTCCGGCCGAGTTCAGACAAAAACTCGAAAAATCCGGACTAACCGAGGAATCATACAGAAATAAGCTGCGATCTCAACTATTGCAAAGCCGACTTCTCAGCTACGACGTCCGCTCAAAAATAGTCGTTACCGAGGCAATGATCCTCGACTATTATGATGAAAATTACACCTCAAGAGTAGATAAGGGAAGCTACTACCTGTTGCAGATCGGCTGTAGCTGGCAAAAAACCGACGATGCGGAAAAGTTGGCTGCAGAAAAGCAGGAAACCAGAAAAAGAACGGAACGAATACATGGTCTCGCAAAAAAAGGACAGGATTTCAGAAGCTTGGCAGAAAAATTTTCTGAATTGCCCTCAGCGGCTGATGGCGGCGATATCGGTGTTTTTACTCTCGACGAGATGGCTCCGGCCATGCGTGATGCGGTAGAATCCCTCAAGCCCGGCGACGTCAGTGAAATCATTGAAACGCCTGCCGGCTATCAATTTTTCTTCTTGCTGTCAGGCGAAGAAAAGGCCATCGTTGTTACGGCCGCATTGGAAGCGGTAAAAGAAGAAATCAGACAAAAGATCTTTGAGGAAAAATTAAAGACTGCCTACTCTGAATGGGTCCGAAAACTCAAAGAAGAAGCCTACATTCAAATACTCTAATCCGTGGTCAAAAAAATACCATGGCCAACAGTAAACCCGTCACGGCATAAGGAGCCGTAACGAAATGGTTAAAAATGGTCGGGTTTTTTCGTAACGGCTTTTAGGTCTCTCAGACCTGCAATTTATCAGGAAAAAATATGTCGCTTCAGTCCAGCACAACGGAATATGCCACCCTCGGAGAGTATCTGCGGGAGACGAGAATCACCCAGGGAAGAGATCTGGTTGCGGTAGCGGGGGAAACGAAAATATCACCAAGAAGTCTCCAGGCTATTGAAGAAAATAATTTTGCCGCCCTCCCGGCAGATGTATTTGCCCGCGGTTTTTATGCTCTTTATGCCAAGAGTCTTCTGCTTGATCCCGAAGAAATCTTAAAAATGTACGCCCAGGAGAGACCACGTCCGAAAAAATCCGTACCCGGGTCCATGCTTCGAACGGGAAAGCTTGCCCAGGAAGTTGGGAATATGGCTGAGCGGCCTTCCTACATGCCCTTTTCCTTTTTCGGACTGCTGGTGCTGTTAATGCTCTTGCTTGGTGGGGTTCTGTGCTGGTATTTTTCCTGGAATCCAGCTACCTACCTCAGCCAGAAGCTACGCAGCCTAGAGGAGCCGCAACGAATCGAACAGGCATCGCAGAGCAGACCGGCATCAGATGTTTTCGCTGCCTCCGCCCCCCCGGCCCAAGTGCTCAAACCGCAAAAAAAACAACAGGATATCTTCGGACTTTCCTATCCATCCACAGCTACGGCCGCTGAAGCGCAGGAAATTCCCCAGGCGGCAGCGCCACTCTCTTTGCAGACCCTTCCCTATACCATCCCTGAAAACAGCCCTGAACACCCGCAGCAATAATCCATGGCGGCACAGGCCAGGGAAACCGATGCTCTTGTTTTAAACTGTACGGAACACGGCGAGTCCGATGTGATCGTCACCCTGTTCTGCCAGGATGTCGGCCGGCTTACCGCCATAGCAAAAGGGGCCAAAAAAAGTAAACGGCGTTTTGTCAACAAACTCGAACTTTTCAGTTTCCTGCACATCACCTACGAACTGAAAGCGAACAGATCGCTGGCCTTTTTCGCCGATGCCGAGCTACACACGAGTTTTTTGCGTCTTCGTCAGAACCTTGAACTGTACAGCGTCGCTTCGGTCATCAGAGAGTTCCTCCTCATCGGCGTGCGGGAGAATGAGCCGGATACCCATATCTTCCGGCTCAGCTTGTGGGCGTTGCACAGTCTCGATCGACAGCAGCCACCGATGACCATACTCGCTCTCTTTCTCATCCGTTTCTATGATTACGTCGGCTACAGGCCGGACCTGCAAACCTGTGCCCAATGCAGTTCGCTGATTACCAGTGAACATCGCTACAGTTTTGACACCGCCAGCGGCCGGATCGTCTGCTCCGCCTGCAATCCGCATTTAAAAAAGGGGCTGCCGCTCTCCCACGGAACGATCAAAATGCTCCGCTCGGCTCAAGACCTGCCCCTGGAGCGCCTGCACCGGTTGAAAATTTCCGGCAGTATCCTGCACGAAGCCATCTCACTCCTGCAGGGTTATGGCAATCAATTGTTTCAGCGGGATGTCGTATCGTGGAAAATAGCGCGAAAATTTCTGAGGCGATAACACTTTTGCTGCGGGATTTTTCTGACAGCAGCGCTGCTTCTGCAATGCGCGGCCTGCATCCCTCCGGGAGGGTCACGGAAGGGGCAATAAAGGCGGTTCAAGATAGCGTATTTCACCGCTGTACTCTGTTTTCTCATGACCGCCTGCAAGGCGCAGGATGAGGCCGCCATCCGCATCAATGCCCAGCACATCGGCCCGATATTGCGGCGCGGTCATCACATCAAAGCCGTAGACAACTCTTTTGCCTACGGTGTCCGAACAGGCAAGCCATCTTTCCAGCAGCAGATGCTGTCCTCCCCTGCCGGAAAAGCCTTCTCCCCGAAGCTCTTTGGCCTCCTCATGATAGAGCAGGCCGAAATTCCAGGCCAACCTGGAGAGAAACAAGGCGGTGAAGGTGCAGAGATCGATTTCCCTGGCGAGGATTTGCCCGAGGGAAATTGACGAGGCATTGAGCTCGGCCGGGAACAAACCGTTATTCGCATTGATGCCGAAACCGACAAGGGTAAACTCCTCACCATGGACCGGTTCGGTAAAACTTTCCACTAAAAAGCCGGCAAGTTTTCTCCCCTCGAACAGCACGTCGTTCACCCAGCGCAAAAGGGCCTTTTCCAGGCCAATCTCGCGCACAGCCTCACAGCAGGACAGGCCGGTGGCCAGGGAAATGAATCGACGGGATTGAGGCAAGAGGGTGTTCGCATGGATCAGGCATCCCCAGATACCACCGGCAGGAGCGTGCCACGCCCGGGCAAACCGCCCCTTGGAGCGGGTCATCGTGTCCGCCAGTATCACCGTCCCACTGGCGACTGAACTACCGGCCTGGACCGTCTTGTTGATCAGGTGGCGGGCATGATCCATTGCCCGCGGCAAGGTGGAGTGGCTTTCGATGACCGAGCCGACAAAGGCCCCGTAGCGCATGGCTGCTTCGGTGTCAACCGGACTGACGAACAGGGATCTCTCCCGCGATTTCGCGCGTTGCAGAAGGTTGAAAATCTCCTCCGGGGTCGGCCTATTTTCTGCCATGTTGTCGATGCATTTGCAGGAAAGAAATGGTGCTTTCTCAACCATTAGTGGTCGGTGTCCCAATCCGCCTTTACCCGGGTAATAATTTTCTGAATAAGCGTCAGTTTTTCCGGAGCACAGATCCCCAGCAGAGGTTCGCCCCGGGCAACGGAAATGCCCTGTTTGAAATATATGGAATGAATAACCCCACGCTGCCCCTGGTAATAAACCGGGGTGTCCCGCTTCATGAGTGACATGGTCAGGATTTCTTCTCCCGGCTCTATGGTCACCGCCCGGGCCCCCTTTTTTTCTATACGGGACTGGATATCCATGGCAAAAAAATATTTCGCCGTTTCGGGGGCGGGAAAGAGCAGCAGCACCTCTTTCAGAATATTTTCTATAATCTCTTTCTTTTTAAGTGGATGTTTGATGGTCATGAGTTTTTCGCCGGCCTCGACGAATTGGCCATCAAACTCGGTATAGATTTTTGCCACCGTGCCATTGGTCTGTGCGGCGATTATTTTCGGATTTCGTTCCCGGTTTATTTCATACAACCGGGTACCCGGCACCTGCAGCCATTCCCCACTGGCCGCATTCACCTCTTCTCCTTCGACTACCTTGAATGATACCCGACCGGTATGTACCGCAAAAACATCGACATAATCGAAAGGGTCCGATTTATATTTACTGAGCAATTCATCAAAATCTATTTCGTTAGACATACCAACAACCTGTTGTTCCTTTATCTGGACAGAGCAGAAATGGGTTTCCCGCTCGAGAATAGCACCAATTTGTTATGCAAGACCCGCGTAATACGTTTATACTGGCTGAAAAGCAACAAGGCAAGGCTAATATGAGCCTCCCGGGCGACATCAGTCAGTGCAACTGCTCTATAATAAAAAGAGAATTAAAAAAAGAAATGAAAAAGAGATTCCATTTTCTGGTCACACTCCCGATCGTCATTGTGCTGGGAAGTACACTTTTTCTTCTCTTTCTCCCCTTCCTCGCTGATCATTATCTTTTTCCCCGGCTCATCGAGCACCTCCCCTTCACCGACAGGGAGCTCAGCCTCTCCCGAATCTCGCCCTGGAAAATCAGGGGGACATTGACCCTGGCCGATACGGATCGTACCACCCTGGCCGTGCCCAGGTTTGAACTTACCTATACTCCGGCCTCCCTGCTGCAAAGAAAAATATCCAGCCTGCTCATTGATTCCGCCTCGCTGCAGGTGGAAATGCAGGGGGGCAAGCCAGTAATCCGTGGCCTGACCAGCGGAGATCCCTCCGCCATGGGGGAAAAGAGTCACTCCCCCTTCCTTTTGCCACTGGCGGTGGAGACAATTATTGTAAAAAACTGCGCCATCACTGTGCACAGGAACGAGCAGAAACCAATCACTGTTTTTGTCGACGGTCGCTTTTCCCTCGGCTTCCTCGAACAGCCGGCGAACAGGAAACAGCTGGCAACCCTGTCAGGACCAGTGCGGATACGGGGCGACCTGCTCCTGAGCGGTGACCTCGCGCTGCAACCGGGTGATCCGGGGTATGAGGCCGTCCTGCAGCTACACATGCCGGACATCGGGCAGCTCAGCTCTCTTTCACCCGCTTTACAGGACGCGCAGTTGGCCGGAGGACTCTCTCTCAAAAGCCGGGTGCGTTTCAACCAGTTCCTCGACAGGATTATCGACCATGCTACAACTGTGCAATTCCCCGGCTTGGCATGCAAAAAGGACGTTTTTATTTTAAAAGAGAGTCGCCCGGCCCACCCCACCACCCTCCATATTTCTGGAGACAGAAATTCAGTCAATTTTATTTTGAACAATATTGTCCTGGCTGAACCGGAAAAGATCGCTCTTGACCTGCAGGGCGAGATGTCCATTCCCGCAGGTACATTCAACGGCAGCGGCGATATTTTTTTCGACAGAACCCAGTCCGGTCTCAACATAAACGTTAGCGGAAGCCATCAACAGGCCAAAACGAAGATCAAATATGCACTGTCGAGCGAGGCCGTCAAGGCCGGGGACACCCTTTTCTGCAGCCCGTTCAAGGCCGGTGGCGATATTGTTGTCGAGGGTGCCGCGGTCACCGCCGACCTCCAGTGCCTGATCCCGCAAATCACGTTGAAAAAGAGCGAAACAAGCCTGATCAACCTATCGCTGCACCTGCCTTTTCACTATCCCTTCCCGGCAAAGACTGCAGCCAGCACCGCCGGGGCAGTGAACATTGAGGAGATACGCTATCGCAACGTCAACAACGGCAGACTCCAGGCGACCCTTCTGCCATCTCAGGCGGGAATTGCCTTCACCACCCTGCTCACCACCCCCCTTATTCCCGATTTACAATTCACCTGCGATGGTTCGGCACAGACAGCAGCGGATATCTCCGCGCATTGCCGTTTCCCGGCAACTGCTATCAACTCAGCGACTTTTCCCCGCTTTCTCAAGCTGCCGGACAAGCTCACTTTCACCGGCAAGCTAGCCGCCGACGGGGAATTTCACCTACGGGACAGCATACCGAGCGGAGAGCTCACCGTTGCCTACCGCGACGGCACATTAAGCCACGGTGAAAACAAGTTGTCGGATATCAATTTCACCGTGGCCTTTCCCCATCTGCCCCTGCTGCAGAGCAAAGCTGGCCAGACGGGCAGCATCGGCTCTCTTCGTTTCGGCAAAATAAAATTGTCCGACGCACGGATACGTTTTCGCATAGAAGACGAGCAATCGATTTTTCTGGAAAAAATCCAGGCTGGCTGGTGCGGCGGCAACGTCGAAACAGGCAGCTTCACCCTCGCCGGCACAATGCGGGAACTGGACACCACGCTCTATTGTGACCGCTTGGGTTTTACCGAACTGCTTGCCCAGTTCGGCATTGATACGGCCGAAGGCGAGGGCTCACTGAACGGCAGGCTGCCAATGATCCTCAACAAACAGCGGGTAACCTTTGATGACGGATTTCTGTTTTCCACACCAGGCAATAGTGGTATAGTCCGTTTCAATGATACAAGGCAGCTGCGTCAAGGAATGCCGGACATCGGCAAAAGTGCCTCTCTGGATTATTCGATGCAGGCCCTGGAAAATTTCTCGTATAACTGGGCGAAACTCTCTTTTAACAGCCAAAAAAACGACCTCGTGATTGCCATGCAGCTGGATGGCAAACCAGCAGCCCCCTTACCTTTCGGCTACAAAAGTGGGCAGATTGTCCCAAGCGACCGGGGTCCCGGCCTCCAGCATCCGATCCGACTGGATGTGAATTTTCGATTCCCCATGCAGGATCTGTTTCACTATGGAAAAAACATCCAATCCTTCATGGAGAATATGTAAGATGACAGCATGTAAAAAGTATGTCTTTTTTATCCTTTTGTCCGCTGGCCTGATGTCCTCTTCGGCCTGTACACAACATGAGGTTGAGATAAAACCCGTGGAAATCAAGCCGATCCACATCACCATCGACATCAATATCAAGGTGGACAGAGCACTTGATGATTTCTTCGGCGATCTGGATAAAAAACAAACGAAATAACTATCGGTTCAAACCCATGAGGTGCCCCATGCGTAAAAACATCTTCTTCATTTCTTCTCTCTTTATGTTTATTGCCTGTTTCCTTTTTATGGTCACACTTGGACACTCTGCCTCCATTAAAGATCAAATGGCGGCGAGAATTCCGGCCATCAACGCCCTGAAAGATCAAGGCGTTGTCGGCGAGAACAACAAAGGATTCCTGGAATATCGCAGCGCCGGCAGCCCGCAGCAACCTCTCATAGACGCGGAAAACAGCGACCGTTCCGCCGTCTACGCGGCCATCGGCCAAAGCCAGGGGGCATCGCCGGTGCTGGTTGGCGAGCGGCGGGCGAAAATGATCGCTGAAAACGGGCAGGCGGGTCACTGGTTCCAAAAACCGGACGGCTCCTGGTACAAAAAATAGCTCTGCTTTTACACTTTACACCATGACCGGCCCAGCCAAAGATACGATTTTTAATATCGATACAGTAGAGGAAGATTTTGTCTTCAATGATCGGGTCGTTGAAGTCTTTGACGACATGCTCGATCGCTCCATCCCCTTCTACCGTCAAGTCATTGAGGCAGAGGCCCAGCTGCTGAACGGCTTTCTGGCACAGGGAGACAGGGTCTACGATCTAGGCTGTGCCACCGGCACGACCTTGCTCGAATTTTCCCGTCTGTTGGAACACAAAAGGCTGCAGTTCGTCGGCATTGACAACTCTGCACCAATGCTTGACAAGGCCCGGCTGAAGTCGGAGCTGTATACCAAACAGCAGAGCCTGTCCTTTTTGCATGAAGATATCACGGCCTTCGACCATCCTGGAGCAGGTGCCGTTATTGTCAATTATACCATGCAGTTTATCCGACCACTGCAGCGTGAGAGTTTTCTGCAGCGGCTCTTCCACAGCCTGCGGCCCGGCGGGGTCGTCCTCATCAGCGAGAAAGTAATCTCCCACGACCGGCGACTCAATCGGGAATATATCGACACCTACTACCAGTTCAAAAAATCCCGCGGCTATTCGGAGCTTGAGATTGCCAAAAAACGTGAAGCGTTAGAAAATGTCCTCATTCCTTATTCTATTGAAGAGAACAAAGCCATGCTGCAAAAATGCGGTTTCGCCTCCACCGAGACCTTTTTTCAATGGTTCAATTTCATCTCTCTTATCGCCATAAAACCCGAGTGATATCTAGCGAAGAACATCTCTTTTCCTGCAATGAACTACCTCTCACTTCTGCCGAATTCGGCACATACAGATGCTATCGCTCGGGAACATACCCACCGTCGCGCCTGGGTCGAGCAAGAAAAAAAAGGCTTTTTGCGTTACAGAAACCCTTTCCGGCAACTCGCTCACTACCGGGCGGCGCACGTCGACTGCAGCGGGGATACCATTATTATTGGGCAGCCGAACGAAATCACCGAGCATGAACGGCAGCATGTAACGGAAAACCTTCAAGCCTTTATGCCCTGGCGCAAAGGGCCTTTTTCTGTCTTTGGCGTCAATATTGATGCGGAATGGCGCAGCGAAAGAAAGTGGCGGCGACTCCTGCCGGAGCTCCCCGACCTTACCGGCAAGGTAATAGCTGATATCGGTTGCAACAACGGCTACTACATGTTCCGCATGGCCTCGTCCGCCCCCCGGCTGGTCCTTGGTTTCGAGCCGTCCGTGCAGCATTATTACTGTTTCAAGGCACTCAACGCCATGGCGGGAAGACCCGAACTTGATATTGACCTGCTTGGTATAGAACATCTCAACCTTTTTGAGAGTTGCTTTGACGTGGTGTTTTTAATGGGCATTATCTACCATCGTCCGTCGCCCATTGATACCCTGCGTGACATTCTCCGTGCCCTGCAGCCCGGCGGAACCCTTCTTGTCGAATCCCAGGCTATTCCAGGCGAAGCGCCGATCGCCCTCTTCCCCGATGAAACCTACGCCAAGGTCCCGGGGACCTACTTCGTGCCCACCGGCAGCTGCTTGTGCAACTGGATGAAAAAAGCCGGATTTGACGACATCAATCTCTTCTGCACCCATCCGATGTCAGACATGGAACAGCGCCGGACCGACTGGATGACCTTTGAATCGTTCAAGGATTACATCGATCCAGATAACCCGCAATTGACCGTCGAAGGGTATCCCACCCCCTGCCGTGTTTTTGTCAAGGGTCGAAAAAAAGAATAATCGGCTCTTCTGAAAACAACAGGAAATGTTGCCTTTCACTGTAACTATGAGTACACTGACGCAGAACTGAATTTCACTCGTTTCCTGACTTAAGGAGTTATTAAATGGATCTTTCAAAGTACACGTTATACAGCAGCGGTCTCAAAGGCGCCGAAGCCACCTTCGGTGAAACGGCGGAAAAGTTTGGCATTAAAGATGTCGTCTACTCATTTGACGGCCACAAACTTTCCCGGGATAATAATGTCGTCATCCTGCAGAAAGAGCAGCTGGAGCGCGGTGACATCAGCATGGAACTTGCCTCACGGATGCTCAACCGCACCTACTATGAAACCGATAAGATTCGAAAAGTACTGCAGACCATTTTCCATATGGTAAATAGTGGCCACCAAGTTTTTGTCGTCGGCGCCATCCAGGAAGACGGCTCCGTTAAAGGTGGCACCGGCTGGGCCGTGGAACTAGCCAAAATGTTCAATCGCCCTCTTCATGTCTTCGACCAGCCGCAGAAAAAATGGTTCACATGGAAAGCGGGATGGCAGGAAGATAGGCCCCGCATTGAATATGACACCTTTGTCGGCAGCGGTACCCGCTATCTGAGCGATGCCGGACATGAAGCCATCGAAAGACTGTTCAGCGATTCCTTTTCAGTATAGTTTTCATTGAGTTCTTACGGGGCGGTTGTCACTCCGCCCCGTAAAGCCTTCTCCCCTTTTTTCTCCACTGCCACGTTTCATCTCTTTTTAGCTAGGTGCATTCTCTCAAACAACCGGCTTCGTTCCCAAAGAAATTTTCTTGCTTTTTCGTCTCGACAATATTAATATTCTATTGAATAATTAAATTATTGTATCTTTACTGCATGTTACCGTAGTCCGATTGAATCTGCAGAATATCCGATTGACACAAAATGAGTGCTTTCCCCTACTCTCGGCTGGAAATCAGGTTGCCTGCAATGTGGATTCATCTATTCTACACATTGGTGTTGTGCGAAGGGCGTTTAAGTATTTTAGGCAATACTACCACAAGGTGGGGATTTATCTAAAATCCCCTACAGGGTTCTTTTAACCGAGAGGTGAACGATGAAAAAAACATTTTTAAAGCTGGGACTGGTTGCCCTGCTGGTAACCAATGTGTTTATGGTAAGCGAGGCGGTGCCGGGTTTTAGCGGAGTCGTTTTTGCCGCGGACGCGGCCAAGGTGGTAAAGCCGGCTGATGCGCAAAGCGTCAAAGGCAAGATCTCCAACATTTCCCAAAAAGCGAAAACCATCGCTCTGACCCTAAGCGATAGCAGCTTCTTCCTGGCAAAATTCACCGACGAAACAAAACTCAAAGGCGTCGAGTCGATAAAAAGCCTCAACGTAGAAGAGCCGGTAATCGTCGGTTACTCTGTCGTCAACGGGGAAAACATCGCCACCTCTCTGGAATTAATCCATGCGACCCTGCCGGCCGGCACCAAGGAAATTAAGACCAAGGAGCTTGCTGAACTTCTCAAAAGCAACAAAGACCTGCTTGTTATTGATTCCCGTCCATCCATCAAATACGATGAAAGCCATATCCCCGGCTCTATCTCCGTCCCGTATGCCCAGATCGTTAAAATGGGCGACGACGGTGCAAAGCTTCTGGAAAAATATAAGGACCGACAGCTGGTCTTTTATTGTGGAGGTTCTACCTGAACCATGAGTCCAAATTCCGCCGGTCTGGCGGTTAAATGGGGTCATAAAAATCCTCTCGTCTACGTTGAAGGCCTTCCTGCCTGGAAAAAAAGCGGGAACCCTATAAGCCCAAGTATCGACTATGTCGCAAACGGCAATATTGTGCTGGTGGATCTGCGCAGCACGGCTGAAGTGCAGAAAGGGCATATCCCCAGAGCCTATTCTATACCCTTTGGTGAGCTTGAAGATGCCGAAGACGCTCTTCCCAAGAGCCTGGGTGCGCCCATCTATGTTTATTCTGATAAAGATGCGGAGGTTAATGCAGCCCGGAAAATACTAGCCGAATTGGGCTACAAAAACATCGTCGGTTTCCATGGAGCTCTGGACGCATGGACAGGTGCAGGAAAACCATTGCAAAAGGGACCGGCTCTGACGGCAACGGACGAGACCCCGATCAACTGGCAGAAAAAACTCGGACCGGGGGAAATCAGCATCACCGATTTCACCAAATCCCTTAAGTCGGATCTCATTCTAGTGATCGATGCACGGACACCGGTAGAATTTGAGTCAGGTCACTTTCCCGGCTCCGTCTCCATCCCGCTTGAGCAGATGAAGGCCCGGATAAATGAAATTCCCAAAGACAAATTTATTGTCGTCCACTGTGCAACCGGTGGTCGTGGAGAGATCGGCTACAGAATGCTCAAGGAAGAAGGCTACTCCGTCAAATTTCTCAATGCCGAATGTGAATGTTCGACGACAGGATCATTTGAAATCTGGTAGAGAGCTCCGCGCGTTACCTGCTTAACCAGCGAGAGGCCCGAGGCACGGCAGTGCCTCGGGCCTCTCGCTATTGCCACCCTGTTTCATCCGACATCACAAGCTTTTCCCCCCGCCACTACCGCAAAATCAACAGCGGAGTAGTTTTACCAACAGAAACTTCCCAGCCAATATAATTTCTGGTATTGGTAACGGTGAGATAAATGTTTTCAACAACAACCATTGCAATATTCGGCTAGTAAATAAAAATGTCAAACACCAACCAGAAAAACTCCCTGCTTTGTCCCGGCTGCCGGAAACTTATCAGCCGCTCTGCAGCACTGTGCCCGTTTTGTGGCTTGCAGAAACCGGCATCCAGATGGAAAAACAATATCTTCTTTTCCAGCATTTCCGACGGCGAGCAACTGGTGACAATAATTATCGCGGTCAATGTCGTCCTGTTTATCCTATCGATCCTTATCGATCCCCGAAGCGGAAGTCTCCACTTCAGCCCCTTTCATTTTCTCTCGCCAAGCAACCAGAGTCTGCTGGTGCTCGGCTCGACCGGCACCATCCCGGTCTTTCAGCTGCACCGCTGGTGGTCGCTGCTGGCGGCCAACTATCTGCACGGCGGACTCCTGCATATTGTTTTCAACATGCTCGCCCTTCGTCAACTGGCACCTCTGGTGATCCAGGAGTATGGCGTCAACAGGATGATTATTCTCTACACTCTCGGTGGCGCCGGCGGTTTTCTTCTCTCCACCCTGGCCGGGGTGCGCTTTACTATCGGGGCCTCGGCCGCCCTCTGCAGTCTCATTGGCGCCCTGCTCTATTACGGCAAGAGCCGTGGCGGCATTTATGGCCAGAATATCTTCAGGCAGATCGGCGGCTGGGCTATCGGCATTGGTATCTTTGGCTTTATGATTCCGGGCATCAATAACTGGGGCCACGGCGGCGGCATGCTCGCCGGAGCTCTGCTTGCTTATCTGCTCGGTTACGCGGAGAAGAACCGGGAGAAGTTCAGCCACAAAGTTCTGGCGATGGCCTGTCTGGCCGCAACGTGCCTGATTCTTCTCTGGTCCGTCCTGAACGGTGTCCTCTTCTTACTCTTTAGAAATTAGGAGGCTGTCCGCGGAGACCCTCGCCCCACCGCATATGACTTCGCTACCGGCATGATCACTCATTCGGATCGATTTTCAGAATCCTGCCGCCAGGTCTCAGTGCGTCACCCTTTTTCGCATGGATTCCGGTGACGATACCTTCTATCTCGCTCAGAATTGGGGTTTGCATCTTCATGGCCTCCATAATCGCCACCCTGTCGCCGGCGATCACCTCCTGGCCTTCAGCAACGGAGATTTCGACAATCTTCCCGGAAAATGGTGATCGAACATCACCGGCCTTGGCCAGATCGAGAATTTCTTCCTTACCAAGATCCGCGAATTCTCCCGCCTGCCCCATGACTTTTTTCGGCTTGAAATTAAAGATTGACTGGTGGTGATCAACGATCAGATAGACACTCGTCTCGCCGGTGTCATTGATCGGCGAGGGGCCGATTTCCACCATATGTTCCTTGCCATGGTGGTCTCTGAATGCCAGATTCTCGCCAATCTCAAACCCCCCCTTACGGAAAAAGACCGAAGGCGGCAGGACATAGGCCTGCCCATATTTTTCTTCGAACTTAAAGAACTCGACAGCATCGTTAGGATGCTGCAAATAGAGGATCAGCTGCTCGTCAGTGGGTTCGATCCCTATCTGTTCGGCCAGGCTATATCGCTCGTGGGCCAGATCAATATCGGCAATTTCCTCGACGCCACCCTCTTCCTCCAGCATTGTGCGCCAGTCATCGCCGAGCACCTTTTCGTAGATCCATTCCTCCGGTCGATAAAAGGGAAAAGGCCCGTATTTGCCGAGCAGAAGGTTACGCAGGTCTCCGGATGGATGACCGTATCGTTCGCCATCGAGAACGTTTGAGACGGCTGTCGTCCAGAGGATCTGCGAACCGGGGGTGACCGACCAGTAATTGCCAAGTTCCTTTTGTACCCGCGGCAGTTCCTTGTGTAAAATTTCCGGCATCCGGTCTAAAAACCCGCCTTTAGCCGCCTGTTCAAGACTCGACCCCATAGCGCCCCCCGGTAGCTTATGGATCTGCACGGTCGGCTGGAAGCCCTTGATCTGTGATTCGAACTGTTCGTAATATTTTCGCTGATCACGGATCACTTCGGAGGTCTCGATAACCGCATCCTCGTCGAGGCCTTCGGCCTGAAAGCCGTACTCCTTCAAAGTCTGGACGACGGTGAGAATCGGCGGCGGACCGTAGTAGCCGGTAAAGGCGAAATCGGCGCCATCGATGATTGACGCCCCGTTTTTCACCGCTTCGACAATCCTGCCGACGTCATTGCCGTCGGTGTTATGACCATGGTAGTGAAGCGGCACTTCCGGGTATTTCTGTTTCAGGGCGTCTACCAGTTCGCCGATTCGCCGCGGTGTCCCCAAACCGCCATGATTTTTAATGCACAGGGTGATATCTTTGCCGGTCACCTCGATAAGTTCCCCTGCTTTTTCAACATAATAGCCATTGGTGTGTTCCGGACCTGTGGAAAAACAGAGACAGGGTTCATTGAGTTTGCCGGCCTTGCCCACCTCTTCAAAGACCGCATGCATATTCGGCACATAGTTGAGAAAATCAAAGGTCCGCCAGACGTCGACGTATTTGGCAAACTCGCGCACGGTAAAGCGGATGACATTTTGCGGATAGGGACGATAACCAAACAGGTTTACCCCGCGACACAGCGTCTGAAACATGGTCTGCGGCATACTTTCCCGCAGTTTTTTCAGTTTCAGAAAGGGATCGACCTGCTTTCTTAAAATGTCGACATGGATGGACGCACCGCCGGTAATTTCCAGCGAAAAATAGCCGGCCTGGTCACGCTTTTCCCCGGCCATCAGGTCGGTATGCAGGAGGATCCTGTTTTTGAAGTCCGACTGGGACAGATCCCTTGCCGTATTGGTTATATAATACCCTTTGCTTTGACGCAGCGTCTCGACAATTTCTTTAACGGGAGTACCCTGAATAATTCGTGTCATATTCGATCCTTCCTCTTAAGCTCTTTTCCAGTCAAACCACACGCGATTGATGGCTCATGGACGACAGCTGTTTAATTTTCGAGACGGATTCGCGGCTACCCAGCGAACGGATTTTCTTTGGCATAATGAATTTCGGCGATGAGGCCTGCCAGCTTCCCCACTTCACTGCTGTCGTCGTCATAGAAGAATATATGCGGGTGGGTCTCTATATAGGAAGTATCGAAATCGCCGTTGACGAAATCCTTTTCCCTGGCAATATTTTCATAAAATGGAATAGTCGTCTTCGGCCCTCTGATGGCAAAGTTTTTCAGACAGCGACGCAATCGACCCACCGTTTCTTCCCAGGTAAATCCGTGTACCGTCAGCTTGACCAGCAGCGAGTCATAGACCTCGGGAATGATGTATCCCTGGTAGACAAAGCCGTCGAGCCGGACGCCGAACCCGCCGGTCGAGCGATAGACCGAAACTTTTTTACCACCTTCGGGCATAAAATCATTTTTCGGGTCTTCGGCATTGATGCGCACCTCAATGGCATGGCCGCGAATCTGCACATCCTCCTGCGAAAAGGACAGCGGTTTGCCAAAGGCAATATTAATCTGGTTTCGCACTATATCGATACCGGTGATCATCTCGGTGACGGTATGTTCCACCTGCACGCGGGTATTGATTTCCATGAAATAATATTTGTACTCTTGATCAATCAAAAACTCGACGGTTCCGGCATTCAGATAGTTTGCCGCCTTGGCGGCGCGTACCGCGGTCTGACAGATTTCGTCGAGCAGCGGTTGATTTTTGATCATCGAGGGCGCAATCTCAATGAGCTTCTGATTGCGGCGCTGGATGGAACAGTCCCGTGTGCCGAGATGGACGGTCTTGCCCTGGCTGTCGGCTAGGATCTGCACTTCAACATGTTTCGGGTTAATGATAACTTTCTCGAGATAGACCGAATCGTCATTAAAGGCCGCCAGGGCCTCGGCGCGGGCCACCGGGATCTGTTCTCTCATCTGGGCATCCGTTTCGATCCTGCGGATACCGCGACCGCCCCCCCCCGAAGTGGCTTTTAACATAATCGGGTAACCGTATTCGGCAGCAAACGCCAGGGCGTCGGCAATACCCTCTTTGCCCTGTTTCAGATTCTGCGTTCCCGGAACCATGGGGATCCCGGCCTCCGCCATGATTTTTCTGGCGATAACCTTGTTACCGAGATTGGCGATAACCTCCGTTGTCGGGCCGATGAATACTATTCCCGCCGCGACACAGGCCTTGGCAAAAAATGGATTTTCCGCGAGAAATCCATAGCCCGGATGGATGGCACAGGCGTCAGATTTTTTAGCGGCTCGAATCATTTTCTCAATATTCAGATAGTCACAGCGGGGTCCATCGCCGAGCAGGATGGCCTCATCGGCAATACGGATATGCCGGGACATCTCATCCGGCGTTTCATAGACGGCAACGGCTTCATAGCCAAGCTCCTGAATAGCCCTGATCAAGCGGATAGCTATTTCACCACGGTTTGCCACTAGTATTTTCATTTGCAGAGAACTCCTTCTCAGTTCAGTTTCTGTCCGTACAGTCATTTTTCCGGTAACGCCCGATAATCGGACCTTTCAATACCGGTTTTATCCCTAAGCGACACACGCCACCCGCACATGCGCAGCGCCACCACCCATTATTTTCGTTAGAACATTAATCAATAATGTTTACCTAGGCAATCAGGAATATTGAGACCAGGCCTCTTGACCATGCTTTTTTTCTGCTCTTCGCCATTTTTCCAGCCGACATGTTCTCGACTCCACCTCCCGGATCAGCGTTGACACGACCATTTACGGTTGACGTATCCGGCTGGATTAGGTTATATATTGCAGTTTTGCCGCTACAATCAAGAGGGAGGGAGGCTGGCCGCCCCCACCCATTCGAAATGAATTGCAAAGCATCAAAGTCAGAGACAAACCACGAAAGCGGCAACAAAATTGAACTCTGGACGTTCAACTGTCAGGCAAAAATACACGGATTTGTCCTCCTTTCATTCTTCAAAAGCCAGAAAGTTACCTTCGACAAACATACGCACCAATAAAGGAAAAACCGCCATGAAAGCACTTATCGCCCTGGAAGACGGGACCATCTTTGCAGGACGCTCATTCACCGGTCACGGTGAGGCGGTAGGCGAGATTGTATTCAATACATCCCTCAGCGGCTATCAGGAGATTCTGACGGATCCCTCCTACACCGGCCAGATCGTCACTATGACCTACCCGCTTATCGGCAACTACGGCGTGAATCCAGAAGACATGGAATCTGCAGCCGCCCACCCCATGGCCTTTCTGGTCAAAGAGTACCATCCTTACCCCTCCAACCATCGTTCCACCCAGACCCTTGCCGATTTCCTCATGGAATATGGCGTGCTCGGCGTAGAGGGCTTTGACACCAGGGCACTGGTCAGACATATTCGCACCAAAGGGGCGATGAAGGGTATCGTCTCCACCCGGGATCTCGATCATGACTCCCTGGTAAAAAGAGCCAACGAATGGCCGGGATTGATCGGCCAGGATATGGTGCAACGGGTCACCTGCACCACCCCATACGGCTGGGCGGATAACCACCCTGTACCGGGCACCAATTTCACTACCGCCCAGACCGGCACGGACAATCCATTGAAAGTCGTCGCCTTTGACTTTGGCATAAAATACAACCAGCTGCGGCTCTTGACTGAAAAAGGCTGCATGGTTCAAGTCGTCCCGGCGACCACCAGCGCCGAAACGGTCCTGGCCATGAACCCAGACGGTATTTTCCTCTCCAACGGTCCCGGTGACCCCGAGGGAGTCGAGGGTGTAGTCGACACCATCAGAGAGCTGCTCGGCAAGAAACCTATCTTCGGCATATGCCTTGGTCACCAGATGCTCGGCCTCGCTTACGGCGGTACCGCCTACAAACTGAAATTTGGCCACCGCGGCGGCAACCAGCCGGTAAAGGATCTTACCACCGGCCATGTCGAGATAACCGCCCAAAACCATGGTTTTTGCATCGACGAAAAAAGCCTGTCCGGCGACGACGTCGAAGTGACCCATATCAATCTCAACGACAACAGCCTGGAAGGCATGCGACACACCAGATATCCGGCTTTCTCGGTCCAGTACCATCCCGAACACGCACCGGGCCCCCATGACGCCATTTATCTTTTTGACCGCTTTCTTGCCATGATGCGCCAATAAACAACCAGACCAGGCCTGAATCGCCGACACCATTGCCCGGCAAGGGTTAACTAAAAAAGCAGGAAAAACTCCAGAATATCATGCCGAAAAGAACAGATATCAAAAAAATCCTCATCATAGGCTCCGGCCCGATCATCATCAGCCAGGCCTGTGAATTTGACTATTCCGGCGCCCAGGCAGTCAAGGCCTTAAAGGAAGAGGGGTATGAGGTCGTCCTCATCAACTCCAATCCGGCAACGATCATGACCGATCCGGAACTGGCCGACAGCACCTACATCGAGCCGATCACCCCGGAATTCATCGCCAAGGTGATCGAAAAAGAACGCCCGGACGCCATGCTGCCGACCCTTGGCGGCCAGACGGCGCTCAATGCGGCCATCAAGGTCGCGGAAATGGGCATCCTCGAGAAATATAATGTTGAACTGCTGGCGGCCAATATCGCGGTCATTAAAAAGGCCGAAGGACGGGAGGAGTTTCGCGATGCCATGCGCAAGATCAACCTCAAGGTTCCCGAATCAATCATTGTCAAGACCCTTGATGCGGCCATTGCCGCCGGCGACGAACTGGGTTTTCCGGTTATCATACGACCAAGTTTTACCTTGGGGGGCACCGGCGGCGGGGTAGCCTACAATCGCCAGGAGCTGGAAGATTTATGTACATCAGGGCTCGATCTGTCGATGACCTCCGAGGTCATGCTCGAACGTAGTCTGCTTGGCTGGAAAGAATACGAGCTGGAGGTGATGCGCGACAAGAACGACAACGTGGTCATCATCTGCTCCATTGAAAATGTTGATGCCATGGGCGTGCACACCGGCGACAGTATCACCGTCGCCCCGGCCCAGACCCTGACCGATCGTGAATACCAGGAAATGCGCGATGCCGCCATTGCCATTATCCGGGAGATTGGCGTGGAAACCGGCGGTTCAAACGTGCAGTTTGCCGTCAACCCGGAAGACGGCGAAATGATGGTCATCGAGATGAACCCGAGGGTGTCGCGAAGCTCGGCTCTTGCCTCGAAAGCTACCGGTTTTCCCATCGCCAAGATTGCCGCAAAACTTGCCGTCGGCTACACCCTTGACGAGCTGAAAAACGACATCACCCGGGAAACCCTTGCCGCCTTCGAACCAAGCATCGACTACTGTGTGGTGAAGATTCCCCGCTGGACCTTCGAAAAATTCCCCGAGGCCGACGATGTGCTGACCACCTCCATGAAATCGGTGGGGGAAACCATGTCCATCGGCAGGACCTTTAAAGAGGCCTTCCAGAAAGCCATACGTTCGCTGGAAACCGGCAGGTCCGGCTTTGGCGGTGACGGCAAAGAGATTCTCACCCACCTGGACCACGAAGACCTGGCCCGGGGATTGCGGATCCCCAACTCCAAGCGAATCTCCTTTATTTACGAAGCATTAAAAAGGGATATGGGCCTGGATGAACTGTATGACCTGACCAGGATCGATCGATGGTTTCTCTTTAACTTCAAGCAGATCGTCGAGACGGAAAGGGACATTGCCGAGCGCGGTTTTCAAGGCTTGGATCCAGGTTTCCTGCGCTTTTGCAAAGAACGGGGTTTTGCCGACCAGCAGTTGGCCTATTTGACGGGCACTTCTGAAGATGATATCCGCCAGCTGCGTAAAAAACTCGACATTCTCCCGGTGTACAAACTGGTCGACACCTGCGCCGCCGAGTTTGAGTCTTACACGCCGTACTACTATTCAACCTACGAGCAGGAAAACGAGGCGAAAAAAACCGACGCGAAAAAGATCATTATTCTCGGCGGCGGGCCGAACCGAATCGGCCAGGGCATCGAGTTTGACTACTGCTGTGTCCATGCGGCCTTTGCTCTGCGGGAAATTGGCGTTGAATCCATCATGATCAACTCCAACCCGGAAACCGTCTCCACCGATTATGACACCTCCGACAAGCTCTTTTTTGAGCCGCTCACCCGGGAAGATGTGCTAAATATCATCGATCAAGAGCAGCCGGACGGCGTCATCGTCCAGTTTGGCGGCCAGACCCCCCTGAACCTCGCCGTCCCCCTGGCCGAAGCGGGCGTGAAAATCGTCGGCACCCAGCCGGATGCCATCGACCGGGCAGAAGACCGAAAACGGTTCCAGCAATTTTTGCAAAAGCTCAACCTGCGCCAGCCGGACAATGATACCGTGCATACCCTCGATGAAGCGCTAGCCGCGGCAAACCGCATTGGTTACCCGGTAGTGGTCCGTCCTTCTTATGTCCTTGGCGGCAGGGATATGCGCATTGTCTACAATGACCAGGGTATCCGAAATTTCATGGTAGCCGTCGGCGGCACCAAGCTCGAACATCCGATACTCATCGATAAATTTCTCAAAGATGCGATAGAAATCGATGTTGATGCCATCTGTGACGGCCAGCAGACGATCATCGGAGGTATACTCGAACACGTGGAGGAGGCGGGCATCCATTCGGGCGATTCGTGCAGCATCCTGCCACCGCACACTCTGTCCAGGGAACTGATCGACGAGATCAAACGGGCGAGCAGGGCCATGGCTGAAGAACTTGGCGTCATCGGTCTGATGAACGTGCAGTTCGCCGTGAAAGATAAACAGCTTTACATTCTTGAGGTGAACCCGCGCGCCTCACGCACGGTGCCTTTTGTCAGCAAGGCGACCGGAGTGCCGCTGGCCAAACTCGCCACCAAGGTCATGATGGGCGCCACCCTGCAGGAACTGGGACTGACGAACGAGGTGGAGATCAAGCACTGGGCCGTGAAAGAGTCGGTCTTTCCTTTTGACCGCTTTGACAAGGTCGACACCCTTCTGGGCCCGGAGATGAAATCCACCGGCGAAGTCATGGGGATCGACGACAATCTCGGTCTGGCCATCGTTAAATCGCATCTGGCCGCCGGCGCCAAAGTGCCTGCATCCGGCAATGTTTTTATCAGTGTGCGCGACAACGACAAGGCCGCCGTTTTACCTGTTGCCCGGGCGCTGGTTGCGCTCGATTTCTCCATCTATGCGACCACCGCCACCGCCGCCTCCCTGCAGGAAGCCGGAGTGGTCTGCGAACTCATCAACAAGATCTCCCAGGGGCGTCCGCACATCCTTGACAAGGTACAGGACGGTCAGATTTCCTGGATCATCAATACCTCGCTCGGCCGCCGTACCACGGAAGACTCCTATTTGATTAGAAGGGCGGCACTGGATTACCACATTCCCTATACCACCACGGTGAGTGGTGCTGCCGCTTTAGTCAAAGGTATCCAAGAATTGAAGAAAAACAAACTGGTTGTGCATCCTGTCCAATACTTTACACAACCCAGATGAGAAGGTAAAATATATGCAGAACCAGCTCGACATTCTCATATTTTGATTTACTTTAATTGAGCGTGGATAAAACTGATAACAGTTCGAAGTGACTATTCGACGGTTATCCTCAGATAACTCGACATTTTTATTGCAGAATCGTCCTATTTATCTGTTGTTCGCAAAAGAAATATATTGTGTTGTCTCGACAAAACATGTTGAGACAATATCAGAAAATCTTGAGTCACCGGAGGAGTCGTTGAATACTTTTTATAAAAATTTAAGCATGTGGCTGGTGATTGGTCTAACCATGATCCTCCTTTTCAATCTTTTCAATAAGCCGCAGGGCACCGTGACCTCAATTACCTACAGTGAGTTCATGACCAGTGTAACGAACAAGGCCATAAACCGCGTCACCATCAGCGGAGATATCATTTCGGGTACCCTGCAGGACGGCAAACCCTTCCAGACCATTTATCCCCCGAACGACAGTGACTTAATCGCCATTCTCCGTGAGTCCGGGGTGGATATCAATGTCAAGGAAACCCAGAAAGACTCCTGGTTGATGACCATCTTTGTGTCATGGTTTCCGATGCTGCTGCTCATCGGCGTATGGGTGTTTTTTATGCGGCAGATGCAGGGTGGCGGCAAGGGCGGTGCACTTTCCTTTGGTAAGAACCGCGCGCGCCTGACGGAACAGAGTGAGAACAAGGTCACCTTTGCCGATGTTGCCGGCATAGACGAAGCCAAGGAAGAACTTGAAGAGATTGTTGATTTTCTGAAAGATCCGAGCAAATTCACCTCCCTTGGCGGTCGAATTCCAACCGGCGTTCTTCTCGCCGGAGCACCCGGAACGGGCAAGACTCTTCTGGCCAAGGCCATCGCCGGTGAGGCCGATGTACCTTTTTTCTCCATCTCCGGCTCCGACTTTGTCGAGATGTTCGTTGGTGTCGGCGCCTCCCGTGTGCGTGACATGTTTGCCCAGGGGAAAAAAAGCGCTCCGTGTATTATTTTTATTGATGAAATTGACGCTGTCGGCCGGCACCGTGGTGCGGGCCTGGGCGGCGGCCACGATGAGCGCGAACAGACACTGAACCAGTTACTGGTGGAAATGGATGGCTTTGAGACCAACGATGGGGTCATTATTGTCGCGGCAACCAACAGACCGGATGTTCTTGACCCTGCCCTGCTTCGTCCCGGACGTTTTGACCGCCAGGTGATTGTCCCGGTTCCCGACGTCGGCGGACGACAGAAAATTCTGGCCATCTACGCTAAAAAAACCAAGATGGCGGCGAATGTCGATCTGGAAATTCTCGCCCGTGGCACGCCTGGTTTTTCAGGTGCCGATCTCGAAAACCTGGTCAACGAGGCGGCCCTGATGGCCGCACGGTCGGGAGCGAAGGAAATCACCCTGGAACTTCTGGAAAAGGCCAAGGACAAGATTATGATGGGCGCGGAACGACGGTCGATGATCATCAGCGATAAGGAAAAAAAGATCACCGCTTACCACGAGGCAGGCCATGCCCTGGTCGCCTGGTTGCTTGCCGATACCGATCCTATTCATAAGGTTACTATTATTCCCCGCGGCCGGGCCCTTGGGCTGACCATGCAGCTGCCGACGGATGATAAATACACCCACTCTAAATCGTTCCTTAAAAACACAATCTGCATTCTCTATGGTGGCCGGATCGCAGAGAAGATCATCTTTGACGAGATCACCACCGGGGCGGGCAATGATATTGAACGTGCCTCGGCTCTGGCGAGAAAGATGGTGTGCGAATGGGGCATGAGCGACGACCTCGGCGCACTCACCTACGGCAAGAAGGAAGAACAGATTTTCCTTGGCCGGGAAATTGGTCAAAATCGCGATTTCAGTGAAGATACGGCAAGAAAAATCGATCTCGCCGTCAGGAAATTTATCGACGAGGCCATGGATACAGTCACCATACTGCTCGAAGAGCATCGTGACATTCTCTCGATGATGGCGGAAGAACTGCTGGAAAAAGAGACCATCGTTCTCTCCGACATCGAGCGCATGGTTGAAGAACTCCGCCCCGGCAAGTTTACGTCGCGGATGAAACCAGCTCCAAAGGCGAAAATGAAGGCTGCACCGCAGCCCCATGAAAGTGATGCTGCCGAAGCTAAAGAGAGTGTCGAAGCCGTTCAACAAGCTTCAGTGGCTGAAAAAACGGGAGCAGACGAGCAACCGGCAGGCGACATCAAGAACAGCGCCGACGTTGAAAAGAACCGTAGCGGCGGCGCCGCTGATGGTGTAAACAAGGCAGACGAAAAACCGTGATGGGATTTACCGCTATCAAGATAATGGGTATCCTCAATGTAACCCCCGATTCTTTTTCCGATGGCGGTAAATTCTCCGATTTTCAGTCGGCCATAAGCCAGGCGCATGCCCTGATTGGTGCAGGGGCGGATATACTTGATGTGGGCGGGGAGTCAACCCGCCCCTTCGCCGAGCCGGTCACCACGGAAGAAGAACTGCGCCGGGTGATTCCGGTTATTAAAGCTGTCCGCCAGAAACACTCTATTCCCATCTCCATCGATACCAGTAAAGCCGTAGTCGCAAGGGAAGCTCTCCAGGCCGGAGCCGACATCATCAACGATATTTACGCCCTAAAGAAAGATCCCGAGATGATAACCGTGGTACGGGAAAGCAGCGTACCCGTTATTATCATGCATATGCAGGGAACACCATCGGATATGCAGGTCAATCCCGTGTACCAGGACGTGGTCGGCGAAATCATCGGTTTTTTCGCTGAACGTATTGACTGGATCACCGGTCACGGCGTCGACCGTACCCGCCTGATCATTGATCCTGGTATCGGCTTCGGCAAGAACCTGCAGCACAACCTGTCAATCCTCAAACACCTTGATTCCTTTGTCGATGTTCTCGGGGTCCCCCTCCTTCTCGGCCATAGCCGTAAACGTTTTCTTGGGGCAATTACCGGTATTCCCGATGAACAGGCAAGAGATCTCGCCACCGCGGTCGTCGCCGCATTATCTGCTGACAAAAAAATCAGCATTGTCAGAGTACATAACGTCGCCGCGACACGGCAGGCGCTCTTGGTTGCTGAAGCTGTTCGCTCGGCGGCATAACCTGGGGATATCTCGGGTTGAGATGCAGGTGGCAAAACCCTGCACGGCCTCTCTGTCAAAAAACACACGGAATCTTTGCCACAGCCGTCTTCGTTTTGCCTCACACTTCCTCCTTCCCAGCCGCCGGGCCTCTAGCCCCATGGGTATATCGCCTTCACTCTCACCCGAAGAACACGACAGATGACAACAGCACAAAGGTATCCACATATCATAGCACGGCAGCTGAACATCTCCGCTGCTCAGGTCACCGGAACACTCAATCTGCTTGCGGAGGGAGGGACCGTCCCCTTTATCGCCAGGTATCGCAAGGAGCTGACCGGTTCGCTTGACGAAGTGGCTATTCTCGCCATTCGTGACCAGCAGCAGAAACTCCTGGACATCGATAAGCGGCGCGAGGCGATTATCGAATCCCTGAAAAAAAATGAACTGCTTACACAGCCGCTTACCGAACAGCTCGGCGAAGCGCAAAGCCTGACCGAGCTCGAAGACATCTACCTGCCCTACCGGCCAAAGCGAAAAACCCGCGGTCTTATTGCCCGCGAGAAGGGCCTTGCCCCTCTGGCCGAGCACATGTTTGCAGACGGTAATCTCCCGGTCCAGGTCGGACAGTTTGTCGATCCGGAAAAAGGTGTCGGCACCGAAGAAGATGCGTTGTCTGGAGCACAGGATATCATTGCCGAACTGGTCGCAGAAGATCCGTCAACCCGGGCGGAACTGCGCCGGCTTTTCCAAAACCAGGCAATTATCGAGGCAAAGGTCGTCAAAAAAAATATGGCGCAGGGGGAAAAATACCGCGACTATTTTGCCTGGCAGGAGCCGGCAGCAAAGGCCGCCGGCCATCGGTTGCTTGCCATGTTTCGCGGAGAAAACGAGAAATTCCTTAAGCTTACCGTTCGTCCGGCCGAGGAGAGCTGTCTGCGGCTCCTGCAGAAACGTTATCTGAAAAACAATTATTGGCAAAAGGATCTCTCCGTCGCCCTTACCGACAGCTACCGGCGGCTGCTCGCCCCCTCACTGGAAACTGAATTATGCAAGGAACTGAAGGCACGAGCGGACGAAGAGGCCATCCAGGTTTTTGCCGAGAATCTGCGCCAACTGCTTCTTGCCGCTCCGCTTGGTGAAAAACGGGTCCTGGCGCTTGATCCAGGCTATCGCACCGGCGCAAAACTCGTCTGTCTCGATGAACAGGGCAAACTGCTCGCTAATACCACCATCTTTCCTACCCATGGCGGCGGAAAGCGCGAAGAAGCAGGCAGAATCCTCACCGGCTTGGTCGACAAACACCGCATAGAGGCCCTTGCCATCGGTAATGGCACCGCCGGTCGTGAAACGGAAGCTTTTGTCCGGTCACTTGGTCTGGACACTGCTCTCATCGTCACCCTGGTCAACGAGGATGGGGCCTCGATCTATTCCGCCTCGGCAGTGGCACGTGCCGAATTTCCCGATCACGACATTACCGTACGCGGGGCTGTTTCCATCGGCCGACGGCTGCAGGATCCCCTGGCCGAACTGGTGAAGATCGACCCAAAATCCATTGGCGTCGGCCAATATCAGCACGATGTCAACCAGAACGAATTAAAGAAAACCCTCGTCGAGGTGGTGGAGAGCTGTGTCAACAGCGTTGGGGTGGAACTCAACAGTGCCAGTGCCGAGCTGCTGACCCACGTCGCCGGGCTCGGCCAGAGCCTGGCCGACAATATCATCGCGCACAGGAACAGCAACGGCCCCTTTCAGACCCGCCGGGAGCTCTTACAGGTGGCGCGACTCGGGGCCAAAGCCTTTGAACAGAGTGCGGGATTCCTGCGCATCCGCAATGGCTCCAATCCCCTTGACGCCAGCGGTGTCCATCCAGAGCGCTATGGGCTGGTCAAAAAAATGGCCGGCGACATCGGCGTCGGCGTTGCTGAGCTGTTGGACTCCGATACGCTCCGCCGCTCCATCGATCTGGAAAAATATATCGACGACTTGACCGGCCTGCCGACCCTGACAGATATCACGGAGGAACTGGCCAAACCCGGCCGGGATCCGCGCAAGGGCTTTGAACAGTTTCACTTCGCCGCCGGCATTCACACGATGGACGATCTCACCGAGGGAATGCGCCTGCCGGCGCTCATCACCAACATTACCCGCTTCGGCGCCTTTGCCGATATCGGCATAAAACAGGATGGCCTCATCCATATCAGTCAACTGGCCGACCGGTATATCAAAGACCCGGGAGAAGTGGTAAAAATAGGCCAGCAGGTCGAGGTGCGCGTCGTCGAAATAGACAGCAAACGGCAAAGGATCGCTCTTTCCATGCGTAAAGGGTGATGTTTACGCATTCTCTTCCCGCCTCTGAGGAGCCGTCGTTCCGGGTTTACCGTTGGCCAGGTCAATTTACACAACGGCCTCATGCAAACTGAACAGATAAATCACACAATCCTCATGTTTGCTTGACATGGTCGTCATTTTGGCCTAGTTTGTTTATCAAATTAGTGGTGTCATTGTGCCGCCCGAAGATTCGTTTCATAATTCAATCAGAGACTAAAATGGCCTACAGTTATGCATGGGAAACTCTTTTAAATCCTGGAAAGGCAGCTGATTTTTTTCCGGCAGGCATCCCACAACCATTTGAAGTACATAAGACTGAATTCAGCCGGGCCAATGCATGGTGGTTGTCCGAACTGTCCAGGTTGATTTACCTGAAGGGCGATCACCAGAGCGTCGGTAAAGATCAGACAGCGGCCCGAAACGTTTTTCTGCACAGGGTACAACTGGAAGAACTGTGGTTCTACAATGGCAAACATGTGCAATGCGCCATCATTAACACCTTGCCCGGGCACGGGAAACGTTTTTCAGTTTTGGTTTTCAGGGGAACACAGGGAACAATTGCCAACTGGTTATTCAATTTGAGCACGACTCTCTCCATATGGCCCTCGGGAGGGTGTGTACACAATGGTTTCAAGCTTCTTCTGCTCGAGGTCTGGGAAGAAATTCAACTTCAGCTGGATGCCCTATCCGCTCCCCTCTATTATACCGGGCATAGCCTGGGCGGTGCGCTGGCCGTACTCGCGGCCTCATTGAAAAAACCTGCAGGTGTTTATACTTTCGGTTCACCGAGGATTGGCAATGCCGATTTCGTGGCATCAGCAAAAGATATAGACATTTACCGGGTGGTCAACCCAAGAGACATTGTCGTCGGCGTTCCCCCGCTCCCTGGGGTCTTACATGCCGGTGAACCTCGCTACCTGACCCATTCCAACGCAGCTGACCCTCCACGCTCCTGGTTCGAAGCCCCCGCTTTTCTAGCCGATCACTCCCCTGCGAACTATACCGATCAATGCCTTCACAGTTTTTTCTCGTAAAAATCTGCGCTACAATATCTCCATCATCAAGGTATCAACGCCGGCATCGACGAGGGAGAGTTTGCTGGCCAGACCATAGGACAGATCGATATCACGGCCTTCGATAAACGGTCCCCGATCAGTGACCACCGCCGAGGCGGTCTGCCCGGTTCGCGGGTTTTTCAACTCGACCCTGGTACCTAACGGCAGATCCTTATGCGCTATGGTATTGGCATGCATATCATACGGGTCACCGTCGGCCATGGGGCGGCCATGGTAATCTTCCCCGTACCAGCTGGCGACGACTTCCTTGGTTGATTGAGGTCCAGCCTGCCGGATCTCGAGTTTCTGACCAACCTCGAGAAGATCCGGATTGGTAATGTTATTATCCCGGATGAGATCCTGCAGATTGACATGATACTGCCTGACGGCAAGGCCCCAGAGCGTGTCACCGGGCTGTACGGTATATTCGGAAACCTTTTCCGGTTGTCTTTGCGACTGCAGCCGCGAGGCCCCTTTACTTTCGGTCGCCTGGCTCAGGGCGGCAGAAAAACTCCCCTTGCCGACCGTGATATTAGCCCCCTCCCGAACAAACCAATTACCATTCGTCTTGGATCTGCCGATGGCCCTTGGATTCTGCGTGCGCAGGGTCTGCCAGTCTGTCTGCAGGCGACTTGTCACCTGGGCAATGGTGTCACCTTTCTGCACTGAATATTGATTCATCGAAGGAAAATTACTTTAGGTTAGCAACATGCCACACTCGAGAAAAGCTGCGAGAATGACTCCCGACAATTTCCGATACAATCATCATCTCTCTATAGCATATCGGCAGGGAGGAAAATATCTTAACCATATACAAGGCAAATTTTTTTTCAGCCAGGGCAGCCAATGCAGGTGCTGACAGCTAATATCAATCCGACCCGTCTCTTGCCAGGAACCGCGCTGCTCACCGATAGTTCCTTTCAGGGGCGCTTTATCGGCGGAACCCCTGCCAGAACCTTCCTTGTATTGAAAAAACGGCGGAAGAGATTTTCCGCCATAAAAACTATCAACCCCCCCCAGATGAGCATAAAGCCGACCACCCGGGTACGAGGAAATTCTTCACCATAAACAAACACACCGATGACCAGATTAATCGTCGGAGCCAGGTACTGCAGCAGGCCTAGGGTGGAAAGGGGAATTTTATGCGCGGCGTAGTTAAACAACAGTAACGGCACCGTTGTGACAACGCCGGTCCCGACCAGCAGCAAGGATCCCGAAAGGTCAACCCGCCCAAAAGATCCGCCGCCGGTATAGGCAAGGCCAACGAGAACGGCTGTCGCAGGCAAAAACAATATGCCGGTTTCCAGACACAAGCCATCAAGCGCCCCAAGCTGGTTCTTTTTGTGCAAAAGCCCATAGATTCCAAAACAGGTTGCCAGCACCAGGGCAATCCAGGGGAATTGGCCGTAGAAGACGGTGAGATAGGTTACACCGCAGCAGGCAAGGAGAAGGGCAAACCATTGGAGCCAACGCATTTTTTCCCGGAAAAAGACCATGCCGAAGAACACATTTATCAATGGATTGATAAAGTACCCGAGACTGGCCTCGACAATGAAACCGGCGTTAACCGCCCAGATGTACAGCAGCCAGTTGATCGCGAGCAGCAGCCCGGTTACCGTGAAGGTAATGAGGTTTTTTCGTTCTTTCAGCGCCTGGCGGAACAGTGCCCGTCTGCCGGTAACAACCACCAGGCCGAGGGTCAACAACAGCGACCAGGACATCCGGTGGCATAGTATTTCATAGGCGGGAACATCCTGCAGAAGTTTCCAGTAGGCCGGTAATACCCCCCAAAGGATGAAGGCCCCGGCAGCAGCCAGGATTCCACGAACACTCGTCATAAAAGCAAACCGCTCGACAACCAGTAGTAGACAATATACCCCCCGGCGAGGAGGAGAAGAATGGCGGATATTTTCTGCACGTAGGGCAGTATCTTGCGGAGGGTGCCGACAACGACACCCCCTTTGATCAAAGCTATACCAAGGGTCAGCAGCAGCATGACACTGCCCATGCCCAGAATATAGCTGACGAACTGGAGAATGCCGCCGCTGAAATCGCCGGCAGCGACCGAACTGCCGACCACCATGAGGAATATCGGCAGGGTGCAGCTGAGCGAGGTCGCCCCGAAGGCAACACCAAAAAGGAAAAACCCGAGGGCGGACATTCGCCTCGGATCACTTATTCTCGCGGCGATAACGAGAAAAAAATGAGATGACAAGGTATGGCCTAGAAACATCCAGGTCCCAAGAAACATCAGGCCTATGCCGACGACGACGGCCAGCCAGGGCATAACGCCCATCAAAAAGGAGCCCCCCGCCGAGACAACTGCCCCGACAATGCCGAATAAAAGTGCAAACCCCGCGGTCACGGCAAAGGCAATCCAAAAGGCCTTCAACAGCCGCAGAAAAAGAGACTTTTGGCGAAATTCAGTCTCTTTGGCACCCAGATACAGCGTCAGGTAGACGGGTAACATGGCAAAACCGCATGGATTCACCGCAGAGACCATGCCGGCACCATAGGCATATCCAAAAGGTAACAGCCCTGCTATCTGTCCCAACCATTGACTGACTTCAACCTGAGCTTCCATTGCACATCCTTTCCGGGCACTGATTTATGACCAAATTTAAACATAACCTTAAACAGCTGTCGTTTTTATATACAGACACGCTATTTTTTACCAGTGCATTTTACGACATCCGGCAAAAAGATGTCTTCTTTTCTCCCATACCTCCATTGCATTGCATGGGCAACGCATCTTTTTTATCGTACATTATTAGACCCTTACCGTGAGTAAATCCTTATTATTGACCGCGGTCAATAATTTTTCTTGACCTGACAAGAACTATCGCTTACTAATTTCGACTGCAGTCAATTTTCACTAAGGGAGACCCCATCCATGTCGGTGCGAGAGGCAAAAAAACAAAGAAAGAAGAAGGCGATAGTCGAAGCGGCCATCTCTCTTTTTAGTGCCCAGGGCTACGAAAATACATCCATTGAACAAATTGCCAGGGCAGCCGGTGTCGGCAAGGGAACGGTCTACAGTTATTTTCAGACAAAAAAAGACCTTATCAAAGGCTTTTGTGAGTATGAACTCGAAAAGATACACCTCGAGCTGGTCAAACGCTCCAATCGGGAAGCTACGATTCTGGAGCAGATGCTGACCATCTACATGACCGAATTTCATCATGTCACCCAGAACAGAGAATTTGGCCGACTGTATATGCGTGAATCGATCTTTCCCAAGGAATCCGATGTCCAGGATAATCTGGAGACCGACGACAAATATTTCCAGATACTTTTCCCGATTTTGCAAAAAGGTCAAGAGCGGGGGGAATTACGCAAGGATGTCGAGCTGTTGTATATGACCGCCCATTTTTATAGCCTGTATATAATGATTATTTCGGCGTGGTATACCGGCAGGATATCGACGGGCGAGGTAGAGCCGGCCATGGAACTTCTTTTCAGGCAGCTTCTGGAAGGATTACAACCAAAAAACCCAAACTCTCAGGTCAGTAAGTAATCATATGCCTTTCCCAACACCACCCAGCACCCTGCGCGGTAAAATTGTCTTTTTTATCTGGAGCAATCTGCCTAGATTTGTGCTGCTGGCAATGATTGTTCTCATCTTCATCCTGTTTGGCGCAATCAGAGACAAGAGCGACCAGATCGCCGTTGACAAGGCCGAAGAAATGCGGCAGAAAAAGCCGCCGATCAATGTGGTCACTTTAACCCTCGCGCCAACCACCATTACCGATCGCATCAATTTGCCTGGCTATATAGAGCCATGGACCAGGCTGAAACTGATGGCCAAGCTGAACGGCACCATCATCGAAGTGCTGGTCAGCGAGGGCGACCGGGTTAAAAAGGACGACATCCTCGCCCGCATCGAAGATGACGATTTCCGCATATCCCTGGACAGAGCCGAGGCGGCCTACAATCTGAGCAAGGCTGAGTATGGCCGGGATAAGGCCATGTACGACAAGGGCGTCAGCCCCATTGCCACGCTGGACAGTGCCAGAACCGCTATGCAGAAGGCCAGGGCCGATTACGAGGACGCCAGACTGCTCCTCTCCCGAACAACGGTCACCTCGCCCATGGACGGCATTATCTCCCGCATGGATGCCAAGATAGGCCTGCAGCTCTCGGTGGGCGACCCCCTTGCCGAAATTTTACAGGTTGATCGCATGAAAGGGGTAGTCGGTATTCCCGAGTCGGACGTTCGTGCCGTCCGCCGGCTGGACAATGTCGAGCTCACCATTCAGGCATTGGGTGATAAAATATTCAACGGGAAAACCCATTTCCTCGCACCCTCTCCGCAGACCGCCGCCAGACTCTACAATCTTGAACTCGCCGTACAGAATAATGCGGGAGAGGTGCTCGACGGCATGTTCATCCGTGCCGACATCGTCAAGGAACGGGTGGAGAATACCCTCGCCGTACCCTTTTACAGTGTCATTTCCCGTAATGCCGAACAGTATGTTTTTATAGAACAGGAAGGTGTCGCCAGGAAAAGAAAGGTCACCCTGGGCATCATGGAAAAATGGATGGTGCAGGTAACCGCAGGTCTCTATCCCGGTGACAGACTCCTCGTTGAAGGACACCGCGATGTCGAAGACAACCAAAGCATCAACATCATCAAAACACTGACCAGTCCGGCGGAACTGCCCCTATGATAATTTCCGACACGGCAGTTAAAAAGAGCACCACGGTCGCGGTCCTCGCCCTGGTTCTCATCATTATCGGCGGCTACTGTTATAAAGTACTGCCGCGTGAGAGCGATCCGGACATCACCATCCCCAATGTTTTCATCTCAACGGACTATCGCGGCGTCTCCCCCACCGATATAGAAACGGCCATCACCATAGAAATTGAAAAGAAGCTCAAGGGACTCGACGGCTTGAAAAAAATCCAGTCAGTCAGCTCCGAAGGTCTCTCCTCGATCAATGTGGAATTTGTCACCGGCACGGATATCGACAAGGCGGTCCAGGACGTCAAGGATAAGGTCGATGAGGCAAAAGGATCGCTGCCCAGCGATCTTGAAGACGATCCGTCCGTCTTCGAGGTGAATTTTTCCGAAATGCCCATCGTCATCTATTCTCTTTCCGGCACCTGCGGCATGCCCTGCCTGAAAGATCTGGCCGACGACCTCAAGGATGAGATTGAAGGGGTAACCGGAGTCCTGGAAGTAGAGGTCATCGGCGGGCTGGAGAGGGAAATCCGCGTGGAGGTCTTCCCCGAGAAACTGGCCTATTACGGCCTGAGCATCGGCAGCTTTCAGACTGCAGTAAAAAGCGAAAACACCAACACCTCCGGTGGCAATCTCCGTCTTGGCCAGGGCCGTTTTCAACTGCGGGTGCCAGGGGAATTCAAGACACCGGAAGAGATATACGGCCTGGTGCTCACGACCCATGACGGCGAGCCGGTCTACCTGAAAGATGTGGCCAGGGTAGTTGACGGGTTTAAGGAAGAGACAAGCATCTCGCGCCTTGACGGCCAGGAAGCGGTTAATATTTCGGTAAAAAAACGCTCCGGGGAAAATATTATCAGCATCAGTCAGGCCGTCGATAAGATCATTGACAGCGACAAAACAACGTGGCCGGCCGGCACGGAGATCACTAAGGTTCTCAACAAGGCAAAAGACATCGATGCCATGGTGGCCGACCTGGAGAACAATATACTTACCGGTCTGGTACTGGTTCTCATCGTCATCTTTCTGGCCATGGGCATCCGTAATGCCATTCTGGTCAGTATGGCCATCCCCTTTTCCATGCTGCTCTCCTTTACCGTTCTCTATGTGATGGGCATCACCCTGAACATGGTTGTCCTGTTCAGCCTCACCCTGGCCCTCGGCATGCTGGTCGACAACGCCATCGTCATCATTGAGAACTGCTACCGCTTCATGGAACAGGGGGTCGGCCGGATGGAGGCGGTGATGCAGGCCACTTCCGAAGTCGCCTATCCGGTTATCGGCTCCACCGTTACCACCCTGGCCGCTTTTTCGCCGATGCTGTTCTGGCCGGGTATAATGGGTGAGTTCATGAGCTTCATGCCGCTGACCCTGATTGTCACCCTTTCCTCCAGCCTCTTTGTGGCCTTGGTCATTAACCCGGCCATGGCCTCGCTGTTCATGCAGGTAAAAAATCCGTTGGCGGGCGAGGCGAAAAGCGCCACCGAGGTAGCCGGCGCCATGGAACGCCCGGCGGAGATCCGCGGCTTTCTGCTGACCTGGTACAGTAAGCTGCTGACCAACGCGCTCAAGAAACCAGTCACCGTCATCGGCACCGGCTTCTGCATGCTGGTTATCATGTTCCAGGGCTGGCTGCTGGTGGTCGGCCTGGAAAAGCCGGTCGAGTTCTTTCCCGAAATTGACCCGAAAGGCATGTACGTCAATATCGATGTCCCGGAGGGTGCGGATCTTGACTATATCGACACAATTATTCAACGCGTGGAAAAGGCCGTCGCCGGGCTGACGGATATTGACGACCCGACCAGTCCGCTCTCGGCCCTGAGCCCGAAACCATACACCACCCCGGACGGTGAGAACTATGCCGGGCCTAGTGATCTGGAAAACATAAAAAATATCTACATGAAGGGGGTGGTTTCCGCAGCCGCCGCTTCGGCCTTTGCCGCGAATACCGCCAATCACGTCGGCGTTCGTTTTCTCGACCTGGAAGATCGCCGGCAATCCTCCCATGACACTGTCAGCGAAATCAGAAAGAGAATAAAAAATATCCCAGGTGGAAAGATCACCATCGCCAATGAGGAGGAAGGGCCACCGACCGGCGCGGCGATCAACATAGAAATCGCCGGCGACAATTTCGCCGTGCTCGGAGAAATAGCCAGACAGGTAAAAGACATCCTCGTGCAGCAGCCCCATGTCGAAGACGTGCGCGACGATTTTGTCGAAGGAATTCCTTCGGTTCAGGTGCTGGTGGACAGACAGAAGGCCGCCCTTTTCGGTCTGTCCACCGACCTTATCGGTTTTGCCCTGAAAAGTGCCTATAACGGCCTGGAAGTCTCATCCTACCGTGAGGGCGACGACGACTACGACATCACCGTGCAGCTGGCGGAATCGGATCGCAGGGTCGTGGACATTCTGCACGAGTTGATGCTGCCGACTCCGTCGGGGCAGATGGTTCCGTTATCAACGGTGGCCAAAGTGAGCTTTATCGGGTCCATCGGCGATATCAACCGGATCAATAACGAGCGGGTAGTCACCGTCAAAGCCAATGTCGATGAGAAAAAAATCCCCGGCCCGGTTGCCCGGGCCCAGGCTGCCGAGTTTCTCAAAGAGTTTCCCCTGCCGCCCGGCTATAAGATGACCTTTACCGGCGAGTTTGAGTTCCAGCAAGAGTCGGAGGACTTTCTCAGCAAGGCATTTGTGGTCGCGCTCCTGCTCATCTTTCTTATTCTGGTCTCCATGTTCAACTCGGTGAGCCAGCCGTTTATTATCATGACCTCGGTGATCTTATCACTCGGCGGGGCTTTTCTCGGCCTGGCCTTGTTTCAATCGCCATTCGGCATCATTATGACCGGAGTAGGCGTCATCTCCCTTGCCGGGGTGGTGGTGAATAATGCCATCGTGCTGATCGACTACACCAACCGGTTGCGTGGCAGGGGCATGGCCATTAAGGAAGCGGTCATCTCGGCCAGTGCCACCCGCCTGCGGCCGGTACTGCTCACTGCCGTTACGACTATTCTTGGACTTATCCCTATGATTACCGGAGTCTCGTTCGACTTTCATAAAGGGGCCATCTCCTGGGTCAGCGAATCAAGCCAGTGGTGGCAGTCGATGGCCATCGTCGTGGTCTTCGGTCTCATAGTCGCCACCTTTCTTACCCTGGTTGTCGTACCGGCCTTGTATTACCTTCTGGAGAGAACCGGCACTCGCCTGACCAAATTAAAAGATACAGTCAATCAATTGTACTGGAAACCCTTTCCCTATCTGGCGGGAAAAACACCACCCGAGGACAGCTGATGCGCAAGAAAATTCTCGTGATTTTCAGCATACTGTTTTTGCCTCCAGCTATCACCGCAACTTCCCCACACGCAGAGGTCATTGAAAAACTTGATCTGAGAAATGCGCTTGAACAGGCCCTGCGCAACAACCTCAACCTGCAGCTTCGGCGCGAAGATGCCAACTCGGCCGGGGGGGCTGCCCTTACCGCGGCAGGAAAATTTGACCTACTGCTCGAAGCGGAGGGACGGGTGCAAACCGAGGAACAGCCCCAGATCTTCATTGGCGGGGCGGAACGAGAGGACAGCGGACTGTGGAATGCCGAAGCCTCTAAACTCTTCAGCACAGGTACTTCGATCAGTCTCGCCTGGAATAACAGCCGTTTTGACAGTGATGCGGGTAGCCTTTTTTTTGATTCGGCCCCCATTTCCAGCCTTGATGCGGACAATCTGCTGATCAATCCATTCTACACCTCCGGTATAAGCCTGGGGGTGCGCCAATCGCTATTGAGAGGTTTTGGCAAAGAGGTGCAGACAGCGGCCATCCGTTCCGCCGACAAAAAGCTGGCGGCGGCGACATACCAGGTAAACAGTGAGGCGGCCAATCTTGCGGCCCTGGTAAAGGTTGCCTATTGGCATCTGGTCTTCGCCCGGCAAAACATCGAGGTCCAGAAACTCTCTCTGACCCTTGCCGAAAAACTGCTGGAAGAGACCAAGACAAGTATAGCTGCCGGCAGATTAGCCGAAGTGGAACGTTACCAGCCGCAGTCGGAGGTCGCTAGACGTGAGGAACAGCTTATCTCCGCCGAGCGGGCCATCGGTGTTGCCGAAGATGAACTGAAACTTCTCCTCAACAGTGACAGGTGGCTCGCAACCTTTCAGCCGACCGACACGCCAAACACCGAACCGGTCGACCTGGACCTGCCGGCCATTCTGGACAATGCCCTGAAAAACAGACCGGATGTCAAAGCAGCCGACCTCCTCGCAGAAGCGGCTCTCTATGAGGAAGCAAGAGCCCGAGACGCGATTCGGCCGGACCTCTCCCTGGTCGGCGGTGTCGGCCTCGCCGGGACAGCCGACAGCTATGGCGATTCGCTGGAGAGCAGTGTCAGTGCGCCGAACAACCGCTGGCAGGTCGGAGTGACTTTTTCCATGCCGCTGGAAAACTCCATAGCCAAAGGCTCTTACCAGCAGGCGAAGGCCGATTATAACCGATCGAAAATCAATGCCGAACTTCTCCGGCAACAAATTCGCAGATCCGTACGCACCACTATCAGGGATGTACACCTGGCGACCAAGGCTCTTGAAGCGACGCGAAAAACAAGTCTTGCCACCCTCAAGCGACTCGAAGCGGAACAAGCTAAATTTGCCGCAGGACGATCGACTACCCTCGATGTATTAGCGGCCCAGGAGGCCTATGCCCAGGCGCTCAGCCAGCAGAACCAGACCAGCGTCAATTACGCCGATATCCTGGCTGAGCTCGACCGCATTCAGGGCCTGGTCACCTTTCCACCTTCCCGCTGACGGTGCCGGTATAATAGTAAAATTATTTTCTGAAGGTCTTCTCTTATGCAGAACACACCCTACTTCCTGCACGGCCTGGACTCATCAGGCAGCGGCACGAAAGGCCGTTTTTTTTCCCGGAACTTTCCCCACGTTCTCTGCCCGGATTTTGCCGGGACACTGGCTGACCGGCTGCAGCAATTAACGAAACTGGTCGGCGGCAGGCGGCAGCTGATCCTGATCGGCTCAAGCTTCGGCGGCCTGATGGCCACCTGCCTTGCGCTGGCCCATCCTGAAAAAATGGCCAGGCTCATTCTCCTCGCGCCGGCGCTTAACTTTGCAGAATACCGGCCACCTACGCATCTTTTGCCGACACCCACCTTTCTTGTGATCGGCAAAAACGACACGGTGACGCCTGTCGATCTCGTCGTCCCCCTGGCCAAAGCGACTTTTGCCGATCTTCATTTGCGCATTGAGGACGACGACCATCTGCTGCATGCGACCTTCCCGCAGCTTGACTGGCCAAAGCTCCTTGACGGTTGAGGCGGCACTGCCCACCTCGATATTCCAAATTTCATCTGGGCACAAACCAGCTTTCTCCGGCCATAAGCGGAACAAATTTCCCCTCCTCCTTCGCATGGGCATCCATTGCCTGGCGGAGATCCTGCAACGGCTGTGCATAGCCGGTATCGGCCAGGGGAAACATCCGGTAATGAATGGGCAGAACGTGTGGACGGCCGAGATCTTCAAAGGCAAGAAGGCTTTCGTTCGGGTTCATATGTCCATAGGCCATAAACCAGCGCGGATCATAGTCCCCGATGGGCAGAATGGCGAGCCGGAACGTGCCAAACTTTTCCCTTGCCGTCCGGAAGTAATCACCATTGCCGTAGCCGCTGTCGCCGACGAAATAGATATTCCCACTGGGAGTGGTAATGGTAAAGGCCGCCCACAACGCCTGGTTGCGATCAAATATCCCCCGTGCCGACCAGTGGTGCATCGGCTCGACATGGACCACCACCTCGCTGCTGATCTGCACACTCTCGCCCCAATCATAGGCTTCGGCTGCCAGTGCTCGATTGTGTCCGGCAAGTATGCGATCGTTGCCGAGCGGGACAATAATTCGCGGTTTTGAGTGATGCCATAGCCGCACCAGGGCAGCCAGGTCGAGATGATCGTAGTGATTATGACTGAGAAGTACAACATCGATGGGCGGCAGGTCGGCAAAGGCAATGCCGGGTGGATGCACCCGCCGGGGGCCGGCCCACTGCACCGGGCTCGCCCGCTCGGCCCAGACCGGATCGGTGAGAATATTCAGGCCCTGGGTCTGAATGAGCACCGTCGCATGTCCGACCAGAGAAACACGCAGCTGCTCCCCCATGACCCGCCGGGGCGGATGATCGTAGGTGATAAGTTCAGTGTACTCGGGCCATGGTTGCCTGTCGGCGCGGATACGCCATTTGACAAACGCAGCAAATCCCTTGTTAAGCGGTTTGCCGGGATTATAAAACCTCTTGCCGTCGAAATGATTGGATTCCTGTCCGGTATAATAACCGGCACAACCGCTGAGGCAAACGCCGATAAAGCCTATAAAGAAAATTCCTGAACATACTTTCCGCATGGCTCCCTCTCTTTTTTTTTCCACGACCGTTCAACGTGTATGGGCGACCATACCGAAAACTTCGCCGGAAAATTTTCTGGTCACCAACAAGGTAATGCGCTTCCCTCTTCTGTCATGGTTTCCGCTCAATGCCGACCTCTGACTATTGCCATAACGAAAAACCTTCTCCGTGGCAACCGGAGCTGCCGGGTTGCCTTCGCTGCAAGAGCGCCTTATTATGTTCGATACGCTGCGCATCTTTCATCATATTTTATTGGAAACTTCTGTTATGAACAAACACTTCCTTGTCACCATCAGCGATGATGTCGAGTACCTCTATGGCATCCGCTTTATCTGTTCATTTTTTAAAGAGATGTCAGAACACCACCTGACCCTGCTGCATATCTGCCGCCTGGACGGAGCTGGCACAGGCACGGCAGTGTCGACTATGTGGGCCCACCCCGACGACAAAATAAACGGCAATCTTACCAGTGGGGCAAGGAAATCGATCGACCGGGCGATGGAATTACTCGGCAAAAGCAGAATGTCCATTGACCAGGTGTTGACGAAGACAGTGGCAGAACGTTACGGCAAGGTGAAAGACATCCTCAGGGAAGGCTCGAAAGGTCTCTATGACGCCATTATCCTCGGTCGGCGGGCATCTTATACCCTGCAGTGGGTCTTTGAAAGACCGGCGGACGAGCTGGCACAGTATATGGTGAAAGACAACCGGTGCACATCACCGCTGTGGATCTGCCCAGAGACCGAACCGGGCAGAAAAAACGTCCTGCTTTGTCTCGACGGCTCGGAGAATGCCTACCGGGCGGCGGACCATGTCGGCTTCATCCTCGCGGCCCAGGACCACCATACAATTACCCTGTTCCATGTCGACAATGCTCTCAAAGCAGAGTCCGAGGAGATCTTTAATCGGGCTAAAGCCATACTCCAGGGGCACGGCGTCAGCGAAGCACGCATAAGCCACAATGCATCCTGGAGCCTCTCCGTCCCCGGCGCAATTCTCAGTGAGGCGGCAAAAGGCAGTTACGCCGCGGTCGCCGTCGGTCTGCACGGCCAGGAACATGGTCTGATGAAGGATTTCAACATGGCGGGAGGGACGACCGCCAAGCTGCTCAATAAATTGGAGAAGACGGCTCTCTGGTGTGTTCCGTAATGCATTTTGATAGCGAAAAAGCGGGTGGAAGTCGCTCTCAGTTCAACAGCAGAGAATCCAAGGCCAGCTCTTCCCCCTGGGCAGTATAGAACTGTTCCAGCAGGTCTTTCACCGTCAGATTCTCTTTCTCTCTGCCGTGCAGATCAAGAAGTATTTTCCCCTGATGCAGCATAATAAGCCTGTTGCCGAAACTGATGGCATGCTTCATGTTATGGGTGATCATGAGCGTTGTCAGCTTCTGCCCCTTGACGATTCCCTGGGTCAGGTTGAGGATCATGTTCGCCGTTTTCGGATCGAGGGCGGCGATATGTTCATCGAGAAGCAGCACTTCGGGTTTAATCATCGTGGCCATGAGCATGGTCAGCGCCTGACGCTGACCACCTGAAAGCAGGCCCACCTTGTCAAGCAGACGATTTTCCAGGCCGAGACCAAGCTTTTGCAGTTCTTCGCGAAAGTGCTGCCGATCCCGGTTCTTCACCCCTCTGGCCAGGCCACGTCTCTTACCGCGCAGCCCCGCAAGAGCCATATTCTGTTCAAGGGTGGCTGAAGGACAGGTGCCAAGCAGCGGATTCTGAAAGACCCGCGATATCAGCCCGGCCCTTTTATGCTCGGGCCAGCCGGTGACATCGTGACCGGCAATGGTAATCCGCCCGGAATCGGGAAAAAAACCGCCGGCAATGCAGTTCAGCAAGGTCGATTTGCCGGCGCCGTTCGAACCGATCACCGTGATGAAATCGCCTTCATCAATCTGCAGATTGATGTCGTTCAGGGCAAAAACCTCATTGACACTCCCCCTGTGAAAATATTTTACAATGTTGTCTAATCTGATCACCGCTGAATCAATCTCTTCTTGAGGTTAGGTGTGATGAGTGCACCGATGACCAGCAGCGCTGTTATCAGGTTCAAATCACTTGGATTAAATCGAAAATTACCGAACTCCATACCCAATGCCAGGGCTATGGCCAGACGATAGACAATGGAACCGAGCAGGGCGGCGATAAAGGCCCGCGGCATGGTCTTGCAGCCAAAAACCGTCTCGCCGATAATCACCGAGGCGAGGCCGGCGACAATGGTGCCGATGCCCATGCCGACATCGGCGGCACCCTGATTCTGGGCGACCAGCGCGCCGCTCAGGGCAACCAGCCCGTTCGACAGGCCGACACCGAGGATAATTATGGTGTTGGTATTCACCCCGAGGCTGCGAATCATCTGCGGATTGTCGCCGGTGGCAAGGATTGCCTGGCCCAGCTCCGTGCCGAGAAACCAGATAATTGTGGCGAGGACCAGCAGGGCAAAGGTGCCAAAGATAAGCAGCCCGGCGTAATGGGCTGGAATACCCAGATTCGTCACCGAATCAAACACCGTCGTCTGACCTAACAGCGCCACATTGGGACCGGACATGATGCGGATATTGATCGAATAGAGGGCGATCATGGTCAGAATCGAGGCAAGCAGGTGAAGGATCTTGAATTTGGTGTTCAAAAAGGCCGTGACCATACCGGCCATAAAGCCGCCGGCCAGGGCAAAAAACAGAGAAAAGTAGGGGTTTATGCCACTGGTGATCGCCACCGCCGAGATCGCCGCGCCGAGCGGCAGGCTGCCATCGACGGTGAGATCGGGAAAATCAAGGATGCGAAAGGTCAGATAGACCCCGATAACCATTATGCCGTAGACAAACCCCTGCTCTACGGCACCAAGTGCTGCATAGATTGTCATGATAATTTTTGCATCCTACTGGTAAATCTTTGTTGCCTTCTGCAGCAGGGCTTCAGGCGGGGTGACCCCCATCTGCTTGGAGTAATCGGCATTGATATGCAGCTGCAGATCTTTTTGAAACTGTACCGGGATGGATTCGGGTCTTTCGCCGTTGAGGATTCTCGCGGCTATGGCCCCGGTCTGATAGCCATGTTTATAATAGTCAAATCCCATGGCCGCAACCGCACCTCTTTTTACCGAATCCACGTCGGCGGCAAAAATAGGCAGTTTATTCTGCACCCCCACTTTAATGACCGATTCGAGGGCGGAAATGATGGTGTTATCGGTGGGTATGAAGATCGCATCGGCTCTGCCGACCAGGCTTTTAGCCGCCTGATACACATCGGCTGTCTTTGAGGCGGTGGCCTCAACCGTCTCAAAACCAAGCTTGCCGCTCAAGGCCTTGATCGAGGCGATAGTCGCCTTCGAGTTGGCCTCACCGGCGTTATAGAGCAGTCCAAGCTTTTGAATATCGCTTTTAAAGGACAGCACCATCTTGATATGTTCTTCAATGGGCAAAAGATCGGATACCCCGGTAATACCGGGATCAGGCCGCTGCAGATCTTTCACCAGCCCGGCGCTAACAGGATCGGTCACCGCCGTGAACAGGAAGGGACGTCTCAGCTCTGCCGGCGCTTTGCTCAGGGCCTGAACACAGGTCTGGGCGGAAGGGGTGGCGATGGCCACCAGTAAATCGGCTTTTTCACCAATCATCTGCTGGGCAATCTGGGTGGCTGTACCCATATTGGCCTGGGCATTATGGACATTATAGGTTACCGCAATCCCTTTTTCCTGCAGATAGTCCTGAAAACCCTGCAATACCGCGTCGAGGGCTGGATGCTCAACAAACTGACTCACGGAAATGGTGGCAGCGCCGGCGGTAAACCCCTGTAGACTGATAAAGGTACAGAACAATGCCGCAGTTACAAGCTTTTTCATCGTCAAATCCTCCCACATAATTTTGTTCGTTTATTGTCCCATGGAGTAAAGCTGTGAAACACAACCGATGCAGAGACATCTAGCCGATTATTGTTTGAAGGTCAACGATGCTTTTGGCATACACTGCCCTGTGCTACGGCATACCTGCTTAATACCGGCTAAATGCCGGTTAAAAACTGTCCTTCAGCCGGCGAAGAGCGGTGAATACCGCCAGCGGATCACCTGCTTCGCCGATAAATTTTTCGGCAACAGAGCGGACGATGCCCTCTTCCGCACAGCGCAGAAAGGGATTGGTCTGCCATTCCAGCTCCAGGTTCGAGGGGGTGGTCAGCTGCCCCAGGTCACGCTGAACGGTTGTCTGGTGCAAACGCCTGGCGACGGCTTCGTTGCCCGGTTCGACAAAGTTAGCGAACTTGAGGTTCTGCAGCGTATATTCATGGCCGAAATAGACCCTTGTTTGACCGGGAAGGAGTTTGATGCGACCATTCAGCGCGTCGTACATTTGCTTCGGACTCCCCTCAAACAATCTTCCGCAGCCGCCACCAAAGAGGGTGTCACCGGTAAAGAGGGCATCCTCTACCAGATAGCAGAGGCTACCGCTGGTATGCCCCGGTGTATGCATCACCTGTCCCGTGACAGTGCCGATGCGGATTTTGCTGCCGTCCGCCAGCGAATGGTTCATGCCCGGAATCCGTCTTTGGTCACTTCCATGGCCATAAACGGCGGCCCCGGGGAATTCCCCCAGCAGGTCTTCCAGGCCGCCGATATGATCGGCATGGTGATGGGTGCAGTAAATTGTCTGCAACCGTGCACCGGTTTTTTCAATCTCACGGAAAAGAGGATAAAACTCCGCCGGGTCGACAACGGCCGCCTCCCCGGTTTTTTCACAAATAATGAGGTAACTGTAGTTATCAAAAGAACAGGGGATGATAACGATTTTCATCTTTCACACCTGCCGGTTGAAGGGAGATGACGATACTGGTTTTCCTACAGAAGATACCATACACAACAAAGGGGATCGAATTCTACAAATAAAAAAGCCCCGTGTGCAGCTCTCATCGCAGCAGTACCGATGAAAACTGCCCACGGGGCAGGGAGGAAGGAACATGTGTTGTTTGTCGTGCGCCTCTTTTTTATTGCTGCGGACCATTCATCATGCCGCGCCCCTGGCCTTTACCGAAATCGGGACCACATCCGCCGCGGCCCATGCGACCAGGTCCGACATATTCATCAACTCCGGCCAATTCGGCTTTTTCCTGCATGGCCGTGCGCAGCTCAAAGAGCTCCCCGGTGACCTTGGCCACCGCCTGCGGATCCGGGTTGTCGCTGAGCATCAAGGCCTGTTTTTCCGCTCGTTTCATCGCCATTTCTTTATGCAGCGGCTGGGTGTCTTTAAAAAACTGCTTGATTTTGTCCTTGGTTGCCTGGTCCAATTGCTGGAACGTCTGTCCCTGCATCTGTCCCTGCATCTGCGGGCAATCCCCATAACCGCCATAACCTCTGCCTCTGCCCCAGTCCGCCGATGCTGCGGTTGCCATGGTAAGTCCGGTAATAAGGGCAAGTGCGATAATTTGCTTTTTCATATCTATTCTCCTTGTTCTGTTTTTCAAATGCCGTGAATGGCGTTTATATTGCTTTTCAGCAGAGCCGACCTTCTTTTGTGAAATGGTGATCGGCTTGGCTTTCATCCTTTACGTTAAGTAAAGCAACTTTAATGCCAGAAGCAGGACAGCAGGTATGATATTGATTTTATGAATATTTATATTTTGACGGGGGACAGGCGCGGAAGGGAGACAACCTGGACTAGGGAGAAATTACCCAGCTGGCAGGAAAAAACTAGGTAGATATTCCCCATCCTTGCACAGGGTACGGCAGATAAGGAGAGTGATATCAGTCGGTGATGTCGCCATCTCTGGCAATATCCCGGTGAAAGACAGTCAGCTGCACCGGGAGTTTGGCGAGGAAGACGGCAATTTTCTCGGTGACAGCAACCGACCGGTGCCTGCCGCCCGTGCAGCCGAAGGCGATTCGGATAGTTTTTTTACCGGCGGCGGTGTTCTGTTCAACAAGAAACTGCAGCAAGGGCTCAAGATAGTGAAAGAACGCCTGGGCCTCGGCGCTCTGCAGGACATAATCGGCAACCTCTTTCACTCGGCCGGTCTTTGGCCTTAGCTCAAGAACCCAATACGGGTTGGGCAGAAAACGGACGTCCCAGACCAGGTTCACATCCACCGGGTCACCGTATTTGAACCCGAATGAGTAGAGCACTACCCTCAATTGCTCTGCGTCACCCATTGCCGGTACCTCCATGCACCTTGCCCTGCTTCACCCGCCAGGCATAATATTTCTCCAGGCCATATACCATCGATTATCCTTTATGAAGACGCGTGGCCATTCTCCCGTTCTCGGCCAGAGTGAGAATTCTGGGCACGACGATTTGCCGATTGGCCGGGCGGAGATATTTTACTGCCGGATAGCCAAGGGCAATGACACTGTGTATTTCCTCGTCGGCAGCAATGCCGACCCGCTTTTGTAGCGCGGCATCACGACGCATCGCCTCGACGACAAAGCCGATCAGGCAACTGCCGAGCCCCATGGCGTGGCCGGCCAGCAGGATATTCTGCGTGGCCAGCAGCGCATCTTCAGCCGGGCAGCTTGCCGACTTTTTGCCGGTGACGAGAATTGCCGCCGCAGCGCCATGAAACAGTCGATCGGTGCCCTTTTCATCCCAGTCCCGCAGCGCCTCGACCACTGATTCATAGTACCTGCGGTAATAGTGACCCAAACCGTCACCGCCGAAGATGCGTAGTAAAAATCGCAGCAAGGGATTTTCCGCAAGCCGGTTGAGTTTTCGATAATAATCGGCCACCATCCCGCCCAGCACCTGCAGATCGGCCCTTGTCGGGACAATGATAAAGTTCCACGACTGGCTATTCGTGCCGGAGGGAGCGGTCGTGCCTATTTTTACCAGATCTTCAAGCATTGCCATGCCGACGGGTTGGTTCCCGTATTTTCGACAGGAGCGCCTGGAGCGCATCAGTGCAACAAGCTCGGAGACATTGGTTGTCCCGGGAGGGACAGCAGTCTGCCCTTCCTCCATGGTACGAAGCCCTAATTGCACGGGGCGCTGCGGCAGGTGCACCGCATTTGCCGGACAGACGGCCTGACACTGGCCGCAGAGAAAACAGTCCTTTGGCACAGGCACAGCCCGGCCATCCCGCAAAACGATGGCCCGGGAGGGGCAGATGTCGACACAGATGCCACACCCGGTGCACTGTGCTGTATCAATGATTATCTGTTGCATTATTTTCCTCCCGTGCTGCCCTGGCCGCTGCCTTCTCTACAGGTGCAACTTCCCTTTCGGAATCAACAACTTTGCAGTGGTTATTGTCTGGGAGTTGGTGTAAGAAATGAATCCTGCCATGGTCTGCCGGCCATGATATACCTTTTTTCACCATAAGCACCACAAAAGATGCCGGATTTTCTTAAAATATTGTTCCGCTACAACCGCCATCGAGAGGTCCTCAGGGTCTGCCTGCCGCTGGTTATCAGCCTGTCGGCGACAACGGTGATGGAATTTACCGACCGGGTGTTTCTCGCCAATTACTCCATAGACGCCATTTCCGCAGCACTCCCGGCAGGCATCACCTCCTACCTCTTTATCGCCTTTTTCGGCGGCGTCGGCGGCTACGCCGGGGTGTTCATCGCCCAGTACACCGGCCGGGGCAATCCCCAAAAAATAGGCGTCGTCCTCTGGCAGGGAATATACTTCACCCTCGCCTCCGGGGTTATTCTCTGGCTGCTGGCCGTTTTTGCCACCAGACCGATTTTCACTCTGGCCGGTCACAGCGAAGGCATTCGCCAGCTGGAAGAAATATATTTTTCCATTCTCTGCAAAGGTTCCATCCTGCATGTGGCGATGGCAACGCTGTCTACTTTTTTTACCGGCCGAGGGCTGACCAGGCCGGTCATGCTCATTACCTTTCTCGGCGTTTTTATCAATATCCCTCTCGATTATGCGCTAATTTTCGGTCGCTGGGGCATGCCGCAACTCGGCATCGAAGGTGCCGCCATCGCCACGGTAGTGGCCTGGGGCATCAATGTACTCTTTCTCGCCGGCCTCATTTTTACCAAAAAAAACGACTGCCGCTTCAACGTTTTCTCCAGCTGGCGATTCGACCGGGAGATCTTCGTCCGCCTCATGCGCTTCGGAATTCCAGGCTCCTTGCAGTTTACCATGGATATCCTGGCCTTTACCCTGTTCATTCTCCTCGTGGGCCGCATCGGTACAGCCGAGCTGGCGGCAACGAATATCGTCCTGTCCATCAACGCCCTGGCATTCATGCCTTCGATGGGAGCATCCCAGGGCATGAGCGTGCTGGTCGGACAGGCGCTCGGCAAAAAAAAACCGGCCCTGGCCGCCTCGTATGTCGTCAGCGGCTGCCAGTTACTCATCGCCTACATTCTGGTCATCGACCTCATCTTTATTTTTGCCCCTGATTTTATCCTCGCGCCGTTTATGGCTTCCGGCCAGGGAACAGCCTCGCAGCAGCTGGTCTTCGGCTACGGCAAAACTCTGCTGAAGATCGTCGCCGCCTACCTTTTTTTCGACGCGCTGTACATGGTCTTCAGCGGCGCCTTAAGAGGTGCCGGCGACACCCGGTTCATGATGCTGGCCATCGGCTTGGTCTCGCCGTTCTGTCTTGTTCTTCCGGTGTATATCGGCATTGAATTCTTTCGGATATCCATCATCACCGCCTGGCTCTGGGTGCTGCTCTTTATCACCGTCCTTTTTCTCCTCTCCGCTTTACGTTACCGCCACGGCATCTGGAAAAAAATGCTCGTTATCGAGGATGAGTCTCAAGTCTAGGCAGTGTCGCGCCCTGCCGAGGCTTTGACGGCAATCTTAAGGCGCCTGGTTAAAAAGAGAGCAAGACAGATCATCGAGAAAAGCTGCAGCAGAAAAGCAGACCAGCCAAAGCTGTGAAAAATGGCCCCCGGCAAGACCGACCCCAGGGTGCCGCCGGTATAATAGAAAGAAATGTACAGACCGTTGGCGATCGCTTTATTCTGGTAGGCGAGCTTATTGACAAAACCGGACAGCAGGGAATGGGCGGTAAAGAGCCCGGCACAGAAGACAAACATGGTGACGAACATCACCAGGTAATTTTCGATCAGGAAAAAAAGCAGTCCCACCCCGAAAACCACGATACCTGCGCCGATGGCATCGGATTCATTGCCGAAACGGTTGATAATCCGTCTGGTATTCAACGACACGACAATGCCCATACTGTAGCCGAGATACAAGATACCTATGCCTGTTTCGCCGAAAGCGGGGTTGATCTTTTTCAATTCAAAGGGCAGAAAATTCATCAGCGCGGCAAAGACAAAAAAGAGACAGAAAATCGACGTGTAGAGCCAGAAAAACTCCTTTGCCCGCAGCAGGCTGAGAATTTCGCTCAGCTTTGGTCTGGCATAGCGCAACTTCGCATCCCGGATCATGTCTTTGAGCAGATAGCAATTCAGCAGCAGCAGCAGGCCGAGAATAAAAAAGAAAAAGCGCCAGCCGAACAGATCGGTGCACAGGCCGGAGAGAAAACGTCCAAGAAAACCCCCGAGAATAGTCGCCGCAATATACGCCGCTATGGCATGCTGCACCTTTTCCTTTGGCGAAGAGTAGCTGATATAGCTCATCAGCGACGTTAAAATTGCCGGGATCATCAGCCCCTGAATGGCTCTAATGACCAGAAGAGTGAGGAAATCCCCGGCCAGGGAAAAAAGTATCTCCAGGATACCAAGAAACAAGAGCGCCCAGCGCACCATCACTTTGGCAGAAAAAGATTCGAGGATATAACCGTAGAAGAGAGGCGCTACCCCAAGGGGGGCCATCATCAAGGTGGTGAACAGAATGGCCTGGAAGTCGGTCAGCTGGAATTCCTGTTGAAACAGAGGCTGGATCGGCTGGGCGGCATACAGTGAGCAGAAGGTGATCACCGTGGTGAAATAAATATACTTATTGGCGGAATAGGTCACGAAATACGCCCCTGTTATTAGTCGTCACGAACAAAGGCGCCAATTCTCAGGCGACTGCGGCAAGCATCTTCTGCATAGCTGCCAGATCAAAGGGTTTGGCAATGCCCCCGGAAAAGCCATATTCCCGGCAATTAACCATGATCGGATCGGTCGAATAGCCGCTCGACACAAACACTTTCGCCTGGCGATCGATGGTCAGAATCTCCGTCACGGCCTCTTTTCCGCCCATCCCACCGGGGATGGTCAGGTCCATGATCACCGCCGAAAACGGTATACCGCCATCCTGATGTCTTTTATACTCCTCCACGGCATCAAGACCATCGACCACGTGTACCGCCTCAAAGCCCAGATACTCAAGCATCTGGCAGGCAATTTCTCCAACCATGTCTTCGTCATCCATGACCAGAATCTTTTTTTTCTTCTCTTGTGTTACCAAGGGTGATTCCTCCGACAATATGGATATTTTTTGCCACATTTAGTGTAATGTATTAAACAAGTATGCCAGAAAGAAAACGAAGCCGTCAAGGTATTTGCCAATTTCACCAAGGATAACTCCCTGCCGGTGCGGCAGGCAGTTTTTGTGGTGGCTCATTTTCAACGAAAAAGGTTTTGAGCAATTTCTGTTCTTCACCGTCAACCATCTTGTATGTCAAAGAACGCCGGACAGTTGGTCTATAGTGATTACTGGAACGACCATCTCGTGGAAATCGAAGATAAAGGCGACCTGCGTTCTCTCTATTTCGGTGATCGTTCGCTGCAGAGCCGCATGTCGCTGTCCAACCCGCAGGCACTAATCTTATCCTACACCTGCCATATGGCCTTGCCGCTGCTCATCAACCCCTCCCCCCGTAATATTCTTGTTGTCGGCATCGGCGCCGGTTCTTTTATCCGTTTTTTTCATCACCATTTTGCCGATTGCCGTATAGATGCCGTCGACTATTCACCACAGCTCATCGAAGCAGCCAAAGACTATTTCCACCTGCCGGAAAACAAGAACATCTTCCTCTACTGCGCCGATGGTCGAAGTTTTCTGCAGGACAGCAGTTCGAAAGAATACGACCTGATACTGATCGATGCCTTTGACGATCAGGGCATGGCGCCGACGGTCTACTCAGAGCTGTTTTTCAGCCTCTGCGCAGACTCTCTTCGCCCGGATGGCGTTATCAGCTGTAATCTCTGGAGTGATGACCGGGCGCGCCTGCAGGAGATCAAAACAATTCTTGCCGACTGTTTCACCAGCTGTCTCTATCTCCCTGTTCCTGATCGCGGCAATATCATCGCCGTGGCCATGCCTTTCGCCACTCCCTGGCCACGCATCTGCCTGAAAAAAAAGGCAGCGGCCGCACTGACAAGACAGTACGGCGTCAATTTTCACCAGCTCATCGAAGGAGCACGACGCAACAACCTGAGCTTATCAGAACGGCTGGCGACCTGGCTGCGATAAAGGGCTGAGAAGCCATTCCGAGCATTCCTTTGGCCGTATTGTTTTTTGCAACGGCTTAGAGCACATTCCCGCTTGGCATACGACTTTCGGCAATTCGTGTCCGCTGATCGATAAGATCATCAATCTCCCTCCGCCAGTATTCCCGAGAGCCGAAACCGTCAATGGCCCGGGTGATGCCGTCGCCCTGCACCTGATGGGCACACCAGGCCATATAATGGATAAAGCGCATCGCCCGGAGCGGCTCAATCAGCCGCAATGTTCTCCGGTCGAATCGCCGAAAGGTTTCATAGCCTTCAAGAAAGAACTCCAGTTCGACAAACGATTCATCCACTTCCCCCGGCAGGAGCATCCAGAAATCTTGCACCGGCGGTCCCATGGCCATATCATCGAAATCAATGAGATAAAATGACTCGCCCGGCCTGTGGATGATATTCGCAAAGTGGCAGTCGCCATGGATACGGATGCTTTCCGTTTCGGTAAACAAGGGCAGTATGTCAGAGATAATGGCTTTAGCCGCCTGCTCCAGCGGTGCTTTCATGTCCTCCGGCACGCAGGGCGATCTGAGCAGATAGGCGAGCTGGTCATGGGCCGAGCGGTTCGGAGCCATGGTAATTCTATGTTTCGCCTTAACGGTCTCGCCGACCTTGTGCACTCTGCCGAGCAGACGGCCCAGCTGAAGCCACTGTTCTTCGTTGAACTCGTCGACACTTCGTCCACCGCATTTAGGAAAAACACTGAACAGGACGTTGTCGCTCTCGGCAAGGGTCGTGCCATTTCTGAAAACAAGCGGAGCGACGACGGGTATCTCCTGCGCGGCCAGATCAAGCAGAAATCTGTGTTCGTCGAGAATGGCCTCCTTCGTCCAGCGACCCGGCCGGTAAAACTTCACCACCATGCGAACCTTGTCGATGGTTTCAATCTCAAAGACCCTGTTGATATAACTGTTCAGTGTGCGAAACAGATTATTGCAGCGAATCCCGAGATCTTTTTCGACAAGATTCAGGACCCGCTCCGGGCCCAATTGTTGAAAATCTTCACCCGTTTCTTCCAGCTGACTGGCCATTTTTCCCTATCCTTTGTTTCTATGCTGCATTTTGCGATACCCGGAAATAGACGGCAGCCCGAAGCATCAATCGTTATGTTTTCAAGACAATGAGAAATTTTCATCATCTGGTACAGACAATATGCACTGACCGGCAAAAGAACAGTCAAGCGACAAACGATTGTCATAGTAGCACGTTCAGCTGCATTCAGGAAGCGACTGCTGCAGACGAGGGGCAGGTCTTCCAGAGATTTTCAAGACGTATAAAAAAGATTGGCCAGATCATTTCCCGCGGTGTATGGTCAAATTCTGCCGAGTGGGTGATTTTTCACCTTTGATAAACTCGTATCAGTACGGGATTTCAATTATCTTTTTATTTTTTATTTCTTTATCTTGTCACTGACAACAACCAAAGAACACTATCCGGCCCAGATGGACAATATCCACAAGACCGCCGTCGACGAGTCATCAATCGTTACGACCGGTGGCTACTGCAGAAGATGCGCCAGGGAGCATCGCCTTGGTCCGGGCAATACTCGGCAGCACTGCCGGGATCTTATGCGCCGATTCGATGACCTTCAGACAATTGATCTGACATTCGATCCTTCTGCACCCCAAGAGAAAACCCTTGCAACACTGGGAACCGCGCCGCTCTTTGGTCCCGCCCGGGGCAAGATGTTCGGGGTACTGGAATGTCTGAGGCCGGACGGCACGGCCGTCATCCTGTATGCCTTCTCCGGACAATACCATGGGAGCTGGCTGGTTGAAGGGTGGGTGCCGCCCCTGTTCGACCTCGACGACTTCCTGTCGCTCACCGTCGAAAAAGAACGACAGATCAAGAAGCTTGGCCAAACGATCGAGCAGGGTGTGCCGCATTCAGGCGACTGGCTGGCCCAGAGGAAAAAGCGACGCCAGCTCTCGCAAAACCTGATGCGCGAAATCCACAACCTCTACACTCTCAGCAATTATCGGGGAGAAACAGCCGGCCTGGCTGCAGCTTTTACCGGCAGCAAGGGCATCCCCACCGGTACCGGCGACTGCTGTGCGCCAAAACTCCTCAACTTCGCGGCAAAAAACAACCTCCGGCCACTGGGCATACATGAATTTTTCTGGGGCAGAGAAAACAGAGCGGGAGGACATCGGCACGGTGCCTTCACCTCTTCCTGCGCGGAAAAATGTCAGCCGATCCTCGGCTTTATGCTGTGCGGACTCGACGAACGGGCAGAGACGACTCAGCCGTTGCCAAAAAACAACATGGCCAAAGAAAAAACCGGAACGGCATAGGGAGCGGTAACGAAATGGGTGAAAACGGTCGGCTTATTTCGTAACGGCTCCGAGGTGAGCAGCAAAGGAACCGACAGGCGGACATGGAAATTCTCTACCGCGACAGCGAGATCGTCGTCATCAATAAACCCGGGGGACTGCTCGCCGTGCCCGGACGAGGTGCGGAGAAACAGGACTGTGCCGCGGCCCGGCTGCGCCATCATTTCCCGGAAATGATTCAGCAGCCGGCAGTGCACCGTCTGGACATGTACACCTCCGGCCTGATGGTTTTCGCCATGACCACCGCAGCCCATCGATTTCTCTCCGCTCAGTTTGAAAAACGGGCGGTCGACAAAAAATATATCGCTGTTGTTCTTGGCAGCATTGCAGAAACCGGCGGGGAAATCAACCTGCCCTTTCGTCTCGACCCGGACAACCGCCCCCGGCAGATATTCGATCCGGTTCATGGCAAAATCGGCATCAGCCGCTGGGAAAAACTGGCGGCAAACGAGACCACGACCCGCATACAATTTACCCCTTTGACCGGCCGAACCCACCAGCTCCGTGTCCACGCCGCCCATCCGCGGCCGCAGGGACTGGGCGCGCCGATCGTTGGCGACAGCATCTATGGCAGCGGCAGGGACGGGGACCAGATGCTGCTCCATGCCTGCTTCCTGCAGTTTCGCCACCCCGGCAGCGGCAAAACCGTCACCTTTCAGTCCCGGCCATCTTTCTAACGGACCTCATCCATTCCGGAGGCCGAATCCGTTTTTTTCATTATTTTTCACCGAGCTGGAGAAGCCAGAGATCCCCTTTCACCCAGCGTCCCTTTTCTTTTCTCAGTAAGGTTTTCCGGTTGGCCACGACCTTCCAGCCGGTCGCCTGGGACACTTCCTTTATATAGTCGGGAGTATGGGCAAATCTGCCGGTACGCTGCAATTGATAACCACAGCCGTCAATGTTTTCGGTCGAAAAACAGCACAGGACATCGCGACGGGCGCGTTCCCTGAGCAGCGACAAGGTCTCGGCAAGCTCACCCACATAGGCAAAGACATCAGCAGCCAGATAGAAATCGTAGCTTTCCCTGGTAGACTTGAGAAAGTTGACGATATTGCCGGCATGCAAATTCCGGTAGAGGTGTTTGGCCGCGGCAAAGGCGATCATTTTTTCCGATAAATCAACGCCGTCGAGCACGGCAACGCAGTCCCTGAAGGCCTCACCGCCAAGACCGGTGCCGCAGCCAAGATCCAGTCCCTGGTCATAGGTTTTTTTCCCGGCGGGACCGGTGTCCACCACACCTCTGATTGTCGTCGGTACGCAATACTCCAGCTCGACGACCAGACTTCTTTCGTAATGCGACGAATAATTATCAAACACATCCTTGACATACGCATCCGGCGAGCAGGCCGTTCCGAAACCGGTCAACGCGGCGAGCATATGTTGTGCCGCTTGATGACCCGGCTGATATTGTAACACCTGTTGATAATAATAGACGGCACGCTCAGTCTGCCCGGTAAGGTGGTAGACATAGGCCAGATTACTGTTCGCCGACGGATGATCCGGCACCAGCTGCAATACCTCCAGGTAGGTCTCTATGGCGTGGGCGGGTTGTCCGCTATCCTTGTAACAGCCGGCAAGATTATAGAGCGTGTCAATACTCGAAGGCTCCATCTCCAGTATCCGCTGATAGGAAAGAATTGCCCCGGCCAGGTCCCCGGTTTTTTTCTGGGTCAAGGCAAGATTAAACAGAATATCCATATCTTCCGGATTCAAGTCAGCGGCCCGGGCAAAAGCAAGGCGGCCGTTTTCATACTCCCCTTGCTCGAAGTGAACCAGGCCAAGATGAAAGTGCAATAACGGCGCCTCGGGAAAATAATGCAGCAGACGCTGATAAGCCGCTCCGGCTGAATCGAGCAATCCGTTCCGCTGGTCCTCGATTGCCTGAACAAAAAGCCGATTCATTTCCTCATTGGACGGCTGGTTGGGCATGTTCATGATACGGACATAGTACGGGAAGAATCATGGGGATTTTCAGCTTGCCGTGCAGAGCAAACTTGGCTGCAGGGTCGTCCTCTATTCGACCGGATCAGCGAAATATCGGCGGTAATTTGGGCGACATTGTAGTGGATTTCATCGCCTCACACAAGATTTTTTTTGCCTCTATTTTGTCGAGCGATGGAGGATTTCTCCAACTCCGGCGCTGGTCTCAGCCCCTCCCGTCCTCTGCCGCAGGCGGTCTTTTGCCGGGCAGCAAGAGACTGAGCCCCATCCCTGTCCCAGCCAGAACTGCTGCCAGTAAAAAGCTGCTGGAGAAGGTCCCGCTCTGCTCTGCGAGAAACCCGGCGCAGGCCGGACCAATGATCTGGCCGATACCAAAGAGAAAGGTGACAAATCCAAAGAGGGCCGCGGTCCGTTCGGGGCCGGCATGGTCGCCGACCAGCGCAGCCATGATGGGCGGGATACTCCAGACAACGAGACCAAAACAGGCTAAAGAGATATAGACGGAAAACATCGGCAGCCGTGCGGCAGCGAGCAGGTAGGCGGTCGTCTGGATGAGAAAGACGGCCGCCAGGGTCGCCTTGCGGCCGTAGCGATCGGAGAGAGAGCCAAAGAGCGGCCCCGAGGCCAGGCTGAGCAGTCCGACCCAGGCCCAGAGGCTGCCGGCCGCCTGTTCGGTCAGTCCGCGTTCCTGAACAAGGGCGGTGACGAAAAAGGTGACATAAATGACATAGGTGCAGCCAAAGAGAAAATAGATCGCGCCGCAATGGTAAAAGATGTTTTTACCGGCAACCGGCTGCCCCGATCGACCTTGGCCCCGCTTTTCAGCCGGGCTTGCCGCCCCTGTCGCCGCAGGTGCCGCCGTGCTCTCTCCCGGCTCCTCCGGTCTATTGCGAAACAGCATAAAACTGAGCAGGGCGATGCCTCCGGCAATGCAGCCAAGAACAATCCAGCTTACCCGCCATCCCGCCGCCATCTCGTTTAACAGCGGCACGCCTTTGCCAGTAACCAATATTCCCAGCCCGTTACCCATGACACATAATCCTGCCGCCCTGCCCCGGCTCCTGCCGTCGAACCATACCGACATAAGCGCCATAATCGGCACATTGGACAGAGCGCTGCCGACCCCGGTCAAAAAATAGAGGGGAAGAAGCAACAGAAAGTGACTAGAAAGGCCGACAAGGACCATGGAAAGAGCAACCAGAGCCAGGGCTGCGGAAATAAGCAGACGGGCGCCGAACCTCTCCGTCAGAGCCCCGCAGAGCAGGACCGCCAGCAGGTAACCGCAAAAATTGATGGTGCTGATCAACCCCATCTGGCCGTAGGAAAGCGCCAGCGCCTCGCCCATCGCCGGCAGCATCATGCCAAGGGAAAACCGCCCCAGGCCAAGACTGGCAAAAAGACCGGCTATCCCTGCCAGTACAATGATCCAGCGATAAGATGCCCTCTTTTTCACTGTCACCTTTCGTTCTCCATCCAGCGGGGCCGGCCTCGTTCTTTGTGATCGTCGCCTTTTCCTTTTTTCTGCAGCAGAGGCAAGAATAATCGGTGTAAAATCTATTGCAAGTGTAATTGCAGAACACTGTCGGGGATGCTGAAACAGCAGGTTGCGCTGCAGAACATTATAAGCCAGCATGAAAGCAAGAAAACAAAATGACGGCAGAAAAAAATTCTCCGCCGTCATTTCTCAAATCATCAATTCTAACAAGCGCTTTGTTTCGAACGACAAGATGTGGGTGGTTTTTGCAAAGTCACTGCTCAAGGTCTTTTCCTTAGTTCGGGAGCGACTTCCGGATGACGGCAGAACCTCAGACCCCTGGCTGTTGAGGAGCCCACCGCGGAAATCGCGTTGCTGGCCTTGAGAACAGGTGGAATCAACACCTGCAGCTTTGCAACTGCAGACAGGCCAATGGACTGCATTCCCTGAAGGCGAGGCAACACGATACCGGAAGTCACAGAGTGATCATATGGCGTTAACCAAGAACATGAGACAAAGGGCTTTCCCATCGAGCCGTAAGCATGGTTCGACATGATGAGCAAAGCAGATCCTTTTTATTTATGGCCAGGCATTATCTTTTAAATTTTCTTCCTCAATACTCCAAATGAATGTAATATTTTAGACAAGTGAAGATTTTTCCGTCTCTGCATATCCTCGTATAAGCGTCAACTGCCCGGCCCTGCAGGACGGAGCTTGTGAAAGCAAGTTCCCCTGTTGACCAGGCACAGCCAGGGCCGCACGGCTAACGGGCCACGTGAAGAAAGAAGAGAGAGGCACTCTGGAATGCTCCACCGGTTCCAGGCTCCGCGACAAGGGGTTCAACAGGTTGAGGGGGTTAGGCCGGTGGTGCTGGGACAAAACCTTTCATTTCCATTGCCGAGGTGGTTTTCACTCGCGAATGCGAAGAATTTTAAAGGTAACTTTCAATGCAGCATGTGTTGGTCATAGACAAAAACAAAATGTTTTTGATGCCTTGTCATCCGGCAAGGGCGAGGGAGCTTTTGCGCAAGGGAAAAGCTGCTGTCTATAAAAGATTTCCTTTTAAAACTTTGCTCCAGTATCCGGGATTGTGGTTGAAACAGTGCGTTTTGATAGGCAGTTCATGCAGCATCCTGAAATTTCAGCTGTTGAATATCAGCAAGGGGAATTGGCCGGATACGAATAAAGGCAAAAAGCTCGGGACGTATGCTGGCAGGGTGTCTGCCCGAAAGCCCGGCAGTTTCAATACCAGGACAGAAGCAGGCACAATACATGGGATTTCATGGAAACCTTGCTCTCTTTTGCAGCGTGCCGATGGGCGTGGATTGCACCGCATTTTATTGAGAGGGCATGCCGCTTAAATTCCATTTTCGACAAGAGTGACTCAATTCGACATTTACACATTACGGAACTCAACCGTGATGCGCTCATCAAACACAATGGAGGAGAAGCAATGGGTACGATAAAAAAAAATAATCCTGCTCTTCTGAAGGATACTTCTCCGGAGATACATGAAAGAGGCAAATCCAGTCGCACCGGAATGAACCGGCAGGCACTGGCCCCGTCGTACCAGGACAATCTCCTGGAAAGACTCGCCGCCTGCCACATCGCTTCACTCTCTTCCATCGAGGTACCGGCGATCGGCTATGGCATCCGTTACGAGTTCGGCATCTTGAAACAGGGAATCCAGAAGGGCTGGCGGGTCGCGTATACCGCCAAATGGCTCCAGCTGGGCGGCAGGACTGAAGGCTTTATCGACGCAAAGGGTAACTTCCGAGTGCGCCGGACTGCCGACCCGGCGGTGCTGAGGATTCCCTGCGACACCCCGATCCCCGGCTACAAGGTCAACACCTGCAACATGTTGCGGCTGCGGAAGGCCGAGGCCTGCGAGTCCTTCGACTTTCAGTTCTTCAACGTCGGAGACTGTTACGGAACGGCGGTGTCCCTGACCGGCGGCGTGGGGAGGGACAGGCTATGACAATCGGACCAGGCAGAAGCAATCCATTGGGCGCCACCGTCTTTCCCGATGGGATCAATTTCAGCATCCTCTCAAAAAACTGCAGTGGGGTGGCGCTCCTTCTCTTTGACCATACCGAGGCAGCCAGGCCTTCGCGAGTTATCGAACTTTCACCGAAAATCAACCGCACCTTTTATTACTGGCATGTCTTCGTGCCAGATCTCAAGGCTGGGCAACTTTACGGTTATCGGGTCAAGGGCCCCTTTATCCCGAAAAACGGCTGGCGCTATGACGGCGACAAGGTGCTCCTCGATCCCTATGCCAGAGAGGTGGCCGTTCCGAAATTGTTCAGCCACAAAGCAGCGGCCGAACCAGGCGACAATACCGTCGCCGCCATGAAAAGTATCGTCGCCGATCCTCGAGGCTACGACTGGGAGGGAGACCTCCCGCTCAATCGGCCGCTCTCACGTTCAGTGATCTATGAACTCCATGTGGGAGGCTTCACCAAGCATGACAACTCCGGGGTTACCCCGGAAAAACGTGGTACCTATGCCGGTCTCATCGAGAAAATTCCCTATCTGCTGGAGTTAGGGATCACTGCGGTTGAACTTCTGCCGGTCTTTCAGTTTGACCCCCAAGATTGCGCCGAGGGGCTGACCAATTACTGGGGGTATTGCCCGGTGTCCTTTTTCGCACCGCACAGCGGGTACAGCTTTGCCAAAGAACCGCTTGGGCCGATGCGTGAATTCAGGGACATGGTCAAAGCCATGCATCGGGCGGGGATCGAGGTTATCCTTGACGTGGTTTTCAACCACACCGCAGAAGGCAATAACAGTGGCCCCACCTTCTGTTTTCGCGGTCTGGAAAACGGGGCATACTATATCCTCGAAGAGGACAAGTCCCTGTATGCTAATTATACCGGGTGCGGCAACACGCTGAACGCCAACCATGCCATCGTCCGGCGGCTTATCATGGACAGCCTTCGATACTGGGTCTCCGTCATGCACGTCGATGGTTTCCGCTTCGATCTGGCCTCGGTGCTCTCCCGTGACGAAACCGGACAGCCGATGGAAAATCCACCCATCCTCTGGGAAATCGAGTCCGACCCGGCGCTGGCCGGCACCAAGCTCATCGCTGAGGCATGGGACGCCGCCGGGCTCTACCAGGTAGGTTCTTTTGTCGGAGAACGCTGGGTCGAGTGGAACGGCAAGTTCCGCGACGATGTCCGCGGCTTCTTCAAAGGGGAACGGGGGACTGCAGGCAAACTCGCCTCAAGGTTTTTGGCAAGCCCCGACCTCTATCTGCATAACGACCGGGAACCGGAGCAGAGCATCAACTTCGTTACCTGCCACGACGGTTTTACCCTGAACGATCTGGTGTCGTATAACGAAAAACACAACGAGGCTAATCTGGAAGGCAATCGCGATGGCGCCAACGACAACATGAGCTGGAACTGCGGCGTGGAAGGCGAAAGTGCAGACCCGGAAATTGAGCGGTTGCGCAACCGTCAGGTGAAGAATTTCCTGACCATCAACATGCTGTCACTGGGGGTGCCGATGCTGCTCATGGGCGATGAGGTTCGTCGCACCCAGCGGGGGAACAACAATACCTATTGCCAGGACAACGAGTTGGCCTGGTTTGACTGGTCTCTGCTCAACCGACACGCCGGCCTGCACCGCTTTGTGCAGAAGCTCATCGCCCTACGCCTCAATTTTGAAAGCTCGAAGGAGGATCTGGGCTTGACCTTAAGCCAGTTCCTGCAGCGTTCAAAAATAACCTGGCACGGGGTGCGCCTCCAACAGCCGGACTGGAGTGAAGACGCCCATACTCTCGCTTTCACGCTTTCCAGTTTGAGCGGACGCCGCATATTTCACTTCATGGCCAACAGTTATTGGCAGCCGCTGGATTTCGAGCTGCCTCCGGCAACGGGGGAGGCCGAGCATAGCTGGCGGCGGATGATCGATACCTTCCAGGAGCCACCGGAGGATTTCCAGAAATGGTCGGACGCCCCCCGGCTTAACGGAGCGCACTATGCCGTTCAAGCCCGTTCAGTGGTTCTGCTGGCCAGGCTTGCCGATGCCTGGTAAGAAAAACAGGAAAGACATGCTGACGATCATTGAGGTGATGCAGGGAGAAAAGGCTGACTGGCGGCGGGTGCACTTCTTTATCATCGACGAGAGACTGGTACCCATCGATCATCCCGCCAGCAACTATAAATTGTTGCAGGATCATTTTATCGATACTCTGGCCCAGGCCGGCAAAATCACCCCGGAGAACGCCCATCCTCTCATTTTTGACCCGGCCCTCAGTGATCGCGGAGTACAGAACTATGAGCGGGTTCTCGCGGAACAGGGTTACCGCTATGACATCATCCTGCTCAGTTCCGGGGATGACGGTCATGTCGCGGCCTTATACCCAGACCATCACTCCTTTGCCGACCAACATCATGGCTACATCGTCATAGACGATTCGCCCAAGACTCCGATGCAAAGGATAACGTCATCCCTCTCGCTGATACAGACTGCTGAAGTCGCAGTTCTTCTCTTTGTCGGCGGGGAAAAACGGCAGGCGTATGGGAAATTCAAGGATGCGGCCTGCCCGGCGAAACTGGTCCTGGCGATACAAGATACGACAGTATTCACAGACCCTACTCAAGGCTGATATTTAAAAATCAGGCCAACTGACAAAGAAACCGGATATTCCTGCCAGAACAATGATTCAGCGACAGGATACTTTCATTCCAACTCAATCATTATCAGGCCGGCCCTATGCACCTGTTCTCCATAGCTTTTCGCCTCCTTTTGTTGATTCTCAGGGACAAATCAAATAATTATTCCAGGAGCGGAAGGATAAAAAAAATCGTTTCACGGTCCAGTTGCACAGAAAAAGTCAGGAAGTGCCCATGTCAGCTGCACCGGATGCACGTCTGCGCAACCACTTATCCAGCTCCACCACCACCAGCACCGTGGCGGAAACCACCAGAATGCGCAGCCATTCGCCTCCGGTCAACGGCACGGTCCGGAACACCCACTGCAGAGGCGGCGCATGAACAAATGCCAGCTGGGCGAGAAACGCCGCGATCATGCTGTAGAACAGGAATATATTGCCGTACACATTGATCCTGAAAATGGATTCATGTTCGGAACGGCTGTTCCAGGCTTGAAAAAACTGGAAAAACACCATGGTGGTGACGGCGATGGTACGGGCGTTTTCCAGCGAATTACCGTCGTTAAGCGCTTTGGTATAGTTCCAGACAACGCCAACTGAGATAACCAGGCCGACCAGGATGGTGCGCTGCATCAGCAGACGGGAAAAGATCGATTCCTTCGGGTGGCGGGGGCGACGACTGACAATGCCTTTTTCCCCCGGCTCAAAGGCCAGCGAGACATCCTGCAGACCGTTGGTTATCAGGTTGATCCACAGCAGCTGGGCCGGCAGGTACGGGATCGGAATACCGAGAATCAGGGTGATCATGATGGAGATGATGGCAGCAACGCCGGTCGGAATAAGAAAAAAAGTTACCTTGCGCAGATTGTCGAAGACGATCCGCCCTTCACGCACGGCGCTGAAGATGCTGGCAAAATTATCGTTGGCCAACACCATATCCGAGGCTTCCCTCGCCACATCGGTTCCGGTAATGCCCATGGCGATGCCGATGTGGGCGGCCTTCAGCGCCGGCCCGTCATTGACCCCGTCACCGGTCATGGCGACAATTTCTCCATGCCTGATCAGCTGGCGGGTGATACGCAGCTTGTGTTCCGGCGCCACGCGGGCATAAACCGACACCTCCTTTACCCTGACAAACAGTTCATCATCATCCATGCCCTCCAGTTCACGGCCGTTCAGCACAGCGCCATCCTGTTCGATTATGCCCAGCTCGAGACCAATAGCCCGCGCGGTCACCGCATGATCGCCGGTGATCATCACTACCCGAATCCCCGCCGCTTTACATCCGGCAATCGCCTCGATGACCTCGTCGCGGGGAGGATCGATCATCCCCTGCAAACCGGCCGGATTCAGGCCGCTCTCGGCATCATGATGCGTCAGCTCTTCCTGCTCCGCCGGCACCTCCTTCCAGGCAAAGGCGAGCACCCGCATCCCCTCACCGGCAAAATCGGCGGCGGCCTGCAGGACAGTCTCCTCTTGCTGCCGGTCGGCTGCGCACATCTCCACCACCCGTTCCGGCGCCCCTTTGACCAGGATCAGATTCCTGTCGCCGGTGCGGTGCAGGGTGGCCATGTAACCGCGCTCCGATTCGAACGGAACCAGGTCCAGCTGCGGATAGTTCTCTTTTTCCGTTTCGCCTCTGAACCCCCCTTTGAGTGCCGAAACAATCAGGGCCCCCTCGGTAGGGTCGCCATCGACCCGGAAACGCCCATCTTCCTCATAAACATCTGATTCATTGCAGAGCAGGCCGATCCGCAGCAGCAGCTCAAGAGACGGATTCTCCCCGACTGAAACCCGGATGCCGTCTCGCTGCAGCTCTCCTTTCGGTTCATAACCCGTGCCGCTGATTTCATAGACATGTTCCCCATCAAACAGCCGGGTGACAGTCATTTCGTTACGGGTCAGCGTGCCGGTCTTATCCGAACAGATGACAGTTGTGCTGCCGAGGGTCTCCACCGCCGGCAGTTTTCTGATGATGGCGCCGTTCCTGGCCATGCGGGCCACCCCCACCGCCATGGCCACAGTCACCACGACGGGCAGCCCCTCAGGAATGGTGGCCACGGCTGCGGCAACCGCCACCATGAACATTTCCCTGGCACTGTTCCCGAGCAGTATGCCGACGGCAAACAGCGAAGCGGAAGCACCCATTACCAGCAGGCCGATGGTTTTTGAAAACTGTTCGATTTTTTCCTGGATAGGCGCCTTGACCAGACCGATGTCCCTGACTTCATCGGCGATTTCGCCCAGCACCGTAGCGGAACCAGTCGCCGTGACCACGCCCTTGGCCCGACCGTTCACCACCGCCGTCCCCATGAAGGCCATATTAAGCTGATCGGCATGGGTCAGGTTGTCCCCTTCCTTGACCACTGTCGTCTTCTCGACCGGCAGTGACTCCCCGGTCAGCATCGCCTCATCGACACGCAATTCATGAGTATGCAGCAGGCGCAGGTCAGCCGGCACCCGTGTGCCGGAAGCGAGCAGGACAATATCACCCGGCACCAGCCCGGCTCCTGGTATCTCCCTTTCCATCCCTTCACGGACGACCCGTGCCTTGGCCACCAGAAGCTGTTTCAGCGCCCTGACGCTCTGCTCGGCCTTAAACTCCTGGATATAACCGATGACCGCATTGAGCAGCACCACCGCCAGAATCACGGCGGTGTCGATATACTCACGCAAAAGCAGGGTAACACACGCAGCAAGCAGCAGAATATAGATCAGCGGGCTGGTGAATTGATGCAGCAGTATCACCAGCCTGCTGATTTTCGCCTCGTCGACCAGCCGGTTCGGCCCATACTGCGCCAGCCTTTTGGCTGCTTCACTCTCGCTCAGCCCTTCCTCGGTGGTGGACAAAGATTCCTTCACCGCCTCGATGTTCATGCCGTACCATTGCATAACCGGCCCTCCGTTGTCAGGAAATTTCACCCCCCTCAAGGAACCTGCAGAAATCCATCGGGCATCAGACTTGTCGCCTGCATGACCATATTGATAGCACGATGCTCCAGCCAGGTATCCGCCTCTCGGTTGGTCTTTTCGTGCCAGATTTTTTCAATGTGTTCGCCCACCGGCCGGTAATGCAGGAGCTTGTCGAGACGGGCCAGGAGTGCGGCACTCTCTTGAAAGACGCCGGCTTCCTCTTCTATCAGTGCCTTCAGTCTCGCAAGCGCATGCAGGCCAATGGACAGGCCGAATTCCCTGAAGGGAAGGCGGTAGGATGCAGGAAGCCGCAGGGGGTTCCTCTTTAGATAGGTTTCCAGCCCCAGAAGGGCGGAGTCAAGCAGGGCGGGCAGCAGGCTGCTCTGTGCAAAGCTGCCTCTGACCATCATATGCGCCACCTGGAGAGAATTGCATAACAGGCCGCCGATGCCCAGCGGGTCTTCAGTCTCCCAGCTCAGCCCGCGGCAGATTTCTGCCAATTCATTGATTTCATGAGAAAGATCCAGGCGAGACGATGTTTCCGGGGCAGAGCTCCGTGCCGCCTGCAACTGACTGTAGATGATCAATCCTTCCAGGGGGTCATGAAGGCCCATGGAGGGGACCAGGGGTCGAGTGAGGCCTATGCTCATCTTCCAGTGGATATATCTCCGGTCGTCCATGGCCGAGGTAAAGACAAAGCCGGCATGGACTTTTTTGGCAAGCTCGCCGGCCCATCGGTAATACATCTCTGCCGAGGTGGCCTTTCCCACGCATTGGAGGGCATGCATCCATTTGATCAGATAGTGATAGTACTGGCCGTCACGGCCCCATTCCATTTTCTCATCATAAGGCTCGCCCGGGCCACGTTCGTTCATCTTCTTGCCGATGCGCAGGCCGCCCGCCGTAGGATGCAGCCGCCCCTGATCTGGACGGAGACCGCTGATCCAGCCCCTTCTCATATCATCTTCAGAATAACGGCCAAGGGTCTCATGGACCTGATCGACCAGGGAGAGGGCGAGCGATTTGTAGCTGTCATCACCGGTCAGGCGGTACAGCTCGAGGAAGTTGCAAACGGCAAAGGCATCGGTCCACAGGTAACGGCGCGGCAGCCTGCCTACCGGCGAAAGCCCGGTCTGCTCGGCAAATTCCATCATAATCTGCCGGACGAGAGATAATGCCGGGTTCTTTTTCATCTTCGGACTCCCGTTCATCTGGGGCTTTTATACATGCCGCGGCTGCCCCTGGTTTCGTTTTCAGCGCAATACCCCTTAGACAATATTATCCACAGCCGCATATTCACGACCTCTTCAGGTGAAAGTCCGTGGAACATGAAGGTCTCGGGTTACCTCTTATCCACACTGCCGATGACCGCGTGCACCTCCCCATGGATGAACCCAGGGGGTTCCTGACGGACCTCGAGCGGCCCTCTCGACGGTTATTCCAACCGCAGTAAAGAGCGTGTTGACCGCGGTGTTTACGTCGCGGAACGGAAAAACCGCACACCGGGCCAACCGCAAGAGGTCGTCGGGACCTTTGTTTCGACCCGTAACATCTTGACATTCTCCCCGGCCTGAGACCGAGGATTCCACCAGCACCTGCGCATGAGCAGGCGCTTCGGGGCAGTTGCTTTGGTGGATTCCTGCCGCTGGCGGCATGACGGCGCCACTCACTCCACCGGCGAACCGGGCAGGTCGGCCCTTTTGCTCTGTATGGCGCCAACCGGCTCGGCGGGTTCCGCGAAACCGCATGCCAACCACCTGAACCGTGTTTGTGTCTTGCGGTTTTCTTTTACAATGCGTGCACAGGCCGGACACGTCCTCCTGGTATTCTGCGGCACCACGCAGGTGAGCCAACCGCCATTCCAGGCCAGCCTGTCCTCAAGTTGCCTGCAAAACTCGAACCACCCCTGGCCGAGGAGGGAGCGGTTCAAGCGGGACCTGGCCCGGACCTTCTTACCCGGTGCCTCGCCTGTTGCCGGTGCCGATCTGGACATATCCCTTATCCTGACATCCTCGACCCATACTACCGAGGGTGGCGAACCTGGCAATGCCCAGGTCGATCCCCATCCAGCTTGAAACCTTGCGGGTATCGAAAGGAATCAATGCCCTGGCCTTTTTTCCTGAACCGGGGAAACCGCTGCGGATTCTTTTTATCGAATGCCTCCCTGGGAGCCTTGTCGAGAAATCTCATAGGGTATATTATATATTGGTCTACGGAGAAAAACAACGAGATTCGAACCGGAAGACATTGCATTCTCAACATGCACGTCTATCTGGTCTTTGTGACAAAATACCGGGAAAAAGTGTTGGACGGAAAAGCTATCGAAATACTCCAAGAAGCGTCATCCCGAGACAGCCGAAAGGTATGATGTTCTTTGCAGCCCCGACCTGAAGGACCGGGCTATACGGCGAGTTTTTGGTAAATAAATGAAGTGCAATTGGTTATCGCCAATTTTTTTATACAAAGAAACCGGTTTTGACCGATTGTCGAGGAGCTGGCATGACCAATGCGCATTATTGTCATTTTTGTACACGCACAGGTCATGCCGGTCAAACTGTTCAGGGCCATCCAGACACAGCACGCATCAGATGGAGACCATCCTCGTTCTTGCGTTGGCCAGTCGCTCGAATTGTTCCTGGGCCTCTATGCAGCGTGTTGCTACCGGTCGCGCCTCAAGTCTTTTCAAACCGATATCTTCACCGGTTATCTCGCAATAACCGTACTCACCAGCCTCTATTCTATCCAGGGCAAGATCAATTTCCTGTAACAGCCGTCCCTGCCTCTCACGCGTACTGAAATCAGCAAAAATTTCCGTTTGCTGGGCACTCTGATCAAGGATATCCGCCGTCCTAGTCGCATATTCCTTAAGATCTTCAAAAAATGATTCCGATTTCGCCGCCAGTTCTCTGCGCCAGACCAAAAGCTTTTCTTTAAAATATTGCCGATGATTACAGCACATGTACTCTTCATCTTCCGAGGGTCGATAGGTATTAAATAGATTTTCTCGCATTGCCGGTCTCCTTAACAATTTTCGGGTGTGATTCATGCCCTATTTTGAAAGTATGTAACCTAAATCTGTGGTTGCGCACATTGTCAAACAAGACAAGGTGGCGACTATGCATGTATACCGGCCGATTGTTATGATCCAATTATGTTTTCATAATAAAATATTTCGACTGATTCTTTTCAATCTTCCACACTCCCGAGCCCTTTCCCCTAAACATAAGCCGCTTTGTTGCCTGGCAAGAGATATCTTTACTCGGAGCTCTCCGCGGCTTCGCCACCTTCCGCCGGCTTCTTTTCGCCGGCAGTGGACGCTAGGGAGCGATGACAACGAACTCGCCGCGAGAACCGCGGAAGATGCCCCTTTCAGTACCTTCTTCCCGATCGTTTCGCAGGTCGCCGTCAGGTGTGATGCCGGAACAGAAAATAGATCTCGGTGCCCTAATCGGCAAAACTCCACACCCCTGACGACTTCAAGTTTTGTTCCGGGCGTCAGGTCTTCATCAACCTGCGCAGTGCCGATAAAGCGAAGAGAACTGTTGGAGGTGCCGCAACATATAAACAAGGCTTTTTTTCATTGTCATTTTTTCCTGTTGTTCTCTTTATTGCCTGTTTTGCCTGTTATTTAAAAACCAATTTCCGGTCCACCGTTAGACAGAGGGAGCATGACAAGCACCCGCGTGCCAAGGCAGCCCTGAGAAACGGGCCTGACCGGCCGCTCTTCTTCGTTAACTCAAGATGATGCCGGCCTGTTAACGGTGGCAAAGCTACCTGATCTTGTTGTTCTCGGACAGTCTCCTCGTCCAGGGCAAATAGCAAAAGATTATCGGTACATTATCAACTCAAAACGAAGCCTTCTACCGATTCTCTTCTTTTCCTAATATTGATGGCTCAAGATCATCTTCAACGGCAGCCCGCAGATTTGTCAAAGAGTACCCGCACCTGCACGGTATCGAGTTTATCGAACAGGTTCTCGACTATTTCCATTTCAGCTATGCGGTGACCGGCCGGCAGCGGGAAAACACTCCGAGCTTCGGCAAGGTGGTTATCATCGCCAATCACCCGATCGGCTCGCTCGATGGCCTGGCCTTGCTGAAGCTGGTGCATGAAGTGCGCGCCGATGTCAAAATCGTCGCCAATGATCTGCTGATGGCAGTCGAACCGTTGCGCTCCTGTCTCCTTCCGGCACGAAACATGACCGGCGGCAGCACAAGGCTGCACATCCAGGCGATCCACGCCGCCCTGGCGCGCGAAGAGGCGGTAATCATGCTTCCCGCCGGTGAGGTTTCCCGCTTCAGCCGGCGTCGAGTCAGAGACGGACAATGGCGCCAGGGATTTGTGAAGATAGCCGAACGGGCCAGGGCGCCTGTCCTGCCGATCTTCATTAACGGCTGCAATTCAATACCCTTTTACCTGGTATCCCCTGTTGACAAAACCGCTGTCGACCATCGGCTCAATCATCCTGCGAAAAGAAAAGACCAGGCTGTTCAAGAAACACCTCTACCGCCTTGGCCTCGGCAAGAAACCGCTTTTTGCCACCGAGTCGGCTATTGCCGGCCCCGAGCGCAAGGCAGACCTGAAAAAAGGGGTGCAGCGCGGCGAACGGCCCGGCCGGACACCCGATGGGAAAACAAGGTATCTCTTTCAACCGGTTGATTCCTCCATCGTCATGCGGGAGATCGGCCGGCTGCGCGAGCTGGCCTTTCGAGCGGTGGGTGAAGAAAAATCGAGTCTGGATACATTAGGAATACGACCGTTCCGTTCCGAGCGCACCCCTATGTTGAGAACAATTGGAACGGCTTTTGGTCATGTCAAATAAGTCAAAAAATGGCTGGTTAGAAAAAGGGTATGTCCCGCAATCTATTGTTAAGCCATACAATAACTTGATCTTGACGGTCCGGGCCAGGTTGAACGGCTCAGAGCCTCATAATTGATGAAAATCAGGAGTTTTGGACCATGCTTGCAACCTTCTTTTTTGTTTTGGCTGTCGTGTTTCTCTGGCTATTGTCCAAGGGATACTTCACTCAGGAGATCATGGCTCGCGGATGGGGCAACCAAGTGTGGATATACAGACGGAGCTGTGAGCCCATTTTGTACTGGGTTACATTTTGCATGTATCTGGTTATTGCCGGACAGTATGGGGTTGCGCACAACACCACAGCTGATTATATTAATTTTAATTTAAAGACGCCTATTTATTCTATATCTGCATTAAATACAAGGTGATCATATGATAAATTTTGCCATGACCGATCGTGCTATAGCAAAAGAACTCGCCAAACGTATCAAGCAGCAAAGACTCAATAAAGATTTAAGCCAGAGAAGTGTTGCCGAGTCCGCGGGGATCTCCATCACGGCCATTCAGGGTGTCGAAAAAGGTGAAAGCACGATATTGACGCTGATCAAAGTGTTAAGGGTGTTGGGATCCCTTGATGGTTTGGAAAGCTTCTTGCCTGAAATAATTGTCAGCCCACTTGCATTGGCTAAACTGGAAGAGAAAAAACGAAAAAAAGCGTCTGGAAAAAGAAAATGAGCACAGCATCTATTAAATTGTGGGGAGAGAGTGTCGGGGCCGTCACCTGGTTAAAAGACAGGGGATATGCCGCTTTTGAATATGAACCTTCTTTTTTGGCAAAAGGACTTGATATCTCCCCTATCCACCTGAGTCTTGCGGACGGAAAGGCCGGCACCATTTTCTCTTTCCCATACCTGGACCGTGAGACGTTCAGAGGATTACCCGGACTTTTAGCAAATTCCCTCCCTGATGATTTCGGCAACAAGGTTATCGATTCATGGCTTGCAAAGCAGGGTCGTCAAAAAGGATCTTTTAATCCTGTCGAAAGGCTCTGTTACATCGGTACCCGAGGAATGGGGGCCTTAGAGTTTATCCCTAGCAACGCTCCAAATAGTTTGAACAACTCTGTCTCCATTGAAGTCCAGAAATTATTGGAGCTCGCCCAGGATGTCTTGAGTGACCGCAATCATCTTGATGTTCGAGTAGATGTTGCCGATCAAAAAAAAGCCGAAGCGATGCTTGATATACTGCGGGTTGGCGTCTCGGCTGGTGGAGCGGTACCAAAAGCGGTAATAGCGATCAACGATGAAGGTCATATCGTATCAGGACAAGTCGAGGCGCCAGAAGGGTATGAGCACTGGATAATAAAATTTGACGGAATATCACCTGATGCCCGAGAAGGTCTTGGCAGATCAACAGACAGCTGCAGGGTCGAATATGCTTATTATCTAATGGCCAAGGAAGCCGGGATCGAGATGACAGAATGTCGGCTCCTGGAAGAAAACGGCAGGGCCCACTTTATGACAAAGAGATTTGACCGGCAGCTAAATGAAAAAATCCATACGCTCACTCTTGCCAGTATAGGTCACCTTGGTTGGAACCCCCCGGGCGCGGTTGGTTACGAGAGTGCCTTCATGGTGATGAGGACATTAAGACTTCCTTACATCCAGCAAGAACAACAATTCCGGAGAATGGTCTTCAATACTATCACCAGAAATCTTGATGATCACGTGAAGAACATTTCTTACTTGATGGACAGATCCGGCCGATGGCAACTTTCGCCTGCCTACGATATGACTTTTTCTTATAATCCGGATGATGGGTTGGGCGAACTTCATAAGATGACCATCAACGGCCGGCAGGATGATTTTGTCTTTCAGGATTTCATTGAGGTTGCCTACAACATGGAGATCAATAAGGCCGAACAGATTGTCGAAGAGATATTGGATGTGGTGACAAGGTGGCCAGAGTTTGCAGATCAGGCTCGAGTCTCTCCGGACACTCAAAAATATATCGGTGATTTACATCTCGGCGAAAACAGCCTCGACCACAGTGCGAAGTTGAGATAACCCTTGACTGACAAAATGCAGGGGCAGAGAATCTATGCCCATATCGACCTGCAGAAGGGTGAACGTTCGGAACTGGCGGAACTGGCAAGTAATATTATGTAAGGCACGAGGAGCCTTGCCCGAGAAGATGGGCTCGGCTATGCTACCGCGCGTTCAACCGATCGACAAACTCGCGAAGAATGATCCGGTAAAGCTCGTTGCCGAGAATTTTGTCCTCAACGCCGTGTTCAAGGGAAGGGTTGTCGTTTATCTCAATGATAATCGGTTGGTCGTTGAACACTTTGATGTCAACGCCGTACAACCCTTTGCCCACCAGAGAGGTTGCTTTCAAGGCCAGTTTTCTTACCCGGGAAGGCACGCTGTTTATCGGCACCGTTTCAAAACCACCGGCGCGGGCACTTCCGGTCTCTCTATGCTGAATGATCTGCCAATGCCCCCGGGCCATGAAATATTTACACCCATAAATAAGTTCGCCGCCTATTATGCCGATTCGCCAGTCAAACTCGGTCGGCACGTATTCCTGAACAAGCAGGACTGAAGAACGTTGAAACAGTTCGTTAATGACCTGCCCGTACTGCTGCGCCGAACTTACCTTGGCGATGCCGACGGAAAAGGAACCGTCGGGTATCTTCACGACCATGGTGGTGCCGAGGCTTTCGCTCAGTTCGACAAAGCTAATCGGGTTCGTCCTGAAGATGAGGTGCGATCGGGGACAGGGGATCTGCTCCCGGTCGAGAAGTTCTTTCAGATAAACTTTATTGGTGCAGCGGATAATGGAGGCCGGATCATCGATCACCACCATGTCGGCCAGGTGCGCTTTTTGGGCCAGCTGGTAGGTGATATGATTAACCGCTGTTGTCTGCCGGATAAACAGCGCATCGAACTCCATCAGCCGAGCGGAATCATCGGCGGTGATCAGCTCCGCGTTGAGATGCATTTTTTTCGCTTCGGAGAGAAAAAGGTGCAATGCGGAATTGTTACTTGGCGGCAACTTATCCGTGGGATCGTGGAGAATGGCCAGGTCGTAGCGGCTTGGTTTTTTATTGCGCGGATTACGCCAGATTTTTTTACTGAACCGATCGATGGCATTGGCAAAAAGAGTCTGCTGTGCTTCATTGAGTTCGCCGAGACTCATTGTCCTGAAGTGATCGATCCGGCTGAAATCGGCATCGCTGAAAGTAACCTTTAACATCGGAAAAGGAAACTGATCGAAGATAAATTTGGCCAGTCGTTTCAGAGACGGATCTTCGCAATCGCCAAAATAAATTTCGAGAGTGCGCGGATTGCCGCTTTCGATCGGATTACTGCAATGCCAGGACTGACAGGTCTTCTTGACCAGTCCCTGCAGCTTCAGCGTTTTATTGCAATCGAGCCCATTAATGACGTCGACATAGGGAATCACCTTGTGTTTTCTCGCCTGAGCCAGCAGGGAACAGTAATATCCCTCCGAGTTGTAGCTGAGGTCACTGCACAGGTTAATGACCAGGAGATTCTCCCGGCTCAACTTTTCGTTGTGCAGATAGTCACTGGCGGTAATGATACTGTCAGTTTCATAGTATGGTTTCCAATCGGAAATGCTATCGAGAATTATCAGTGTAGTGTTCACTTGGACCTCAACGTCGACCTTATATTGTTACCCGAACATCGGGTTAGAATTGTCTTTGGCTCTACTTTCAACAACGGGCCTAGAGGACAGTAGACTCAAACGAAAATTCGACCGTAACGAGATGACATAAAAAGAAATATATAACATGTCATGCAGAATAAAATCCATTTTCTTTATAGAAATTATTATTGATCGGCAAGGGATTTTTTAAATTCAGCCCTCTTTCCTTTCAAGAAAAACCGGACAGCATAATTTCACTCAAAAAATTGTACACAGCCGCATGGTGCTTTCTTGCACCATTTTATTTTCTTGAGTTTAGCGGAGAAATAAGTATTCTCTCCTGCAAGCTGTGAACCTCATTTGGTAAAGGTACCCCTTAAAGGAGGTATCGTAAAGAGTATCCTCTTTCCTGGAAGAGACAACTACTACTTCTGCCGTTTCCATGCACCAACCTTCAAAAAAAAATGACAGTTTTGCCAAAGGAGACAATCTCGACCGTCGGCCCATCCTGCATCTTTCCGAGCAGATGATAATTAATAGAGGACGCGAGCGGGTCTGCTACATACATCCGGAAAACAGTCATTTGGTGATAAAGATTCCCCGCAACAGCCGGGGCAGGAACGCTGGGGCAAACCAGGATGAATTGCAGGGCTATCTGATATTACGCGGAGAAGGGAAGGATTTGTCATTTGTCAGCCACTGTCATGGTTTTATAGATACCGATCACGGCCAGGGACTGGTGTGTGATTGTATTCGTGATGATGATGGAGCGATAGCAAAGACCATCTGGGATATTGTCGTTTTTCAGGATGAATGTGATGTCGACTATATCATCAAAGTCGCAGAAAAGCTGTGTGACTTTTTGATGTCCAATCAGATATGGCTCTTTGATCTCAACCTCAAGAATATCGCACTCAAACAGCTGGCCGACGGCACCTACGAGCCGTACATTATCGACCTGAAAGGAAGATATGCCAATCGTGAATTCATTCCCCTTTCTCGGTATCTCAGTTATTTCGCTGCGAAAAAGCTGAAGCGGAGAAGCACACAGCTGCTGCGGAGGATTGTCGAATATCGCCTGAAAAGAAAGGAATTACAAAGGCTGAACACTTAAAAAAACCCGCAAGAACTGATCGCTGCGCCCTCCACCTGTCCTGTAAAGCACTCCTTCTCTTGTTTTGTTCTCTCCTGTTGCATTTATCGTTTGGCCGGAATCGTAAAAACCGTCATCAATTCGCCAAGACCTTATCCTTCCTGAAGCAAGGTGCGGCAAAGCAACTCCAACAGCAATTTAACCTGATCGTAACATTTTCTTTTTACTGTGCGCTTGTTTTTACGGATTCACCGGATTTGCGAGAAGGAAATTTCCGCACGACCCGGTGTCGCCACCAGTTACACTAGCCTCTACTCTTTACCTACGAATGCAAAAAGAGAACATGACAATAAGAAAGAAAAGAACCGGACTGCTGACCGTGGGAATAAAAATACTTATCGGGGTTGCCCTGGCCTCCAATGTCTTTATTGGTGCCCTTCTTTACGTCAATCTGCAATCAAGCGACACCGTCGCGCAAAAAGTCAACGAGGTACTCGCCATACGGGAACAGCTCAGCACAAATCTTCGCGCTGCGATAGTCTTGCTGCAGGATGAGTTTCTCGCCCTGCCGGATTTCTTTCACGTAGATCCGCGAGCTGATATTACCGCCCGGGTTGAGCAGGAATTTAAGATTACCGACCGGCAGGTGCTTAATGGTCGTGAGACTTACAAAAACCTGTTTGACCGAAACGAGCGCAGGGAACTCCTCAAAAACAGGTTCGTCGTTCAAATCGAAAATAACACGCTCACCCTCTCAAGCGGTCTTTTTGATGAGCAGGGTACCTTCAGGGAATCAGTCGAGCGTTTAACGCTGGCCGGCGGCAAACCGGATGCAGATGCCGTCAGGCTCAGGTCGATCATCGAAAGTGTTTCGGCGCTTGATCATACCAATGAGGCCATGACCACGAGAATCATGGCATTCGGCAGCAAAATTGCCGATGCCGCCCTGGAGGCGGAAAACACGAGAAACGAGATACTGCAGCATGTGGAGGAAATCAGCAACATGGAACAGGAGCTGCGAGTCATTCGACAAGATCAGCGAAGATTCACCCTTCTCATGGGGGGCCTCGCGGTCCTGGCCAATATGCTTGTCCTCTACATCCTGGTTCGATTCATCGTCGAACGACCGCTGCACCGACTCACCCATATTATTGATGCAATCCGCTCGGGGAAATCGCCGGATATGCCCTACCAGAGGAGAAAGGACCAGATCGGCGTTCTCTCCGGGGCCATCTGCAATTTCCGCGAGGCCCTGTTAAAAATCAGGAACGAGAACGAACGAAAAGCCAAAGAAAAGGTGATCATTGAGGAGATGGTTACCACTATTACCACCGTGGTCAACAGGCTGGAGAGCCGGGCAAAGGAGCTGGTAGAAACCGCGGAATCTCTGCAGAAGTTGTCGATTTCCACGGAAAAACTCTCCGAAAGCGTCACCCAGCGGGCCGGCGACACCGCGGAACACACCAATAATGTTTCGGAGGCAACTGTTCAACTGCAGACGGCCTTTCAGGAAATCAATGTGCAGATTCAGGACCAGAACAGTATTGTTGCCACTATTCTGGAGAGCAACAGCCGGTCAAAACATTACAACGATGAGCTCGATGCATCGATCAAGGCGATCACCAGCATAGTCGCCACAGTCGAGGAAATTACCAGTCAGACCAAGCTGCTGGCACTCAATGCCACCATTGAGGCAGCCAGAGCCGGCAGTTCCGGCAAAGGTTTCGGGGTCGTTGCCGGTGAGATGAAGGATCTTTCTTACAAAACAGCGCAGGCAACCGACGACGCCATGCAGAAAGTGGCGGCTATTCAGGAGGCCAGTGCAGTGTTATCTCATAATCTCCACGAGATCGACCTACGCATGCGAACCCTCCATGAACGTAACGGTACTATAACCAGGGCCGTCGCCGGTCAACAGCTGGTAACCGACAATATCGCACATCTTGCAGGCCGAACTTCCGAGAACACCCTCAACGTCTCTACCAGTATCGCCGAGGTGAGCGCCGCTGCCAGCGACACCCGCAGTCTTGCCGGTCAAGTACACGAATTTTCCAACGAATTATTAAATCAGCTGACCAATCTTCTGGAAGACACCACGGCCAGACTGCAGCAACTCGCTGATTTCGGTCACCATGAAACAACACACTCCATGGAAAGCAAACATAAAGATAGCAATAGCAAGGAACACCTGCGGATAACCGCTGCTCGATCGGTGCAGAACACAGCCGCGACGGTGCAACTCGCCGCGACAGGCACCTGATACGATGGCATGCCATGCCGGGCAGAAAAAGTATCTTAGAGCTTCGGTCCGCTGGCAAAGAGCTGCAGAAACTTTTTCGGGATCTCCGTCTCAAAACGGCACGGCTTGCCGGTTTTCGGATGGGTGAAGGCCAGCACCTGGGCGTGCAGACCCATGCGGCGGATGGGGCTTTGGGTCGAGCCGTATTTACTGTCGCCGATGATCGGGTGTTTAATATCCTGCATATGCACCCGGATCTGATGTTTTCGCCCCGTTTCCAGATTGATCTGTAAGAGGGAAAAGGTCTTGTTTGCTTTGATCTTCTTAAAATGCGTAACGGCCTTCTGGCCGTGCTCCTGGTTTTGCGAAGAGTAGACAATAAAAGCCTTACTCTCATACAGCCAGGAGACGATGGTCCCCTCGTCCTGCTGCACCTCGCCTTCAACGACCCCAACATAGGTTCGCTGGTCGATTGTTGTCGTCCAGGTCTCCTGGATCTGTTTTTTGATTGTTTCATTTCTGGCAAACATCAGCAGCCCCGAGGTCTCCCGGTCAAGCCGGTGAATGATGAAAATTTTATTCTCCGGATTCTCCGCCTTGACGTAATTGCTCAGCATGGCATACGCCGTCTTACGTTTTTCCTTGTCGGTGGCAATCGTCAGCAGGCCGGAGGGTTTATTGATTATAACCAGTTCCTGATCCTCGTAGACGATATTCAGTCCCTTGGGCTTCTGCCGCGGAGGTGTTCGATCCCAGCGGACTTCCACACGCTGCCCAGGGCGCAGGGCATAATCAAACTGGCTGACCGGATTGCCGTCAACTAAAACCTGCCCATCTCGCAAAACAACCTTCAGGACATTCCGGCTTTTTTGCGGCAGGAAAGCGAGAAGGCTGGCGAGAAGTGTGTCTTCTTTTTCGACTGTGAAGGAGTCGGTTTTTATTTTTTTCTTATTCAGACTATCGTGTCGTCGAGTGTTCTTCATCTCTGTCACTTTATAAAAATTTATTCCTGTTGCATCAACGCTGCGAGCTTGTCCGAGAACATCCATTTCGGAGTCTTCGCTTCCCTGCGAGCATAATTTTGGTAAATAACGAAGAGTTTGGACAAAAGTGCATTCGCCAAACAAGTTCCTAAGCTCCTGGTGATTTGCTGCTCTGTCGGCAACCTACCTTTTTTTACGGCTGAAGTCGCTAATATTCCATTTTTTGGTGACAACCTTTTATGTTTATGCGGCATATCCGCCTACGGTTGCTTCCCATGCGTATCCAGCCTTCTTGTCCCCATGTGGCACACGGGGACAAGAGGGAAAAATCTCCTTGCGCCGATTGCGCATCTCATGGTAATTTCCAAATTTTTTTCCTTCCCCCGGATTATGATACATTTAACGAATATATATATGCAGCACGGCAGACAGGTTCTCTTTCAGAATGCCAGCCTGCAGATCCTTCCCGGTACCAAAACAGGCCTGGTCGGCCCCAATGGCACCGGCAAAACCACCATCTTTCGCCTGATTACCGGCGAGGAAGAAGCCGATAAAGGCGATATTTCCTGCTCGAAAAAAACCGTCATCGGGTATTTCTCCCAGGATGTCGGCGAAATGGCCGGGCGTTCCGTCATCGCCGAGGTAATGTCCGCAGCCGGAGACATTGTCCGGCTCGGTAAGGAAATATCGGCCATGGAAGCGGAAATGGGCGAGCCGATGGCCGATGAGGCCATGGCCAATCTCCTGGAACGCTATGGTGAATGCGTGGAAATCTTTGAACAGCGGGGCGGCTACGACCTTGAACCTCGAGCCCAGGCCATTCTCACCGGCCTCGGTATTTCACCCCATGACTTCAACAGCCCCGTAGAAATTTTCAGCGGCGGCTGGAAGATGCGCATTGCCCTGGCGAAGATTCTCACCATCAACCCGGATGTCCTGCTGCTCGACGAACCGACCAACCACCTGGACATCGAATCGATTCTCTGGCTGGAGGAATGGCTGCGCAATGAGTTTAAGGGCGCCCTGCTCATGACCTGTCACGACCGGGAATTCATGAACAAAATCGTCTCGCGAATTATCGAGGTGGCCAACGGCTGCACGACAACCTACAGCGGCAATTTTGATTTCTACCTGCAGGAGCGTGAAGTGCGGCGGCAGCAGCTCGAAGCGAGTTATCGCCGCCAGCAGGAGATGCTCGCCAAAGAAGAGGAGTTCATCGCCCGGTTTGCCGCCCGCGCCTCCCATGCCTCCCAGGTTCAGTCCCGCATCAAAAAGATTGAAAAAATAGAACGTATCGTCCTGCCAGCCGAGCAAAGAACCATCAAATTTGACTTTCCGGCTCCGCCACGCAGCGGTGACGATGTCCTGCATCTCTACAACCTCGGAAAAACCTGGGCAGGCCATGACGGCCGTGCGATTCCCGTATTCAGCGGACTCACCGGCACCATCCGGCGGCTGGAAAAAATCGCCGTGGTCGGCGTCAACGGTGCCGGCAAATCCACCCTTCTCAAAAGCATCACCGGCAATACCGAGCCAACCGAGGGCGAAGTACTCCTTGGCGCCGGCGTCAGCCCCGGTTATTTCAGCCAGCATGCCATGGATCTTCTCAAGCCTGGGCAGACCGTCTTTGAAGCGGTGCAGGAAGTCCTGCCGCTGGAAAATATCGGCACGATCCGTAATCTCTGTGCCGCTTTTCTGTTCCAGGGGGATGAGGTGGAGAAACGCATCGCCAATCTTTCCGGCGGCGAAAAAAGCCGGGTCATCCTTGCCACCCTGCTTGGTCAACCCCTGAATTTTCTCGTGCTCGACGAGCCGACCAACCACCTCGACATCCAGTCCCGGGACGTACTGCTCGCTGCCCTGCAAAAATTTGCCGGAACCGTCATTCTCGTCAGCCATGACCGCCATTTCCTGCGCTCTCTGGTGAACCGGGTCTTTGCAATCGACCATGGCGCCATGCACGCCTACGAAGGCGACTATGACTATTATCTTCGTGAAACGGCGAGAAGACAGACGGAGGCCCTCAGCTAAAAAACGCCTTGCCAGGGCCGCGGTTGAGCGGCAGGGCGGAGGCAGAGATGTCTTCACTTGTGGTGAAAAAGCGCATTTTCCTCAAGAAGTGCATGCAGCGGTGGTTACCGGCATAGATGTTATTTTCTTGTATTCGCAGAACATCTATTGTATAGCATGGTTGCAAGTCCTCATGTAAATTCGATCACGCATAGTGTTTTCTCGTCAGTCGTTTTGCAGTTTCCCCTGCATTGTAGTTGCCGATAAAGATTCTTGCCGATCATAGTCCCCAGGGAGCAGCAGCTTGAAACTCTTTATAGGCAATTTGCCTTATGATGTAACCGAACCCGAAGTTCTCCAGCTTTTCAGCGATTTTGGCGAAGTTGTCAATACGAACCTTGTCATAGATCATTTTTCCGGCCGGCCAAAGGGTTTTGCCTTTGTTGAGATGGCGACAAGGTCGGAGGGGCATCGGGCGATGGAAACGCTTAACAAACAAGATTACAAAAATCGTGCGCTGGTCTGTAACGAGGCGCAACCGCCGAAGAAAGGAAAAAAACGCAGATAAAGCCTGGCATCCTCTCTTTTACAGAACCGAATCGTAAAAAAGAGAAAATAGTGCGTTGATAATTCATATACAAGTTGCGTGTTTTGGCAGAGCTGGATATGGTCATCCCGCAGCCAAAAAATTTCGCCTGTAGAGGAAGACCATACAGGCAATAAATTCAGCCTGCAACAAGGCTGATGCCTGAGTCAGCAAACAGCAATCAGGCAATCGAAAAAAGGGGCCATAATGGACCCCATTACACAGGAGTAGTAGCAATGGCAGAAGGAACAGTAAAGTGGTTTAATGATGCAAAAGGCTTTGGCTTTATCGAACAAGATGGAGGCCAGGATGTATTTGTCCATCATTCCGCTATTAAGGCAGACGGATTCAAATCTCTCTCCGAAGGCGAGCGCGTCAGCTTTGAAGTTGTAGACGGTCAGAAAGGTCCAGCTGCACAAAATGTAGTGAAGATCTGAAAATAAAAGTATCAGCCGCAACAGTATTTGGTTGCGGCTGATACTTTCTCTGCTCCGCAGTTCTTGTTAGTGCCTTGCAGGTTTTTTTCTTTTTTTTACAAGAAATAATCTGGCCCCAAGGTGACTATCCCCCACAAAGCACGAAGACTGAAAAGAGTTCCGGCTTCTTTCCCGTTTACCGGGGTCAGTGGTTCACTGGTAAGTTTCTGTCATAAAAAACCGTCTCCAGCAGCCTGGAACAGGCATACCACAGCAGGGGTATCATGTTGTGCGGCCACTCTTTTCCCCTTCTGAACTCGAGTTATAATCAGAAAATTATTTGATTAAGTTAGTCGGATGGCATAGGCTTTTTCAGGGATACAAAACATCGCCGGTAAATAATTCACCCTCCGTTGTAACTGCTTTTTTTTAGAGTAAAATTTCATGCAAAACGACCAGCAGGCGGAAACATTCATTGCTTCACGAGATTTTTTGCAGATCATTTCCGAGGCATGCCAAAGCTATAAAAAACCCCCAACTCCTGAGGGATTCATTGCTTTTCTCCGGGATCATATTTTTTCTTCCCTCGGTAATGTCTCTGTTGAAATCTATTTTCTAGGTGAGTGCACAGAGACATATTTTCCGTATTCCTCTCAGCCAGCCGACGATAGGCAGAAAGCCACTCCCTGTGTACCGACTCTGCTGCCAGCCAAAGAGCCGCTCTTTGCTGATCTCTTTACTCGACAACACACCAACGTACTTATCAACAATGATTCCAGGACCCCTTCCTTTTTGTCGACTACCGGCCATCAAACCCATGCAATTCTGCCAATAGTACCGGAAGAGAAGACAACGGCACTTCTGTATCTCGGTTGCCGAGAAAAACTATCCTTTCCCGATGACTACCTGCACGGCCTGCAAACAATAACCTCGCTGATCGGTTCATGGCTGAAAAACACTAATGTCCTTTTTCATCTCCAGAGTTCGTCGACATCTCTGGAATATTCAGAGCAGCTGCGTGCAGCTCTCTACGAGATCAGTGAGCAGGCCCACCTGGCCTCCAGGGCGGAAGACCTGTTTTCCTCATTACACAATATTGTTGGTCGTTTTATCAATGCCCGAAATTTTTTCATCGCTCTCTGTGAGGAACGGCACGGGGAGCAGTTTATAAAATTTGTCTATTATTTTGATGAAGTCGACTCCCACCTGCAGGGCGTGGAAATCAAAATTGAACCGGATAAAAACCCGACTATGGCAGGTTTTATTATCCGGAGCGGCAAGCCTCTTCTCCTTGGGCCTGATAATTTTGATCAGTGTGTTCTGCAAAACAACATAGAATATCTTGGAACAAAGGCCTATTCATTGATTGGCGTTCCATTTTATCTCGAGCATCTCTCCGGCGTGGTCCTGGTGCAGAGCTACCGCGAGGTTGTCTACACCGACGTAGACAAGGATCTCCTTGTCTACGTCGCCCAGCACATCGGCGACGCCCTGGGGCGAAAAAAATCCATGGACGACATGCGCAACGTCAATGACGTGTTTTCTCTCTTTATGCGCTATTCACCGGTCTATGTCTTTATCAAAGAGGTCACCGAATCGCACAACCGCGTGCTGCAGGCCAGTGAAAATTTCGCGGAAATGATCGGCATACCAGGCTCTCAAATGATCGGCAAGAGCATGACCGACCTGTTTTCTCCCGAATTTGCCGCGAAGATAATTGCTGACGACTGGCAGGTTGTCTCCAGCGGCGTGCCGCTGCATCTCGAAGAACATCTCGCAGGCCGGACCTATACCACCATAAAATTCCCCATCTTCCAGGGAGGCAAAATTCTGCTGGCAGGCTACACCATTGATATTACTGAGCGGAAACAGATGGAAGACGCCCTGCGCGAAAGTGAACGTCGATACCGTATTATCTTCGAAAAATCCCCTCTGGGGGTGATCAGCTTCGACGCCGAAGGAACCGTGCTCGACGTCAATGATAAATTTATCGAGATCATGGGCTCGACCAGAAAAAAGCTCTGCGGGTTCAACTCCGCTCACCAGAGTACCCCGCAGATGCGGGAAACGGTCAAAAAAGCCCTGGCCGGCGAAATGGCCTTTTATGAAGACGTCTACACCTCGATTACCGGAGGCAAGACAACTTTTCTGCGCGGCATATTCAGTCCCGTGTTCCCCGGTCAATCACCTACGGACGTCATTGCCACTATCGAAGATATTACCGAGCTGAAAGAGCACGAAAAAGAGCAGCACAAAATAGAGAAACTGGAATCACTGGGCGTTCTTGCCGGTGGCATTGCCCACGATTTCAATAACATTCTCACCGGCATCATGGCCAACATCTCCTTTGCCCGGCTCTTCCTCGACCCCGATCATAAATCAGGTAAATTCCTGGCGGAAGCAGAAAAGGCATCAAAGCGCGCCGCCGAACTCGCCCAGCAGCTCTTGACCTTTGCCAGGGGCGGCGAACCAAACAAAAAAGTAGTTTCCATGCAACAGCTCGTCGAGGAAGCCATCTCGTTAATGTTGCGAGGATCAAACGTCAGGGCGATCGTCGATATACCTGAGGCAGTCGATGCCGTAGAGGCCGACGAGGGCCAGATCAGCCAGGTGCTGAACAACATCATTATCAACGCCACCCAGGCAATGCCGGGAGGGGGGAATCTCTGCATAACCGCCCAAAACGTCCATCTCTGCGAAGCGAATCCCCATGGCCTGGCCATTGGCAACTATGTCCAAGTCACTCTCCAAGATGAAGGCTGCGGCATTTCCCAGGAAATCCAGGAGAAAATATTTGATCCGTACTTTACAACCAAGATTGCCGGCACCGGTCTGGGCCTGGCCTCGGCGTACTCGATCGTTGTAAAACACCAGGGACACATTACCGTCGATTCTCTTGTCGGCAAAGGAACCACCTTTACCTTATATCTGCCGGCCATCGGCAGGTCTTACGGTGAGCATCTGATTACCACTGCGCAAAAGAAAAGACCCCACCAGGGAGGAGCGATACTGGTGATGGATGATGAGGAAATCATCCGAGATATTGCCACGACCATGCTCACCCACCTGGGGTACACAGTTACCACCTGCACCAGAGGCGAAGAAAGCATTGAACTTTACCAAGAAGCCCTGGCAGCAGCAACACCTTATCGGGCGGTTATAGTCGACTTGACCATTCCCGGCGGACTTGGTGGAATGGAGGCCGCAGAGCAGATACTCGCCATTGCTCCCACCGCCTGCCTTATTGTCTCAAGCGGCTACTCAAATGACCCGATCATGGCCGATTACCGCAACTACGGCTTCAGTGCGGCCATCGCCAAGCCATACACTATCGGTGACTTCGAAGAGGCGCTGAGATCGCTGCCACTGAACTGATTGCCGGGCATTTTTACCCAGGCGGCGACACCCTCCTCTGAGATTGCGGCTTTGAGAAACAAAAGGGCTTTTCTCCAGGGGTCACCCGCCTGAAAAAAAGCCCTCTACGACTCCCTGTTATTTCCCGTTTGCCGGGGTCAGTTCCAGATAACCTGATTGTCGAGGAAGTCCTGTCTTTCTTTCTCGCTCAGCCGACCGAGGTCTTCTCTCGGTCCCTTTGGTCGATTTAAGGCACAAACATACTTCTTTCCATCTTTTACTTTCACCAGTATATACGCTTCGTATGTGCCTCTCATAATCTGCTCCTTTAAGTTGTCTAAAATTCTTTTTTACCAGTCGGATATCTTCTTAAAGATAAAAAATACCCAAAAGATAAAACCGTCATTCGGCACCAAAGATTATGCTGACACTGGAGTAATACGCCACCCCCTCCCCAGGCACCTGCTTCGGCTTTCGCTCCATCCCATTAGACATCTACACATACCCCCCCTGGCCAAAGTACTTCTCTCCGATGTTCTTCATTTACTATATGTCAGTCTGATGCCAAGAACCAGCTTTAAGAATTTTATTGAGCAGATTTTTAGCACAAACCGACTCCAATCAGCATGCGACCGAACTTTTTTAAAAAACAATCGCAGGATGACGGCCGTCGGTAACCAAAGTTAAAGCAGAAGGATACAAGACAACGAAAAAAAAGAGAGCAAGGTGGAGAGAACAATAGCCGATGAGGCCAGCTGCGTGTCGCTGTTCATCTGGGAGGAAAGGACATAAATTGCCGTAGAAGCCGGCAAGGCTAAGAAGATCAGTCCCACCTTGAAGGGGATGCCGTTCACATTAAAGATGTAAAAAAAGAACCAGCCGATGCCCGGCAGTACCAGAAGTTTTAAAGCTGCCGAAAGAAAGGACAGCCCGAGATTGCCCCTGACGCCGGCAAAGGTCAGGCCGCCGCCGATGGAAATAAGCGCCAGGGGCAGCGCCACCATGGAAATCAGGCTCAAGGAATTATTGACAAAAACCGGAAACCAGCCGACGAGTCCGGAATAGGCAAGCCCGGCCAGGCAACCGAGTATCAGTGGATTGGCGACAAGAGCTCTACCGGCTATCGAGCATCGCTTGGAAAAACCCATTTCCCGCCCGGAAAACCAGATCAACGTCGTTACGGCAAAGACATTAATCAGAGGAATTGCAAAACCGATGAGCAGGCCGAAATATTTCATCCCCTCAGTGCCAAGGCTATTGAGGATGACCGCCACCCCTATATAGGTATTAAAGCGATAACAACTCTGGGAAAATGACCCAGCCTGATAGGCGGTTATCCGAAACAGTTTAATAACCAGGGTACTGAGAACAAACATGGCCAGCAGAGCGAACAGGGCGGCAAAACAGAAATTCCAGTCGATGCCATCGTCAAAAGAGGCGCCGCCGATTTTCCAGAACAGCATGACCGGAAAAAAGAAATAATAGATCAGTCGATCGGCGGTTCGCAGAAAAACTGCATCGGTAAGACCCTGCCGTTTCAGGGCCCAGCCCAAGAGCAGCAGCACGAAGATGGGAAATAATGAGTTGAGAACAATCACACAAGGCTCCAGGTATATACAGAGGATTCAACCATCACCCCCCTTACCTCTTTTGCGACAAATTGACAATTGCTTCTTTTAAGCAATGATACCCGCCGGGAAGAGATAAAAAATCTTGCGTTTTTTATCGACCACTTTACTATGGTTGACTATGAGTGACAAAGAACCCCAAAATGACATGACCTGCCCGAACGTTCTTGTGGAGCGACTGCAAGTACTTGAGGAAAATTTTCTCTATCAGGAGAAAATGATCGATGCCTTAAACGAGGTGATAATTGAGCAGCAGACCCAGCTTAACGCGCTGCACGACGACATCAGCCGCCTCCAGATGATTCTCAGCGCAATGCAGGACCATACAGACAATGGGGACGAGCCACCACCTCCTCACTACTAAGATAAAAAGGAACAGACAGTTGGCACAAAGAACCGTAATATATAAAGGATACCATGGCTCAATCAAGGTGAACACCAAAGACTATTCCCTCTTTGGCACAATTCTGTTCATCGATGAAGAAATCTCCTATAGCGGCCAGAGCTTTGCAGAACTGGAAGAAAATTTCCACAAAGCAGTTGACGCGCACAGACAACGCTGTCTGGAAAAAGGCGAGGAACCGCCTTTTTCTTAAATAACCGCAGACGCTCCAGGGAGCCAGAATGGACATCTATTACGTAAATGGCGCATTTGTCGAGGAAGACCAGGCAAAAATATCCGTCAACGACCTGTCGGTAATACGCGGTTTTGGCGTCTTTGATTTTTTGCGGACCTACAATCGCATCCCCTTCCATCTTGATGACCACCTGCATCGCCTAGAACGGTCAGCGCGCCTCGTCGGCCTGAAGCTGCCGCATTCCACGGCAAAAATCCGTGAAATTACCCTGGAGACACTCAGGCGCAACAGCCATACGGAAAGCAATATCCGCCTGGTTGTCACCGGCGGCTTAAGCAGTGACGGCATCACCCCGGGCGACTCGCCCCAGCTTTTGATCATGGTCACTCCTGTAAAAGAGATGCCGCCGCAATGGTACTCGGAGGGGGCAAAAATCATCACCTGCCATGTCGAACGTTTTATGCCCGGGGCAAAAAGTATCAACTATATCCCGGCCATCCTCTGTCAAAGAGAAGCCAGACAGCAACAGGCCATTGAAGCAATATATATCGACAGAAACGGCTATATGCTCGAAGGAACGACGTCTAATCTTTTCGCCTTTATCGGCGATACCCTGGTGACACCGCCATGCAACCGGGTGCTGCCCGGCATCACCCGCCAGGTGGTTATCAGGCTTGCGGAAAAGGAATTCCTCCTGGTTGAGCGTGACCTGCACAAAGATGAAGTCCGGCTTATCGACGAGGTTTTCCTCGCCTCAACGGTGCGGGAAGTTGCCCCCATCACCGCTATTGATTCCATTAAGATCGGTAACGGCACGCCCGGCGACCGCAGCCGGAAAATAATGGCTCTGTTCAGGGACTACAGCCGCTCGTATCCAGGCTGAACCAATCGTCGGCAGCGGCGAAACGGATACATCAGAGGGGCCGTAATTTCGCATAGGCGGCGAGCAGGATCATTTCCCCCTGCTCGTCGAACAAGACCGTAAGCCGTCCGGTCTTTCTGTCTTTTACGGCAAGAACCGTGCCAGGCCCAAATGTCCCGTGCCAGACCCGCAAGCCTTCGGCAATCTCGTGGATCTCCAGGATCTTCCCGCCGGGACTCTCGCCTGTTTTCTCCTCTTTTTCCTTTTTCTTCGCCTTTTTGCCTTCGACGAGGCGTACCTCGGCACCAACAGCTTGAAGATACTGCCTGGCGATGGTTGTATCGTCGGCGGTAATGGTTTGATCCACGTCACCGGTCGCCAGCATTTCCCCGAGACACACCGACAGGCCTGGGTTGGCTTCGTAGAGAAAGCGACTGGCCCGCACCATCTCCTGGGGAATTTTACCGCAGCACCTTGCCATGCAGCGTTTGAGCTCAGCATCGACCGGATGTATCCAGACGACCTGTTCGATGGCTCTGGTCATCGCCACATAAAAGAGCCGACGCTCATCCTCCAGATCATCCGCCCCGCTCTCCCGTTCCCGGTAAAACGGAAAGGACCCTTCCTCGAGGCCCGGCAGAATGACCAGCGGCCATTCCAGTCCCTTGGCCCGGTGGACGGAGGTCAACAGCAAGGTCTCTGCCGCCGGCGCGTCCCCGGCACTCTGAAATTCGCTGATCTTAGCGAGCAATTGCCGGACGGACAGCTTTTGCGCGGCGGCAAAATCGATAAAGGCCTGGCAGGTCTTCACCCGGTTTTCGGCGGTCGCCGATCTTGCCGAGAAGGTATGATAAAAATCATAGAGTTTTAGCTTTTCAACGATCTTTTTCAGCAGGACATCAGCACGTCCGGAAGACGAACAGCCGGCAAGCCAGCGCCAGTTGCCCGCCGTCTCTTCCACTCTCTTGCGGATAAAAGGGGCCAGCTCCGCGCCGCTCCAGTTGCCCAGTACGGAGACCGCCGAGTCGGGATTTTCGGCAATACTCCGCACCAGCAAGAGCATATCTTCGCGTTTTATGCCCAGATGCGGCTGGGAGAGCATGGCCGTGAACATCCTTTCCCGGCTTTCCTGCCCCCCATCGGCCATGCTGCCGACAACCAGTTTTAGATAGCCGGTCAGCGCCAGGACCTCGGCACAATCAAATACCGGGGCATTGCCCTCGAGGCGGTAAGGAATGCCCGCTTCAAGCAGCGCCAACTCCACCGGCACACTCTGGGCAAAGAGTCTGACCAGCACCACGGCATCCTGCAGCGAACGGCCCTGTGCGCGCCAGGCCGAGAGAACGGCAAGGACCGGATGTTTTGTCTGCTCTTCCAGGCAGGTTATTACGGTTTTTTCGGTTGTCTGGTGCGAGATACAGAGCTTCTGGTCGCGCTTTCTATTGCCCGAAATAAGATGATTGGCGGCAAGAGACAGCTGGTGGCCGTAGCGAAAGGTGAAAGACAGCTGATAATTTTCGGGCTGTGGAAAATCGATCTGGAATCTGGTGGTGATATATTCCGGTTTCGCCCCGCGCCACTCATAGATGCACTGATCGACATCTCCGACGACCATCACTTTGGCCCTGCTCCCGGCGAGGATCTTTAGCAACTGCTGCTGGGCCTCGTTGATATCCTGATATTCATCGACGATAACATGCTCGACGCGGTCCGTCACCCAGGTGGCCAGCTCGTCGTCGGCAAGCATGGCCATGAGGGGCTCATGAATGAGATCGGCGTAGAAGCGAATTTTTCGTTCTCGCCTGACCTTTTCAAAGAGTTCATAGGCCTTGACAAAATAGCTGCAGCGGGTCGAAAGATTGAGCTTTTTATACACCTCGGCGGCTTCGGTAACCGTCGATTTTACCCGGTCGATAAAGGTAAGAAATTCCTCAATGGCGTCTCCGGCCAACCAGCCGCCATTGTCCTGCTCTTGGCGATACACCTCATTGGCCACCTGCCGGGCCAGTTTCTCCTGGACAAATTCTTCGGTAACAAGCGTATAGCCGGGCAGTGCGCCGCGCCTGGTGAAACTGTTTACCAGACGCATGCCGAGTGCATGGAAGGTCCGTACCTCCGGCAGCTGGAGGGCGGTAGCGGCCAACCGCTGCTGCATGGTTTCGGCAAAGGAGTCCCGTGCCGATTTATTGAACATCAGCACCATGATCTGGTTGGCACTGACGCCCTGCTGCAACAGCTGTCCGACCCTGGCGACCATGGTCGTCGTCTTGCCGGAACCGGCCACCGCGCTGACTCGGGCATGCCCTCCGGCGTGGTTGATAATACGCAGCTGTTCGTCCGTCAGGTTCATGGTTCAAGGGGGAGGATTGAATATTTCTTGATGCCCTGCCGGTTATTTTTTCTTTTGCGGCAGAACATCGGTGATGGAACCGTCGACTATTTCCGCTGCAAAGGCAAAGGTTTCCGCCAGGGTCGGATGGGCATGGACCGTCAGGCTGATATCCTGGGCAGTCGCGCCCATCTCGAGCGCCAGTACTGCTTCATGAATCAGCTCTCCGGCATTGACGCCGCAGATCCCCGCGCCGATTATCCGCCCGGTGTTGTTATCAAAAAGCACCTTACTCACCCCGGCGGTCGCCCCGGCGCTGAGTGCTCGGCCGCTGGCTCCCCAGGGGAACTTCCCTTTGGCAAAATCAATATTCTGGGCCTTGGCCTCTTTTTCGGTAAGCCCCATCCAGGCAACCTCCGGGTTGGTATAGGCCACCGAAGGAATAGTCATCGGCGTAAACGCCGCCTTGCGACCGGCAATGACCTCGGCGGCCACTTTCCCTTCATGGGTTGCCTTGTGGGCGAGCATCGGCTCTCCAACAACGTCGCCTACTGCGTAAACATGCGGCACATTGGTCTCCTGCCGCTCATTGACCTGGAGAAAACCACGCGCGTCGATTGTGCCGCCCAGTGTATCAAAGCCGAGACCGGCGCTGTTCGGTCTGCGGCCTACCGCCACAAGGACAGCGTCAAATTCATCATTTTCCGGAGCATTTTTTCCTTCCATGCTGACCTGAATCCCGGTTTCGGCCGCAGTAATCGCCGTCACCTTGGTGTTCGTCAGAATGGTATACTTCTTTTTCAACTTCAAAAAAAGCGGCTGCACGAGGTCCTTGTCGGCCGGCGGGATAATCTGTTCGAGCATCTCGACGATGGTGATCTCCGAACCAAGGGCGCTGTAGATCTGGGCCATTTCCAGGCCGATAATGCCGCCGCCGATAATCAGGAACCGCTTCGGCACCGTCTGCAGCGTCAGGGCGGCGGTGGAATCCCAGATCCGCAGGTCGTCAGGGATGTTCGGCAGGACGAAGGGGTGCGAGCCGGTGGCGATGATCGCATTGCGGCAGTGCACCTGCTGCTCGCCGTCCGGCCCAGTGACGGTCAGGGTGGTCGCGTCCTTGAACACCCCCCTGCCGATCAGCCGGGTTATTTTCCGGGCCTTGCAGAGACCGTCGAGTCCTGAAGTCAGCTGGTCGATCACTGCATCTTTTTTCGCCAGCAAGCGGGCGACATCAATCTTCGGCGGGGCAAAGTCCACCCCGAATTCGGCTATCTGCACCGCCTCTTCAATGACCGTCGCCGCATGCAGTAAGGTCTTTGACGGAATGCAGCCCACATTGAGACAGACACCACCGAGACGCGCCTGCTTGTCAACCAGGCAGACAGAAAGGCCGAGGTCGGCCGCGCGGAAGGCAGCGGTATAGCCGCCGGGACCACCACCAAGAACCACCACATCAAATGTCTTCTCTTCGCTCATTGTCAGCTCTCCGTAGTAAAAGATTCCCGGCGTATTTCCCGTTTACCGGGGTTAAACCAGGGTCCGTTTCAAATCTTCAATATTCATGCGCAGCATCTTGCAAAATCTGGCGGCCGCCGCCCCGTCGATGATCCGGTGATCGTAGGAGACGGAAAAAGGCAGCATTAATCGCGGCGTAAAATCCCGGCTCTGCTCATCCCAGACCGGCTTCATGGTGCTGCGGGACAGACCGAGAATGGCCGCCTGGGGACTGCTGATAATCGGAGTAAAGCCGGTGCCGCCGATACCGCCAAGGCTCGAGATGGTGAAAGTAGCCCCCTGAATATCCGGGATAGCCAGCTTGCCCGCCCGGGCACTGCTGCTCAGCCGCTGCAGCTCGGCGGCAAGATCCTGCAAGCCTCGCCGGTCGACATTTTTTATCACCGGAACCATCAGTCCTTTCGGCGTATCGACGGCTATAGCGAAATGGTAATATTTTTTCAAGACAACTTTTTCACCCCCCGGCATCAGCGAGCAGTTAAAAAGCGGAAATTGCCGCAGCGTTGCGGCAACCGCCCTGATCACAAAAACGAGTGGGCTATAGGAGGGTTGGCCCTCCGGCAGGGCGTGGTTCAACTCTTTTCTGAATCGCTCCAGTTCCGTGATGTCCACCTCCTCAAAATGGGTGACATGGGGGATGGTCACCCAGCTTCTGTGCAGATGCGGCCCGGAGATCTTCTGAATACGCCCCAGCGCCACTTCCTCAATCTCGCCGTACTTGCTGAAATCTTCCAGGGGAGCTTGTTCTTGCCCGGGCAGACCAGCTGCCGGCTGTTGCCGCATGGCCAGGACATCTTCTTTTTCGATACGTCCTTTGGGCCCGGTGCCGGTCACCTTGGCCAGATCCACCTGCTGCTGCCTGGCGAAAGCCCGCACGGACGGCGTCGCATGGAAAACCCGTTCCACAGCCTGTTCTTTCTCCGGGACACCTTCAGGGACAGCCTCCGCGACGTCTCTGGTGTCTCTGGTTTTCTCTGCCGGCTCGGCACCCTCCGCATCTCCGGCGTCTTCGACCACATCCGGTTTTCCAGCCAGCTTGCTTTCCTGTGGTTCATTGGTTTCATCACCTGTTTCAATAAGAGCGATGACATCACCACTGGACACCACATCCTCTTCCTTGAGCAAAACCTCTTTAATGACACCGGCAAAAGGCGAAGGAATATCCATCACCGCCTTCTCGCTCTCCAGGGCGATAAGCGACGCCTCCTTTTCGATCTTGTCGCCGGGCGCGATAAACACCTCAACAACGGCAATCTTCTGCACCTCGCCGAAATCGGGAATCTTGATTTTCTCGATGGCCATCTCCTGCTCTCCTTGTTATATTTTCGAGGACTTATCTGGTCAATGCGTGCGGTGCGTCGGGATGTACTGCATATTTTTTCAAGGCATCAGTCACCGTACGCATCGGCAGTTCACCGACATCGGCTAAACCCTTTAAAGCTGCGATGACCACGTGATATCGGTCCACCTGGAAAAAGCTGCGCAACACCTCGCGGGAATCAGAACGGCCGTAGCCGTCGGTGCCGAGTACGGTGAGCGGCCTGTCGATAAAGCGCCGCAGCTGCTCGCCGTAGGCCTGGACGTAATCGGTGCCGATGACGACCGGCCCCTCGTGCCCAGCCAGCTGCTCCTCGACGTAGGTTTTTTTCCTGGCCTCTTCCGGATGAAGACGGTTCCAGTTTTCGAAAAGCACCCCCTCGCGGTGCAGCTGATTGACGCCGAGAATCGACCAGACATCCGCCGACACACCAAAATCGGCGTCGAGCAGCTCAGCGGCGGCGACAACCTCCCGGAAAACAGTGCCGGAGCCCATCAATTGCACCTTTGCCCCCCGGGCTCTGCCTTCCCGGAAAAGATACATGCCGCGGTTAATCCCTTCTTCAACACCTTCGGGCATCTCCGGGTGCGGATAGTTTTCATTTTGCAGGGTAATATAATAGAAAACATCTTCGTTGTCGGAAAACATCCGCTCGATACCCTTCTGAATAAGGACCGCCACCTCGTAACTAAAGGTCGGATCATAGGCGAGGCACGACGGATAGACCGAGGCAAAAAGAAGCCCCTGACCATCCTGATGCTGCAGGCCTTCGCCATTCAAGGTAGTCCGCCCGGCCGTCGCCCCCATGATAAAACCTTTGGCCCGGCTGTCTCCAGCGGCCCAGAGCTGGTCACCGATCCGCTGAAAACCAAACATGGAATAGAAGATATAAAAAGGGATCATCGGCACGCCGTAGTTGGCATGGGCGGTAGCCGCCGCCAGCCAGGACGAAATGGCCCCGGCTTCGGTTATCCCTTCTTCAAGAATCTGCCCCTGCGGATCCTCCCTATACCAGGAAACCGTCTCGGAGTCCTGCGGTTCATAGAGTTGCCCGGTGGGCGCGTAGATACCCAGCTGACGGAACAAGCCCTCCATGCCGAAGGTCCGAGCCTCATCGGGGACAATCGGCACGACATGCCTGCCGATATTTTTGTCTTTTATCAGCGTACCAAGCAGTCGGACAAAGGCCATGGTCGTCGACAGTTCCCGTTCTCTGGAGGATTTCAACAGGGCCTGGAAAACTTGGAGGGGCGGGGCCTGCAGGGCATCATGAACAGCCTGCCGATACGGCACCGGACCGCCCAGTGCCTGCCTCCGTTCCTTGATAAATACTTCTTCCGGGCTGCCCTCCGGCGGTCGAATAAAAGGCAGGCCGGCGAGCTGGTCATCCTGCAGCGGCACATGAAACCTGTCGCGAAATGCCTTCAGGGAGTCAACATCCATTTTTTTGACATTATGGGCGACCATGACCGACTCACCACCCTGGCCCATGCCGAACCCCTTGATGGTCTTGACCAGAAGAACGGTGGGTTTGCCTTTATACCGCATCGCCGCGGCATAGGCGGCATACACCTTGCGCGGATCATGGCCGCCGCGGCTCATCTGCCACAGTTCGCCATCGCTGATATCTTCGACCAGGGCCAGTAGTCGGGGATCGCCACCGAACACCTTTTCCCGCAGATATTTCGGCCCCCGAGCCCGAATGGTCTGGAAATCACCGTCAACCATCGTGCCGAATTTCTTGATGAGCAGACCTTCCGTATCCCGCTGCAGGATCACATCCCACTCGCTACCCCAGATCAGCTTGATGACATGCCAGCCGGCGCCCCGAAAGCGCCCTTCCAGTTCCTGGATAATCTTGCCGTTACCGCGCACCGGCCCGTCGAGCCGCTGCAGGTTGCAGTTGACGACAAAGATAAGGTTATCAAGATTTTCCCGGGCGGCAAGCGACAGGGCACCGAGGGATTCCGGCTCGTCGGATTCCCCATCGCCCATGAATACCCAGACCTTTCTGTCGCCGGCCGCCTTCAGGCCGCGGCTGTCCATATAGCGCATAAAGCGGGCCTGGTAGATTGCCGCCATCGGCCCAAGCCCCATGGAGACGGTGGGAAACTGCCAGAAATCAGGCATCAGCCAGGGATGCGGGTAGGAGGACAGGCCATGGCCGCCAACCTCCTGACGGAAATTTTTCAAGTGCTCTTCATCGAACCTGCCCTCGACAAAGGCCCGGGCGTAGATCCCCGGCGAACTGTGCCCCTGAAAATAGATCATGTCGGCGCCATCGGCTGCGTCCGGCCCCCGGAAAAACCAGTTGAAGCCGACCTCATACAAGGCCGAAACCGAGGTGTAGGTGGCGATATGCCCGCCCAGCCCCTTGCCATCCTTATTGGCTCTGGCCACCATGGCCATGGCGTTCCAGCGCACACAGGCGGCAACATTTCTGGCAACCAGCGACCCGCCGGGAATCGACTCTTCATTTTCCGGCAGGATGGTATTGCAATAGGGCGTGAGCAGTCCTGGGGAGGTCGACACGCCAAGACTCCGGGCAAGGTCGGTCAGGCGGCAGAGGAGATAATCAGCTTTTTCACCGCCCTCCTGTTGTATCACCCCTCTCAGAGAGTCGATCCAGTCCTGGGTTTCCTCTTTATCCGGGTCTTTATAATACGAGTTCATGGAATGCCCCTCGATTTTTTTTCCAGCACAATTCGCTGCCTTTTTCTGGATGGCCGGCTTGTCACCGCTTACCCTTTTTGACCGTATTGGTTATAGTTCACTTTGTCATAGGACAGCGAAGACAGGGCATGTCCGGGCTTGTCCTCCTTGCCGTAGCCGATGGCGACAACCGCCTCAACCACCATGTTGTCACCGAGCCCGAGAAGCTTCTGCACATACTCTTCCGAGGTCATCCGGGCATCATGCTCACGCAGGCGGAGCTGCACCCAGCAGCTGCCCAAGCCCAGATCAGTCGCCGCCAGGTGGATAATAAGTGCGGCTATGGAACAGTCCTCAACCCAGACATCGCATTTGGCCGGATCGGCGCAGACGACAATAGCCAGCGGCGCATTTTTAATAAACGAGGCGCCATGCGGTTTGGCCTTGGCCAGGCCGCCGAGAATTTTCGGCTCGGTGACAACGACAAACTCCCAGGGATTCAGGCCCCGCGAGGAGGGTGAACGTAGCATGGACTCGACGAGAAGATCGATTTTTTCTTTTCCTACCGGCTTGTCCTGGAATTGCCTGACACTTCTTCTGGTACGCAAAAGATCAATAAACATGATTGCTCCTTTTCAATTTGTGAAGGATAACCTAAGAGTATAGACATGACACCCCGCCCTGTGAAGGAGGAGGGTACCGCGCCCGCTCGGAAAAGAGACTGGCCGCTCATATAACTCTTACAAATAATCTTATCTCGTAAAGAAAAAACTGTATAATACCGTGAATAGAAAATCTATCAATGAACAATCGGAGCACGCATGGATACCCAGACCTTTGTCACCTGCCTCATCGCCGTTACCCTCCTCACCCTGACCCCGGGAGTGGACACGCTGCTGATCATCCGCAACAGCGCCCGCGGCGGATGGCTGGACGGCGCCGTGAGTTCACTTGGCATCTGCAGTGGCCTCTTTGTCCACGCCACGGTTTCAGCGCTCGGCATCTCAATCCTCTTATTGCATACCGCCTGGGCCTTCAGTGCGCTTAAATTGGCCGGCGCCGCCTATTTGATATGGCTGGGGCTGTGCAGCTGGAAAAGGGCGGCCGGCGGGCAGGACAACATCTTTACCGGCGATGTCGCAGCAAAACAGGACATCTTTCGATTTTCCAGATCGCTGCGAGAAGGTTTCCTGTCCAATGTCCTCAATCCGAAAACGGTGATTTTCTACATGGCCTTTCTTCCCCAGTTCATTAACCCGGCCGAGCCTCCTCTCTTCCAGTCCTTGATGGTGGCCGGCATCCATTTCGCCGTGGCCATGCTCTATCAATGTGGTCTTGCCGCCATGGTCGACAGGGCCGGAAAATGGCTGAAACGCCCCATGGTCAACCGGGTCTTTGATACCTGTACCGGCTCAATTTTACTGTTCATCGGCCTGAAACTGGCCACCGACAAATAGACAAAGTTTAAAGAAGCAGTTAAAAATAGCCCGCAGAATGTGCGGTGAAGGAGAATCTTGAAAAAAGAGCACGCACCAGCAGAAAACAAAGAAGGCATAATCGTTGCGCATTACGGCGTTGCCGTCGACGTTTTGTTTGCCGCAGACAATGTCTGCCGGATGATCCGGGTAAAACGTAATTCAGGCCATGTGGTCGGCGACAAGGTTATGATACAAGACGATATACTGACCAGACTCGGAAGGAGTTCCGAGCTGTCCCGCATGGATGCCCGGGGCGGCATTCACATCGTCGGGGCCAACCTCGATGTGCTGTGTATCGTCGTGTCCTGCGAACCACTTCCGCCCCCTGGATTTATCGACCGGGCCATTGTATCCGCCCGGGCAAGCGACCTTCACCCGGTACTGGTGGTAAATAAATCGGACCTCGCCTGTTTTGCCGGATATGAGGCGGCAATCCGCAAGGTGTATCACGAATCGGTGAAGATCTTTACCATGAGTGCAGAGCAAGGCACTGGACTTGATACGCTGAGCGACTTTTTCAGCGAGGGACACCGGGGCGTCTTTGTTGGCCCGACCGGTGTCGGCAAGAGCTCGATCCTTAACGGTCTCCTGCCGGAAATCCACCTGACAACCGGTGAGATAAGCGAGACGAAAAAACGAGGTCGTAACACCACGACCGTTTCCACCCTGCACCTCCTCAGCGATGGCGGCGAACTCATCGATTCCCCCGGCTTCAATGACTTCGGCCTGGTCGACATCTCAGCCCATCAGCTGTCAACGTATTTCCCCGGCTTTGAAAAAGCGGGCATGGACGCCTGCCGATTCAGGGATTGCAAGCACCGGGAAGAACCCGCCTGCAGGGTCATTGAGCTTGTCGAAGACAAGCAGATCGATAGGGAACGCTACACCATCTACCTGCAGATGCTGACCGAAGTGGAAGCCATGGAAACCGAACCAAAGTACCGGGACAGAAGACATCGCCGCAAAAAGAATTAATCTCTTTTTAACCAAAAATGCGCCGTAAAGCCCGGTCCTTCAGGTCGGGAAGAATGTCGAAAGAACATAAAGAAATCCGCGCCGGGCACACCGATCTTTCGACAAGAATGCCCGGAATGGCTTTTAAGGCGCACCCCTCCTGCCTTTGAGATGCTCAATGCCCTGGACCCGCTCCTTGAGGTTGGCAAAGGTTTTTGTGTCTTTCATCAGTTGCGCCGTGAAATCCTTGAGGCATTCTTCACACATACCGACCACATCCTGCTCCGTGAGATTCGTGAAGTTTCGGGCACATTCGAAGCAGAGGGCATCCTGCTCCCCGCTGAATATGATCGTATCGGCGTTTCCATCGCCGACATGCTTGCAGACAAGCCAGATAGAAACCTCACCGTGTTTTTTGCACTGTCCTTTTTCGGTCATGACACTCCTTGTTATGATTGTTGTGAATTAAGCAAAACCTTTTACCTTATTCCTCAATTTTTAGTCATAAAAAGGTAACTACTCACCCCTTCCTGCCTTCATCCAGCTCGTAGCGGCCGCATGTCAATAATAATTGCTTGACAGCATAGCTCATTAGCGCTACCGCTGGCCTCCAGCAAATCAGCATGGAGCCACTCACATGGGCAGTTATTTTGGATCGAAGGCGACCTCCGGCTTGTGCCAGGCGATCATCGCCCTGATGCCGCCGCACGACACCTCTATCGAAACCCACCTGGGCGGTGGTGCGATCATGAAGCGCAAGCCGCCGGCGTTGCACAACATCGGCATCGACCTCCATACCCGGAGCCTTGCCCGGTTTGATTGCGCCCATCGGTTTCTGGCCGAGTATCCGTTTGCGGGCCGTGAACTGGTCTGCTGCGACCCACCATACCTGCGCGGGACCCGCACATCGAATCGGCGCTGCCGCTCCGACGACGGGGCGCAAGACCATATCGCCCTGCTCGAACCGCTCAAGGGGCTGCCCTGCCACGTCATTCTTTCCGGTTACCCTTCCGCCCTGCACGTGGATGAGACCTCTTTGCGGGCCGAGCGCAGCAACTATTGGATCCACGCCCACTCCTCGGGGGGAGATCACGCCGAAGTTCCTCCACCACAAGCGCGGGGGGGCGAGGGGGGGGGGAGGGGGAGGCCATCAGGGCGATCAACATCATGCCCCGCCATGGCGGGGCGATCATCCACGACTGTTGGCCCTCCTGTCTGGCCTGAGCCCAGTGCGGCCATGGCCTGCCAGGGCTGCAATCCATTGGCAGCTATCCGGATGGCCTTCTCCGGGCAGCTTTACGCCGAGGGAGGTGCGGAGTTAGGCAAACGGCAAAATACACTCAGTCCTATTCTTTGGCCAAAGCACAGGCCCTCCTGGCTTTGCCTGGATCAATCGTCACGGACCATTTCGGCAATTCTCGTGCTCGGTCCAAGGCCTGTTCATCATGGCGCCGGATCTTACTGCTTAATTTGATTCCTGTGGCGCAGGCTTTGGAAACCAGTTTTGCCACTGGATGTACGCCCTTGCAGGTCATTCCCGCCGAGAAGCCCAGTGCTTTCTCGACCGTCCGGAGCGGATCGTTAAGCCAATACTCCGCCAATACCCCGAAAGACCCGCTCAATCGGGTTGTATTTGCCGTGACAGGGAGGATAGCATGCCGGCCGAATTGTGATGTTCTGGTCGGCGCTGAATTCTCTTAGTGCTTGCAACCGGTCGACCATAAAATCCGCCGTTCCCGGACCGGCCGTACAATACAACCACGTCTCGTTCGTGTCAGGGCGAAACAGACCAAAGGGCGCCACTTTGTATTCGGGCGCAAAGTCGTGATCCAGAGCTTGCTCACCCTGGCGGCCTTTGCCGCCACGACTCAGATCACCGATTGCCACCACCGCTTTGGTGTCAAGAGGCGCGGGAATGGTCCCGGGATCGGCATCGGCTCGCTTCTTCACCCGATGAACTTGAGTAAAAATGGCATCCGTTTCCTTGATTTTGCGCCACCAGCGAAGCCATAAAGAGCCGCCGAGCCGCTCCCTTTCGCAACCCGGCGGCGATGTGGAGAGTGTTTTTTCCTTCCGGAGTGAGTTCTATTTTCATACACGCCACTATAACAAATATGGGTTAGACGAATATTTGCCGGCTAATAAAAATCAATCCGGCGCGACATGCCACCGTCCTTCGGCAGGGGGCTTTATCGATGACCGGCCAGCGATACCGACTTTCGTTGATGCGGAATGGGATGAAAATGTTCCGCCACCAGTCTCTCAAGGATCAGATCCGATCTTGTTTGACGGACGAAACACGCCGAGCGCCGCCTATGCCGCCTTCAGCCCGGCATTCAGATTGGATGATATTGCCGCACTCTACGTTGGGGGACAATTCTGGGATGGTGGTGAAATGAGTCTTGCCGGACAGGCGGCCGGACCTTTTCACCATCCGGTTGAGATGGCCATGCACGGTAAGAAAGCGGTGGTCCAAGCAGTGAAGACAGCTGACTGCCAAGCCCTTTTTACCGCTGCATATGCGACAGAAGAGGGAGATTTCGACCTGTGCGCCGTCGACGCATCTACCAATCAAGGAGCCCTGGAAGGTTATGCCCCCCCGGCCAAGGCGATCGGCGAATTTGAAAAAACCCAGCTCTTCAATACATTTAATTCCAAGTATGATCATTTTCTTGCTGGTCACCAAGTGCCTGATTTGGGGTCAGGCGGTGTTTTGAGCGATCCAAATCAGCATGGCAAATTCAAGGTCAGGACTCTCAGAAACATCGAAATCACCGCGCCATATGGGCACAACGGCGTTTTACAGACCCTGGAGCAGATCGTTCATTTCTCCCACACCCGAGACGTCCTGCCCATCTGTACAGATAATCTGGATCCCGGCTTCGGTGTCAGCTGCTGGCCCGCACCGGAAGCACCAGCCACTATGAACGTTGCCGAATTAGGCAATCTTCGTCTCACTACCGAACAAGAACGACACGCCGGCAACGCCAGAAATCCTTCCTTCAATCTCCTTCTTTTCTCGCGCTGCGCAGCGAGAAAGTGAAATCAAACCGCGTTCCAGCAGCAGTATCAATTGTATATCGGCCGCCAAGTTGATGTTGGCCGAGCATCCGGACCAGCACCAGGCCAAGGGTTTTCACCGTGTTTAAATCAAACCCCGGAGGCAGGCCGACGCCGTTATCGGCGACACAAAGGCTGAAGGTATCACCATCACGACTCATGGTAAGGCGGATACGTTCATCCCTGTCCGCCGCCCCCGACCGTTCCTTGGGAAAAGCATATTTCAGGGCGTTGGTGATGAGCTCATTGATGATCATGCCGCAGGGCACGGCCAGGTCAAGCGGCATCTCTACCCCAAGCACCTTGGTTTCACATTGAATCTTCGGCGAACCGAAGGAGGTTCGGAGATGAGAGATGAGCGACTGGATATAGTCGTGAAAATCGATCCGCGCCAGGGATTCGGAGCGATAGAGCTTTTCGTGCACAAGGCTCATTGCGTGGACACGCGAACTCAGTTCCGCCAGGACCGTCTTGACCTGCGGATCCTGCATCGCCTGGCGCTGCAGCTGAAAGAGGCCGATGATGGCGGCCATATTATTTTTCACCCGGTGATGCACCTCACGCAGCAAGACGTCCTTTTCCGCCAGGGATGCCTGCAGGGCCTCCTGCGCCTGTTTTCGTTCGGTGATGTCGCGAATCACGGCAATGGTCTTACTCTTCCCGCCGATCTTCGATTGTTTCAGGGAGACTTCGACCCAGAACGTTTCTCCTGTTTTCTTCCTGGCCAGCCATGTAAAGATCTGCGGTCCTACGGTGAGGCATTTGTCGACGAAAGCCTGGGTTTCAGTCTCCGTATAAGGGCTGATATTTGCTCTGAGATCAACAACATCCCCGCTAAACATTTCTTCTTTACTGCTGTATCCAAAAATTCTCAGTACCGATTCGTTGACATCGATAATTCTTCCGGATTCAGCATCATGGATCATGATCCCTTCAGATGTTGCGTTGAATATCTCCCGGTGCTCCCTTTCACTTTCAAAAAGGGCTACCTGGGCCCGTTTGGTCAGGACGATGTCCCAGGCCAGGTCCGCCATATTGGTTGCCAGCTCGATATCCCTTTCGGTGTAGGGCCTGATCTTATTGCCCACGCCGAGAGTCCCGACGATCTTCTCATTCCGGAAAACCGGGACCACCAGTTCCCGGGCTACCGAAGCATGGCCCGCCGGCAAGCCCTTGCGGTTGGGCACCCCTGCATAATCATTATGCACGATCACCCTGCCCTGCCGGATTGAATCAGCCCAGACGCCGGCCCCGGCCAGATCATAATGGCTGCCGGTACCTTCAGCCCGGCAGAATTTCTCCGCTGTGGCCGTTGACCAGGCCTGCAGTGTGATGGTTTTCTGGTCTTCATCAAGAAAATGAAAAAAACCGATGCAGCTGCCGGTAAGAGCCTCGGCCTCGTCTATGGCCATTGTCAACAAAGCTTCCAGACTGAGGGCGCCGGATGCCTCACTGAGCCGCAGTCGGGCTTTGAGGAGATCCACATCTTTCTTGCTATCGGTAATGTCACGTTGGTGGGTAACAATGCCGGTAATAGCATTTTGTGCATCTCTATAGGGATAATAGCTGACATCAATATATCTCTCCCCCATGTTCGGATAGTCGAACCACTCCTGATAGTTGACACTTTCTCCCTGCAGACATTTATCAAAATGGGGTTTGACGGCCTGCTGAAACACGTCTTCGCCAAGATTCTCCGCCACTTTCAGGCCGACAAATTTTTCTTTGCTGATACCGGTAAAATGTTCATAACCATCGTTGACAACGATGTATCGATAATTTTTATCGACAACTGCCACACAGTCCGGGATGGCCGGGACAATGTTTTCATATATCCCGAGTTCCTTGAACAGCTTTCGCTGCGTGATATCCAGCAGAACAATTCGACACAAGGATGAGCCATGTGCAGCGGCAACGGTGTCGGCAGTCAGGCAAGCCCAGAATATAGTACCATCTTTTTTCACCATCCGCAGATCGCACACCCGCTTTTCACCGGTACTGAAAAGTTTATCTCGATGACGAATAAAGCTGTCCCGGGACGTGCCATGGATAAAGCGGTCAAGCGGCTGCCTCACCAGCTCATCACCGGGCGTAATACCGAAAAGCTCAGCGGCGGTGCGATTGGCTTGCAGGATCAACCCCTCTTTATTTAGAAGGATAAATCCTGCCGGAGCAGTGTCATAGAAGTCCAAATAGCGTGTCTGCGTTTTTTTCATGGTGCCTCAGGGAACCCCCCTCTCATCGTTTCTTGCCGTAGGGCAATGCGCCGATTTCATCTGTATTACAGCATATCCTGAAACCAGTGAATTACGAAAGAATTACTTCCATGACTTGGCAAGACAGATGTGAAGTGCATCTTAGTGCTGGGTACAAAGCCAAGGCAACGACAAGCAAAGTCACCGGCGAAGAGAAAAATTACCCTCTCAACCACAGCGGAAAAGAGATCCCCACGGCAAGTATTGATTTCCTGACCAGCATACATATTCTTGTAGGCATTACCGGAGCAACAGGTCCATGGCCGCAAGCAGGAGTCCCACCGACAGCCATTCACTCAATACAGAACGATCAAGGGAGGTGTTCCATGGGTTATTTATTTTCACTGCTTCTTGTGACGCTTTTTGCTAGCGGCAGCTTCGCCGGGGAAAAGATCACGTATTCGATCGACGGTCAGCCATACGAGGGGTATTTTATCAACACCAAACCCGGCGCGCCGCTGGTGCTTATCATCCATGACTGGGACGGTCTCACCGATTATGAAGTAAAAAGGGCGGAAATGCTCGCCGAGCTTGGCTACAGCGTTTTTGCAGCCGACCTCTTCGGCGCCGGGGTTCGGCCAACCGAGATAGAAGAGAAGAAAAAACTTACCGGCGGCCTTTATAAAGACCGAGAGAAGATGCGCAAATTGCTTTACGGCGCGCGGGATGCGGCAAAGGCCCAAGGGCTCAATACCGCGAATGGTGTCGTCGCCGGCTACTGTTTTGGCGGGGCCGCAGTGCTTGAATTCGCCAGGTCAGGTGCGGATCTAAAAGGTTTTGTCACCTTTCATGGCGGTCTTGTGACGCCGGAGGGACAGGATTACGCCACAACAAAAGGCACATTGCTCGTTCTGCACGGGAGCGCCGATGCGTCGGTTACCATGGACCATTTTGCCGATCTGGCCAAGGAACTTGAAGCACATGGTGTCGCGCATGAAATGATCAGCTACAGCGGCGCGCCGCACGCCTTTACCGTTTTCGGATCCAAAGCCTACCGCGAAGGCGCCGACAAAAAGTCGTGGAAACGCTTTACGGAATATCTCGGCGAGACCTTATAAGAGTTTACTATTAAAAGAAATCAAAGAGGTTACATCGTGAATACTGTGATTGTCCCCTGCTCGTCATGCGGCAAAAAAAATAGGATTCCGGCGAACAAACAACACCTGCATCCCCACTGCGGCCATTGCAAGGCCCCACTCAAGATGACCAATCAAGCGGTGCCGGTCGAACTTGGCGACCGCGACTTCCATGATTTCGTCAAACAGGCGCCCCTGCCGGTTATGGTGGATTTCTTCTCCCCAACCTGCGGTCCCTGCCGGACGATGTCGCCACTTGTCGATGCCATGGCCCGCGAGCATATCAACAAGTGCATCATCGCCAAGGTCGACACCAGTAAAAATCAACAGATAGCTTTGTTTTTCGCCATTCGCGGGGTGCCGACCTTCATGTTTTTCAAGAACGGCAGCCTGATCGATCAAATCTCCGGGGCGGTCGGCAGAAATGTTCTGGAACAGAAGCTTGGCAGTTTATAATTGAGCGTCTTTGCCTGAGGTCTTCGGCAAGAACGTTTTTCCCTGCCTCATCTGCCCTTCCTCACAGCTTTAAGCCTATCGTGCCAAGCGCATCGATCACAGAAAATCTCGGTGTCGTCGGCAACCGGCAGAGGCGGGGCATCAGCTTCCACGTTGGTGTAGATGATTTCGCCATCTTCCAGGTCGAATTCACTGATATTGTACTGATCTTGCGGATCCTTGACGTAAAAGCCTTGCGATCCGCAGTCCGGGCATTTATTCTTTGCCATACTTACCTCCTGCTGCAAATTGTCTCTGCTTGCAACCGGTGCTTGCTCACAGCCGGTTCCTCAACCTTGTTTACCCTCCAGCACAAACACATCTCTGGTCTTTTTGATTAACCAGCCAAGACAGACAAGTCCGGCCACCAGGGTGATAAAGAAAAAAATCATCGGCGAATATTGCGGTACTACCTGGAGCTGATCGAGGGTAAAGACATCCTTGAGATAGGCGCTGCGCAGCCAACTCCGCATGAAGGTCATGACCACGACCAGTGCAATCGCATGGTAAAATGTCAACCAGTATCTTTTTTTATAGGCAGCAAAAAGTGCTCCGGCCGCAAGCAGAAGAGCCACACCAAAGGCAATGGTTGCACCGACATTACCGCCCATAAAAAGCAGCATCAGTTCGTTCGGCAAAGAGAGCAGATACCAGAAACCGATCAGAACATTAGCAAAGGTCAGGACCAGAAAACTGCTCAGCCCCACCTCTTCGGCATGGTTTGCCAGATCAGGGTGGAGGTCTTTTCTGAAGCGTCCGAGCAGGGCGACAAACAACCCGCCAATAGCCAGGGCGCCGAGCAGCATATGCAGATAACGCGGCCAGAACTGCGGCTGACCAAAAGATAACAATGTACCGTTTTTATGGGAAAAATAGTCACCAAATTGTTCCGGCAGGGCCATCAGCAACATGTTGTTGGAGAAGAAAAAGCCGATGGCGGCCAGGAGAAAAAACGATAAGGCCGCGATCCATGGCCCAGCCGAGCCGAGCTGGGTAAAACGAAAATCATAGAGATACGCACCGTAATAGGCAATGATGAGCATCGGCACAATAAGGATCCAGAAAGTCCCCATCAGCACCGAGCTGCTATAGAGGAACTGGCCGTAGAGTACCTGGACAAACAGCAACGGGGCCACGCCGAAATTGACGACAAAGGCAATAACCAGCGGCAGGGCGATGGCGATGCGGTGGGCGAGCTGTTTTTGTAAGGTTCCGCCGCACATGTGCTGGGCAAGACCTATGGCCAGCCCGCCCAGCATGGCGTTCATGGCCAGCATGTGCAATGGAAAGGTCAGAAGGAGCAGAAACTGAAACCAGCCCCAACTGACCGGTATGGTGTCCGGTTGCGGAATAAAGAGCGGATTCATCACTTTCCTCCCTGGTTGATGCTTGCAAGAAAATCAGCGAGTGCCTCTTGTTCCTCTGCTGTCCCGCCAAACGGCGGCATGGAACTTTCCAGCTGATCAAGTCGACCGAGCAGGGTGAAGATTTCCTGCCGGTCGATGTTGCCGATCATCGGCGCCATCTCCTCGACACCGTGACACAGACGGCAATGCGTTTCGAAAATAGCTTTGCCGTCAATAGCCGTCTCCTGTTGCGCTGTGTCAGTGTGCCCCCCGAGGAAGGCGGCCAGCTGTCCGTGCGCCTCGACACTGCCGCCGAACGGCTCCATTTCTTCGGATATTTCGTTTAAAGTGCGCAGCATTGCGACAATTTCCTCCTTGGCGACGCCCTGAAGAGAAGACAAGTCCTCCAGCGCATGGCAGGATGCGCAATTTTCTTCAAACAGCGCCGGACCCTTTGCCACGCTCCCTGCATCCTGTTGCGGCTCCTGCACCTCTTTACCGTGCAGTCCACCGGCGATATAGGCGGCCAGAGCCCTGCCTTCCTGTTCCGTACCGACAAAAGGCGGCATAAAATAGCGTAGTTCATGGATCTTCTTAAGATAGCTTACCAGGGCACGATAACTCATCGTACGCGTGGCCGCGATGATATCGTTGTTTATGCCGCCGACGGTGTGACAGGCATAACACTGGTTGATGAAAATTTCCTCCCCGGCAAGTTCGAGATTTTCCTCGGACACTTCCTTGTTCTGCACCCAGAGGGCCGACCGGAGAAAGCCCCCGTCATTCAGCGCGGCCAGATCCTTTTTCATGATGCTGTTCGAGTACATCACCCCGTTGATCACATAGGGACGACGGGCCGCCTCCCTGGTCCACTCAAAGCCGCCCATAACCACGAGAGCACTGATCATCGCCAGGCCGGCGACCGGTTTGAGATTCAGGCTCGGGCGAACTATCCCGGCGACCAGCATAAGCAATAGAAAAGACACAAAACCGGCCGCGGTCAAGGGTTGTATAGCGGCAATGGTCGGCGATTTACCCATCACCAGCCCCTGCGACTGGTCGGGCAGCACCGACAGATACCAGAGACCGGAAATCAGGGTGAAAACCAGTGTTACCAGCGCCCATTTGGCCGAAAACCGGGTCATGGAAATGCGCGTGCCCGCATCGGCGGTAAACGATGCGGACAGAAAGCCGTAACAGGCGGCAATCATCAGGGCGATAAAGGTCCGGAAGACAAGCGAAGGGAAGAAACTCGGGTTGAAAAAACCCGCCCAGAAATCCATATCCTGGGCCCAGCTGCCAGGTGTCAGCATGACGCCGATGATGCCGTTAATGACCAGCAGCGACATCCAGGCGGCGATAAAATAGAGCCAGCCGACCTGCAGATGGGTGCGGGAATCCATCCGGCCGAACATATAGTAATAGACAAAGGCGGCGCCGATCTCAACGGTGAAAAATACCCATTCGATCGCCCAGGCGAAGACAAAATTATGAATCAGCAGAGAGGTTGCCGCGGGATTGACCAGGGCGATAATAAACCAGATACCGACGCCGGATATCGACCCGAAGACCATGGTCACAAGAAGGAAAAAACGGGCATGTTTTTTGGTGAAGTCAAGAATCGGCTGACTGTTCTCTTTCAGCCCCTTCTTTTCGGCATAGATCAGATAAAGCCCGCCACCGACGGCAAAATGGGAAACAAAGACGTGCAGGATTGAAATCAATGCAATGAGAAATCCCCCACCAGTCTCCGGCAGATACCAAACCGGGTAATTCATATCCCCTCCTTTTTATGGTAAAGTATTAAGTTATTCCCTATCGAAGAACAGCAGAATAACGTACTTGAGAATGATTTTCAATTACGACTTTGTATCATTGCCAACTGGCGGCTGTTGCCGGGCGAGGTAGTTTTCGACACTGCGCTGCAGGGTAACTTCCGCTAACTGGGCGCAGTGCAGATGCGTCTCCGGGAGCTGCCCCACCTCGTCCATGATCGTTACCATATTTATGGATTTCACCTCCTCGATGGTTTTTGCCCGGGCAAGGGTAGCAGCCGTCTCGACACAGTGTTTACTGAACGAACAGCCGTTGGTCCAATGGTGGCTGTCCAGCACCTTTCCGTCTCGTATCTTCAGCCCGATTTCCATGGTATCACCGCAGTTGCCGACCACCTTGGCGATGCCGTCCGGATTATCAATAACCGGATTGTTGAAATAATAGACGAAAAACCAGGTCAACCCGACGACAAACAGAACAAGAAAAGCCATGAAAATGGTGAAAATTGACATGCAGATGTCCCTTTATTGTGTAAATTACTATATCCTGTTGCCCAGCCGCCAAGGCTGCAGCAACCTATGCTGCGAAATACTCTCAAGTCGAATAAACTTACCATCCCAGGAGCAGAAGAAAATAATGCACGCGCCCACCGTCTCGACAAAACTGGTCATACTCCTTGGAAACCCACTGGGACATTCCATTTCGCCGCCTATGCATAATCGCGTTTTCGAAACTCTCGGGATGGACTATTGCTATTTGCCGGTCGAAGTCAATGAAGATAATCTTGACAAGGTGTTTTCCGGCCTGGTCAGAATGAATGTCGCCGGTTTTAACGTCACCATCCCGCACAAGATCCGGATCATGAAATATCTCGATGAGCTCGATCCCCTGGCCGCGACAATCGGGGCAGTGAATACCATCTGTGTCAAGGACGGCAGGACCAAAGGCTACAATACCGACGGCCAGGGGTTTAGTCGATCCCTGGCGGAAGAAACGCGGAGTTCGGTGCAGGGGAAACGTTTTTTTCTTCTGGGATGCGGCGGCGCCGTACGCGCCATTGCCATGACCCTGGCCTTTGAAGGAGCTGAAAAAATAATCATCTGCAATCGTACTGCGGCAAAAGCACAGGCTCTTGTCGCCGAGATCAACGCTAAAATCCGCGACTGCGCCGAAGTCGTCGAGCAGACAACCGACAGCCAGGCCAAGGCCTTGCAAACCAGTGATGTCCTTATCAACGGCACCAGTGTCGGCATGCACCCGAAGGAAGACGAGCTGCCGCTCGACAAATCGCTGCTGCTGCCGCACCTGACAGTGGCGGATATCGTCTACAACCCGCTTAAAACCAGATTACTCTGCGCCGCTGAAGAACAGGGCTGCCGCGCCATCCTCCCCGGCCTGGGCATGTTGATCTATCAAGGCGCCGCAGCCTTCAAACTATGGACAGGTGTCGCGCCGCTCATAGGCGAGATGACCGAGGTGGCCTATGCACTGATGGCCAAGGAACAAGGAAAATAAGCAATTAGGCCGGACTGCCGAGTGCAGCACCCAACCCACCGTCATGCGGCAAAACAGTCAGGCCGTATTTGCGAATTTTCCCCCGCAACTGATCATAGGTCAGACCGAGATGGACCGCGGCCTTTCTCTGGTTAAAACGACAGGTGGTCAATGCCTGTTTGATCATTGCCCTTTCCAGTTCCTCCACCGCCAGTTTCATCGACACGGTCTCGTTTCCCACAGCGAGAGGACGCGCGGCCCTTTCCTCGCCGCCATTTTCTTCACCGGACAGGGTAAGTGGTTCGTAGGGAGAGACAAAGGGATCAAAGACAATTTTATCTATGAAGCCGGTATCAGAGCGGTGGACCGCCCGTTCCACAACGTTTTTCAGCTCACGGATGTTACCCTTCCAGCTGTTTTGTTCAAGCTGCCGCACGACCGCTGCCGAGAAGGAAGGAATGTCCTCCCTGCCCAGCTCAAAAGACATGCGTGTGGCAAAATGGGTGGCCAGGAGTAGAATATCTTCCTCCCGGCAGCGAAGGGGCGGCAGAAACAGGACCTCAAAAGAGAGACGGTCAAGGAGATCCCGTTTAAAATCCTTTTTCTCGGCCATCGCCGCCAGATCGACATTGGTCGCCCCGACAATGCGTACGTCGACTTCGATGGGTTGTGAACTGCCGACCCGTTCAAAAGAATTGTATTCCACCACCCGGAGGATCTTTTCCTGCGCCTCAAGAGGGATGGAGCCGATTTCATCGAGAAAAAGAGTCCCGCCGTCCGCCGCTTCAAATCGTCCGGTGCGGCGGCTCTCGGCACCGGTAAAGGCCCCCTTCTCAAAACCGAACAGCTCCGCCTCGATAAGCGACGGCGACAGGGTCGCACAGTTCAGGGTGACAAAAGGCCCCTGCCATCTCCTGGACAAAAAATGCAGACGGCTTGCGGCCAGTTCTTTCCCTGTTCCCCTCTCCCCTATCAGCAGCACCGGCCTGTCGATGGGTGCTACGCGGGAAAGACGCTCCTGAAAATCAAGAAACGTTTCCGACTGGCCGAGGGCCTCTCCCCGTGACGAAAAAGTGACTGCTGCTTTTTTAAGGGACATGATTCGTCCGGTTAAATTTACCTATGTTTAGTTTTATTGACCAATTATTGGTTAATATATAAGCGGTAGTCAAATAACAAGCAAGTCCCAACACCTCGGCCTTCCGTTCTTTTAATTATTTTCGCCGGCGGGCATGCATCCTGCAAAAGATAAAACAAACCACAACCCTAATTCTGGAGGAAGGACATGGGCATTTTCACACGATTCAGCGACATAATCAGTTCAAATATCAATTCCATGCTCGACAAGGCCGAAGATCCTGAAAAGATGATTAAACTGATGATTCACGAAATGGAGGACACCCTCATCGAATTGAAATCATCCTGTGCCGGAGTCATCGCCGGCCGAAAAAAAGTCGAGAGGAAACTCGAAGAAATTCGCGGCAGAAGAGACCTTTGGGCCGAACGCGCCGCCATGGCCGTGGCCAAGGGCCGGGACAACCTGGCCAGAGAAGCACTCATTGAAAAACGGCGCTTTGGTGCCATCGCCGAAGCCCTTGAAGGCGAACTGGCTGAATACGCCGGACTTATCACGCAATACCAAGAAGATATAGTCGAGCTGGAGAGTAAACTGAACAACGCCAAGGAAAAAAAGAGAGTCCTCGTCGAACGTCACAAGCGGGCTACCGGAAAAAAGCGCGCCCAGGAGGATATCAGGCGCAGCAACAGCAGCGGCACCATGGCCCGCTTCGACAAACTGGAAAGCAGAATCGAGCAGATGGAGGCGGAAGCCGAACTGGTCAACATGGCCGGCAAGCCTCCTGTCGAGGAAGAATTTGACAACCTCGCCGCCGATGACGAGATTGAGAACGAACTTGCCAGGATCAAAGCCGCGCAATACCGTAAGCAGGGCGAAACCCTGTAAGTACCCACCCCTGCCGGACATGACACATTTGCCGCGGGGGCAAAAGACCACCAGACAACAAAAGATTACCGACCGGAGTCGCACACCATGCTCAATATCATTATCGTTGCCATTGTTTTCGGCTCTATCGTCGCCTTGGCAATGCTTATCTGCGGGACCATCTTGATAATTGTCAAAACCCGCACCAACCGGTGTGCCAGTGGGCCGGCCGACAGTGAAGAAGCAAGGGTCATCCAGGAAATCTACCAGGGACTGGAAAAGCTGGAAGAACGGATCGACGCCCTGGAAACGATCTTGACGGAAAATCAAGCAAAGGACAGGTACAGAAAATGACAAGATATCATGAAAAGCAAGGCGGCATCTACCGGTCGCGAACCGGCGTCTTCCTGGGCGTTTGCAAAGGAATCGCCGAATACTTCGATCTCCCTGTCTTCTGGGTCCGGCTCGCCCTGGTTATTTTATTTATTTTCAGCGGCTTCTGGCCGGTTATCGGTGTCTACTTGGTAGCCGCCTTCTTCATGAAGCCAAAACCGGTAAAACCGCTGGCAAGTGAAGAGGAAAGGGAATTTTATGACCGCTACGTGCATTCTCCGAAAGCCGCCGCCCAGCGTCTGAAGAAAAAATTTACCGAGCTGGAGAGACGCATTCGGAACATGGAGGACAAGGTGACCGGTCGGGAGTATGACTGGGAGCGACGCTTCCGCTCATAAGTTTTCCTGGATATTTACATAAGCATGATTTACAATAACACAGAGATGGTTTTTGGCCACTCATGTCTTATCAGTTTGAAGGAGAAGAACGATCTCTTTGAAAAAGATGCAAAGAGGAACGGCCCCGAATTCTTCAACGTTGAAGGGAGAAGGTCATGTCACAAATCATTCACTGCTGCATGCTGCTCTACATTGTCTTTATTGTGGCTGAGATCAGAAATGTCCTGATACACGGCGATCCCCGACAGGCCGAACCGATTACCATCTGGGATGAAATGCCGCAGCCGGTCGATACCAGCGGCTTTAAAATAACCTACAGGCAATAGCCAGTAACACAATTCACCATTAACGAAAGTATTCCCAGCTGCTGACTATGCTGAGAGCCGCAAGCTTGGTTCGAGATGGCAGCGTATCTCTGATCATATACTCCCTGTCGCAATGGTCACAATCCCCAACAGGCCCCATGCCGTCAACGACCGGAATTCCTGCCTCGGCAATGGTATTCATATCCGAGACTCCGCTGCGCAGCTCCTCAAGGCACGGCAGGCCGAGCTTATCCGCCTGCCCCGAGATTACTCGAAATAATTCCCGGTTACCTGCCGACTGCACCATCGGCAGCCTGGAAAGTGTTTGGTGCAGCTCCGCCGAAGTCCCCGGCACCGCACATTCCGCGGCAATGCGGAAAATATTCGCCGCGGTATCGACACAGTCCGCCGCTGTCAAAAACCGCGTATCGATCTCCGCCACCGCCGCATCGGCTACGGTATTCGGACCGATCCCGCCTTTGATGACCCCGACGTTGACAACTATCTTCCGCCGGGCATCGTTGAGCTGCTCCAGGGCAATAATTTTATGGGCCAGCTCGAGAATGGCACTGGCCTTGTCCGCGCCGGCAAATGCGGCATGACCGGCCCGGCCCTTGACCGAGAGGAGATAGCCGGCCTTGCCTTTACGTCCGGTGACAACCTCACCCCCAAGACCGCCGCACTCAAAGCCAAGGCCGAGAAGACTTCGTGCCGCCTCTGTCTGCATGAGGGGCGTCGATGCCGGGGAGCCGATTTCTTCATCGGAATTACAGATAAAGGTGAGAGGAATTGCCTCAAGCAGCCGGCAGGCGGCCAAAGCCTTGAGGGCAAAAACGGCAGTGACCAGGCCGCCTTTCATGTCAATCACCCCTGGGCCGAAAATCTTTTGACCATCATCTTTAAACCAGTTGAAAGGGCTGTCGACAGGAAAAACAGTATCCATATGGCCGATCAGCAAAAGTGGTGGCACTCCGGTGCGATAGGCGGGGGAACGAAAAACCAGCTGGTCACCGAGCTCCGATTCCCGGACCACGTCGAGCACCATCCCGGTCCCCCGCAGACTGTCGGCGATCCACTTGCCGACCGCATCTACGCCGGCCTTAAAACGGGAAAAGCTCTGCTGCTCAACCAACTGCCGCAACAACCGGAACTGTTCTTTTTCGTTCTCTTGAACGAAGTTGACAAGTGACTCGTGCATCAGCTATGACAATAAACCTTTTTTGGCCTGGGCCTGAATGGCGGTAATAGCCACGGTATTGACGATATCCGTTACGTTACAGCCGCGGCTGAGGTCGTTCACAGGTTTATTCAGCCCCTGCATAATCGGGCCAATGGCCACCGCCCCGGCAGAGCGCTGCACGGCCTTGTAGGTATTATTGCCGGTATTGAGATCTGGAAATATAAAAACCGTTGCCTTGCCGGCCACCTTGCTGTGCGGCATTTTCTTGGCTGCAACCGTCGGATCCACCGCCGCATCATACTGGATTGGTCCTTCCAGGAGAAGATCGGGAGCCAGCCGGTGGGCAATCTCCGTCGCCTTTTTCACCTTTTCGACCTCCTCGCCTATGCCGGAGGTGCCCGAAGAATAAGAGAGCATGGCAACATAGGGTTTGATGCCGAACAGCTCTGCGGTTCTTGAAGATTCTATAGCGATTTCGGCAAGTTGCTCCGCGGTAGGCCGGGGATTAACCGCACAGTCACCATAGGCCAGCACTCTGTCTTCAAGACACATAAAAAATACCGAAGACATGATCGTACTGCCGGGCTTGGTTTTGACGAATTCAAGAGAAGGCCGCACTGTGTTCAGCGTGGAGTGGGCCGCCCCTGAGACCATACCGTCCGCATGGCCCTTGTAGACCATCATCGTGCCAAAATAATTGACGGCGGACATGACGTCCCGGGCATTGTCCGACGTGATGCCCTTGTGCTTTCTCAGGGCAAAATAGGTCGCCGCATAGTCATCGAGGAGCTCCGATTTTACCGGATCTATGATTTTCACCTTCGCCAGAGACAGCCCGAGAGTCAAAATCTTGCTCTGAATCGCCTGGACTTTACCGAGCAGCACGACATCCACCACATCCCGGTGGATGAGAATTTCAGCTGCCCGCAGGATCCGTTCATCGTCTCCCTCGGGCAGGACAATGGTCTGTTTATGTTCCCGAGCCCGTTTCACCAGACCGAATTCAAACATTTTCGGGGTCATAAACAGCATGCTGTAGCCGATAATCTTTCTGCGTAACGCCGAGGTATCGACATGGGATTCGAACAGGCCAAGTCCGGAGGCGATCTTCAAAACCGAATTCGGCGTGATACGGTTGTGTATCGCCTTTATGTTCATGGCAGTGGTAAAGGTGTCCGCCTTCACCTTGATGATCGGCACGAGATCCTCCATACCCTGGAGAAGATTGCCGAGGATCTCATCGGGCTCGAGAAAACCGGTAAGGACGATGCCGCCGATATTTGGCATGTTCGACGACCGGTAGGCGGCAAGCATGCCAAGAATAATGTCAATCCTGTCAATCGGCGTGATAATGAGATTGTCATTTTCCAGTCTCGGCAATAAATTCCTCAGATTCATCGCGGCAATGACAAAACGGGACACCGGTCGGTTGAGTTGTTCTTTACCAAAGATAACCTTTGCGTCGAGGGCCTTGGCGATCTCCGCCATAGTCGGTCGATCAAGGGTCGTCTCAAAGGGGATCGAGTAAATGAGCTCGATCTTCTGCGTCAGTTTTTCTCGCAGCGCCCGGAGCATTTCCTCCTGCAGGCTCACCGGGGTCCTGTTGACGATAATCGAGAGAATTTTCGAGCCCTTTTCCTGAAAAGACTCGATGGCAAACTGACACGACCTGACCACCCCTTCGATTGAACCCTCGTGGGCGTTGGCGATCATCAGCACCGGACAGCCGAGGTTGTTGGCAATTTCCACATTGAGCTCAAATTCAAACGCCGCCGAATCGCTCTCATAATCCGTCCCCAGACAGAGAACAAAATCACAGTCGTTCTCCAGATTTTTATAGCGCTCGAGGATTCCTTCAAGCAGCTTGTCATACTGCTTATCCGCGACCAGTGCCCTCGCTTCTTCAAAGGTGTAGGCATACATGCTGCGGTAGGGGATATCAAGGTGGTAATGATCGGCTATCAAATGGATAATTTCGTCCTTCCCATCCGCATCGTTTTTCGTGTTGACGATGGGGCGAAAGACAGCGACCCGCACCAGGTTGCGGACAAGAAATTCCATGACGCCTAAAGCAACCAGAGAGATGCCGCTTTTCGGCTCCAGCGCGGTGATATAGAGATTTTTCGACATTGTGTTCGTCCTTTGAGGCCCCGCATGACATGTTACTGTCTGCCTGCAGCGCCCCATAATACACACTTCAAGGCACGGCGGTCTTTGCAGATTGCCGGTAAGTGGATGGCAGGAAATGCCTGCCATAGTAGAGCTTACAGCTTCATTTAGCTCGTATTTTTTGCAATTACCTTCCCGCAACGACCGTCAAGGCTGCTGGTCCAGTGCAACAGCCTGCCTGAAGGCTTCAGCCATATCCGGCAGATGGGTCACTTCCGGGACCACTTGGATATACCGCACAACGCCCTGCTTATCGACAAGGACGACGGCCCGGGCGAGTAGCTCCGACCCATCCATGAGCAAACCGACTGAGCGGCCGAAGGCCCCTTGTTTATAGTCGGAGAGATAACGGATATCTTCCAGTTTTGCTTCCTCGGCAAAACGACCCTGGGCGAAGGGGGTGTCGCGACTTATGGTTATCCGCCTGATTGATGCGGGCAGGGTATCGCCTTCTTCGCCAAGATAATGCGTCTGCTCCTCACACACCCTGGTGTCAATGGAGGGCACAATACTGAGAAAAAGCACGCTGCCGCGCCAGTCACCAAGATTGACCGCCTGCATTGTCGCAGCATCGACAAGATTTGTGTCTGGCAATTTTTGCCCGACTTCCATGCCCGTGCCGGTTAGAGCTATGACGTCGCCTTTCCTGACGACCTGGGTTCCGGGAACGACGCTGGTGGAATCTATAACGAGCGGCGCCTGTTTTGTTGTGCAGCCGCCCAGCAAAACGGGGAGTGCCAGTCCTATGGCGAAAAATAACTTATGTTTGCGCATGGTTTACCTCCAATGTGCCCGCAGGGCAGGCTGCTGCATTTAATAGTCTTATACGCTTGTCTTTTTTTACCAAAAACGCGCCGTAAAGCCCGGTCTTCAGGTCGGGGCTACAAGGCGTAAGCTGTTCATCCGGTGCCTGTTGCTGTTCGACAGAGTGCCGGACAATGGAGATCGGCGCACCGCCGCAGGAAGCGGCAAAGTAGCCCGGACTGCAAAGAACATCATACCTTTCGGCTGTCTCCCGGTATTTGGTCACAAACACCCGATGGACGTGCATATTGAAAAGGCAATGTCTTTCGGTTCGAATCTCGTTTTTTTCCCCATAGACCAAAGTATAATTAACCTTATGAAGATGCGCAAGGCATATAAACAGAGACTGAAGGTCAAACACGATCAGCAGCAATTGTTCCGGCAACAGGCCGGGTGCTGCCGGTTCGCCTGGCACAAAGCCCTTGCTTTACAGAAGGAGTGTCTCCATGCCGGGGAGAAGGTTCTGAACCATGCCGCGCCCTGGTGGACTATGGTGGACGCTCACCGGCTGGAAGAAGGCAGAAGGGACGATCTGGTTAGCCGGGGCGCAATCGCAAACCCTGCAACAAACCATGAGGTTTCTCGACAAGGCTCCCAGGGAGGCGTTCGATACAAAGAATACGCAGCGGTTTCCCCGGTTCAAGAAAAAAGGCCAGGGCATCGATTTCTTTCGATACCCGCAAGGTTTCAAGCTGGATGGGGATCCGCCTGGCTCCTGCCAGGTTCGCCACCCTCGGTGGGGTGTATCCTGGATGTCAGGATAAGGGATATGTCCAGATCGGCACCGGCAACAAGCGAGGCACCGGGTAAGAAGGTCTTGGCCAGGTCCCGGTTGAACCGCTCCCTCCTCGGCCAGGGATGGTTCGAGTTTCGCAGGCAACTTGAGGACAAGCTGGCCTGGAATGGCGGTTGGCTCATCCGCGTCGTGCCGCAGAATACCAGCAGGACATGCCCGGTTCGCCGGTGAAGTGAGTGGTGCCGTCATGCCGCCAGCAGCAAAAATCCGCCAAGGCAACTGCTCAGAAGCTCATGCCCATGCGTCGCTGCTGGTGGAATCCTCGGTCTTCAGGCCGGGGAGAATGTCAAATTAGAGGGTATAAGCGGTGCCGTTTTGCTTATCGCAGCGTCGAAGCCTCGCCTCTTTTAAACCGAAAATATTGTTGCAGCAGCCAGCCTATGAACACAAAACCAACCTCTGCAGAACTGGAAAAACGCCTTGCCGAACTCGAACGGCAGCTGACGCAATATAAAAACGCGGCAATCAAATATCAGACGCTTTTCGATACCTTTCCCCATGGCATCACGGTAACCGATGTACAGGGGATGGTCCTTGAAACCAATGCCGCGGCCGCTGAAATGCTCGGCATCAGTAAGCAGGATCATGAGAAGAGATCTGTTGACGGCCCGGAGTGGCAACTTATCCGGCCGGACGGATCCGCAATGCCGAGGCAAGAGTGGCCGGCGGTCATCGCCCTGACGGAAAACAGGGCGGTTGTCAACCATGCGATGGGTATCTTTAAATCTCAGGGGGAAATTACCTGGCTCAACGTAACCGCCGCCCCACTGCCGATTCCCGATTACGGCGTCGTTGTTACCTACAGCGACACCACGAGACGAAAGCAAGCAGAAGAGGCACATCATCAGGAAGAAAAACGGTATCGACGATTATTTGACAGTCACCTGGATGCCGTCTATTTGCTTGCCGACGACGGGCGCATTATCGATGCGAACACATCAGCGTGCGAGGCTCTCGGCAGGAGTAAAGAAACCCTTCGCACAACGGAGCCTGGCCGCAAAAATTCGAGCAGTCCTTGAGGGCTGATGTCTGCTTTGACAGGTTCCTAAATGTCGGCCAAAGAAACATAGGTAGTATTGAATGTGTCATGGATGGCGTTGAAAACCTCAACAATTTTAGGATCGAAACTGCTGCCGCTCCCTTCGAGGATGATGTTTCTGCTCTTCTCATGGCTAAAGGGTTCTTTGTAGGGGCGACGTGCGCGCAAGGCATCGTAGACATCCGTCAGCGACATGATCCGCGCGCTGAGGGGTATTGCCGTGGCCGAGAGTCCACAGGGATAACCGCCTCCGTTCCATTTTTCATGGTGGTGCTTTGCTATCTCGATGCCGATTTTGATAAATTGACTATTCGGATAATGCTGGTACACCGCCTCTAAAGTAGTTGCCCCCAAAGTGGTATGCGTTTGCATAATCTCGAATTCTTCAGGCGTTAACGGGCCTGGTTTCAGCAAAATAGCGTCTTTTATGCCGACCTTGCCCAGATCGTGAAGGGGGCTTGCATGAAAAATGGTCGTAATGAACGCCGCATCGATGTCTGCACCGTATTGTGGAACTTTGGCCAGCTCGGTCGCCAGCAGCTTACAAAAGTGTTGCACCCTTTCCAGATGCAGGCCGGTATCATCATCTCTGGTATGCGAAAGCTTGGCGAGGGCAAAAATTGTCGCAATCTGCGACTGATTAATCTCCGCAACCTGCTCGGCTACCTTTTCTTCAAGTTGTTGATTAAAGGACCGCAGCACTTCTCGCGCCCGACGCAGCTGCAGATGCGTATCCACCCTGGCGTAGACCTCTTCCGCCTGAAATGGTTTGGTTATATAATCGACCCCGCCACTGCGCAAGGCGCGAACCTTATCCGCCGTGCTGTCCAATGCACTGATAAATATTATGGGAATATCGGCAAGACCTGACTCTTTCTGAAAAGTTTCACAGACCTCGAAACCATCCATTTCCGGCATATTGATATCAAGAAGGACCAGATCGGGCGGTTGCCGTTTTGCCGCCGAAATCGCCATTCGGCCCCGTGGAAAAGCGCTCACTCTATAGTCCTGCCGCTGCAGCAGCGCCCCCAGGACCTTGAGGTTTTCCGGAGTGTCATCCACTATCATTATCGATTCATGTGTCATGATACATCTCCCACTTATGGCCTATGCGCAGCATCTACCGCAAGCAGCTGCAGGAGTGCGTCATATTCATACCGTTGTCCAAGATATTTAAGATAGTCGCGTAAAGGGTCACTGCAAGACTGTTCTGCATCGACCAGGACGGTAAAGCCGTCGATATCGCCACCTTCAATAGCCGATCGTAATTTACTCCGGGTGACGGAAGGCAACTGCGCAGCAAGTGTCTTAAACTGCCGGGAAGGTTCATACTCTTCACCCCTGGGCCGGGCTAAACTGTCCTCTTCCCGGCCGGTGCACAGCTGCTGTACTCTTTTTATCAGATCATCGACTTTAAATGGTTTGCAAAAATAATCGTCAATTGCTTCGGCTGCTGCTTTCTGCTGAATTTCCTCGTAATTAATCCCGGTAGCGGTCACGACGATAATCTTCACCCGCTCGCCCCCAGACAGCTGCCTGATTTTCCTGGTTGTTTCATACCCATCCATAGCCGGCAACAAAATATCCATCAATACCACATCCGGGGTGAACCTTTCGAAAATGAACAGAGCCGCCTCTCCGTTGCTCACCGCCTGGACCTCAAAGCCTGCGCCGGCAAATCTTTTTTGCCAAAGCCTGCTCGAGACGGCATCATCATCGACAATCAACATTCTGTACGGCCGTTGCGAGAGCGGCACCCCGTCGCTGCCGGAGAAAGCATCTCCATCATAGCGTAACGCAGAACCTTCAATCTGTTCGGCAATAAAGGTAAAGCGAAATACCGTCTCCTGCCCGGGAGTACTTTTGACGAGTTGCAGATCTCCGCCCATGCTGCGGGCATACGCGCGGCTGATTGATAAGCCGAGGCCAGTCCCCTGCTGAACATTTTTACCGCTTGATGTCTGTTCAAAAGGCAGGAAAAGGTTCTTCCGTTCTGCCGGCGGCACGCCGACCCCGGTGTCCCGAACATCAACACTGATCATGTGGGCCCCGGCCTTCACTGAAACAACCGCGGCCGTCACGGCAATGCCGCCCTGTCCGGTGAATTTTATGCTATTGGCGATAAGATTCATGATGACCTGACGTACTTTGCCCCGATCAACAGAAAATTCCACCTGTTCTATGCCTGCACATGCAAGAGTGAGCTGCAGGTTGCGGCGCATGCAGGATAGGTGAAAAATCGCCCTGATATCAGTGAACAGCCGGGCAAAAGCCATCGCTTCTTTTTTCTGTGTTATGCTTCCTGCCTCGATTTTTGATATTTCCAGTATATTATTTATCAACTCCAACAGATGATCAGCACAACGGTTAATCGTCTGTATTTGCTCCAGCTGACTCCCCTCAAGCGACGCATCCATATTCAGCAGCTGCGCATAGCCGATAATTGCATTCAGTGGGGTGCGGATTTCATGGCTCATATTGGCCAGGAACATGCTTTTGGACCTGTTGGCAGTTTCAGCTTTTCTCGCCAGGTCCTCGGCCCGGGCCTGTTCCTGCTGCAGCTGGACATTGGATAATTTCAATCGTTCTTCGACTTCAACCCGCTGCCGAATATCAACGAAACACTCAATCAGTTTCTTTTTCCCTTGAATTGAAATTCTCGTGACTGTTTTCAACACCGGGATTTTCACCCCCTGTTTATTGACGATCACTCTCTCGGAGTTATCCACCTGCTGCTGAAGATCGAGAATGGGGCAATTCCCCGGCTCCGAGGCACAGAGGAAGAGGTGACAGCAATGCCCTTCGATATCCTCCGGGGAAGTACCAAACATCGCAGTTGCCACCGGGTTGACGTGTTCGATGGTCCTGGTCAATTCATCAATAATTATCAACCCTACAGGTAAATTGCTTATCAGGGTCCGCTGGATGAGTTCTTTTTCACGCAACTCTTTCTCCATGTGTTTGCGTTCTGTAATATCTTCCTTAATGGCAATATAATGCGAGACGACGCCATCCTTGTTGCGGACGGGTGCGATGGAAGCGAACGCCCAATACATTTCGCCGTTTTTACGACGGTTATGTATTTCCCCTTTCCACTCTCGGCCAGCAGCCAGGGTCTGCCACATCCGCGCATAGAATGCTCTGTCCATGGTTCCAGACTTGAGCATACGCGGGCTTTCGCCGATTGCCTCGGCAGAGGAATAGCCGGTTATTTCGGTGAAAACCGGGTTCACATATTCAATATGCCCCTGTAAATTGGTGATAATGATACTCGACCGGCTCTGCTCCACCGCGGCGAAGAGCTTTCTCGCCTCTTCCTCGCTGGCGACAAGGGCCGCCTCGGTTTTCTTGCGCGTGCTGATATCGTGAAAAGCGACGACCGAGCCGCTTATCTCGCCGTCTTTACGAATCGGTCGACTGGCCACATCGATGATGTATTCACCCTCCACCGTGTTCGTACAGACTATCTCGCCGTCATAGGTCAGCCCCTGGCTGACACGCTCGTGAAACGATACAACAGTTTGTCCTTGCTCGGGGTACTCACCGAGGTACATCATCCGCTGCCGCAGACTCTTTCCGACTAAATCAAAGGCCGCATACCCCAATATTTTGCAGGCCGCCGGATTGCAGTGCTGGATTATACCTGCGGTATTGAGGACAATGAGGCCTTCGGCCAGGGTATCGTTGATCGTCTGGAGATTGCCGCGTTCTTTGTTCAGCGCCAGGGCGTGTTGGCGCAGGTTCTGCAATAAAAAGCCAATGAAACCAAGCGCAAAGAGCGAAGAAAGGATGTAAATGAGCGCTTCCTGCCAAAAAAGAACCGGCGCATCATCCTCCTTATAGGCAACCAGATAGGCGGCAAGCTGATTGGTGACATCAAAGACAGGCAAAAACGATATCACGTAAGGGCGTTGTTGCACGTCGGCTTTTACCGTGAGAGACCGGCCCTGATCGAAAGCCGCCTGTATGTGCTTATTGTTGGCTAATTTTTGGGTAATGACCGTTGCCGCGGCGGAAAGAGGTTGAGGGCTGTCGGGCAGAAGAGGATTGGCGTCTTCAATAATGTATGCGGAATCAAGCGCAGACGTGCTATAGAGCCACTGCTGATCTTTAAAAAGAAATGGTTCGATGCGCTTCTTGCTGAGAAGAAAAGCATACTCCTTGCTGGGGTCGAGGCGGTGCATGGCATCACTGATTGCCTTGGTCGTGACACTCACTTCAACCGAACCGATATGACGTCCATCCCATGAAATCGGAAACACGTGGCGAAATCCCGGACTGACCTTGCCCATTTCGAATCCTGTTATCGGACGGTGCTCTCGATTGACAATCTCGACTGAAGGGCGAATACCGGCCAGCGGGTCGCCATACTTCTCCGGTTTATGAAAGCGCAGGAAGCTTGTCCCATCGGCAAGATGAAAGTGCAGCTGCAGCAGGTTGTAGCTTTTCATCAAATTGTAATCACTGTGCAGCAGCCGATAGAGTTGCCCCCTCGCCACAGCCCTGGCATACCCGTCAAACCGCGCCCCATCGGCAAAAAGACTCGCCACATCGTCTCGATTGATGGTACTTGCATAAAAACCTTCCATAGCCAGTTCATACGATTGCAGACTTGCCTGATACGCCAGCCTCAACTGATTATCCTGCCGGGAAAAATAATTTTCCTCTTTGACCAGGCGGAGATGATGCAGTAAGGCTACCGCAGATACGGCGAGCACCAGCAAAATAATGGTCAACGTCAGAGGCCCTGTGAACCGACCATTGAACCGTGCCATCTAGAAATTGCCCTTCTGCTGAATACGTGCGGAACCGAGGAGATCGCGGATCACCTGGTAATCGCTGTCATGGGCCTCGACGATGCCATTACCGATCACATCATTCCAGGGAATTTGCTGCCCTTGGCCGCTGTGTGTCAAGTCCAGTTCGAGAAGTGCCTCCTTGATGGCGGCAATAAGGTCCGGCGGCATGGTGCGCGTATTGACGATCAGGGCAAACGCCGGCAAAGGCGGAGTTTCCATCAGGACAAATAATCCCAGATGGGCATACTTTCGGGCCACCGCTGTTTTCAGCCCTCCCGCGGCAAATTCTCCGCGAATGACCGACAGGGCAACCTCGTCGTGCGTTCCGACATATCGATAATTGTTATCTTCCAAAGAGTTATTGCTGTTTCGCAGCAGGCCGTTCGTCGACAGATACCCGCAGGTAGAGAGCGGTTGGGTCAGGGCAATTTTCTGATACCTGCCATGCCGCACATCAAAGTCATTGCCGGGAAACGTCACCAAAGCACAGGTATAGGTAACGGCATTGGAAGATTCTTTGAAAAACACCAAAGGTTCCGCCTCGGCATAGGCAGCGCGTAACTCCACATACGGCAGCGGCCCAAGATAGGCGATATCTACCTTCGATTTCCGAAAATTCTCCAGCAGCTCGGCATAATCATCCGCATAGACATACTCGATATCGATCTGCAGACGCTGAGCAAGGAATTCAGTCAGGGGACGAAACCGGCTCAGCACGGTTTCCTTATTTTCCATTGGCAACGGGGCAAAACGAACCGTCGCCGCAAAGACGGAGGGGACTCTCCCCAGCAATGTTGAAGCGACGAGCAGCACAACAAATAATAACCTCATGATCTTGGCACCCCGTTGCAAATAAAGGCGCGCCCGGTAAACAGCACGCTTTTGATAGCTCTTCATGCACACTCTGAGGGATTTTAGCAAAAAGCAAAAGGGAAAGCAAACCGGCTGAAAAAGTATCGGCCGTGCAGGAAGGAGCAGCACGGCGTCGTCAACAGCAGAAGAGGAAGGATTGTTTTTTCATTGTCATAGCTAAAAATTACGTGATATGCTTTTCTTTGTGGTGAAGAGTTGCAAATGACGCGGCGTTACACTCGCTAAAAAAGCTACCTACCCGATTGAACTCGACAGCAGAGCGAGACATCATGTGAACGAGAATGGACTTATTTATTGCCCGGCAACCGATCTTTACAGCTTACAAAAAGCTGTACGCCTATGAACTCCTCTACCGTGGGACGAAGACATCATCGCTTCACAACACCAGCGGCAACAGGGCCACGACCAGTGTGCTGTCCAGTGCCTTCCTGACCGAAGGCATCGATAAAATCAGCGGCTTTAAACCCTGTTTTATCAACTTCACCCACGAGCTGCTGTTACAGAATCTTCCCGCTGCTTTTCCCAAAAATCAAATAGTCGTGGAAATACTCGAAGATGTCCTGCCTACCCCGGATATTATCACCATCTGCAAAAAGTTGCGCGTCGATGGCTATACCATTGCCCTTGATGATTTTGTCTATAATGCCGACCTGGAACCCCTCATCGAGATTGCGGATATTATCAAATTTGATTTCCTGTTAACCCCGGTCGGCACCCTGCACAAAACCCTGCATCTGCTTTCCCGGCACAAGCTGAAATTTCTCGCCGAAAAAGTTGAAAGCTATGAAGAATTCGTTCAGGCGAGTAAACTTGGCTTCTCTTATTTCCAGGGGTATTTTTTTTGTAAACCGGAAAGAATTCGCATCCAAGAGATCGATTCATCAAAAATCAACCTGGTCAATCTCCTCGCCGAAGTGAACAAAAAAACCACCACGCGGAAAAAGATCGAATCGATCATTGAAAGAGATGTGGCGCTGGCCTATAAACTCCTGCGCTACATCAATTCGTCCTATTTTTATCGTCTGAAATCGATAGATTCAATTGCCCACGCCATAACCTACCTGGGCGCAAACGAACTGCGCCGATTCATCATCCTGGTCTTGATCTCCGAACTCGCCTCGGACAAACCGGGCGAGCTCGTGCGGCTGGCGGTGGTCAGGGCAAAAATGGCCGAGCTGCTCGCCCTGGAAACCGGCTGGAAAGATAAAGCCGACGAAATTTTTCTCCTGGGTCTTTTTTCTCTGCTGCATGCCCTGCTCGACACCACGATAGACTATATATGTGAACAGCTCTCGCTCAGTGAGCCACTGCAAAGTGCCCTTGTCAATCAGCTCGGCCCCTACGCCCCCTTTCTTGATGCGGTTATCAGTTACGAAAAAAGGGACAAACCCGCCTGCCTTGCCGCAGTACAAAAAATAAACGTTGCCGCCGGCAAACTCTACCCTCTCTATATGGAAGCGCTCGCATTTACCCGAGCTGTACTGTACTGAAAACCAGAAATAAACGCTTCATGGAGCGAACAAATGATTGATTCTCTTTCTATAAAACCAACGATTCTGGTCATTGAAGACGAGATGACCCAGCGAAATCTGCTGAAGAAAAAAATCGAGAAGCTGGGCTACCACGTTCTTACCGCGGAAAATGGCGGTGACGGTATCGCCACATGGTCAAAGGACATGATGGCCATCAGGATCGTTATCACCGATCTGCTGATGCCTCATACCGACGGCTTTCAAGTAATCAAAGAGATCCGGGCGCAAGAGAAGCTCCGCACCTATATCATGGCCCTGACGACCAGGGATGACAAGGAGGCACTGATAAAGGCCTTAAGCACCGGTGCCGACGACTTTGTCGCCAAGCCCATTGTCAGCGAGGAACTGACCCTGCGCCTACGGGGAGCGCGGCGACTGCTTCGCCTGCAGGACCACCATTGTCTGGTGAGTGGCCTTGCCGAACTGGCGGCGGAGCGGGGCGGCGAAAGCAGCGCACACCTGCAGCGGACAAAACAGTATTGCGCAGTTTTGGCCGCGGATCTCATGAAAGAGAGAGAGGATCAGGAAATAACCGAACAACTGGTTGAAGATATTGCTACCATGAGTGTCCTCCACGATATCGGCAAGAACGGTATTCCCGATGCGCTGCTGATGAAACGAGGGAGATATACGCCGAAAGAGTATGAAATCGTCAAGGAACACACGGTGATCGGCGGAAAGATTCTCATGGATCTGTACCAGCAGACCGGATCCCACTATCTACTGCTGGGCCATGAGATTGCCCTATCGCACCATGAGAAATGGGACGGCTCCGGCTACCCGCATGGCTTAAAAGGGCTGGCGATTCCACTGGCGGCGAGGATAATGTGTTTTGTCGATGTCTTCGACAACCTTCTTTCAAGAAAACCGTACAAGGATGCCATGCCGATCAGTTTTGTCGAAAAATATGTCCATGAGGAAATGGGGGTAAGTTTTGATCCCGATATCGTCGCCTGCTATGGGAGAAACAAACCCCGTTTTCTCGAAATTCAGCGTGCCCTGCCGGAGAGAGAGGAGAGGTGGTGAAGATTTTTTCCTGCTGCGTCAGCGAATGAACCCGGAACGCAGCATCTGCATCAGGCCGTCAAGAATAGCCGGAATCTCCTGCTGGACATCTAAAATATCCGGAAACATAATCCAGTTGGCGACCAAACCATCGATAAAGGCAATGGTGGCGATGCTGCCCATGCGCACATCGAGGTTCTCCGGCAGCTGCCCCTGGGTGATGGCGTTACGAAGAATCTGTTCAATCTTGCGCTGCCCCTCAAGATGACAATTAACCCGGTGCAGATGCAGCGTACCGGTATCCTCCACCGCTTCACACTTGTTGATCAGAATCCGGCACAGCTTCAGAAGTCGTGGATCCTCTTTCAGGTTTCTAAAGAAATCGACATAGGTTTGTTTCAATTTACCTAAGGGATCGGCTTCGCCCGGATCTTCACTTGCACGGACAATAGGCTGAAAGGGCAGGAGAAGCTGTTCCCACAGGGCACTGAGCAGATCCTCTTTATTGGTGAAATGCCAGTAAATGGCGCCTCTGGTCACGCCGGCCGCCTTGGCTATGTTCGCCAGCGTGGTGGCGGAAACACCGCGGGTGGAAAAGACCTCCACCGCCGCATCCAAAAGTGCTTCCCGCGTTTTCAAGGCCTCTTCTTTTGTTTTTCGTGCCATTCTGCTTCCTTAGGGCCCGTCCTTAAATGAGATAATCGCTGAATGTTGGCAACATCACCACTCCTGAACCGAGGCGGCAACGGTGTCTTTGACCTGACCTTTCGTAAACACTCGCAAAACCACGACAAAAAAGAGCGGGATGAAAAAGATCGCCAGGATTGTTGCCGACAACATACCGCCAAACACCCCCGTCCCGATGGCATGCCTGCTGTTGGCCCCCGCGCCGGTGCTGATCACCAGGGGGAAAACGCCAAGCATAAAGGCCAGGGATGTCATCAGGATTGGACGAAGTCGCATCCGGCAGGCCTCGACGGTTGCCGCGATGAGATCCATGCCCTGGTCATGGAGCGATTTGGCGAACTCAACTATCAGGATGGCATTTTTCGCCGACAGACCTATGGTGGTCAGCAGCCCCACCTGAAAATAGACGTCATTTTCCATGCCCCGCAGGTAGGCCGCCGCCAGGGCGCCAAGGACGCCGAGCGGCACGGCCAGCATAACCGAAAACGGCACGGACCAGCTCTCGTACAGGGCGGCAAGGCAGAGAAAGACCACCAGAATGGAGATGGCATAGAGCGCCGGGGCCTGGGAGCCCGACTGCTGTTCCTGGTAGGATGTTCCGGTCCATTCGTAGCCGATGCCGCTGGGCAGCTGTGCCACCAGCCTGCCGATCGTCGCCATGGCATCACCACTGGACTTGCCGGGTGCGGCCTCGCCCATAATCTCGACCGCCGGGTTGCCGTTAAAGCGTTCCAGCCGGGGCGAACCATAACTCCAGTGACCGCTGGTAAAGGTGGAAAACGGCACCATCTGGTCACCACCGTTACGCACATACCACAGCTTGATGTCTTCCGGCTGCATGCGGTACGGCGCATCGGCCTGGAGATACACTTTTTTTATCCGGCCATTATGCACGAAATCATTGACATAGTTGGATCCCCAGGCGGTGGACAGGGTGCTATTGATTGCATTGACCGTCACACCAAGAGCCATAGCCTTCTCATAGTCGATATCGACATTGTACTGCGGCGTATCTTCCATGCCGTTCGGCCGGACACGGGTGAGATCGGGGTGCTGGGCCGCCAGGCCAAGGAGCTGATTTCTCGCCTCGATCAGTTTTTCATGCCCCAGCCCGGCCCGGTCCTGCAGATAAAAATCAAAGCCGGTCGAGGTGCCGAGGGCCGGAATGGAGGGCAGGTTGAAGGCGTATATCTGCGCCTCTTTCATCTTCGGGAAAAAGCCCATCGCCCGGCCGAGTATGGCGTTAACCGATTGGTCTTGGCCCTTGCGCTCACTCCAGTCTTTCAGCTGGGCAAAGACCAGACCCATATTCTGGCCGGTACCGGCAAAGCTGAAGCCGGCCACGGTAAAGGCCGAGACAATGTTGTCACTTTCTTCCGTCAGATAGTAATGCCGCACCTTGTCAAGCACATCCTGCGTCCGCTGCTGCGTAGCGCCGGTGGGGAGCTGCACCATGGTCAGAAACACCCCCTGATCCTCATCGGGCAGAAAGGATGTCGGCAGCCGTGTGAAGAGAAAAACCATCCCGCCGATGAGCAGGATATAGATCAAACCGAACCTGCCGGCGCGCTGCAGAATATAGCCAACGCTGCTGCTGTAACGCTCGGTATTTCGCGTGAACATACGGTTAAACCAGCCGAAGAAACCTCGCTTTTCGCCATGGTCTCCAGGCTTTACCGGTTTCAACATGGTCGCACAGAGGGCCGGAGTGAGAACTAAGGCCACAAAAACCGAAAGGGTCATGGCCGAAACAATGGTCAACGAGAACTGACGATAGATAGCCCCGGTGGATCCACCAAAAAAGGCCATGGGCACAAAGACGGCGGAAAGGACCAGGGCGATACCAATAAGAGCGCTGGTGATCTGATCCATCGATTTCCGGGTCGCCTCCAGTGGCGAAAGCCCTTCCGTCACCATGATCCGCTCGACGTTTTCAACGACGACAATGGCGTCATCGACGAGCAGACCAATGGCCAGCACCAGGCCGAACATGGTCAGGGTATTGATCGAGAAGCCGAAGGCGGCCATGACCCCAAAGGTACCGAGCAGGACGACCGGCACGGCTATGGTCGGAATAAGCGTTGCCCTGAAATTCTGCAGAAAGAGAAACATCACCAGAAAGACCAGGAGAATGGCCTCAACCAGGGTCTTCGCCACCTCGGCAATCGATATTTTGATAAAGGTTGTCGTATCATAGGGGTACACCACTTCAATTCCAGCAGGAAAGTATGGCTGCAAAGTGGTGAGCTTGGCACGGACCGCCTCGGCGGTATCCAGGGCATTGGCGCCGGTGGCGAGCATTATTGCCATACCAGCCGCCGGTTGTCCATTGAACGTCGTGATTGCATCGTAACTTTCCCCGCCGATCTCCACCCGGGCAACATCCTTTAAACGGATCTGCGACCCATCGGCGTTTACCTTGAGCAGAATTTCGGCAAATTGCTCGGGGGAACTCATCTTTGTCTGCGCTATCATGCCGGCACTTACCTGCTGGCCGGCAACAGCTGGCGTGCCGCCCAGATCGCCGACCGCCACCTGATTATTCTGGGTCGAGATGGCCGCACTGACATCACCGGGGGTCAGCTGGTAGCTGGTCAATCTGTGGGGATCGAGCCAGATGCGCATGGCGTACTGGCCGCCAAAGATCTGGATACTGCCGACTCCGGCAGTACGGCTCAAGGGATCTTTCAGGGTAGAAACCATGAAATCGGTGAGATCATTTTTATCCATACTGCCGTCGGCCGAGATAAGACCTACCACCATCAAGAAGGTCGAATTGGATTTGGCAACCTGCAATCCCTGCTGCTGCACCTGCTGCGGCAGCTGACTTGTCGCCTGCTGCAGTTTGTTCTGCACCTGTACCTGGGCGATATCCGGGTCCGCACCCGCCTGAAAGGTCAGGGTAACCGTCACCGTTCCCGCGGATGAACTCTGGGAACTCATATAGAGCAGGTGGTCGAGACCGTTCATGCTCTGCTCGATGATCTGCGTCACGCTGTCTTCAATGGTCTTGGCCGAAGCACCGGGATATCTTGCCGTAATAGTCACCGCCGGCGGTGCTATTTCAGGGTACTGCGAGATTGGCAGGCGAACGATGGACAAGGCCCCGGCGAGCATGATAACCAGCGCAATAACCCATGCGAAAATTGGGCGATCTATAAAAAACCTGGCCATGATTTACTCCGCCTTGATAACAGAAGTTAAGGATTTATTTGCCTGCAGCGCAAGCTCTCCAGGCAACAAGCCCTGCGGCGGCATCCCCTTCACCACGGTTCCGGGTTTAATTTTTTGAAAACCGGCGGTAATCAGTTGCTCGCCGGCCACCAGGCCTTTATCCACCAGAACCTTATTGCCGATGTTCCGTCCGCTTGAAATGATGCGGCTTTCCACGGTCGACTGATCATTTACCAGCATGACAACCGCCTCTCCCTTGCTATTTCGGCTGATACTTTCGGCGGGAACAAGAATCGCATTCAGCCGCACCCCAGCGGCGATTCGGGCCCGGACAAACATTCCCGGCAGCAGCGCCTCATCGGGATTATCGACCAAAGCACGCAGGGTCACCGTTCCGGTCGATGGATCGACCGTCACATCGGAAAATTCCAAGGAGCCGACCTGTTCATAGGCCGAGCCATCCTCGAGAAGAATGGTCACCTCGGAGTTGCGTTTTTCCCCGCCCTGAATCACACCGGCGGCGACGTTCTTTTTCAGCCTGAACAATTCGCTGCTTGACTGCGTGACATCGACGTACAGCGGATCAAGCTGTTGAATAATGGCCAGCGGCGTGCCCTGCTGCGCGGTAACCAGGGCCCCTTCGGTTATCATCGATGTGCCGATTCGACCGCCGATCGGCGCCGTCACCCGTGTGTATTCGAGATCGATACGGGCGCTGTCCAGGGCCGCTTCGGCCAAAGCCACATCGGCCACGGCCTGCTGCCAGATCGCCTCGATCTCGAGCTGATCCAGTTCACTTATCGCCTTCGTCCGGACAAGCTTCCGGTATCTTTCCGCTTTCAATTTCGCCAGATGTTCGGCGGCTTTGGCCTTGGCCAGAGTTGCCCTGGCGCTGTCCAGCCTCGCCTGATAGGAGGCGGCATCTATCCGATAAAGAATTTCTCCGGCCCTGACCTCACTGCCCTCGGTAAAGAGCCGCTTGGTAATGATGCCGTTCACCTGGGGACGAACCTCCGCCACCCGGTACGCCGCTGTTCGACCGGGTAATTCGACTTCGAGAGGAACCGATTCCGCCTTGAGGGTGATCATGGCAACCTCAACCGGAACTTTTTTCGTTGAGACTTCCTGCGCCTGTTCCGTACAACCGGCCAACAGGGATCCGGCCAACAGGGCCGTCAAAAAAACGCATGGTCTAAACTTTATTTTCAACATACTGACACCATATATAATTTAATTTATGTGCTGCAGGGAGGAAGCTTTATTCTCTCGCCGAGAGACCAGGCAATATTTCCCGCCGTCTCTCCTGCCACAAACCGCTCATTATATATACATACACGAATGTATGCAAGTTTTTAATATGGATAAAAACTGCTTTTTCTCTCTAAACATGATAGAAAAAGAGAACCATAAACAATATGGTCCAAACGAAATAATGCAGCAGGCAGCGCAAAAATCTACATAAACGGAGGTGTCGTGTAATGTTTGAAACAGTTCTCGTTGAGGTTACAGCAAAACATGTCGGGATCATAACCCTGAATCGCCCGGAACAGTTAAACACGTTTACCAGTCAGATGGCGGGGGAACTCCATGCCGCACTCCTGGCCATGGAGGCAGACGGCAAGGTTCGCGTTATCTTGCTGAAAAGTTCCGGACGGGCATTCTGTGCCGGGATCGATGTCAACGAACTTACCGGTAAATCGGCAATCCAATACCGAGAATGGATCGAATGGATGGAAAATCCTCTGGTGACCATTTCCACCATGAAAAAACCGGTCATTGCCCAGCTGCAGGGTGTGGCCACGGCAAATGGCATGGGACTTGCCGCGGCGGCTGATCTGGTGATTGCCTCGGAACGGGTGAAAATGGGCCTTACGGCCATCAATGTCGGTCTCAATTGTGTCGGACCGATCCTGCCGGTTGCCCGCTGTGTCGGACGCAAGAAAGCCCTGGAACTCCTGCTCTACGGCAACCTGCTCAAGGCCGAGGAAGCCCTCGAACTCGGCCTCATCAATAGAGTCGTCGCCCATGAAGAACTTGACGAAGCAGCCCTCAGCTGGGCGGAAGACCTGGCCAAAAGAAGCCCTCTGGCCGTGCAGATCGCCAAAAGCGCCTTCTATCAATCCGAAGACATGGATTATCAGAAACAGTTCCAGTTTATGAACGAGGCCTTTGCCAGGCTGTGTACCACCGATGATGCCAAGGAAGGGGTGGCCGCCTTTTTAGGCAAAAGAAACCCTCAATGGAAACTGCAATAGGCTACTATTGCTCCTCCAGTCGCATGACAAGCAGTGGACTGGGGGAGTGCACTTCCTTTTATTGCCAGAAAGCTGAAGCCAGATAGCCGGTATAGCCGACGTAACAGCAGACCAGGGCAGCGCCCTCGAAGCGGTTGACACGGCCGCCCCTTCCCCCGAAACCATATCCGACGATAAACAGTGACAGGGTCAACGACGCCATCACCAGCATGTCCCGGGAGAAGACTTCAGGCCCCACCGACATCGGATGGATGGCACCGGCAAGGCCGACAACGGCCAGGGTGTTAAACAGGTTGGAACCAAGAATGTTGCCGAGCGCCAGATCGTGCTCCCCTTTCCGGGTGGCAGCAATTGCCGAGGCCAGTTCCGGCAGCGACGTTCCAATCGCGACAATAGTCAGGCCGATAATCAGATCACTGACACCAAAACTGCGGGCTATATCCACCGCACCCCAGACAAGCATTCGGGAGCTGACAATGAGCAGGACCAGTCCGATGATCAGCCGGAAGATCGACCGGCTGATCGGCAGGGGGTGGATTTCCAGCTCCAGCACCACCTCACCACCGAGGATATCCCCCTTTTCCACCAGGCCTTGCCGGATGGTCCAGACCATCAGCGCGACAAAGACACCAAGCAGGACCGCCGCCTCGGTACGGGTTATCTGCCCGTCCCAGATTTGCCAGGCGGCCAGAATGGTCACGGCGGAGAGAATCGGCAGCTCCTTGCGCAGCACCTGCGAATGTACGGCTATCGGACTGATCAGTGCGGTCGCCCCAAGGATCAGACCAATGTTGGTAATATTTGAGCCATAGGCATTACCAAGGGCAAGCCCGGGGTTCCCCTGTGATGCCGCCAGGACGGAAACCACCATTTCCGGTGCGGATGTGCCGAAACCGATAACCACCATGCCGATCAAAAGCGGCGGCATGCCGAAATGACGGGCGGTGGAGGCCGAACCTTCTACAAAGAGATCGGCGCTCCATACCAGGAGGGCCAGACCAACAACAAGCGCCGCAAGTGAAAAAAACATGTCATGCCGTTATGTTAAAGGATAATAATTGAATAATATCGTGCAATTTTTTCAGGCTCGCACGTCCGGCATTACTTGGCGTCTATGAAATGGACCTGGTTGTCAAGCCCTTTGGTCAGCAAAACTTTCCCGTCTTGATCGACTATAATACCGTCCATATCCAGCTTTTCCAGGAGGGCCAAGCCCTTTTTCGGGCCCATGATAAAGATCCCAGTGGCAAAGGCATCGGTCAGGGTCGTGGTGGGGGCTATAACCGTGACACTTTGGCAGAGGCTCTCCGGAAAACCAGTTTTCGGGTTGAACAGATGATGGTAGCGCACGCCATCCCGAATAAAATAGCGCTGATAATCCCCCGAGGTCGAGATTCCTTTGTCCTCAAGGTCCAGGGTCGCGAGCAGCACATCGCTGTCCTCTTTTTGCCTGGGGTTCTGCACCCCTAAATGCCACGGCCTGCCATCCGGTTGCCGGCCAAACACCCTGATGTCCCCGGCCACGGCAACAATGCCGCCTTCCATGCCGTTCTTCTGTAATACGGCAACAGCCTTGTCGGCGGCAAATCCTTTGATAATTCCACCCAGATCCACCTGCACACCGGCTTTTTTCAGAAAGACACTGGAAGCGGCGGCATCGATGACGATGTTCTGATAGCCGACAAAGGGTAAACGTTCGGCGACACTGGCCGGGTCCGGCAGGATTTTCTCATTGAAATCCCACAGCTTGACGACCGGCCCAACCGTCACATCAAAGCCCCCCTCCGTCTGTTCCCCGGCATAGACGGCTGCCTGGATGATCTCCAGGGTATCCGGCGACACCGGCACCGGCTGAATGCCCGCATTGCGGTTGATGGCGCTCAGCTCACTGTCTTCCGCATAAAAATTGAGGAGTTGGCCGAGACGGTCGAGCTCGCCATAGGCCTCCCCCATGGCTTTTCTCGCCCGGTCCTCCGAGGAAGTGACCACGGTCATGGCCACCAGGGTATAGAGCGAGGTCCGGGTTTCTTTGAAAAGCTGCTTCTCCCGGCTTTGATTCAGCCGAAAAAAAAGCACGACAAGAATAAGGCACAGGACGAAAATGACAAGACGACGTATTTGCGTGTTCATTGAAATAGTACAAGCGATTAACAAGAGAGATGACTGATTTTATGACCGTTTTCTGCACGCAGCTAAAGGTGAAAGTACCGCATCGGCGCCCGGAGCAAAGAGCTGTTTTTGCATGCTGTGCACTTTTCTCATGCCCACAAGCGCCAAAGGATGGTGCCCCCCTGCTTTTCTGCACCGACTTTTTCCATGTGGCGCAGGATGGAAAAGTCCCGCTGCAGGTCGGCCAGCTGCATATTGACGCCAAGCTTTGCCAAAAGCGTCACCGGTTCCATCGCCCCATGAACTTTCAGCTTTTCAAGTATTTCGGCCTGCAGCGGGGTGAGTTGCTTTTTATCACCAGCGAGCCTTTCAAAATTTTTGGCACTATGCACCGCCCATGGATCGCAGGTCTTTAGCGGCGACAGGGCAACCATATAGCAGTCCTCGCAAAAAGTCTGGTTCTGGTGAATTCTTTCATCTCCAGCGACAATCGTCGCGGCGCATTTGTCACAGTTCATCGTTTCCTCCTTTATTTCCTCATTTTTGAAATGTATCCAACCGGGGCTGCGGACATCTCCCGTTCCCCGGCAAAATCTCCCTTACCTTAAACGAAATCCGAGCAACAAGCAACGCAACCCGGTAAACGGCATACGGTGTACTGCCCCACCGGACCATAAGTACCTGTATGCTGTTGAAAATACGCTCTTGTTTTACACGGGTTACGATGGCGGCACAAACCGGCCATGGGGCCAGGATGGGGTTGCTATGGCTGTCCCAAGGTTATATCTTATCAATCGAGCCCTCAATTCAAGGAGTTTTTCCACCAGCTGCCCCTCCTCTTTCGCGTAGGCTTGCTCATCGGCGACTCTTTTGACGACAATGCCCAGCAGTTCGGTGATGGCATTGCCGACGGAATTCTGACTGATGGTGACAATCAGCCGTCCTTCGTCATCGCGGTACAGGAGCTGCTTGTAGGCGGGTTTCCAGCGAATCTGATTGGCAAAAAGCGGGTCCTCCAGCACCTGCAGGCGCAGCATGCGGGCCGCTTGATGAAACTGGTCACTGAAGAGAAGAATATCTTCTATCCGATCGGGAAAGGCCGCTTCAGCGGGTATCCGGTTATCCTCGGAGGCCACCAGGGCAAACAGTGCGCTGTAAAAATCAAGAAATCCCCTGAGCACCATATCGTACTCTTTCCAGAACTGTCCTCTATTCAACGATGCCGCACCACCGACGACCTCCCAGCTGGGCAGGCCCTGGGGATAGCCGGTGATGGCCAGTTTACATTTCTCGGGTGATATCGGGCGCAGCACTTCGAGCTCCAGCACATCGAGAAACTGCAAATAGACATCGCTGAGATAATCCAAGAAAAGTCCATTGTGCCCGCCGTCGGTCAAATTAGGGTTATCGTTGGCGGCATGAGGAGACGCGGCTAACTGTGCTTTGTCAAAGACCATGAAATGATTGTGTATCATGCGAATACTCGGCACGCCGGATTTATTCAGCGGCCAGGTGGCATCCAGGCTGGCCTCGCCACAGAAAACCAGATGTTGTTCCGGGTCGGGAAACTTCTCCAGCATAAAATCGAAAACCACTTTGGTCATGCGGCTGAAAACTAGATTTTCTTCTCTTGAGAGCTGGTCGCGCCGGACCGGCCGCCCCATGGGATCGAGGACCTTCTGTGAAGTATCAAAGATAATCGAGGTATCAAAGAGGTTGGAATGACCAATGGCCTTGCGATAGAGGAGGAACCCTTCCCTGGTACGCAGCAGTCCGTTTGCCCGCGCCAGATGCCGCAGGTTACAGGGACTGTTAAAAAACTCCGTCGGGGCTATTCCTTCCGGAATCTCTAACGGAATTTGACGGTGCGGGACAATTATTTCTCTCGGTGCGCCTGTGCTCATGGTGCCGTTCGTCTCCCCGTAATGTAAGAGAATGACCTGCATTGCAAGAGTCAGATCGGACGTCTTAAAGACCTGGGAGCAGTGCTCACCACGCCAACGAACCGCCACTCTCGGTAAAAAATCCGATAACCAATCAATAAGAAACAATATTTTTTAGTCAACAGCCTGGCACCAATTTCCGCAGGGAATATTCAAGAATACAGTAACCCCCGCGATGCAAGCAGGTTGAAATATTTTTTCTCATATTAAAAAATCGACCATGATGATGGGGCGTCAAGGATACCATGCTGAAGAAGTCTCTTGTACTCTGACGCGTTCATGTTACCCTAAAGGATGCGCCGGATAAAAACCGCGAGAATATTTCACACGAATTCTGAAGAACATAATGCAGCAAAAAGCAGTATAATCAATTACTCTGATCGCTGTATAGATTTTGCTCACGTTAAATCACTCTTATCCATCAAGGAATGACCATATGGCTACAAGACAGCCCACTCTTTTCTCTTACATTGTGACCGAAGATAATGGATTTGCACCGAACCCTTTTGGCGGAATCTGCACACTTGCCTGCAGCAAACCGCACATCCGCAGAAATGCCAATGTGGGAGACTGGATTATCGGCACGACACCCGCTCCGGATAAAGGAAAATTAGTCTTTGCCATGCGCGTTGACAGAGGTTTGCCTTTTGAAATGTATTGGGAATTCCCTGAATACGCATGTAAAAAGCCGGGAAAAAACAATGGCTGTGGCGACAATATTTACGCAAAGGACAAAGACGGTCAATTGGTGCAGGTGAAAAATCTCTTCCACGGCAAAGAAAACTTTAAATCCGACACCAGTGTCAACAGGGTTCTGATCTCCAGGACGTTTTATTATTTCGGCAAGCAAGCAGTTGCTATACCGACAAAATTACACGCCATCATTCAAACGACCCAAGGAGACAAAACAATTAAGCCAAATCCGCCACACTCCAATAAACGTGATATCGTTCCACTCTTTCTTGACTGGCTGGAAAAAAATTTCCAGCCGGGAGTGCATGGGGAGCCTGCCCAGGTAAAAGCGAAATGCAAACTCCCCGTGCCGGAAAGTGATCCGGCTGAACCCCCGGAGTCTTCGAATTGAACACATCGGTAAGGACATATGGTGCGTTACCGCAGAATAAGCGATGTCTCTCAAGGGACAAAAAGGCTGCCGGAGAATGTACATGCAGAGGCATGACGACCAGGAAATAATCGATGCACTGGTAAATTTTGCCGTACATGCCGGTGCAACCAAAGCCCGACGCCTGCCACCTGCAAGCGTGCGGGTAGAAGATAGATTAGCCGATTTCTGCCGAGAGCCGAAATGTCCCTACTATGGTCAATCAATGAGTTGCCCGCCGCATGTTTCCGGTCCCGCCGGCATAAGAAAACTGCTTCAATCATGCAAACATGCCCTGGTTATCCGCATCGAAATCCAATCGGCATCGCTGCATGGCGCTGATCGCCCTACCGTCATGCGGCTGTTGCATGAAATTACCGCTGAAGTTGAAACAGAAGCAAAGCGGCATGGCTTCTCCAGATCGATTGGCTTTGCCGGAGGTTCCTGCAAGGAGAGCTTTTGTGCCAAGCACCCGAATTGCCGGGTGCTTGCAGAGCATGGGGAATGCCGGCATCCGCGCCATGCCCGGACATCAATGTCCGGCTATGGGGTGAACGTCGGCGAGCTGACAAAGTCGGCCGGCTGGTCAAACAGGCTTTTCTCACCAGACGATGAGGGGGAACAGCTCGCCTGGGTGGCAGGTCTGGTTCTGGTATGCTGACGATTATTTATCGTCAAGCCAGCGCAGCTCATACAAGTCGATGCATCGGTTCTCGGCATTTCGCACACTCCCCATCGCTCGTATTTCTTTGATTAAATCAAGATCCAGATGGGCAATGAGTGTCGTTTCTACGCCCGGAATCGCTTCCACGGCTATCGCATCGCGGGGACACGAAAAATCCGAGGGCGTAAAAATCGCCGACTGAGAATACTGGATGCCCATGGTTTCGACCTTAGGGATATTGCCTACACTGCCGGAAATGGTCACATAGCACTCATTTTCAATCACCACGCCCTGGGCACAGCGCCGAACCCGCAGGCTGTGGCTTCTTTCGGGGTAATATACAGCTTTTCCTGACTATCCCAGCTGCCGTTCTCGCCGGCACATATCTTCCGTATAACCGACCGGCATGCGCATGGCATCAGCCGGGTTTTTCCTTCATAGGTGTGAATGAGTGGCGCATTGAGCAGTTCAGCGAACAGGATAATATAAGCCGTTCACCGTATCGACTAAAAATTCGACCTGCCGCATAAAATAATCAAATGATTTGAAGCGCCTCATTTACCACTGGACGACACCAAGTCTGGCAATGGATGTTGTCTTACCGATCAGTTTGGTTTTTTACTGGTAATAGATGTTGATCCATTCCAGAAGTACGGCATTGCCGCGGAATTGATGGCCCCCGGCCAGTAGTCATCAAGCAGGTTGCGCACCTGGAAGTCATTTGACAGCTGGAAGGGGAACACCGGATCATACAACCCGCGGCTTTTTACTTTTTTACTGTACTGCTGAACCTGCATCTCTTTGGAATGTTGGTCATACCCCGGTATACGTCAGCCGAGCAAGATGCCTTTGAGATTGAGATCTCCGCCAGTTCCATGCGAATGTCTTAAAGGCTGCGACCAAGACACATCCCCTGGTATTCCATATCGACAGAAACGTCAATACCATAGAGATAATCGCCATCGGGGTGATGCGGCTTTGAAGTTGCCACCCCGAACAATCTGATCATACGAGTGTTGATCGCCAGACAGGCTGAAGTCGATAATCAAAGACAGAGCGGCAGCCCGGTTTGCCCTTATCCTCCATGCATATCTGGTCTTTCGGAAATAATTTTATCAGTTGACTGACCCGCTCCTTCGTTCAGGGAGCGGCAACTTCTGTATAGGCCTTTGCGGCCAGATCATACAATATCGGGCAGTCGCCTAACATTGCTCAAGGGGATACTGAAAGCGTAGGCTGGGTTAAAACTACACTTCAAAACCAAAATCGAGCAACCAGGTCATGAAAGAAAGACCATAAAGAGCATCTGGTTGGCTGTCCACTAAAACTGAAAAAACAGAACCCAATGAATTCTTGATTTGCCAGTCGACAGTGCCTACAATTGACTAAAGAAAGCTGCCACACCTGCTGGACAGGAAATGGTATTTTCACCGGATATTCAAGGTCTGCAGGATTTGTCCCGCCGGTTCGCTCACCACACAAATGGAGAAAAGCTATGATGTATGACCAAATAAAATCCGCTGTACTTAATCTCGAGCAGAGTGAACAAAAACGCCTGATTTTGGAAGTGCTGACAGAAATGCTGCCAAGAGTCTGCACCGATGAAGAATGCCTCAGCCAAATCAGGAACTTTGTCGATGAAGAAACGATCAGGACCTACCGAGAACAGCATATGGGAGGGATATAGAAGAGTTGCAAATGGCGACAGGGGAGGGGGGACGGGAAAGGAACCGGTCTCGGATTGGCCGCGGGGTACGTAATTTCATGAACGAAGTAAACTATTTTCAACGGCTGGAGTCTGATTGGCCAAACATGTTCGGAAATAGACTCGACAAGATAAAATATGCCCCGATAATAATAACGAAAACACCTGTAAAAGTATCCGCCTCCCGATAAATAAAGGCCCCGCTGCCACTGGCTAAGTCAAAGCCTGTTTTCATAACCAGTACGCCGATCACAGTTCTGCACATTTTTATGGTCCAAATAAATATGTGTTTAAATATCGCCTTGATAACGTCACCAATCAGCTTGATTACTGTATTATGAATCGATTGCACCTTCAGAGTCACAATATATTCAACAACGCATAAACTGCAATAGATGACGGCTCTTTCTATCCTGGTGAGCTCAGGAGATTCGAAAAATCAAATCGACCTCATCTCCATTCAGAACCCGCTAGGCGCAACAATCCGTCTTCTTGTTGTTTTCTATAGGCGAAGTCAATTGACGCCCGTCTTTTCCTGTGCCTGACTTGGGGCTGCCATACTATTTCGTATTCAGTGATGTCTCTTCCTGGCAGGACAGATTTGAGCAAAGTTGCAATATCTGTACAGCTCAACAGTGGAATGTCGGTCCGATTTTTCTACCGCTGCTCAAGCATAAACAACATAGCCAGCATCACCAGTGACATATGGTGGTGCCAGGCGATCCAACCACAAGCCTGATACTCTCCAAGTCCACATTGTTTTTTTTTCATCCTGAAATGGCCGCTCCACCGAGTATCGCAGAGTTTGCATGAACGCGAGCCTTTTGGTGGGGGTGTCGCTGGGAGCATTACTCAAGCTCAAGCTATACTTGATTTTCTCAGGGGAATTTATTTCACGCCGCACTACCCCGGATTCAAAGCCATACATATCTATCTATTCGATATTATGCTTAATTATAAACTTTTTTTGATTCCCAAAGTAGAACTAATTGGACTCCGCCAACTGTGTGAGTCTCTAGTGCTCAGGAACGTTAGCAGTGTGAGTCTTAAGGATTGAAATATTGCAAAGATGTAATGGGTTCCTTTGCTAGGCGAATGTATTCTATTTCTTTTACGCAACTTTTTCAGGAGGTAAGTTTGAAGAATTCTATGAATTTCAGTAAAGTTATCGCATTTGCCATGAAAGTCAGTCTCTTTCTTCTTGCCGGATGCGTTACTGCAAGACAGGCAAAACTTGATTTGGGTTCAAAGCCATTAAACAAGGAACAGTAACACGAATTATTTTCAAACACTTTCTCAGTCTCAGGCACTTTTGTTTACAATACAAACAAGATGAGCACTGATGCAACCTACAACAAAGACGGAAGCTTGGGCGCTAACAGGAATTGAGCCATTTCTGCTAACGAAAACTGAGCCAGAGAGTGCGCGGTCAGGAGTGCTTTGAGGGGATGCGAAAGAGCGATGTGGGTGGGTTGGTTTGCTGAGATTTGCTGAGCGGATTATGTGCGGAGAG